>NZ_VFOP01000001.1:3000000-3600000 GCF_006716185.1 Ornithinicoccus hortensis | reverse complement strand
CGAGCGCCGTCTCGAACGACGTACTCGAGGCGATCGGCGACCACCTGCCGGACGCCGACATCAGCCGCCTGCGCGGCTCTGACCGGTACGAGACCGCTGCGGCGATCGCCCAGGAGTTCGACTCGGCCGACGTCGTGTACGTCGCCACGGGGCGCAACTACCCGGACGCGCTGGCCGGCGCGGCCCGCGCCGGTGCCCTGGACGGGCCGGTCCTGCTGGTCCGCCCGGACGAGGTGCCGTTCGCGACCGAGACGGAGCTGAACCGGTTGAACCCGACCGACATCAAGGTGCTCGGTGGCACCGAGGCCGTGTCCGAGGACGTGGTCGAGGCGCTGGGTGAGTTCGGTGCGGTCGAGCGGCTGCGCGGCG
Organism: Ornithinicoccus hortensis; assembly: GCF_006716185.1. NCBI lineage: Bacteria > Bacillati > Actinomycetota > Actinomycetes > Micrococcales > Intrasporangiaceae > Ornithinicoccus > Ornithinicoccus hortensis. The sequence goes on along the minus strand of NZ_VFOP01000001.1, from coordinate 3,599,631 downwards.
ACACCCGGTACGAGACCGCGGTGCAGATCTCGGCGGACTACGAGACGAACGCCAATGTCTTCGTGGCCTCGGGTCAGAACTGGCCGGACGCCCTGGCCGGAGCGGCTCGCGCCGGTCTGGTCGAAGCTCCGGTGCTGCTGACCAAGCCGACCGAGATCCCGGACTCCACCTGGGCCGAGCTCGAGCGGCTCAAGCCGGGCACGGTCTACGTGCTCGGTGGGACGACGGCGGTCTCCACCGAGGTGGCCGAGGAGTTGGCCACCCTGGAGTGACCGTCGGGTGACCTAACCCCAACCCCCATCGAGACCGCGCCCCGGGAAGCCATCCCGGGGCGCGGTCCCGTGTCCGGGGGCGGTACGGGCGGGGAGTGGGCCGGGCATGTCGGGGGCGAGACAGGGGTCAGCCTCGGGTGGAGATCGCCAGACCACGCGTTCGGTCAGGGGTACAGACCGCCAGACCACGCGTTCGGTCAGGGGTACAGACCGCCAGACCACGCGTTCGGTCAGGGGTACAGACCGCCAGACGGCACGTCCGGTCGGGGTAGGGGGGATGGGCCAGGAGTCAGGCCGGGAAGGCGTAGCCGCCAGGCACCTGCTCGAGCAGGCCGTCCTCCAGCAGGCTGGCCAGGCACCGGTCCCGCTGCGCGGCGTCCGGCCAGACCGGTGCCAGGTCCGCCGCAGGGACCGGGCCCGTCCCGGACCGCACCCGGTCGACCAGGAGCCCCCGGCACTGCCGGTCGGTGCCCTGCCACCGTTGCGGGGCGCGCACCGGGCCGTCGTATGCCGGATGGCCCGCCAGGGCCCACCGACAGACAGGGGCGAGGGGACAGTCGGCGCAGCGGGGGTTGCGGGCGGTGCACACCAGCGCCCCCAGCTCCATCACCGCGACGTTCCAGGTGGCGGACGTCGCCGGGTCGTGGGGCAGCACGCCCTCGGCCAGCCGGCGCTCTGCCGCCGTGAGCGACGGTGCTCCCTGGCCGGTCCCGCCGCAGGCCCTGGCCAGCACCCGGCGGACGTTGGTGTCCAGCACCACCGCGCGCACCCCGAACGCAAAGGCCCCGACGGCGGCCGCGGTGTACTCACCGACACCTGGCAGGCTGCGCAGTTCCTCGGGGGTGGCAGGCACCTGCCCGTCGAAGCGTTCGGTGATGGCGGTGGCCGCGGCGTGCAGCCGCAGCGCCCGGCGGGGGTAGCCGAGCCGGCCCCAGGCACGGACCGCCTCCCCGGCGGGTTCGGCCGCCAGGTCGGGCGGCGTCGGCCAGCGGCGTAACCACTCCCGCCAGACCTGTTCGACCCGGGCGACCGGCGTCTGCTGCAGCATCACCTCCGAGACCAGCACGCCCCAGGGGGAGCAGTCGGGGTCGCGCCACGGCAGGGTCCGGGCGTGCTCGGCATACCAGGGCAGCACCCGGGCGTGCAGCTCGGCGGGTGCCGGGGGCGCGGGTGGGCGCGGGGGGACTGCGGAGGGCACGGCGGCGGGGTGGCTCAGACGTAGCGCTCGAGGATGCTGGACTCGGCCAGGCGGGACAGCCCCTCCCGGACCGCGCGGGCCCGGCTGTCCCCGACCCCGTCGACGACCTGCAGCTCCTCCACGCCCGCGGACAGCAGGTCCTGCAGCGAGCCGAACTCCTCGATGAGCCGGTCCACGATGACCCCGGGCAGCCGCGGGATCCGGGACAGCAGGCGGAACCCGCGGGGGACGACCGAGGAGTCCAGGGCGTCGCCGACCACGACGAAGCCCAGGCAGCGGGCGACCGAGGTGAGGTCGAGCAGGTCCGTCGAGGACAGCTTGGACAGGCAGTCCAGCACCGACTCGACCGAGCGGGGGTGCTTGGCCGAGTCGATGTAGTCCCGGACCACGAGCTCGCGGTCGTTGCCGAGCCCCCCGGTGAGCTCCTCCAGCTGCAGGCTCATCAACCGGCCGTCGGTCCCGAGCTCGAGGGCGTACTGCTCGATCTCGTCGCTGATCCGGCGCACCATCTCCAGGCGTTGCAGCACCGCGGTGACGTCCCGGATCGTGACCAGGTCCTCGATCTCCAGGGCGGACAACGTGCCGCTCACCTCGTCGAGGCGGGACTTGTAGCGCTCCAGCGTCTGCAGCGCCTGGTTGGCCCGGGACAGGATCTGGCTGGAGTCCTCCAGGACGTGCCGCAGGTTGCCGACGTAGACGGCCACGATGGCCATCGACTGGCTGACCGACACCACGGGGTGCCCGGTCTGCTTGGCCACCCGCTCGGCGGTGCGGTGCCGGGTGCCGCTCTCCCGGGTCTCGATGGTGGGGTCGGGCACCAGCTGGGTGGCCGCCCGCATGATCTTGGTCCCGTCCCGGTCCAGCACGATCGCGCCGTCCATCTTGGCCAGCTCGCGCAGGCCGGTGCTGGAGAACTCGACGCCCAGCTCGAACCCGCCGGTGCACAGCGACTCCATGGTGCGGTCGTAGCCGAGCACGATCAGCGCCCCGGTCCGGCCACGCAGGATGCGCTCCAGGCCGTCGCGCAGTTCGGTGCCGGGGGCCACCGCGGCCAGCGTGGTGCGCAAGAGGTCTTCGTCGCGGCGGTCCACCGAGGGCTCCGTCCTGGGGTGCATCGAGGTCGTGGTCAGACGCTGGAGATTCTAACGAGGGCAGGTGCTCGACGCGCCGGGTCCGCGGGGGTTGTGACCCGAATGAGACCAAGGCGACGACGGGCGCGAGTCGGCCCCTGGGGCGAGCCGCCCGGGCGGCGTGGACGGTGGGCGACCGGCGGGTCGTTCAGCCCGCGTGCGCCCCCAGCACGGCCTCGGCCAGGGTGCTGGCCTCGAAGACCGTCATCGACGACGGCGGCCGCCCCTCGGTGAGCGAGCCGGCGGGCACGACCGCGCGGTGGAACCCGATCCGGGCCGCCTCCGCAAGCCGCCGGGGCAGCCCGGTGACCGGGCGCAGGTCGCCGGCCAGGCCCACCTCGCCGACCGCGATGGTGCCCTGGGGCAGGGCCCGGTCGAAGCGGGCCCCGGCGACCGCGAGGGCGACGGCGAGGTCGGCGGACGGTTCACCGAGGCGGACCCCGCCGACGGTCGAGGCGTAGCAGTCGTGGTTGCCGAGGAAGACGTCCGCCCGGCGGGTCAGCACGGCGAGCACCATGGCCAGCCGGGAGCTGTCCAGCCCGCTCGTGGTGCGCCGGGGGTTGCCGTGGGCCTCGGTGACCAGCGCCTGCACCTCGGCGACCAGCGGGCGGCGTCCCTCCAGGGTGACGGTGACGCAGGTGCCGGGGACGGCGCGGTCCCGGTTGGTCAGGAACAGGCCGGACGGGTCGGGCAGGCCGACGATGCCGGAGTCGCCCATGTCGAAGCAGCCGACCTCGTCGGTGGGGCCGAACCGGTTCTTCACCGCGCGGACGAGCCGGAGGCGGGAGTGGCGCTCGCCCTCGAACTGCACCACGACGTCGACCAGGTGCTCCAGCACCCGGGGCCCGGCGATGGCACCGTCCTTGGTCACGTGGCCGATCAGCACGGCCGCGGTGTCGGTGCGCTTGGCCGCCTGGATCAGCGCCGAGGCGACCTCGCGGACCTGGCTGACGTTGCCCGCGGCACCCTCGACGTCGACGCTGGCCACGGTCTGCACGGAGTCGACGACCACCAGGGAGGGCCGCAGCTTCTCCAGGTGGCCGAGCACCGCGCCGAGGTCGGTCTCGGAGGCCAGGTAGAGGGTGTCGGCCACCGCGCCGATCCGCTCCGCGCGCAGCCGCACCTGGGCCGCCGACTCCTCTCCCGAGACGTACAGCACGGTGCGCCCCTCGCGGGCGGCCCGGGCCGCGACGTCGAGCGCCAGGGTCGACTTGCCGATGCCGGGCTCGCCGGCCATCAGCACGACCGCGCCGGGCACAAGACCCCCGCCCAGCACGCGGTCGAACTCGCCGACCCCGGTGGAGGCCGCCCGGGCCAGGGTCAGGTCGACCGAGGCGATCGGGACGGCGGGGCGCTCGGGCACCACCGAGGCGGTGCGGGCCGGGGCCTGACCGACCTCGGCGACGGTCCCCCAGGCCTGGCACTCGCCGCACCGACCGACCCACTTGATCGTCGTCCAGCCGCACTCGGTGCAGCGCAGGGTCGGGGTGCGCGAGGTCTTGGTAGCCACGGGACCAACCTAGGTGCCGTCACCGACACCGCTGGCGCCAGCGCCCCGGGCGCGGACGGTGGCGGGGTGGACCAGGAGCGGGAGCTGGCGCCGGCCGGCGGGGCCCACGGCGCCCGGGGCGTCCGCCGGGCCGGTGCTGCGCGCCGGGCCCACGGCGCCCAGGTGCGCCTCGCAGTGGGCGGCCAGCTCGGCATACGCCTGCGGCCCGACCAGCTCGACCAGCTCGTCGCGCAGGCTCAGGAAGACCGGCTCGGCGGCCGTGTGGGCCTGCGGGTTGCCGGTGCAGTACCAGTCCAGGTCGTGACCACCCGGGCCCCAGCCACGGCGGTCGTACTCGGTGATCGTGATCTCCAGGTAGGACGTCTCGTCAGGCAGCTCGACCGTGCGGTAGGACCGCCGCACCGGCAGCTGCCAGCAGACGTCGGGCTTGGTGGTCAGCGGCGGCACCCCCGTGGCGACGGCGTGCTGGTGCAGGGCGCACCCGGCACCGGCGGGGAAGCCGGGGCGGTTCAGGAACACGCAACCGCCGTCCACCACCCGCGTGGTGACCGTGGAGCCGTCCTCGTCCAGGTCCCGCCACCCCTCGGGCAGGCCGTGGAACTGCCACTCGTCCGGGCCGAGGTCGGCGGCGACCGCGGCGACGCGGGCGACGTCGTCGGCGTCGGTGAAGTGCGCGCCGAGGGTGCAACACCCGTCGTCCGGTCGGTCGGCGTATATCCCCGGGCAGCCCTGGCCGAAGATGCAGTGCCAGGAGGAGGTCAGCCAGGTGAGGTCGCAGCGCAGCCGCTGCGCGGGCTCGGCCGGGTCGGTGAACTCCACCCAGGTGCGCGCCGTGTCCAGCGGGGTCTCCAGGGGCGTCGTCACGAAAGTGGCTCCCGGCCCGGTGCTGCCCATGGGGACCACTCTAGGTGGGTCTGCCTCCGGCCGGTCCGGGACGCGGCCCTACAGTCGTGGTATGCCGCGACCCCACCTCCCACCGTTCACCGGAACGGTCGTGGGGGCCAGCCTGATGACCACGCTGGGCACGCTGCCGGTCTTCCTGCTCAGCTCCCAGTCGGTCTTCGTCCGGGAGGAGCTGGGCTTCGACGAGGTCCGGTTCGGGATCGCGGTGAGCGTCTTCTTCGGCTCGGCAGCTCTCGCGGCGCTGCTCGGGGGCGGGCTCACCGACCGGATGGGGCGGCGCCGCAGCACCATCTTGGCGGGGGCGATCGCCGCGGTCGGCGGCCTCGGGGTGGCTCTCCTGGCGCACTCGTGGGTGGTCCTGCTCGGGCTGCTGGTCCTCCTCGGGATGGCCAACGCGGCCTGCCAGGTGACCGCCAACCTGACGATGGCCCGGGTGATCCCGGCCCACCGCCGCGGGCTCGGCTTCGGGATCAAGCAGTCCGCCATCCCGATCTCGATCATGCTGGCCGGCCTGGCGGTGCCCACGCTCGGCGCCTTCGGCTGGTGGCGGTGGACCTTCGCCGCCACCGGGGTCGGCGGGCTCCTGGTGCTGCTCTCCGGCCTCCGGCTGCCGCGCACCGTGGAAGGGCCCGTGGCCGCCGGGGCGGAACGGGACCGGCCACCGATGCGCGCCCTGGTCATCACCCTGCTGGCGATCACCCTGGCCAGCGCGGCGGCGAACTCCCTCGGCTCGTTCCTGGCCTCCTGGGGGTTCCACGTCGGGCTCACCCCGAGCGAGGCCGGGGTGCTGATGGCCGTGGGCAGCGGGGCGAACCTCGTCCTGCGGGTGCTGCTCGGCCACCGCGCCGACGGGCGGCACGGACGGAACCTGCCGGGCGTGGCGCTGCAGATGGTCATCGGGGGACTGGCCCTGGGGGTGCTCGCGATCGAGTCGCCCGCCACGGTGGTCCTCGCCGGCTTCGTCGCCTTCGCGCTCGGGTGGTCCTGGCCGGGTCTGCTGCTGTATGCCGTCGTCCGGGTCGGGCGCGACGCGCCGGGGGCCGCGTCGGGCATGGTGCAGGGTGGGGCCTTCATCGGCGGCGCCACCGGGCCCGCCCTGTTCGGGGCCGTCGTCGGGTGGGTGGGCTACCAGGCCGCCTGGGGCATCGCCGGGGTGCTCTTCGTGGCCGCGGGGGCGCTCATCCTGGCGGCCCGGAAGGTGTTCCTGGCCGACCTCGTCAACCGGCCACCGGTGCGGCAGATCTCCTACGGCGGAGGACGGGGCCGACCCGCCCACGTGACGGCACCCCATACGCTCGTGCCCACCCCCGCCGAGGCCGTGCCGGATGCCCCGCCCGACGCTCCCCGGCCGGACCCGGACGGGACCGCGGGTGCGGCAACCCGGCCCCGGGGGGACTAACCTGCAGAACATGCGCCTGGGTGTGATCGACGTCGGATCCAATACCGTGCACCTGTTGGTGGTCGACGCCTACTCGGGGGCGCACCCACTCCCGGACTACTCGCACAAGGTGGTCCTGCGGCTGGCCGAGCACCTCACCCCCGACGGCGACATCTCGGCGGCCGGCGCGCAGATGCTGACGGACTTCGTGCAGGAGTGCACCGAGGTGGCGGAGAGCCGGGGCGTGTCCGAGCTGATGGGCTTTGCCACCAGCGCGATCCGGGACGCCGGCAACACCGACGAGGTGCTCGCCCAGGTCGAGGCGGCCTCCGGCGTGGGCCTGCAGGTGCTCGCCGGGGAGGACGAGTCCCGGTTGACCTTCCTGGCGGCCCGCCGCTGGTTCGGCTGGTCCTCCGGCCGGTTGCTGCTGGTCGACATCGGCGGCGGATCGCTGGAACTGGCCGCCGGCATCGACGAGGACGCCGACGTCGCGGTCAGCCTGCCGTTGGGGGCAGGACGGCTGACCCGCGAGCTGGACGGCGACCCGCCGACCCCGGGCCAGCTCAAGGAGCTGCGCAAGAACGTCCGGGCGGAAATCGCCGACGTGCGCCGCGACATCAAGAAGGTCGGGGTCCCGGACCGGGTGGTCGGCTCCAGCAAGACGATCCGCGCCCTGGGCCGGGTCTGTGGCGCCGCCCCGAGCGGGGAGGGGCCGTACGTGCGGCGCACCCTCGCCCGGGCCGACCTGACCGCCCGGGTGCCCGAACTCGCGGCGATGACCGCCGCGGAGCGCAGCGCCCTGCCCGGCGTGTCCGAGGCCCGCGCACCGCAGGTGCTGGCCGGGGCGATCGTGGTCGAGTCGGTGATGGAGCTGTTCGACATCGAGGAGCTGGAGATCTGCCCGTGGGCGCTGCGCGAGGGCGTCATCCTGCGGCGATTGGACTGGATGTCGCAATGACGCTGCCGGTCCTGCTGTCCACCGCCTCGGTCTACCCGGAGAACTGCGCCTACGCCTTCGACCTGGCCGAACGTCTCGGCTACGACGGCGTCGAGGTGATGGTCTGGACCGACCCGGTGACCCAGGAGGCCGGGGCGCTGCGGGCCCTCTCGGACCTGCACGGCCTGCCGGTGGGCGCGATCCACGCCCCCACCCTGCTGCTCAGCCAGCGGATCTGGGGCTGGCAGCCGTGGGGCAAGATCGACCGCTCGCTGCAGCTGGCCGCCGACGTCGGCGCGGACACCGTCGTCGTGCACCCACCGTTCCGCTGGCAGCGGGAGTACGCCTCGGGCTTCGTCGAGGGGGTGTCCCGGCGGGAGCAGGACCTGGACGGCATCAAGATCGCGGTCGAGAACATGTTCCCCTGGCGGGCCGCCACCTCCGAGATGCAGGCCTACCTGCCGCACTGGGACCCGCTCGACCAGGACTACGCGCACGTGACCCTGGACGTCTCCCACGCCGCCACCGGGCAGGTCGACGCCGTGGACCTGGCCGAGAAGCTGGGGGCGCGGGTCTCCCACATCCACCTGGCCGACAGCCTCGGCTCCTTCAAGGACGAGCACCTGGTCCCCGGCCGCGGGGACCAGCCGTGCGCCGAGCTGCTCCGGTGGCTGTTGGACCAGGAGTATGCCGGGGCGGTCACCATCGAGGTGGGCACCCGCAAGCTCGATCCGGAACGACGCGAACTCGACCTGGCCGAGGCGCTCGCCTTCACCCGGGAGCACCTTGGCCAGGACCGGGCGCGGACGCCGATACCGGAGTAGATTTCCTCGTATGGCGCCTCCCCGCCTGGCTCCCGATCCCGCGCTCGGCGTGCGGGGCCTGCGGGTCGAGCGCGGCGGGCGGTGCGTCGTGGACATCGAGGCGCTCACCGTGCCGGCCGGCCAGGTGGTCGGGCTGCTCGGGCCCAGCGGCAGCGGCAAGAGCACGCTGCTGCGCACGGTCGTCGGGGTGCAGGTGGTCGCCGCCGGCGAGGTGACCGTGCTGGGACAGCCGGCGGGCTCCGCGGGCCTGCGCCACCGGGTCGGCTACGTGACCCAGACGCCGAGCGTGTACCGCGACCTGACGGTGCGCGACAACCTGGACTACTTCGCCCAGATCCTCCGGGCGCCCTGCGGCGCCGTGGACCGGGCCATCGACCGGGTGGACCTCGGGGACCACGCCGACCGGGAGGTCGCGCGGCTCTCCGGCGGCCAGGCCTCCCGGGTCTCCCTGGCGATGGCGCTCGTGGGCGACCCCGAGCTGCTCGTCCTGGACGAACCCACCGTCGGGCTGGACCCCGTGCTGCGCCGCGACCTGTGGGACCTGTTCCACGAGCTGGCCGACCGGGGGACCACGCTGCTGGTGTCCAGCCACGTGATGGACGAGGCGACCCGGTGCGACCGGCTCGTCCTGCTCCGCGACGGCGCGGTGCTGGCCGACGCCCCCCTGCCGGACCTGCTGGAGGCGACCGGGGCGGCCGATGCCGAGGGAGCCTTCCTGGCCCTCATCGAGCGCGGGGGGCGGCGATGAACCCGGCCCTGACGCTGGCCACCACCCGGCGGGTCCTGGCCCAGCTGCGCGCCGACCACCGCACCCTCGCGCTGCTCCTGGTCGTGCCCTGCGTGCTGATCGGGCTGCTCGCCTGGATCGCCCAGGACACCGGGCTGTTCGACCTCATCGGGGCCCCGGTGCTGGGCATCTTCCCGTTCGTCGTGATGTTCATCGTGACCAGCGTGGCGACGCTGCGGGAGCGGACCGGAGGGACCCTGGAGCGGCTGCTGTCCACGCCGCTGGGGCGGGGTGACTTCCTGCTGGGCTACGCCCTCGCCTTCGGGTCGCTGGCCGTCGTGCAGGGACTCATCGCGACCGGGTTCTCCGTCTGGGTGTGCGGGTTGGAGGTCCGGGGACCGGTCTGGCTGCTGGTGGTCGTGGCGGTGGCCGGCGCGGTCGTCGGCACCGCCCTGGGGCTGTTCGCCAGCGCCTTCGCCCGGACCGAGTTCCAGGCGGTGCAGTTCATGCCGGCGTTCGTGCTGCCCCAGTTCCTGCTCTGTGGGCTGATCGTGCCCCGCGAGCAGCTGCCCCGCGTGCTGGAGTGGCTCTCCGACGTGCTGCCGCTGTCCTACGCGGTGGACGCCATGCTGGCCGTCGCCCGCCAACCCGATCCGCTGCCCGACGTCGCGGTCGACCTGCTGGTGCTGGCCGCCTTCGGGGTCGTCGCGCTGGCGCTCGGCTCGTTGACGCTCCGCCGACGTACCCCCTGAGACATCGAAATGGCGCCTCGGACGGGATAGAGTTCTGTGTGGACGCAGTTCGACAGGAAGATTATCGGTCAAAGAGGCGTCTGACCGGCGATTTTGCAGTTCGCGGGTCCCCGCTGATGAGAGGAAGCCAACGGTGGCTGAGAAGTTCCGCGTGACGTACGCGACCCTGACCGCAGACAACGAGGACATGCACGTGGCCTACGAGGCCGGCATCGAGACGGCGCGCGGCTGGTTGGGCGCCGAGATCGCGGCACCGGGCGACGACAGTCCCGGCGACCCCGTCGAGGTGACCAGCCCCGCCGACCCGGCGGTCGTCATCGCCCGGGTCCGGGCCGCGTCGCCGGCGGCCATCGAGAAGGCGATGGAGGATGCCCGCGCGGCCGCGCCGGAGTGGGCCGGCCGTAGCTGGCAGGACCGGATGGCGGTGATCCGCAAGGTCGGTGACCTGATCTCCGAGTACTCCAACGAGCTGGCCGCCCTGGTGACGATGGAGGTGGGCAAGAACCGGCTGGAGGCGCTCGGCGACGTCGAGGAGGCCGCCGTCTTCTTCCGCTACTACGCCGACCAGATGGAGGCCAACGAGGGCTACGACCGCCCGATGGACAGCCTCACCGCGGCCGAGAAGACCCGCAGCGTGCTCAAGCCGCACGGAGTCTGGGCGGTCATTGCCCCGTTCAACTTCCCCGCCGCCCTCGCCGCAGGGCCGGCCGCGGCCGCGCTGCTGACCGGCAACACGGTGGTGCTCAAGCCCAGCGTCCAGGGCAGCCACACCGCCTGGCGCATCTACCAGATCCTGCTCAAGGCGGGGGTCCCCGAGGGTGCGGTGCAGTTCCTGCCCGGCGGCGACGAGGTCGGCAAGGCCGTCGTCGGCCACCGGGAGGTCGACGGCATCACCTTCACCGGCTCCTACGCGGTCGGCATGTCCATCCTTCGCGACTCCACCGCCGCGGGGTACCCCAAACCGGTCGTGGCCGAGATGGGCGGCAAGAACCCGACGATCGTGGCCGCCTCGGCCGACCTGGACAAGGCCGCCCAGGGTGTCGCCCGGTCCGCGTTCGGCTTCTCCGGGCAGAAGTGCTCGGCCTGCTCCCGGGTCTACGTCGACGCCTCGGTGCACGACGAGTTCCTCGCGAAGCTGGCCGCCAAGGCCGAGGAGGTCACCCCGGCCGACCCGCTGGAGCGGGACACCTTCATGGGCCCGGTGATCGACGCCGACGCCGTCGCCCGGTTCGAGAAGGCGGTGAACCACGCCCGGGAGTCCGGACGGGTCGTCGCCGGTGGCGAGGTCCTCCAGGGCACCGACGGGTTCCCCGGACACTACGTCCAGGCCACGGTCGTGGGCAACCTGCGCTCGGACGACTGGCTGTTCGCCGAGGAGCTGTTCGTCCCGTTCGTCGCGGTCACCGCGGTGGACTCCCTGGACGAGGCGATGGCCCGCGCCAACGAGACCCCGCTCGGCCTGACCGCCGGCTTCTTCTCCGGGGACGACGCGGAGATCGACTGGTTCCTGGACACCATCCACGCCGGGGTCGTCTACGTGAACCGGCCCGCCGGTGCCACCACCGGCGCCTGGCCCGGGGTCCAACCGTTCGGCGGCTGGAAGGGTTCGGGCAGCTCCGGCAAGGCCGGTGGCGGCCTGTATTACCTCGGTCTCTACCTGCGCGAACAGTCCCAGAGCGTCGTGTCCTGACCGGGCGCGTCCGACCCGACCTACGACATGCCCCCGCCGTGGGGCGGTGCCCCCGCCCCACGGCATACCCCGTCCTGCAGAGCGTGCCTGACCGGCACAGAGAGGTGGTCCCGATGACCACGACAGACGTCCGCGCCGAACTCACCGGCACCGGCGAGCAGCAACCCGAGTGGTTCGACCCGCAGCGGCCGGTGCCCGACGTGCGGACCGCGCTGCCCGGCCCGGCGGCCCAGGAGGTGCTGTCCGCGGACGGTGCCGTGACCAGCCCCTCCCTGCCGCGCGCCTACCCGCTGGCGCCGCGTCGCGGGTGGCGCTCGACGCTCGAGGACGTCGACGGCAACCTGTTCCTCGACTTCAACGCCGGGATCGCGGTGAACTCGACCGGGCACGCGCACCCCACCGTCGTGCGGGCGGTGCAGGAGCAGGCGGCCGACCTGCTGCACTACTCCGCGAGCGACTTCTTCCTGCCGATCTACTCGCAGATGTGCCAAGCGCTGGCCGACGTCGCGCCGATGAGCGACCCGGTGCGGGTCTTCCTGACCAACTCCGGCGCCGAGGCCGTCGAGGGTGCGCTCAAGCTGTCGCGCTACGCGACCGGGCGGCCGTACGTGATCAGTTTCAACGGCGCGTTCCACGGCCGGACCTACGGAGCGCTGAGCCTGACCGCCTCGAAGGCGAAGTACCACAAGGGGTTCGGCCCCCTGCTGCCCGGCGTGCACCACGTGCCGTTCGCCGACCCGCGGATCGCCGCGGAGGGCGGGCGCGACACCGGGACGATCGACTACCTGGAGAACACCCTGTTCCGCTACGACGTCGACCCCTCGGAGGTGGCGGCGATCTTCGTCGAGCCGATCCAGGGGGAGGGTGGCTACATCGTGCCCGCCGACGGGTGGATGGCCGACCTGCGCGAGCTGTGCGACCGCTACGGCATCCTGCTGGTCGCCGACGAGGTGCAGTCCGGGGCGGGGCGCACCGGGAAGATGTGGGCCATCGAGCACACCGGGGTCGAGCCGGACATCCTGCTCAGCGCCAAGGGGCTCGCCTCCGGCCTGCCGCTCGGGGCGTTCATCGCGCGGGCCTCGATCATGGAGAGCTGGGGCGTCGGGGCGCACGGCTCGACGTATGGCGGCAGCCCGGTGCCCTGCGCGGCCGGCCTGGCCACGCTGCAGGTGATCCGCGAGGAGGGCCTGCTGGAGAACGCCACGGAGCAGGGCAACGCGCTGCTCGAGGGCCTGCGCGCGCTGCAGGCGCAGCACCCGGACACGCTGGTCGACGTGCGCGGCGTGGGCCTGATGATCGGCATCGAGTTCCCCAGCGGCGAGATCGCCGAGGCGGTGCAGATGGCGGCCTTCGAGCGTGGTCTGCTCGTCCTGGAGGCCGGTGAGAACGTCGTCCGGATGGCCCCGCCCCTGGTGATCGACCGGTCCGAGGTCGAGACCGGGCTGCGGATCCTCGCCGAGGCCGTGGTCGAGGTCGTCGCACGGTGAGCCGGCGCTGAGCGGCGGGGGCGCGTGCGGGTGCTGGAGTGAGGACCCGGTGATGGCGGTGGGTAACCGGTGAGCGGGCACGTCTTCTCCCGGGCCACCGCCGCCGGTCCGCCCCGGGTCAGCCACGCACGCGGCGTGCAGATGTTCGACGAGGAGGGTCGACGCTACCTCGATGCCGCGGGCGGCGCGATCGTGGTCGGGGTCGGTCACGGCCGGGGCGAGGTGGTCGCGGCGATGGCCGAGCAGGCCGGCGCCGTCGCCTATGCCCACGGGTCGGTCTTCACCTCCGAGGTGCTGGAGACCTACGCCCTGGAACTGGCCGAGGTCCTCCCGGTCGACGACCCGCGGGTCTACCCGGTCTCCGGGGGCAGCGAGGCGGTCGAGACGGCCCTGAAGATGGCCCGCGCCTACCACCTCGCCCGGGGGGAGGACCGGTCGGTGGTGATCGGGCGGGTCGGCGCCTACCACGGCAACTCCCGTGGGGCGCTGGACGTCTCCGGTCGACCGTCGCTGCGCCGGCCCTACGAGCCGTGGCTGGGGCACGCCCGGCATACGAGCACGCCCTACGAGTACCGCTGCCCCTTCCCGGACAGCCACCCCGTGGGGTGCGGGGCGCGCCAGGCCGAGGCGTTGGAGGAGCTGATCACCAGCGTGGGGCCCGGGCAGGTGGCGGCGTTCATCGCCGAGCCGGTTGCGGGCGCGGCGCTGGGCGCGTGCGTGCCGCCGGACGACTACTGGCCCGCCGTGGCCGAGGTCTGCCGCCGGCACGGCGTGCTCGTCATCGCCGACGAGGTGATGACCGGCTTCGGACGGACCGGTGCCTGGTTCGGCAGCGACCACTGGGGGCTGCGTCCCGACCTGCTGACGGCGGGCAAGGGCGCGTCGTCGGGCTACTGGCCTTTGGGCCTGGCGGTGGCCAGCGGGCCGGTCCACGAGGCGATCTCGACCGCCGGGTTCGTGCACGGCTTCACCCACTCCCACCACCAGGTCGGTGCCGCCACCGGTCTGGCCGTGCTCCGCCGGCTGCGCGAGGAGCGACTCGTGGAGGCCTCGGCGGATCGTGGCGCGCAATTGGCGGCCGAGATCGTGCGGTCCCTCGGGGCGCACCCGAACGTCGGGGACGTCCGCGGCCGGGGCCTGCTCGTGGGCGTCGAGTTCGTCGCGGACCGGGAGTCCCGCGAGCCCTTCGACCGGTCGCTGCGGGTCACCGAGCGGGTCGTCGCCGCCGCCCGCGAGCTGGGGCTGCTGGTGTACTCCTCCACCGGCTGCGCCGACGGCTCCCGCGGCGACCTCGTCCTCCTCGGCCCACCCCTCGTCGTGACGTCCGAGGAGGTCACCGAGATCGTCGACCTGCTCACCCGCGCCGTCACCTCGGTCCTCCCGCCGCCTTAACCGACCGGACGCGCGAGCTGGCGGCCCCAGACCCCCACCAGACGCGTGAGCGGGCGGTCTCCCACCCCCACCAGACGTGCGAGCGGGCGGCCTCCCACCCCCACCAGACGCGTGAGCTGGCGGGTTCCGACCCTGACCAGACGCATGAGCTGGCGGTGTCTGGCTGCCACCGAACGCGTGAAGTGTCCCTGCGATGTGCGCCCTCACCGGAAGGCGCGCGGCCGATGGTCGCGTTGGCCTTGGCATCCCCCAGAACTGCCCCAAGAGTGCGCACACCTGACCGCACCACCCTGTACGGCGCTGGTTGCTCACACGCGGACCACCCGGGAGCTTCATGCGACCTGCCTACGCGGCTCGAGACCCTCGCCCGGGATCGCCAGGCGAGACGTCCGGTGGGGGCGAATCACCGCCAGCTCACACGTCTGGACGGGTGCTGGGGCCGCCCGCTCACGCGTCTGGACGGGGGCTGGGGCCGCCAGGTGGGACGTCTGGTCGGGGGTGGGGGTGGGCAGGCACTAGCCTGGGGAGAGCCGCCGGTGCCGCGCCGGCGCCGATGACCCGAGGGCGGACGAGGAGGCCCGATGGACCCGGCACAGCTTGATCCGGCCACGTTGATGCGACAGAGCCTCTTGGCGATGTCCCGCAGCACGACGATGCGGGACACCATCGAGAAGGCGCCGGTCAGCCGATCGGTGGTGCAGCGTTTCGTGGCAGGGGAGAGCACCGCCAACGCGGTGGCGGTCGCGGGGGAGCTGGCCGCCACGAACCGGCTGGCGACCATCGACTACCTGGGTGAGGACACCCTGGACCCGGAGATGGCGGCGCACACCCGGGACGCCTACCTGGAGCTGCTGACCGCGCTCGCCGAGGCCGGCGCCACGTCCGACGGCCGGGTCGAGGTGAGCCTGAAGTTGAGTGCGCTGGGGCAGGCGCTGGGGCGGGACGGGGACCGGATCGCGTTGGACAACGCCCGCCGGATCTGCCAGGCCGCCGCGAACGTGGGGACCACGGTGACCCTCGACATGGAGGACCACACCACCACAGACGCCACGCTGGAGACGCTGCGCGAGCTGCGTCAGGACTGGCCGTGGGTGGGGGCGGTGCTGCAGTCCTACCTGTACCGCACGGAGGCGGACTGCCGGGACCTGGCGGGGGAGGGCAGCCGGGTGCGGCTCTGCAAGGGCACCTACCGCGAGCCGGAGTCGGTGGCCTACCAGGACAAGGCGGAGGTCGACAAGGCCTACGTGCGGTGTCTGAAGATCCTGATGGCCGGCGAGGGCTACCCGATGGTGGCCAGCCACGACCCACGGCTCGTCGAGATCGCCGGGGTGCTCGCCGACCGGCACGGTCGGCGGCCGGGTAGTTACGAGTACCAGATGCTGCTCGGGATCCGCCCCGACGAACAGGTCCGGTTGGCGGAGCGGGGCGAGCGGGTCCGCGTCTACATCCCCTACGGCGAGGAATGGTACGGCTACCTGATGCGCCGGATGGCGGAACGACCGTCCAACCTGCGATTCTTCCTGCGCGCCCTGGCCACCCGGGGCTGACGCACCACCGATGACGAGGGGCGAGGAGCACCCAGTATGGAGAGCGTGACCATCATGGGGGCCGGCGTCATGGGCGGCACGCTGCTGTCGGCGCTGGTCCGGGCGGGGCACGACCGGGGCGCCCTGGTCGTCTGTGACCGGGACACCAGGCGCGCCCAGGAGCTGGCCGACGAGCACTTCGTGCGGGCGGCCGGACCTGCGGAGGCGGCCACCAATGCCGACGTGGTCGTGTTGGCGGTCAAGCCGCAGGACATGAACTCCCTGCTCACCGAGCTCACCGGCCACCTCGCGCCCGCCGCCCTGGTGATCTCGATCGCGGCCGGCATCACCACCGACTACCTGGAACAGCGCCTGCCCGAGGGCACCAGCGTGGTCCGGGTGATGCCGAACACCCCCGCGCTGGTGGACCAGGCGATGTCGGTGATGAGTCCGGGTCGGCACTGCACCGACGAGCACCTGGAGCAGGCCGAGCGGCTGCTGACCACCTTCGGCAAGGTCGTCGTGCTCGACGAGAAGCACCTGGATGCGGTGACCGCGCTCAGTGGCAGCGGTCCGGCATACATCTTCTACGTGGTGGAGGCGATGATCGAGGCGGGCGTGCTCCTCGGCCTGCCCCGCTCGACGGCCACCGAGTTGGCCGTGCAGACGCTCTACGGCGCGGCGACGATGATCCGGCAGACGGGGGAGCACCCCACCGTGCTCCGCGAGCAGGTCTCCAGCCCCGGTGGCACCAGCGTCGCCGCGTTGCGCGAGCTGGAGGACCACAAGGTGCGTGCCGCCTTCCTCACCGCCATCGAGGCCGCGGCCCGCAGGTCCCGGGAGTTGTCGGCGGGGAACTGACCTGGTCTGACCTCGCAGCACCGGTCGTTTCCGGGAGGGCGCATCGCACCAGGGGGCCGGGCTGTGGCAAGGTTGGCGCATGACAGAGATCAGCGTGCGGGTGTTGGACGAAGAGCATTGGTCCGATTACAAGGACGTCCGGCTGCGTGCGCTGACCGAGTCCCCCGAGGCGTTCGTGGCCTCCGTCGAGGAGGAGAAGGAATACCCCGAGAGCCGGTGGCGGGACCGGATGAACCGCTCGCGCCGGCTCCTCGCCGAGCGTGACGGTGCCGTCGTGGGGGTAGCCAGCATCGGCCAGGAACGCTACGTCGAGGAGGGCGTGGCGGAACTGTTCGGACTGTGGGTCGCCCCCGAGCAGCGCGGTGCCGGTGTGGCGCGGCGGCTGATGGAGGCCGCGGCGCAGCAGGCGCGCAAGGACGAGATGAAGCACATCGTCTACTGGGTGGGCACCGACAACGGCCGGGCCGTCGCCTTCGCCAGCAGTTTCGGGTTCCGCCCGACCGACAGCCGTCGGCCGATGCGGATCCGCGGTGTGGACACGGACGAGGATGCGGAGGAGACGGCCATGGTGCTGCCCCTGGGGTCCTCCGGGGGCACCCCGACCAACCTCTGAGCGCCCGCTTTCGCCGGCCCCCGCAGCCGGCCCAGGTCAGGGCCGCGCGGCGAGTTGTTCGATGAGCTGGCTGGGCCCGGACACGATCAGCCGGTGGTGCTCGCCGACCTTGGTGTCGGGCACGGCGTGGGTGAAGTCCTCGCCGGGCGCCTTGATGCCCACGATCGTCACGCCGTAGCGCTTGCGGATGTCGCTCTCGGCGAGGGTGAAACCGATCATCTCCTGCGGCGGCGACATCTTCACGATGGCGTAGCCGTCCTCGAACTCGATGTAGCCCTGCATCCTGCCGTTGACGAGGTGGGCCACTCGGCTGCCGGACTCGGCCTCGGGGAAGATCACGTGGTGCACCCCGATCCGCTCGAGCAACCGGGCGTGCTCCCCGGAGACCGCCTTGGCCCAGATCGAGGCGACCCCGGCGTCCACCAGGTTCCCGGCCGTGAGCAGGGACCCTTCGATGGACGTGCCGATCCCCACCACGGCGACCCGGAACGAGCCTGGCTTGGCCTGGCGCATCGCCTCCGGGTCGGTGGCGTCGATGGAGAGCACCCGCATCAGCTTGCGGGAGAACCGCTCGGCCAGCGCGGTGTCCGACTCGATCGCGTGCACCCGGTAGCCGAGGCGGTCCATCTCCATCGCGGCCGCGGCGCCGAACCGGCCCAGCCCGATCACCAGGACGTCCTCGTCGAACAGGCGGTGCTTGCTCATCTGTGCCTCTCCTCGTCTCGCCCGACCGTCGTGGTCTAGCGTGAACCCATGATCGACGCCATGGTCGTCTGGGACCAGCGTTTCACGGCCTACGACTTCGGGCCGGGACACCCCATGCACCCCTCCCGGTTGGACCTGACCCACCGGTTGAGCCAGGACCTGGGGATCCTGGACGCCCCCACGGTGCGGGTGGAGCCGACGGAGGCGGCCACGCGCGAGGACCTGCTGACGGTGCACACCCCCGAACTGGTGGACCGGGTCAGCGAGTTGTCCGCCGACCCGGGGCTGGCCGACGGCTCGTTCGGGCTGGGCAGCGAGGACACCCCCGCCTTCGCCGGGATGCACGAGGCGACCTCGCTGGCCGTGGGCGGCACGCTGAAGGCCTGCCGGGCCGTCTGGGAGGGGCAGGCCGCCCACGCGGTGAACATCGCCGGGGGGCTGCACCACGCGATGCCGGACCGGTCCGCCGGCTTCTGTGTCTACAACGACATCGCGGTGGGGATCTCCTGGCTGCTGGCCCAGGGGGTGGAACGGGTCGCCTACGTCGACCTGGACGTGCACCACGGGGACGGGGTCGAGCGGGTCTTCTGGAACGACCCGAGGGTGCTCACTTGCTCGATCCACGAGAGCGGCCAGGCACTCTTCCCGGGCACCGGCTTCCCCGGCGACACCGGCGGTCCCGACGCCCCGGACAGCGCGGTCAACGTGGCCCTGCCGCCGGGATCCGGCGACACCGCCTGGTTGCGGGCCTTCTACGCGGTCGTGCCGCCGCTGCTGCGCGCCTTCCGCCCCCAGGTGCTGGTCACCCAGCACGGCTGCGACTGCCACTTCGCCGACCCGCTGGCCCACCTCGCCGTCTCGATCGACGGGATGGTCGCCGCCACCGGGGCCGTGCACGACCTGGCGCACGAGCTGTGCGGCGGCCGGTGGGTCGCGCTCGGCGGGGGTGGCTACGAGCTGGTGGACGTCGTCCCGCGGGCCTGGACCCACCTCACCGCCGTGGCCGCGCACCGTCCCGTCCCACTCACCACGGAGGTGCCGCAGTCCTGGCTGGACTACACCAACCAGGTGTATGGCCGGGTCGGGCCGGCGCGGATGGGGGACCTCGGGGGGCGGGACATCGAGTACGGCACGTGGTCGGAGGGCTACCAGCCGGAGGACCCGGTGGACGCCGCCGTCATGGCGAGCCGCCGCGCGTCGTTCCCGCCGTGGGGCCTGGACCCCTGGTTCGACTGACAGCCATCCCTGGGCGAGCGCGACCCAGCCGGCACGAAACAGGCCAGAAAATCGGCGCTTCCAGGCGTGTCGACTGGACAAACCTGCGTCACTACTTTCGCAAACGCACCATCAGCCCCTAGTGTTTACCCGACAGTAAAGGTGCCATGGCCGGAGGGGAAGCCGCGCGGTGGCCCCGATCGAGTGATGTGCGAGAGAACGGAACGCGTCGATGGCTGAGGAAACCCCGATGGCCGGGATGACATTCATGACGGTGGCCGAGGTGGCGGCCGTGATGCGGGTGTCCAAGATGACGGTCTACCGGTTGGTCCACTCCGGTGAGCTGCCCGCCGTGCGGGTAGGGCGCTCGTTCCGGGTGCCGGAGAAGGCCGTCGACGAATACCTGCGCGGTTCCTACCACGGCACCGCCTGACCCGCCGGGCCGCGTTTGGGTCCGCCGGACCCCGCCGGTTACGCTAGGCCGACTGTTCGGTCGGTCCCGCTGCCTGGCGGCACGCGGCCCGTCCGGCCCGATCGACACCCACGAGACGAAGGACATGGTGAGCCAATGGGCTCTGTCATCAAGAAGCGCCGCAAGCGCATGGCGAAGAAGAAGCACCGCAAGTTGTTGCGGAAGACGCGTCACCAGCGTCGCAACAAGAAGTGAGCCTGTGACGGCGCCGGACCCTCGGGGAACGGCGCCGTTGGTTTGTCCGGGGAGCCGTGGTGGGAGGTAGGTTGCACCTCATGAGTTCGCCGGTCGCGTCGCACGGGGACGGTCGATGGCCCGGATAGTCATGGTTACCGGGGTCGCCCGGGAGTTGGCCGGGCGGGTGACCCGTCGGCTGTCCGAGGACCCGGACGTCGAGCGGGTGATCGGCGTCGACCTCGTGGCGCCCGCCCACCCCATCGGCCGCGGCGAGTTCGTGCGCACCGACATCCGCAGCCCGCTGGTGGGCCGGCTGATGGCCCAGGCGCAGGTCGACACGGTCGTGCACATGGGGGTCATCGCCACGCCGCGGGACGCCGGCGGACGGGTGGTGCAAAAGGACATCAACGTGCTCGGCACGATGCAGCTGCTGGCCGCCTGCCAGAAAACCGAGTCGGTCCAGCGGGTCGTGGTGAAGTCCACGGCCGGGGTCTACGGCTCCTCCCCGCGGGACCCGGCGGTGTTCACCGAGGAGATGCCGGCCCGCGTCATCCCGCGCTCGGGCTTCGCCCGCGACTCGATGGAGGTCGAGGGCTACGTGCGCGGGCTCTCCCGGCGGCGCCCGGAGCTCGAGGTGACCATGCTCCGGATGGCCAACGTGATCGGCCCCAGCATCCGGACGGTCCTGACCGACTACTTCACGATGCCCGTGCTGCCGGTCCCGTTCGGTCGGGACGGCCGGTTGCAGTTCCTGCACGAGGACGACGCCGTCGCGGCGATGGTGCGGGCCACCGTCGGCCCGGCCGTCGGCACCTGCAACGTGGCCGGCGACGGGGTGCTGGCCACCAGCCAGGCGGTGGCCATGACCGGCCGGCCGTGGATGCCGGTCGTGCCGGGGACCCGGGGCGCGTTGAACTGGGCGGTCCGCAAGGCAGGGTGGGCCTCACTGCCCAGCGACCAGATGGACGGCCTGGCCTTCGGCCGCGTGGTGGACACCACCCGGATGCGAACGGAGCTGGGGTTCGCCCCGGCATACACCACCCGCAGCGCCTACGAGTCCTTCCTGTCCGCCACGCGGGACCGGGACCGCCCCGAGCAGCACGCCGAGCAGGAGCTGATGTGACGCAGGAGACGCAGTCCGCGACGCCCGCCGAGTCCGACCTGGAACGGTTGGTGATGCTGGTCATCCAGGCGTTGCGCGGCGCGGGTGCCGTCGCCGGGTTGACCGGGGCCGACCTGGACCGCGCCGTCGCCGGCACGCTGGCCTTCCTGCGGCGGCGACTGACCGGGGACTACTCGATCGACGAGTTCGGCTTCGACGCCGACTTCACCGACCACGTGGTGCTGCCCCTGCTACGCCCGCTCTACAAGACCTGGTTCCGGGTCGAGGTGCGGGGCGTGGAGAACATCCCCGCCGAGGGGGGCGCCCTGGTGGTCGCCAACCACAGCGGCACCGTGGCGCTGGACTCCCTGATGACCCAGGTGGCCGTGCACGACACCCACCCCCGGCAGCGCAACCTGCGGATGCTGGGCGCCGACCTGGTCTTCGGCACCCCGGTGATGGGCCCGGTGGCCCGCCGGATGGGCAGCACCCTGGCGACCAACGCCGACGCCGAGCGGTTGCTGCGCTCCGGCGAGGTCGTCGGCGTCTGGCCGGAGGGCTTCAAGGGGGTCGGCAAACCGTTCAAGGACCGCTACCGGTTGCAGCGGTTCGGCCGCGGCGGGTTCGTGGCCGCGGCGCTGCGCTGCGAGGTGCCGATCATCCCGTGCTCGATCGTCGGCGCGGAGGAGACCTACCCGATGCTGGGTAACGCCGCGGCCGTGGCGCGCGTGCTGGGGCTGCCCTACCTGCCGCTGACCCCGACCTTCCCGTGGTTGGGCCCGCTGGGGATGATCCCGCTGCCGAGCAAGTGGTACATCGAGTTCGGCGCCCCCATCGACACCTCGGGACGCGGCGAGGGTGCCGCCGAGGACCCGGCCGTGGTCTACGAGCTGACCGACCGGGTCCGGGAGACGATCCAGCACACCCTGTTCGAGCTGTTGCGCGAGCGCACCTCGGTCTTCTACTGAGGACGTGCCGGGTATGCCGTGGCGCCGGTCGCGTGGCCCCGAGCTGCCCCCCGGGGTGGTCCTGCTGGGCCGGGACGGCTGCCACCTGTGCGAGGAGGCGGAGGCCGTGGTCGCCGACGTCTGCGCGCGGGCCGGCGTCGACTGGCACCGGGTGCAGTTGGCGGACCGACCCGACCTGACCGGGAGGTATGCCGAGAAGGTGCCGGTCCTCTTCGTCGACGGACGGGAACTGAGTTACTGGCGGGTCGCCCCCGACGTGCTCCAGCGGGCGCTCCGTCGCCGTCGTGGTCGCCGCTGATCGACTTTGTGCAAACGTTCACAAGGACATAAGGTGAGGGGGTACCTGAACGACCTTCCGAGGCTCTGATATAAGGCGCCCGGACCCGAGAGGAGTCGGTGCCACCGTGATCTCCGAGCCCGCCCCCCGCGGTGTGCCCGAGGCGACGGTGGGGCGGCTCCCGGGGTACCTGCGGGCCCTGGGCCAATTCGGTGAGCGCGGCGTCACCTCCATCTCCTCCGAGGAGCTGGCCGACGCGGCCGGGGTCCGATCCGCCCAGCTGCGCAAGGACCTCTCCCGCCTCGGTTCCTACGGCGTGCGGGGGGTCGGCTACGACGTGGGCCAGCTGTCCGCCCAGATCTCCCGCGAACTCGGCCTCACCCAGGACTGGCCCGTCGTCATTGTCGGTCTCGGTCACCTCGGCCGGGCGCTGGCCGGCTACCGCGGCTTCACCTCCCGCGGCTTCCGGATCGTGGCGCTCGCCGACCAGGACGAGTCGGTCGTCGGGGAGCAGGTGGAGGGCCTGACCGTGCGCACCCTGTCCGACCTTGTGGCCAGCGGCGAGTCGATCGCCATCGGGGTGATCACCACGCCCGCCGAGGCCGCCCAGGCCGTGGCCGACGAGCTGGTCGCCATGGGTGTCCGCTCGGTGCTGAACTTCGCGCCCTGCCTGGTGACCGTCCCGGAGGGGGTCGATGTGCGCCACGTCGACCTGGCCACCGAGCTGCAGATCCTGGCCTTCCACGAACAGCGCCGCGCACTGGCGGACCAGGTCGTCACGGACACGCCCGCGCCCGCGCGCACGACGGAGGGAGTCGGATGAGTCTGCTCGTGGTCGGTCTCTCGCACCGCAGCGCCCCGATGGACCTGGTCGAGCAGGCCTCGCCGGGCGATGCCGGCGCCGCCGCGCTGACCGCCGCCGTCCGCGCCGGGGAGGACGTGGGTGAGGCGGTCGTGCTGGCCACCTGCAACCGCACCGAGGTGTATGTCGACGCCGCCACCTTCCACGGTGCCCTGCAGGAGGTCGGCCAGGCGCTGTCCCACCTGTCCGGGGTCGCCCTGGACGAGCTGTCGCCGCACCTGTACGTGCACTACGAGGACCGTGCGGTCCACCACCTCTTCTCGGTCGCCTCCGGGCTGGACTCGATGGCCGTGGGGGAGCGGCAGATCCTGGGCCAGGTCCGCGCGGCCTTCCGCGCCGCGCAGCACGAGGGCGCCGCCGGGACCGTGCTCAACCCGCTGTTCCAGCACGCGCTCCGGGTTGGCAAGCAGGCGCACACCGAGACCAGCATCGACCGGGTGAGCCGGTCCCTGGTCGAGCTCGGGCTGGAGCGTGCGGCCGGCCACCTGGAGTCCCTGGCCGGTGCGCGCACCGTGCTGATCGGTGCCGGCTCGATGTCCGGCCTGGCCGCGGCCACCCTGTCCCGCAGCGGGATCAGCGACGTCACCGTGATCAACCGCACCCGGGAGCGGGCGGACCGGTTGGCCGCGCAGTACGGCTTCCGGAGCGAGGACTGGTCCCGGCTGCCCGAGCTCGGCGCCCGGGCCGACCTGATCGTCACCTGCACCGGCGCGACGCAGCACGTGGTCGACGAGGCGGCCGTGCGCCGGGTGCGGGGGAGCGCGGACACCCCGCTGGCCATCCTGGACCTGGCGATGCCCCGCGACGTCGCCCCCGGGGTGGGTGCCCTGCCCGGGGTCGGCCTGTGGAGCCTGGCGGACCTGCAGGAACGCGCCGAGGACTCCGGTGCCGAGGTGGACCCGGCGGTGGCCGAGGTGCGCCAGCTGGTCACCGGTGAGGTCGGCGCCTACCTGGTGTCCCGCCGTGCCCAGGCCGTCGCGCCCACCGTCACCGCGCTGCGCTCGCGCGCCGCGGACGTGGTGGCCGCCGAGCTGCAGCGACTCGACCAGCGGCTCCCGGACCTGCCCGAGCGGGAGCGCCAGGAGGTCCAGCGCACGGTGCAGCGGGTCGTCGACAAGCTGCTGCACGCCCCCACCGTCCGGGTGAAGGCCCTGGCCTCGGACACCGACGGCCGGGGTGACTACGCGAGCGTGCTCCGCGAGCTGTTCGACCTGGACCCCTACGACGTGGCGGCGGTCTCCACGCCCCCGGAGACGGGGGGCCTGGTATGACCCCGACCCTGCGGCACACGCCGCCGTTGACCGAGGCCGAGCAGGAGTGCCTGCCCGGTGCCACCGCGACCCGCCGGCTGCGCCTGGGCACCCGGGCCAGCGAGCTGGCCACCACCCAGGCCGGGTGGGTCGCGGACCTGTTGCGGGCCCGGGGCCACCAGGTCGACCTGGTGCCGGTCCGGACCGAGGGGGACGAGTCGACCGCCTCGCTGCGCGAGATCGGGGGCACCGGTGTCTTCGCCAGCGCGCTGCGCACCGCCCTGCTGGAGGACCGCATCGACGTGGCCGTGCACTCGCTGAAGGACCTGCCCGTGGCACCCGTGCCGGGCCTGGTCCTGGCCGCGATACCGGAGCGCGAGGACCCGCGGGACGTCGTCGTGGCCCGGGACGGGCTGACCCTCGCCGGGCTGCCCGAGGGGGCGGTCGTGGGCACCGGGTCGCCGCGCCGCGCCGCCCAGCTGGCGGTCTTCGCCCCCCACCTGCAGATCCGCGACATCCGCGGCAACATCGACAGCCGGGTGGGCCAGGTCCGCTCCGGCACCCTCGACGCCGTCGTGCTGGCCGCCGCCGGGCTGACCCGGGTCGGCCGGATCGACGAGGCCACCGAGGTGCTCCCGTTCGTGCAGATGCTGCCGGCCCCCGGCCAGGGCGCCCTGGCCGTGGAGTGCCGGGACGACGACGAGGCGGTCACCGCCTGGTGCGCGGAGCTGGACGACCCGGACACCCGCGCCTGCGTGGAGGCCGAGCGCGCCCTGCTGGCCCGGCTCGAGGCCGGCTGCACGGCGCCGGTGGGGGCGGTGGCCCGCCTCGGGGGCGCGACCGGACCGGACTCCGGAGGGGATCCCAGGGGGGCCATGACGTTGACCGGGTTCGCCGACCTACAGGGTCGGGCGACGCGGCACGAAGTGAGCGGCGCCGATCCGGTGTCGCTCGGGCACCAGCTAGCCGACCTGTTCCTCGCCGACCTGGCGTCTACGGGCACCCCCGACCCCGCGGGGGCCCCCACCGCCGGCGCTGACCACGCCGGCAACCACACCACGGAGCGTGACACGTGAGCACACAGACCGCTTTCTCCCCCGTCTCCCCGGCGACCGCACGGGTCGCCTTCGTCGGCGCCGGACCCGGCGACCCGGGATTGCTCACCGTCCGAGCCAGGGACTATCTCAAGGCGGCGGACGTGGTGCTCCTCGACACGCTGCACGACGCCGACCAGCTGGCCCGCTTCATCCGCCCCGACGCGACCGTCCTGGCGGCCAGCCGCGGCACCAGCGGCTCGCTGACCCGCACCTCCCGGGCCAAGATGCTGGTCAAGGAGGTCGGCAAGCTGCACGAGCCCGGCGCCCTGGTGGTCCGGATGATGGACGGTGACCCCAGCGCATTCAGCGGCCTGGTGACCGAGGCGCTGGCCTGCCGCCGGGCCAGCATCCCCTTCGAGATCGTCCCCGGGGTGAGCTCGGCCTGGTCCGTGCCCGCGTATGCCGGGGTCCCGCTGACCGGGCAGGACGGCGGGACACTGCACATCGTCGACGGCGCCGACCGGCATACCGACTGGAGCCTGTCGGTCGCCGACGGGGTCACCGTCGTCGTCCTCGGCAGCGCCACCGAGTTGCGCCGCGCGCTGACCGCGCTGCTGTCCGCCGGTCGGGACGGGCAGACCCCGGTCTGCCTCACCGAGCGGGGCACCACGGTCACCCAGCGCACCGCCGTCACCCAGCTGGA
Organism: Ornithinicoccus hortensis; assembly: GCF_006716185.1. Lineage (NCBI taxonomy): Bacteria > Bacillati > Actinomycetota > Actinomycetes > Micrococcales > Intrasporangiaceae > Ornithinicoccus > Ornithinicoccus hortensis. The sequence goes on along the minus strand of NZ_VFOP01000001.1, from coordinate 3,573,663 downwards.
CGAGGCCATCGCCGAGCTCGCCGAGGCCGGCTTCGAGCACGGCGGCGTGGCCGTCGTCGGGCAGTCCGTGGCGCTGCGCGAGGAACTGTCCTGGTACGAGACCAAGCCGCTCTTCGGCTGGAACGTCCTGGTGCCGCGCACCAAGGACCAGGCGGGCCCGATGGTCGACCGGATCGCCTCCTACGGCGCGACCGCCGAGGTGGTCCCCACGATCAGCGTCGAGCCGCCGCGCACCCCGCAGCAGATGGACCGGGCGATCCACGGCCTGGTCACCGGACGCTACGAGTGGATCGGGTTCACCTCGGTCAACGCGGTGCGGGCCGTGCGGGAGAAGTTCATCGAGCTCGGCCTGGACGCCCGGGCCTTCGCCGGGCTGAAGATCGCGGCCGTCGGGGGAGCCACCGCCGACTCGCTGCGCGACTGGGGCCTGGAGCCCGACCTGGTGCCGACCGGTGAGGAGTCCGCCCGCGGCCTGCTCGCCGAGTGGCCTCCCTACGACGACGTGCTGGACCCGATCGACCGGGTGTTCCTGCCCCGCGCCGACATCGCAACCGAGACCCTGGTGGCCGGCCTGCGCGAGATGGGTTGGGAGGTCGACGACGTCACGGCATACCGGACCGTCCGCTCGGCCCCGCCGCCCGCACCGATGCGCGAGGCGATCAAGACCGGCAAGTTCGACGCCGTCTGCTTCACCTCCTCGGCCACCGTCCGCAACCTGGTGGGCATCGCCGGCAAGCCGCACGCCAACTCGGTGATCGCCTGCATCGGCCCGGCCACCGCCAAGACCGCCGAGGAGCACGGTCTGCGGGTCGACGTGATCGCGCCCGAGGCACGTGCCGAACGGTTGGTGGACGCGCTCGCCGAGTTTGCCCGGCACACCGTCGAGGAGGCACGGGCCGCCGGTGAACCGGTCGTCCGGCCCAGCCAGCGGCGCACCGGCTCCCGCCGGGCCAAGGCACGGGCGTGAGCGTCCGGCACTCCCTGACCGAACGTCCCCGCCGGCTCCGCACCACCCCGGCCATGCGCCGGCTGGTGGCCCAGACCAGGGTCCACCCGGCCGAGTTGGTGCTGCCGATGTTCGTCCGCGAGGGCATCACCGAGCCCGTGCCGATCGGGTCGATGCCCGGGGTCGTGCAGCACACCACCGACTCGCTGCGGGCGGCCGCCGACGCGGCGGTGCGGGCCGGGGTCGGTGGCCTGATGCTCTTCGGGGTCCCCGAGCGACGGGACGCCACCGGCACCGGAGGCACCGACCCGGACGGGGTGCTGAACAGGGCGCTGGCCGCACTCCGGCAGGACCTCGGCGACGACACCGTGCTCATGGCCGACACCTGCCTGGACGAGTTCACCGACCACGGCCACTGCGGGGTGCTCGACGGGCAGGGCCGGGTCGACAACGACGCCACGCTGGAGCGGTATGCCGAGATGGCGGTCGTGCAGGCCCGCTCCGGTGCCCACGTGGTCAGTCCCTCGGGGATGATGGACGGCCAGGTTGGGGTGATCCGCGCGGCGCTGGACGAGGCAGGACTGCAGGACACCGCGATCCTGGCCTACACCGCCAAGTACGCCTCCGGGGCCTACGGGCCGTTCCGTGAGGCGGTCGGCTCGACCCTGCAGGGTGACCGCGCCACCTACCAGCAGGACCCGCCGAACCTCACCGAGTCGTTGCGCGAGCTGCGCCTGGACCTGGCCGAGGGGGCGGACCTGGTGATGGTCAAGCCCGCGCTGCCCTACCTCGACGTGCTGCGCTCGGTCGCCGAGGTCTCCGACGTGCCGGTCGCCGCCTACCAGGTGTCCGGGGAGTACGCCCAGATCGAGGCCGCCGCCGCCCACGGCTGGATCGACCGGGACCGGATGGTGCTGGAGACCCTGACCTCGATCCGCCGCGCCGGCGCGCAGATCGTCCTGACCTACTACGCCGAGCACGCCGCCCACCTGCTGTCCCCCCACTGACCGACCGGCGACCCCCACCGACCGGCGGCCCCCCACCGACCGGACGTGCGACCTGGCGGCCTCCACACCCCACCGGACGTCTGGTCGGGCGGCCCCCGCACCCCACCGGACGCGTGACCTGGCGGTCCCGGGCTGCAGATGAACGGCCCCACCGTGACGGGAACAGGGGGCGCGTCACGGCGGGGCCGGGGAGGTCGACCGGTCCTGGGGGCCAGACCGATCGACAGGTGTGAGAGGAGATTAGCCTGTCGGCTGGATCAGTTCCACGTCCAGGTGGATCTGGATCCGCTCCGAGACGAGGACGCCGCCGGACTCCACGGCCACGTTCCAGGTCAGGCCCCAGTCCTTCCGGTTGATCTCCGCCGAGGCCTCGACGCCCGCCCGGAAGCCGCCCCACGGGTCCTCCGAGGTGCCGATGAACTCCAGGTCGAAGGTGATCGGTCGGGTGATGTCCTTGATCGTCAGGTCCCCGGTCATCGAGGTGTCGGAGACCTCGCGGGACCGGAAGGTCATCGCCGGGAAGACCTCGGTGTCAAAGAAGTCCCCGGAGCGCAGGTGCGTGTCCCGGTCGGTGTTGCGGGTGTCGACCGAGGCGAGGTTGACCTCGGCGGTCACCGTGGAGTCCTCGAACGGTGCGGCGATCTCCACGCGGGCGGTGAACTCCCGGAATGTCCCGCGGACCTTGGACACCATCACGTGCCGCGCCGTGAACCCGACCTCGCTGTGGGCCGGGTCCACGGTCCAGTTGCCGGTGGCCAGGTGTCGCAGGCCCATGGGTTCCTCGATGCGTGGTGTGGCGGTGCGGGTTTCCAGGGTAGCGGCCCGATCGCGGCCCGCCCATCACTGGGAGAACGCTCGGGGCACTGGTAGCACGTTCGACCGTTCCACCAGTGCCCCGAGCGTGCTACCAGTCGAAGGGGTATAGTTAAGTATTCAATAAAACGTGCGGAGCGAACGCCGCTCGGTAGAATCACGGGGTGGTGGGCGCCGTCCCGCCTCCCGTGTCGAAAGAGGTTGATGGAGATGGCTCGAGCCGCCGACCAGGAGGGCCGCTGGCTCTCCGAGGACGAACAACGGAGTTGGCGCGCCTTCCTCCGGGGCCAGCGGCTGCTCAACGAGGCGTTGGACCAGGCCCTGGCCACGGACGGGATCCGGCTGACCGAGTACGAGATCATCTCGATGCTCTCCGAGGCCCCCGGGGGGCGGCTGCGGATGTCGGTGCTGGCCGACCAGGTGGTGCAGTCCCGCAGCCGACTCACCCACACCGCGACCCGGCTGGAGAGCCGCGGTTGGGTCGAGCGGCGCACCTGCCACGAGGACCGTCGCGGGGTCGAGCTGACGCTCACGGCGTCCGGTCGGGCGGCGCTGGTCGACCTGTCGCGGATCCATGTGGAGAGCGTGCGGGCCAACCTGGTCGACCTGCTGGAGCCGGAGCAGTTCGCGGCCCTCGGCGAGGCGATGCAGGTCGTCGTGGACGCCCTCGACGTGGCCGGCCTCACCGATGCCGCGCAGAACCCGGTCCGCACCCACGCCGCCGCCCGGCTCAGCGACTCGGCTTGAGACACTGGGTCGGTGATCCCTCCCAGCGACCCCGACGGGCCCACCCCACAGGCCGGCACCCCGGCATACCCCGATGACGCCCCCGCCTCCGCGGCGGCGATGGCCCGCGCCCGGGCGGTGACCCCGGGCGGGGTGAACTCCCCGGTCCGCGCCTTCGGGTCGGTGGGTGGCACCCCGCGGTTCATGCGCTCCGCCCGGGGCGCGTGGCTGGAGGACCTGGACGGCCGCCGCTATGTCGACCTGGTCTGCTCGTGGGGGCCAATGATCCTGGGCCACGCCCACCCCGACGTCCTCGCGGCGGTCACCCAGGCCGCCGCCCGCGGCTTCAGCTTCGGCACCCCCAGCGAGAACGAGGTCGCGCTCGCCGAGGAGATCGTGGCCCGCGTCGACCCTGTCGAACAGGTCCGTCTGGTCAGCTCGGGCACCGAGGCGACGATGAGCGCGCTGCGGCTCGCCCGGGGGTTCACCGGCCGCTCGGTCGTGGTGAAGTTCGCCGGGTGCTACCACGGGCACGTCGATGCGCTGCTGGCCTCGGCCGGCTCGGGGCTGGCCACCTTCGCGCTGCCGGACTCGCCCGGCGTCCCGCCGAGCAGCGCGGGGGAGACCCTGGTGCTGCCCTACAACGACGTGCCCGCTCTGGAGGCCGCCTTCGCCGAGCGCGGGGACCAGATCGCGGCCGTGATCACCGAGGCGGCGGCCGGGAACATGGGCATCGTGCCGCCGGATCCGGGTTTCACCCAGGCACTGCTCCGGGTCACCCGCGCGCACGGTGCGCTGCTCATCTCCGACGAGGTGATGACGGGGTTCCGGGCGTCGGCCGGCGGGTGGTTCGGTCTCGAGGGTCCGTATGCCGAGGGGGCGCCGGACCTGTTCACCTTCGGCAAGGTGATGGGCGGGGGATTCCCGGCCGCTGCCTTTGGCGGACGCGCCGACGTGATGGCGCACCTGGCGCCGGAGGGGCCGGTCTACCAGGCGGGGACGCTGTCCGGGAACCCGGTGGCCACGGCCGCCGGGCTGGCCACCCTGCGCGGGTGCACCCCCGAGCTGTACGACCGCGTCGGGACCGCGGCGCGGGCGATCGCCGACGGGGTGGCGCAGGCCTTCGCTGCGGCCGGGGTGCCCCACCGGATCCAGTGGGCAGGCACCATGTTCAGCGTCTTCTTCCGGGACGGGCAGGTGCGGGACTACGACGACGCCCGGGCGCAGGACACCGCGGCGTTCGGCCGGTTCTTCCACGGCATGCTGCGCCGCGGGGTGCACCTGCCGCCGAGCTGTTTCGAGACCTGGTTCGTCAGCGGGGCGCACGATGACGAGGCCGTCGACCACGTGCTGGCGGCGCTGCCGGGCGCGGTCGAGGACATGCTCACCCCGCCCTCAGACTGATGGGGGACAATCGGGCCATGACGACGACCGGATCGACGCGCACCGTCGTGCACCTGCTGCGCCACGGCGAGGTGCACAACCCCGGTGGCGTCCTCTACGGGCGCCTGCCGGGGTTCCGCCTGTCCGACCTCGGCCGGCAGATGGCCGAGCGGGTCGCCGAGCACCTGACCGGCCGCGACATCGTGCACCTGGTCTCCTCGCCGCTGCAGCGGGCCCAGGAGACGGCGGCCCCGAGCGCCGAGGCGCTGGGGTTGGAGCCGGAGGTGGACGAGCGGGTCATCGAGGCGGCCAACCACTTCGAGGGGATGACCTTCGGCCAGGGCGAGGGCAAGCTGAGCAACCCCCGGCACTGGCCCTACCTGCGCAACCCGCTGGAGCCGTCCTGGGGCGAGCCGTACAAGGAGATCTCGGTCCGGATGCTGGCCGCGGTCGACACGGCCCGCCGCGCGGCACGCGGCCACGAGGCGCTGATCGTCTCCCACCAGCTGCCGATCTGGACCCTGCGGCGCACCATCGAGGGCAAGCGCCTGTGGCACGACCCCCGCAACCGGGAGTGCGCCCTGGCCTCCCTCACCACGCTGACCTACGAGGGCGACGACCCGGTCAGCCTCAGCTACTCCGAGCCGGCGGTCGACCTTGTCGCGCGTGCCCGTCCGGGCGCCGGGGCATGAGGCCACGGATCCGGCGCACCGGGGTGGGGGCCGCGGGGCGGTGGGCGGGAGCGCTGTCGGTGGTGGCGTTGCTGGGGGTCGCGGGCTGTTCGGACGAGGGGACCATCGCCGAGCAGGCACGGGCCGGTGACCAGAAGGGCTACATCGCCGGTGACGGCACCCTGCAACAGGTGGCGGTCGGGGACCGGGAGGTCCGGATCGACCTGTCCGGCACCACCCTGCAGGGGCAGGACTGGTCGTCCGCGGACCACCTCGGCGAGGTGGTGGTGATCAACGTCTGGGGCTCCTGGTGCGGCCCGTGCAAGGCCGAGGCGCCGGACCTGCAGGCCGCCTACGAGCACTTCCAGGAGGCCGGCGACCCGGTCCAGTTCATCGGGGTCAACGACCGCGACGGCCTCGACGCGGCCAAGTCGTTCGAGAAGGTCCAGGGCATCGGCTACCCGTCGCTGGCCGACGACGGGGGGCAGACGCTGGTCGCCCTGAAGGGCTGGGCCAACCCCCGGCCGACCACGATGGTGCTCGACCGGGACGGGCTGGTCGCCGCCCGGGTCGCCGGTCAGGTCGACGAGACGACGCTGGTCGGCATGGTCGAGGACGTGCTCGCAGAGTGAGTGAGGTCGTCGTCTCGGGCCCGCTGCTGCTGGCCCTCGGCCTGGCCGCCCTGGCCGGGGTGGTCTCCTTCGCCTCCCCGTGCGTGCTCCCGCTGGTGCCGGGGTTCCTGGGTTACATCACCGGGATGTCTCCGGAGCCGGCGGCCGGCGGCAGCTCGCGCGGTCGCGGCCGGTTGCTGGCCGGGGCGGCGCTGTTCGTGCTCGGCTTCAGCGCCGTGTTCATCGTGATGGGGGTCGCGGTCTCCAGCCTGGGCCTCGCGCTGCAACAACGCCAGGACCTGCTGCTGCGGATCGGTGGCGTCCTGGTCCTGGCGCTGGGCGTGGTGATGGTGTGGGCGCCGACCGCGAGCTGGCAGCCCCGCTGGCGGCCGGCCGCCGGGTTGGCCGGCGCCCCGCTGCTGGGCGTGGTCTTCGGCCTGGGCTTCAGCGCCTGCACCGGCCCGGTCCTCGGCGCGATCCAGGCCCTGGCGGCCTCGCTGCCGCCCTACGACGACGGGGTCGTCCGCCGCGGCCTGGTCCTCTCGGCCGCCTATTGCGTGGGCCTCGGTCTGCCGTTCCTGCTGATCGCGGCGGGGCTCGGCTGGGTCAGCAGGGTCTCCCGCTGGCTGCGGGACCGGCACCGGGTCGTCCAGGCCGTCGGGGGCGCGCTGCTCGTGGTGCTCGGGCTGCTGATGATCAGCGGGGTCTGGGAGCAGGTCACCGCCTGGATCCAGACCCGGCTCACCTCCTCGTTCACCACGGTGCTCTGATGGCCGACCGCACCGTGCAGCAACCCACCCTCGGCGCCGTCGGGTGGGCGCGCTTCATCTGGCGCCAGCTCACGAGCATGCGCACCGCCCTGGTGCTGCTGCTCCTGCTCGCGGTCGCAGCCATCCCGGGATCCATCTACCCACAGCGCAGCATCGACCCGGTCCGGGTCCGGGAGTACCTGGAGGACAACCCCACGGTCGGCCCCTGGCTGGACCGGGTCGGGATGTTCGACGTCTTCGCCTCGCCGTGGTTCGCCGCGATCTACCTGCTGCTCATGGTCTCGCTGGTCGGCTGCATCCTGCCCCGCACCCGGCAGCACATCCGTGCCCTCCGGGCCCAACCCCCACGGGCACCGCGCCACCTGCGGCGACTGCCGGCATACCGCACCGAGGTCGTGCAGGCCCCCGAGGAGGAGGTGCTGGCCGCCGCCCGCATGGCGCTGCGCGCGCGGCGCTACCGGATCCGCAAGGACGACCGCCCGGGGGAGGTGTCGGCCGAGGGGGGCTACCTCAAGGAGACCGGCAACCTGTTCTTCCACGTCTCGCTGCTGGCGGTGATCGTCTCCGTCGCCATGGGGCACCTGCTGGGTTGGCGCGGGGAGGTGATCCTGCCCGAGGGTCAGACCTTTACTAGCACGGTCGGGCGCTACGACACGCTCCAGGTCGGCCCCTGGGTGGACCTGGACGACATCGAGCCCTTCGTGCTCACCCTGGACGAGCTGCGGGTGGACTTCGAGGCCGAGAACGAGGCGCAGCTGGGCGCCCCGCGGGAGTTCAGCGGGACGGTCACGACGGCGCCGGCGCCCGGGGAGGAGACCACCGAGCGGGTGCTGGCGGTCAACCACCCGCTCGGCCTGGACGGCACCTCGATCTACCTGCTGGGCAACGGGTATGCCCCGGTCGTCACGGTGCGCGACCCCGACGGCGAGGTGCTGTACCAGCAGGCCACGCCGTTCCTGCCGCAGGACGACAACTACTCCTCGACCGGGGCGATCAAGGTGGCCGGCACCGAGCCCAACATCGGGTTCTACGGGTTCTTCCTGCCGACCCTGGAGTTCGACCAGGAGCTGGGCCCGATCTCGGTCTTCCCTGACCTCGCCGCGCCCGCGCTGGTGCTCGGGGTCTACGAGGGCGACCTGTTCCCCGAGGGTCGCGCCCAGTCGGTCTACACCCTCGACGTGGCCTCGATGGACGAGGTCTTCGACGACGACGGCGAGCGCACCCGGGTGCTGCTCACCCCCGGGGAGACCGTCGACCTTCCCGGGGGCCGCGGCAGCATCGAGATGTCCGAGGTCGTCCGCTGGGGCGGCCTGGCGGTGCGGCACGACCCGGGCCGGATCCCGGTGCTGGTCAGCTCCATCGTGCTGCTCGCGGCGCTGATGGCGATGCTCCTGGTCCGCCGGCGTCGGCTGTTCGTCCGGGTGGTGGCGGACCCGGAGGGGCGCGAGGGTCATACTGTGGTGGAGGTCGCCGGTCTCGCCAAGGGGGCCGACGCGGCCCTGCAGGACGGCGTCGACGCGCTGTACGAACGGATCACCGAGTCACTGGGCACCCCCGCGGCCCGGGCCCTGACGGAGGACAAGGCATGACCAGCGAGCAGATGGCGGACACCGCCAACATGGCGCTCTACGTGGCGCTCCCGGTGCTGACGCTGGCGATGCTGGCGTTCGCGATGCACCTGGCGGTCCAGACGCGGGGGCACGGGGTCTCCCAGCAGCGTGAGCTGGCGCTGGCCGGCGCGGCCGACGCCTCCCTCGGGGCGGCAGGCGGGACCGACGCCGCCGACGAGCCGCCCGCCGGGCCTCAGGTGGCCGAGCCGCCGAGCCGTCGCTGGGGGGTCATCGGGTTGCAGCTGACCTGGTTGGCCACCTTCGCCCTGATCGTCTCGATCGGGCTGCGCGGGCTGGCGGTGAGCCGCCCGCCGGTGGGCAACATGTTCGAGTTCGCGCTGATGGCCGTGGCCTTCCTGCTCGTCCTCTACTCGCTGTGGAGCCTGCGCTCGGAGCGGCTCTGGCTCGGGGTCTTCGTGACCGGGCTGTCGCTGCTCATCCTGGGCGTCGCGGTCGCGAACTGGTACACCCCCGCCGGTGCCCTGCTGCCCTCGCTGAACAGCAAACTGTGGCTCATCGTGCACGTCACCGTCGCCACCCTGACCATCGGGCTGCTGGCGATCGGCTTCCTGACCGCCCTCCTGTTCCTGGTCAAGGAGCAGTCGGAGCGGACCGGCCGCCCGGCCTGGCGGTGGCTGGGGGCGCTGCCCACGCCCAGGAAGCTGGAGCAGATGACCTACGGCATCCACGTCGTGGGCTTCCCCTTGTGGACCTTCACCGTGATCGCCGGCGCCATCTGGGCCGAGCACGCCTGGGGCCGCTACTGGGGCTGGGACGCCAAGGAGGTCTGGTCCTTCGTGATCTGGGTGGTGTATGCCGCATACCTGCACGCGCACGCCACCACCGGCTGGACCGCGCGCAGGGCGACCTGGGTGGCGGTCGCCGGCTTCACCTGCATCATCCTGAACTACACCGTGGTCAATACCTTCTTCGTCGGGCTGCACTCCTACTCGGGGCTGTGAGGGCTCGCTGATGGTGCAGTACACGATCTGGCGGCTGCTGATCTTTGCGGTCTTCCTGCTCGGTCTGCTCTGGCTGGGCGTCCACGAGATCTGGGCGCTGATCTTCGCGGCGCTGTTCTCGATGGTGACCTCGTTCTTCCTGCTGGCGCGCCCCCGCGAGGAGATGGCCCGGCAGCTGGAGGAGAAGGTTGCCCGGCGGCGCGCCGAGCGGGAGCAGAAGCTCGCGGGGCAGCGCACCGACGAGGACGACGAGGACGCCGAGGCCGAGGGCTGGGACCAGGGCGACCGCTGACCCTGGCTATCGCACAGGCTCCTCTCTCCCGCGGAGGTGCGGTCTACTCGTTGTCGCCCTGGACGGCCGGGTTGCGGGCACCGAGCTCGGCGTCCATCCGCAGCAGCCCGCCGCCGTCGTCACCGGTCAGCTTGAGCCGGTTCACGATCTCGCCGACCGTGGCCTCTTCCTCGAGCTGCTCATCCAGGAACCAGTGCAGCAGCGGCCGGCAGTCCAGGTCGCCCTCGGACTCGGCCAGCCGGTAGAGGTCGCGGATCGAGGCGGAGACGTGCTGCTCGTGGGCCAGCGCCGCCTCGAAGGCGTCCACGGCTATCGAGACCTCGAGTTGGGGACCCTCGATCGTGCCGATCTTCGGCGTCGAGCCCCGGTCGACCATGTGCGCGATGAACTTGTCCGCGTGGACCCGTTCCTCCTCGGACTGGGCGCGCATCCAGGACGCCATGCCGGTCAGGTCGAGGCTCTCCAGCTCGATCGCCAGCTGCAGGTAGGTGGTGGCGGCGGCCAGCTCCATCGTCACCTGGTCCGACAGCGCCGCCTCGAGCTTCTCCGGAATCTGCATGACCCGAAACTACACCCGTGGCCAGCGCCCGTCAGCCTGGGCGCGTCGCACCTGCGCACGCCCCGCCTCGTGCATCCGGCCCTCGGCCTCCAGGCGGGCGACCCGCTCCACGTTGCTGGGCGACCACGTGCTGCGCGGGCGGCGGGGCGTCGTGCGCTGCTGGTAGCTGCCCGCGTCCCGGCGCTTGGTCAGCCCGTCGATCCACCCGAAGCACAGCGCCTCCAGGAGGGCGTCCTCGTAGGTGAGCGACGTGACCGTGCCGCCCTTCTTGTGCAGCACCAGCCACACGCCCGGGGAGTCGGCGTGGTGTTCCTCGAGCCAGGCGCGCCACGCGGCGGCGTCTGGCAGGAGCAGCTCGGGCAGGTCCGCCGTCATCCCTCGACGGTAGCTCCGCTGCCGCGCTCGTGGGGAAACTTTTGGGGGTCATGGGCCCGAAAAGTTTCCACACATGGTGAGAGGCGAGTTTCCACACGTGGGGAGGGGTGCCGGTACGCCGTGAGCCGGGTCAGGCGGACAGGACCGGCCACACGCAGGGGGAGTCGGCGTGGTGTTCCTCGCGCCACGCGGCGGCGTCCGGTAGGAGCAGCTCGGGAAGGTCCGCCGTCATCGCCCGACGGTAGCGCCGCTCCCGGGCTCGTGGGGAAACTTTTTGGGGGGTCATAGGCCCGAAGAGTTTCCACACGTGGGGAGAGGGGCCCGTATGCCGTGGGCCGGGTCAGGCGGGCAGCACCGGCCACACGCCCGGGGAGTCGGCCCCCGACGGTAGCGTCGCTCTCGCGCTCGTGGGGAAACTCTTAGGGGTCATAGGCCCCGAAAGTTTCCACACTTGGGGAGGGGCGAGCTTCCACGCGTGGTGAGGGGTGGCGGGTTCTACGGTGGTGGGGAAACTTTTGGGGGTCATAGGCCCCAGAAGTTTCCACGGGTGGGGAGGGGCGAGTGCCCAAGCGTGGGGAGGGGCGCCTGTACGCCGTGAGCCGGGTCAGGCGGACAGCACCAGCCCGAGGGTGAGCAGGGCGGCGTAGGCCAGCTGCAGCACCCCGGTCCGGCCGAGGACCGGGATGAGGTCGCGGCCGTCGGCGCCGCCCAGCACCCGGCGCACCGGGGACCAGGCCACGGGGAGCGCCACCAGCGCCAGCAGGCTCCAGGGCTGGGCCAGGGCGGCCACCCCGGCGGCGACGAACGCACCGAGCACGAGCACGGCATACAACCAGCGGGTGCGGGCGGGGCCGAGCCGGACCGCCAGGGTCCGCTTGCCCGCGTCGGTGTCCCCGGGGATGTCGCGCAGGTTGTTGGTGACCAGGATCGCGCAGGCCAGGAACCCGACGCCGCAGGCGCCGGCCCAGCTGGCGAGGTCCAGGGTGTGCACCTGGGTGTAGGTGGTGCCCAGCACGGCCACCAGCCCGAAGAAGACGAAGACGGCGACCTCGCCCAGGCCGCGGTACCCGTAGGGTCGGCGCCCCCCGGTGTACTGCCAGGCGGCCACGATCGCGACCGCCCCGATCAGCAGGAACCACCAGGCCTCGGCCAGCGCGACGAGGGTCAGGCCGGCCAGCGCGGCCAGCCCGAAGCAGGCGAACGCGGCGGCCTTGACGCTGCCCGGGTCGGCCAGCCGGGACCCGACGAGGCGCAGCGGGCCCACCCGGTCCTCGTCGGTGCCGCGGACGCCGTCGGAGTAGTCGTTGGCGTAGTTCACGCCGACCTGGAGGGCGAGGGCGACGATGAGGGCCAGCACGGCCAGGGCGGCGTCGGCGTCGCCGAGGGCGTGTGCCGAGCCGGTGCCGACGGCGACCGGTGCGACGGCGGCAGGCAGCGTCCGTGGGCGCGCACCGGCGACCCACTGGGAAGGTGTGGCCACCGGGTCAGATCCCCCGCAGGAAGTCGGGGTCGTCGTCGGGCCCGCGGGGGCCGGGGGGCGGCTGCCGGCGCAGCAGCGACTCGCGGGGGCGTCCGGCGATGAACCAGGTCAGGCCGCCGGCGATCGGGAAGAACAGGCAGACCACGACCCACACGACCTTGGGCAGGTTGCGGATCTTGTCGTCCTCGGTCTGGATCGCGTCCACCGCGGTGTAGATCGAGAAGGCCAGCACCAGCACGGCCAGGATGACTCTGGGCACGGGGACCTCCTCCGCTCGGGTGTCCCGGATCCCATGTCAGGACCGGGGTTGACCTCCTATTCTGCCACTTCCGCGGGCCAATAGTGCACGCAGGGCGACCCGGTCCGGCTTGCCGGAGGCCAGCAGCGGGAGCTCCCCGACCCGGACGACCTGCCGGGGCAGGACGTGACCCGGCAGACGGCCCCGCAACGCCTGGCGGACAGCCGCGGTCAGGTCTGCGTCGGCCGCTGCCCCGGCCGGGGGTGCGTCCCGCAGCACCACGGCGGCCGCGACCCGCTGACCCCACTCCGGGTCCGGGATCCCCAGGACGACGGCGGCCCGGACCTCCGGCAGCCCCAGCAGCGCCGACTCCACGTCGGCGGGCGCAACCTTGAGGCCCCCGGTGTTGATCACGTCGTCGATCCGCCCCAGCACCCGCAGCCGCCCGGTGGCCGGGTCCAGCTCGCCCAGGTCGTCGGTGCGGAACCAGCGCACCCCGTCCTCGTCGGTGACAAAGCGTTGCGCGGTGAGCTCCGGCATCCCGAGGTACCCGGCCGCGACGGCGGCGCCGCCCAGCCGGATCCGTCCGTCGGCCTCCAGCGCCACCCGCATGCCCGGCAGTGGACTGCCGTCGTAGACGCAGCCGCCGCAGGTCTCGGTCATCCCGTATGTCGTCACGACCGGCACGCGGTGGGCCGTCAGGGCCTCCCGGGTCGGGTCGGGCAGGGCCGCCCCGCCGATCAGGACGGCGTCGAAGGAGGCCAGCGCCGCAGCGGCTCCCGGGTCCTCCAGCACCCGGGAGAGCTGGGTGGGCACCAGCGAGGTGTAGTGGCGGACGCCTGGGTCGAGGCGCGCCGACGCCGCCGAGAATGCCGTGGCGGTGAACGGCCCGGGCGGCAGGACGACCGGCACCGTGCCGGCCTGGGCGGAGCGGGCCAGCACCTGGAATCCGGCGACGTGGTGGGCGGGCAGGGCCAGCAGCCACTGCCCCGGGCCCCCGAGCCGCTGCGCCGTCGCCGAGCCCGAGGCCCGCAACGACGCGGCGGGGAGGGCGACGCGCCGCGGCGTGCCGCTGGAGCCGGAGGTGGCCAGCACGGCCGCGGCACCGGCCAGGAGGGGATCCGTCCGTTCAGCGGGGGTGAGCTGCTCCGGGGGCTCCGTCCCCACGGGTCGGGGGAGCAGGGGCGGGCCGCCCGTCGTCAGGCGTTCGGAGATCGCGGTGAGCACCGGCCCGAGGGGGATGCCGGGGCCGACGGCGAGCGGGGCGGGCAGGTCCACCCCGTCAGCGTAGGTGTCCGGGAACGGCAGCGGCGCCGGACCCCCGAGGGGATCCGGCGCCGCGGCGTTCAGCGTGCTGACTCGATCACATGCCGGAGAGGCTGTTCATGTCGACGTACCACTCACCGTCGATGTTCTTCAGCTTGATCTCGGTGTCGCCAAATGCTTCTCCGAACATATCGGAGAAATGCTCCTGGGTGATGGTTGCGGTGTCGCCCTCGACGGTCGCGCCGTTGATCTCCATCGACTCGATGACGCCCACGATCTCAGGGCTGTCCGCGAATATGTCGCCCACCATGCCCGGGATCATGTTCCTGCAGAGGTCGTAGTTCTCGGAGTCCTTCATCGGGACAGTCGGGTCGCCGACGAAGTCCAGCATCATGTCGCAGACGGCCTCGTCACCGCTGACGAACGCCACGAACCACTCCTTGGTGCGGTCGGCAGCGGCCTGCTCGTCACCGGAGGCCGACTCGCCGGCGGCGGAGTCGTCACCGTCGGTGTCCTCGGCCTCGTCGTCCTGGGTCGCGCCGATGCCGTCCTCGACACCCTCGTCCTCGGTGGCCTCGGCGTCGTCGCCGCCACCCAGCACGGTGTCGTCGGTCTCTTCGGCCGCGTCGTCGTCGGTCTCCTCGACGGCGGTGTCGTCGGTCTCCTCGGCGGCGTCGTCGGTGGTCTCTTCGGTGGTCTGGCCGTTGGGCTCCACGACCTCCGCGCCGTCGTCGTCGCTGCCACAGGCGGAGAGCAGCAGGACGGGAACGGCCAGGGCGCTAACAAGTGCGCGTCGCATTGTGATTTCCTTCCCCCAAACATGGGTAATCTCGGTCAGCCCATTGTTTCATGGGCAGGTGCTCGCCCTAAAATCGACGAACGACCCTCTGACGTGCGTAATCGTCGATCGGATCCCGCAGATTCCTGTGATGTCCGTCTCACCCGAGGGTGGCGGGATCAGAAATACCAGGGAAAGCCGGACCAGTCGGGGGTGCGCTTCTCCAGGAAAGAATCGCGGCCTTCCACGGCCTCGTCGGTCATGTAGCCCAACCGGGTCGCCTCACCGGCGAACACCTGCTGACCCATCATCCCGTCGTCGACCAGGTTGAAGGCGAACTTCAGCATCCGCTGGGCGGTGGGGGACTTGCCGAGGATCTCCCGGGCCACCGCCAGGGACTCGCGCTCCAGGTCGGCGTGGTCGAACACCAGGTTCACCGCGCCCATCCGGTGCATCGCCTCGGCGTCGTAGGTGCGGCCCAGGAAGAAGATCTCGCGGGCGAACTTCTGCCCGACCATCCGGGCCAGGTAGGCAGAGCCGTATCCGGCGTCGAAACTGCCCACGTCGGCGTCGGTCTGCTTGAATCGGGCGTGCTCGCGGGAGGCGATGGTCAGGTCGCACACCACGTGCAGGGAGTGCCCGCCCCCGGCGGCCCACCCGTTGACGACGGCGATGACGACCTTGGGCATGGTCCGGATCAGGCGCTGCACCTCCAGGATGTGCAACCGGCCCCCGGCCGCCTTGACCCGCGCCTGGTCGACGGTGTCCGCGGTCTCTCCCTCGGCATACTGATAACCCGAGCGGCCCCGGATCCGCTGGTCCCCGCCGGAGCAGAACGCCCAGCCGCCGTCCTTGGTGCTCGGCCCGTTGCCGGTGAGCAGCACGACGCCCACGTCCGGGCTCATCCGGGCGTGGTCCAGGGCCCGGTAGAGCTCGTCGACGGTGTGCGGGCGGAAGGCGTTGCGCACCTCAGGCCGGTCGAACGCGATCCGGACCACCCCCGACCCGGCGCCCTCCCCGGTCGCCCGGTGGTAGGTGATGTCGGTGAACTCGAAGCCGGGCACCTCCTGCCAGGCGGCGGGGTCGAAGGTTGCGGACACCTGCTGTCCGGTAGGGCGGTCGGTGGGGGTTTCCTCGGTGCTCACGAGTCCTGAGGATAGGTGCATGGCTCTCAAGTGGTACACGGTCGTCGTCGATTGTCACGATCCGCGGGCGCAGGCGCGCTGGTGGGCGCGGGTGCTGGACTACCAGGTGGTGCACGAGGCGGACGACGAGGTGGTCCTCGTCCCCGGCTGGCTGGACGAGGACACCTGGCAGGAGATCCCGTGGGAACGGCGCAGCCAGGGGCTGGTCTTCGTCCCGGTGCCCGAGGGCAAGCAGGTGAAGAACCGGCTGCACATCGACCTGGCCCCGCACACCAGCCAGGACCGCGACGCCGAGATCGCCCGGCTCGAGGAGCTCGGGGCCACCCGGGTCGACGTGGGCCAGGAGGAGTCCGTCACCTGGACCGTGCTGGCCGACCCCGAGGGCAACGAGTTCTGCGTGCTGTCCTCCCGCGACGGCTGACCAGCCGCCCGCCGCAGCACGGTCCGCCACCGGCAGGGCACACTGCCGGTATGCCGTCCGCCGCCACCCCCGCACCCTCGCCCGAGGAACTGGTCGCCGCCGCGACGGTGGTGTCGCTGCCGATGCGGGTCCGCTTCCGCGGGGTGCTGGAACGGGAAGCGGTGCTGCTGCACGGCCCGCTGGCCTGGGCCGAGTTCGCCCCGTTCCCGGAGTACGCCGACGAGGAGGCGGCCCGCTGGCTGGCGGCAGCCGTCGAGGCGGGGTGGGCCGGGTGGCCCGAGCCGGTCCGCGACCGGGTGCCGGTCAACGCCACGGTGCCGGCCGTCGGACCCGACCGGGTGGGGGAGGTGCTGGCCCGGTACGACGGGTGCACCACCGCCAAGGTGAAGGTCGCCGAGCGCGGGCAGGAGCTGGCCGACGACATGGCCCGGGTCGCCGAGGTCCGGGCCGTGCTGGGGCCGGCCGCCCGGATCCGGGTCGATGCCAACGGCGGCTGGACCCCGGACCAGGCGAGGGAGGCGCTGACCCGGCTGTCGGCATACGGGTTGGAGTATGCGGAGCAGCCCTGCGCGGACGTGCCCGGCCTCGCGCGACTGCGGCGCGACCTGGCCCGCGACGGCGTGGACGTGCCGGTCGCGGCCGACGAGTCGATCCGGCGTAGCGAGGACCCGCTCCGGGTGGCCCGGGAGGGCGCGGCCGACCTCGTCGTGGTGAAGGTGCCGCCGCTGGGCGGTGTCGCCGCGGCGCTGCGGATCGTGGCCGACTGCGGTCTGCCGGCCGTGGTCTCCAGTGCCCTGGACACCTCGGTGGGGATGGCGGCCGGCGTGGCCCTGGCCGCCGCACTGCCCGCCCTGGAACACGCCTGCGGGCTCGGCACGGTCGAGTTGCTCGCCCGTGACGTCGCGACACCCTCGCTGGTGCCCGTCGCCGGCTCGATCTCCGTGGCCGACGCCCTGCAGACGGTCCGTGGCGACCTGGTGCCCGGGCTCACGGCCGGCGGGGGAGGCGATCTCGCGGCCGGCCCCGAGCGCCGTGCCTGGTGGCTGGACCGGCTCGCCCGCTGCGCGGCCCTCCTCCCGCGCGCCTAGCGGACCGGCCCCGCCCGGCGGGCCCGGCCGCGAGGTTTTACCTGCCCGAAACACCCGTCACGTCCCCGAAACACCCGCGCGCCGCCGGCGAAACATCCCGGGTCAAGACTCCGGCGCAGCGGTGCGGCCGGTCCGCACCGGACGACGGGTGCGTTCCCCCTGCGCACCCCCGACTCGTTGGAGGCACAAGATGGAGCTGACTGCAGGCGACGTCTGGGTGATGGTGTCGGCGGCGCTCGTGCTGCTGATGACGCCCGGGCTCGCGTTCTTCTACGGCGGCATGGCCCGGGCCAAGGCCGCCCTCAACATGATGATGATGAGCTTCGTGTCCATCGGCCTGGTGGGCGTGGTGTGGGTCCTGTGGGCCTACTCGATGAGCGGCGGGGAGGGGATCCTGGGCGGCCTGTCCGGCGACCCGACCGCGTTCTTCGGCCTGAGCAACCTGGTGGGCACGACCGACCTGATCGGCGTCGGGTTCGGCGCGACCTTCGCCATCATCACGGTGGCCCTCATCTCCGGGGCGGTCGCCGACCGCACCAAGTTCAGCGCCTGGATGGTCTTCGTGCCGATCTGGGTGACACTGGTCTACGCGCCGCTGGCCTACATGGTCTGGGGCGGCGGCCTGCTCGGCGAGGAAGGCTGGGTCGGGCGCACCTTCGGGGTGGCCATGGACTTCGCCGGCGGCACCGTGGTCCACATCAACGCCGGTCTGGCCGCGCTGGTCCTGGTCTACGTGATCGGTCGCCGCAACGGCTGGGCGCCCGGCTTCCACAAGCCGCACAACGTGCCCTTCGTGATGCTGGGTGCGGCGCTGCTGTGGTTCGGCTGGTTCGGGTTCAACGGGGGCGCCGCCGGCAGCTCCGAGGAGCTCGGCCTGATCTGGGTCAACACGCTGGTCGCCCCGGCCGCCGCGATGATCGCCTGGAACGTCACCGAGGCGGTCCGCGACGGCAAGCCGACCGCGGTCGGTGCCGCCTCCGGTGTCGTCGCCGGGCTGGTCGCGATCACCCCGGCCTGCGCCAACCTCAGCCCGGTCGGCTCGCTGGTCCTGGGCATCGTGGCCGGTGTCGGGTCCTGCCTGGCGATCGGCCTGAAGTACCGCTTCGGCTACGACGACGCCCTCGACGTGGTCGGGGTCCACCTGGTGGCCGGCCTCATCGGCACCGTCGCGCTGGGCTTCCTGGCGCTGCCGGTCGACGGCGCCGGTGGCGGCCTGTTCTACGGCGGCGGGGCCGACCAGCTGGTCGCCCAGGTCGCGGCCACCGTCGTCACGCTCGTCTTCACCGGGGTGCTCACCCTGGTGATCGCGCTGGCGATCAGCAAGACCATCGGGTTCCGGGTCTCCGCCGAGGACGAGGCCCGCGGGGTCGACCTGTCCGAGCACCGCGAGGTCGCCTACGTCTTCACCGACGACGCCCCGGTGGAGCAGGACTACCTGGCCGGGGTCGCCCGGGACGTGGGCGCCGAGGAGGGCAAGCCCGTCTCCGTCTGAGCGAGCCCGCCCCACCGACGAAGGACCCCCGGCACGTGGCGCCGGGGGTCCTTCTCCGTCGGTCGGGGCACGCGCTGGTATGCCGTGCCCGTCACCTCGCGTGCGTCAGCCCTGCGGCTCCGCCTCGAGGGACTCGAGCAGCTGGACGAGCAGCCGGCGCAGTTCCGCGCGGTCCTCCTCGCTCAGCTGGCCCGCCGCGTCCTGGGCCGCCTGACGGCGTGCCGCGTGGATCTCCTGCAGCACCTGCCGGCCGTTGTCGGTCAGCGTCAGCAGCACGGCGCGCCGGTCCTCCGGGTCGGGGGTGCGCTGGACCAGCCCGGCCTCCTGGAGGGAGTCGACGACCTCGGTCGCCGACCGGGCCGCGATCTGCAGCCGCTCGGCCAGCTGGCTGACCCGCAGCTGCGTGGGGGCACCCTGGGCGCCCTCCCGCTGCTCGTCCTCGTGCGGCGCCGGGGTCTCCCCGGGCCGCTGGTCCGGCCGTCCGTGGCGCCCAGGTCCGGGTCCTCCCCGGCCGCGCCGGGGGCCACCGTGGCCCCGTCGGCGTCCGCCCTCGCCCCAGGCGATGGCCCGGAGGGCGCGGACCTGGTGCGGGGACAGGCCCCAGGGGGCCGTCTCGACCGCGGCGCCGCGGCGCAGCCTGCGGGCCAGGTGCATGACCAGGTCGAGCTCGCTGAGCTCGGGGTCGGTCAGGTCCAGCTCGGGGCGGTGGTGGCGACGTCCGTGGCGCGGGTGCGGCTCGCGGTGGTCGGGGGTTTCGTGGTTCGTGGTGTGGTCGTTCATGTGGGTTTCTCCCCTCGGGTGGCGCCTGGATGGTGCTCTGTTGATGCATGTGTTGGCTGCCACTGGTCGGTAGCCTAGCAGAGTTGCGCGGTAACCACAAAATGAGGTAACCTCAGTATCGACAACGAGAGCACGGCCGGCACCGATGACCGGTCAACCCGAACAGAAAGGGAGTGGTTGCATGGACACCGCGTTCCAGACTCGCTCCGGTGGTGGGCGTGGAGCAGACTCCGCCCGCCCCAACCCCAAGGACAAGGCTCAGCTCAAGAGCCACCCGGTGAGCGCGCAGCGCGTGCTCGCCCTCTTCCGGCCGCACCGGTGGACCCTCGCCGTCGTGCTGGCGATCATCGTCACCAGCTCCACGGTCGGGCTGGCCACGCCGTTCCTGACCAAGGCGGCCGTGGACGACGCCATCCCGCACCAGGACGTGCGGTTGCTGCTCGTCCTGGTCGGCGCCATGGTCGGCATCGCCGTGCTGACCTCCGTGCTGGGGGTGATCCAGACCTGGCTGTCGACCACCGTCGGCCAGCGGATCATGCACACCCTGCGCACCGACCTGTTCAGCCACCTGCAGAAGCAGTCGCTCGACTTCTTCACCCGCACCCGCGGGGGAGAGGTGCAGTCGCGGCTGACGCACGACATCTCCGGCCTGCAGGGCGTGGTCACCTCGACCGCCACCTCGCTGGCCGCCAACGTCGCCACGGTGATCGGCACCCTGATCGCCATGGTCGCGCTCAGCTGGCAGCTCGCGCTGCTCTCCCTGATCGTGATCCCGCCGGCCGTGCTGGTCACCCGCTCGGTGGCCCGGCTGCGCCGGGACGCCACCGACCGCCGGCAGAAGGCGCTCGCGGGCATGCACGCCCAGGTCGAGGAGTCGCTGTCGGTCAGCGGCGCCCGCCTCAGCAAGACCCTCGGTGCCGGGCCGGCGCTGGCCGACCGGTTCCACACCGCCTCCTCCGACCTGCTCGGGCTGGAGGTCGCCGCGCAGATCGCCGGTCGCTGGCGGACGGCGACGATGAGCATCATCTTCGCCGTGATCCCGGCGCTGCTCTACCTCATCGCCGGCCTCCCGGTGACCTCCGAGGGGATCACCATCGGGACCCTGGTCGCCTTCACCGCCCTCCAGGCGGGGATCTTCCGCCCGGTCATGGGCCTGCTCAACGTGGGTGTCCAGGTGACCGCATCGCTGGCCCTGTTCAGCCGGATCTTCGAGTACCTCGACCTGCCGATCGGTGTCCTCGAGCCGGCGCGGCCGGCCGAGTTCGACCCGGCGCGGGCGCAGGGCCGGGTGCGGCTGGAGCACGTCACCTTCCGGCACGCCGACGGCGACCGGGACGCGCTGCGCGACATCGACCTGGACCTCGCGCCCGGGTCGCACGTGGCCATCGTCGGCCCCACCGGGTCCGGCAAGAGCACCCTGGCCGCGCTGGTCACCCGGCTCTACGACCCGACCTCGGGCCGGATCACGCTGGACGGCACCGACCTGCGGGACCTGAAGTCCGAGCAGCGGGCCGCGGTCGTCGGCGTGGTGTCCCAGGAGACCTACCTGCTGCACGCCACCGTGCGGGAGAACCTGCGCTTCGCCCGCCCCGACGCCACCGACGAGGAGATCGAGCGGGCGGCGCGGGCCGCCCAGGTCCACGAGGTGATCACCGCGCTGCCGCAGGGCTACGACACCATGGTCGGTGCTCGCGGCCACCGGTTCTCCGGCGGCGAGCAGCAGCGCCTGGCGCTGGCCCGCACGCTGCTGCGCAACCCGCGGGTGCTGATCCTCGACGAGGCCACCAGCGCGCTGGACACCCGCACCGAGCTCGCGGTCCAGGAGGCCCTGGACGAGCTCGGCCGGGGACGCACCGTGATCACCATCGCCCACCGGCTGTCCACCGTCCGGGACGCCGACCAGATCGTGGTGCTGGAGCAGGGCCGGGTCCGCGAGACCGGCACGCACGAGGAACTGGTCGCCCGCGCCGGGGCGTATGCCGCCCTGGTCGCCGCCAGCGGTGGACAGGCCCAGCGTCCGGACGACCTGGACGATGGGTTGGACGCCGAGCTGGCCGCGGAGCTCCGGGCGGCGCTGGCCGCCTGACCGCCCCACCCGGTGCGCCGAATGGACCAGTTGTTGCCGGTTTCTGGACCGGATCGCGGCAACAACGCGTGCGTTCGGCGCGTTCGGGCGGCTGGCGGTGGCCGACGACGGCCGGCGGCGGACGGTAGCGCCGGGCCCGCAGCGCCCCGTGACTGGGCACGGAAGCGGCTATCCGCGGCGCGAGACGTTAACCTGATACCTCGACGGCAGCCGCGCGAGGCGGTCGTCGCCCCCAACCACCCTCCCGCGACGATCCACACAAGAGGTGCACAGTGCCCACGGGCAAGGTCAGGTTCTACAACGACGAGAAGGGCTTCGGCTTCCTCTCCAGCGACGAGGGTGCCGACGTCTACGTCCACTCCAGCGCCCTGCCGGAGGGCGCGACCACCCTCAAGCGCGGGGCCCGGGTCGAGTTCGACGTCGCCCAGGGCCGCCGCGGTGACCAGGCGTTGCACGTGCGGCTGCTCGAGCCGGCGCCCTCGGTCACCCGGACCATGGCGATGCGGGACCGGCTGCCGGCCGACGAGATGGCGGTGGTCGTGGAGGACCTGATCAAGGTGCTGGACGACGCCTCCAACCGGCTGCGCCGCGGGCACTACCCGGACGGGCGCCTCGCCAGCTCGCTCGGCAAGAGCCTGCGGGCGCTCGCCGACCAGTTCGAGGCCGGGGCCCGCTGATGGCCGCCGCCGTGGCCACCAAGCCCGACGCCGTCCTCACCGCTGCGGTCGACCTGGCGCGCACCGCCGCCGAGGGCATCGCCGAGCCGGGCACGGTCGGGGAGTACCAGGGCGCCGAGATGTCCGGCGAACGCCTGGCGACCCACTACTTCGGCTGCACGGCCACGGCATACCCCGGCTGGCGCTGGGCGATCACCGTCGCCCGCCCGCCGCGCGCCCGCAAGGCGACCATCTGCGAGACCAACCTGGTGCCCGGCGACGGCGCCCTGCTGTCCCCGGAGTGGCTCCCGTATGCCGAACGCCTGGCTCCCGGGGACGTCGGCGCCGGGGACGTGACCCCCTTCGTCGACGACGACCCCAATCTGGAGGCGGGGTTCGAGGCGACCGGGGACGAGGACGTCGACCAGATGGCGTTCTTCGAGCTCGGCCTCGGCCGGCCCCGGGTGCTGTCCGCGGAGGGGCGCGACGCGGCGGCGCAGCGCTGGTACGACGGGGACCACGGGCCGCGCTCCGAGGTGGCCCGCCAGGCCACCGCGACCTGTAGCAGCTGCGGCTACTTCCTGCCGATGGCCGGGGCCCTCCGGCAGGTCTTCGGGGTGTGCGCCAGCGAGTGGTCCCCCGACGACGGCGCGGTCGTGAGCCTGGACCACGGGTGCGGCGCGCACAGCGAGGTCGACATCGACCCCGGGGAGCCGGACAAGATCGAGGCCCCGGTGCTGGACGACGACGACCTGGTGATCACCAGCGACTGACGGTCAGGCGTCGGAGGCGTTGCCCCGGCCGCGGGTCAGGTAGACGTGGCCGATCAGGCCGAGCAGGATCCCGCTGACCGGCACCCACACCCACCAGTCGCGGTCACCCGTGCGCAGCGCGGGCACGGCCAGCACCACGACGAGCGCCACCGCCCACAGCACGATGCCGATCCGCACGATGGTGATCGTGCGGACCGTGACGGGCTTCGGCACGATCTCGGAGTTGCTCACGCCCGGATCTCCCACATGGCCCTAACCTACGTGCCATGACTACCAATTCCACACACGCGGCTCCGACGCCCACGTCGGGCCTGGACCGGTATTTCCGGATTACCGAACGGGGTTCGACCGTCGCGCGCGAGGTGCGTGGTGGGGTCGTCACGTTCTTCACGATGGCCTACATCGTGGTCCTCAACCCGCTGATCCTGGGCGGCGTCCCCGACGGCACCGGGGAGATGCTGGCCGGGGGCAACCTGGGCGCCATCGCCGCCGCCACGGCGCTGATCGCCGGGGTGATGTGCATCCTGATGGGCGCCGTCGCCAACTACCCGCTGGCGATGGCGGCCGGCCTCGGCCTCAACGCGGTCGTGGCCTTCTCCATCGCGACGCTGCCGAACATGACCTGGGCCGACGCGATGGGCCTGATCGTGCTCGAGGGCATCGTGATCCTGCTGCTGGTGCTGACCGGCTTCCGGGAGGCGGTCTTCACCGCCATCCCCCGCGACCTCAAGATCGCGATCAGCGTCGGGATCGGGCTGTTCATCGCCCTGATCGGCCTGTTCGACGCCGGCATCGTCCGGGCGCCGTTCGGCGGGGCGACCCCGGTCGAGCTGGGGGTCGGTGGCTTCCTGGCCGGCTGGCCGGCGCTCATCTTCATCCTCGGGCTGCTGGCCATCGCGGTCATGTACCTGCTCAAGGTGCAGGGCGCGATCCTCTACGGCATCCTCGGCGCCACCGTGCTGGCGATCGTGGTCGAGGCCGTCGGCGGCATCGGCGGCCGCACCGAGGACAACCCCACGGGGTGGGGCCTGACCACCCCGGCGCTGCCGGACCAGGTGGTCAGCACCCCGGACTTCCAGCTGCTCGGCCAGTTCAACCTGCTCGGGTCGTTCGAGGCGATCGGCGCGGTGTCGGTGGTCCTGCTGGTCTTCACCCTGATGCTGGCCGACTTCTTCGACACGATGGGGACCATGGTCGCCGTCGGCGCCGAGGGCGGCCTGCTCGACGAGGACGGCAACCCGCCCAACACCCGGCGCATCCTGGTGGTGGACTCCCTGGCCGCGGCGGTCGGTGGCGCCGGCAGCGTCAGCAGCAACACGGCATACATCGAGTCGACGGCGGGGGTCGCCGAGGGCGCGCGGACCGGGCTGGCCGCGGTCACCACCGGCGTGCTCTTCCTCCTCGCGACCTTCCTGACCCCGCTGGTGCAGGTGGTGCCCTACGAGGCGGCCACCCCGGCCCTGGTCATCGTCGGGTTCCTGATGATGCAGCAGGTGGCCGACATCGACTGGCGGCAGATGGAGATCGCCTTCCCGGCGTTCCTGACCATCATCCTGATGCCGTTCACCTACTCGATCACCGCCGGGATCGGCGCCGGCTTCGTGACCTACGTGCTGCTCAAGGTGTGCCGCGGCAAGGCCGCCTCGCTGCACCCGCTGATGTGGGTCATCGCGGTGCTCTTCGTGATCTACTTCGCGCTCGACCCGGTGCGGGACGTCATCGGTCTCTGAGCACCGACCCGCCGCCCGGACAGGGCCGCCCCCGATCTGGGGGCGGCCCTGTCGCTGTCCGGGCCGGAAATAGTTAGCAGAAGTAATAAGTTAAGGTAAGTAGTCGTCCCACCCGAGCACTCTCCCGGAGCCGCCTCTTGCCTGCCGCCCCCGCGCCCGCACCCGAAGTCGTCCACCTGGCGCACGACCTCCGCATCGCCTGTATGCGGGTGTCGCGCCGGGTGCGTTTCGAGGCCTCGAGCAATATCGCGCCGCACCACTTCAGCGTGCTGGTGCGGCTGGCCGACTCGCCGAGCACGGTGGGGGACCTGGCGACCAGCGAGCGGGTGAGCGCGCCGAGCATGAGCCGCACCGTCTCCGCGCTCGTCGACCGTGGCCTCGTGGCGCGCGCCGGCTCCCCGGACGACGGCCGGGTGGTGCAGCTCTCGCTCACCGACGAGGGGCAGGCCACCGTGGTGTCCGAGCGGGCCAAGCGGGACGCCTGGATGTCCGACCGGCTGGGCCGGCTGACCTCCCGCGAACGGGACGTGCTGACCCGGGCGACCGAGATCCTGGGGAGGGTGCTGGCCGAATGAGCGCCATGTTCTCCTCGCTGCGGATCCGCAACTACCGGATCTACGCCGCCGGCGGCATCGTCTCCAACACCGGCACCTGGATGGGGCGCGTGGCCCAGGACTGGGTGGTGCTCACCGAGCTGACCAACGGGTCGGCGCAGGCGCTGGGCATCGTGACCGGCCTGCAGTTCCTGCCGATGCTGCTCCTGGCCCCGGTGGCCGGCGCGGTCAGCGACCGGTTCGCCAAGCGCCGGGTGATGGTCGTCACCCAGTCGGTGATGGGGCTCACCGCGGCCCTGATGGGCCTGCTGGTGCTGCTCGGGGTGATGGAGCTGTGGCACATGTACCTGCTGGCCCTGCTCCAGGGCAGCGCCGCCGCCATCGACGCGCCGGCACGGCAGGCCTTCGTGTCCGAGATGGTGCCGCCCGAGCAGCTGACCAACGCGGTCGGCCTGAACAGCGCCTCCTTCCACGGCGGCCGGTTGATCGGCCCCGCCGTGGCGGGCCTGCTGATCGCCTGGTTCGGCACCGGCCCGACCTTCCTGATCAACGCCGCGACCTTCATCGCGGTGATCGGGGCGTTGGTCGCGATGGACCCCGCACGCCTCACCCCGGCGCCCCGGAGCAAGGGCAAGGGGCGGATCCGGGAGGGGCTGGCCTACGTGCGGCACCGCCCCGACATCATGCTGATCATGGCCCTGATCTTCGTGCACGGGACCTTCGGGATGAACTTCCAGATCACCAACGCGCTGATGTCGACCGAGGTCTTCGACAAGGGCGTGGAGGAGTACGGCCTGGTGGGGTCGGTCATGGCGATCGGGTCGCTCGGTGGGGCGCTGCTGGCCGCCCGCCGGGAGCGGCCCCGGCTGCGCTACCTGTTGGGCGCCATGGGGGGCTTCTCGGTGTGCACCCTGCTGCTGGGCCTGGCTCCCACCTTCGAGGTGTTCACCGTGACGTTGATCCCCACCGGGCTGTGCGCCCTGACCGTCATGGTCACCGCCAACTCGATGGTGCAGCTGTCGGTCGACCCGGCCGTCCGTGGCCGGGTGATGGCCCTCTACCTGGCGGTCTTCATGGGCGGGACCCCGCTGGGCTCGCCGATCATCGGCTGGATCGGGGACCAGTTCGGCGCCCGCTGGACGATGCTGATGGCCGCGTTCATGTGCGGGGCGGCCGTCCTGGCTGCGACGATCTACGTCATGCGCACCGACAACATCCACGTCAGGATCCAGCGGGACGGCCGGCGCCGGCTCACGCTGCACCGGGGCCCGGTCCAGCCGTTGCCCGAACGGATCTCCTGATGACCGCCCGCACCCGGCGCAAGATCGTGGTGGGCGCCCTCGTCCTGATGCTGCTGGTGGCCGTCGTCGCCAGCGTGATCTGAGAGAGAGATATACCGGTATGACGTTCACCACCCGTCCGACCCTGACCGGCACCTTCGGCATGGTGTCCAGCACGCACTGGCTCGCCTCGCAGAGCGCGATGCGGATGCTGGAGCTGGGCGGCAACGCCTTCGACGCCGCCGTCGCCGGAGGCTTCGTGCTCCAGGTCGTCGAGCCGCACCTGAACGGGCCCGGCGGGGACCTGCCGGCGATCATCGCGACGGCACAGGACCCGGCGCCCCGGGTGCTCTGCGGGCAGGGACCGGCACCCGCGGCGGCGACGCCCGAGCACTTCGCCGACCAGGGGCTGGACGCCGTCCCGGGCGCAGGCCCGCTGGCCACGGCCGTCCCGGGAGCTGTGGACGCCTGGTTGCTGCTGCTGCGTGACCACGGCAGCCTCCCGCTGGCGGACGTGCTCGCGCCGGCCGTGCACTACGCCCGGCACGGGCACCCGTTCCTGGCCCGGGCCGCCGCCACGGTCGGCGCGGTGCAGGACCTCTTCGAGCAGGACTGGACGACCTCGGCGCAGCTGTGGCTGCCCGGCGGCCGGCCACCGGTCGCCGGGGAACTGTTCCGCAACACGACCTGGGCGGACACCCTGGAGCGGCTGGTCGACGAGGCACGGGCCGCCGCGTCGACCCGGGAGGCCCAGGTCGACGCGGCGAGGAGCGCGTGGTCGCAGGGGTTCGTGGCCGAGGCGATCGATCGGTTCGCCCGCCGCCCGTTCCGGCACTCCGGTGGCCACGTCCTGCCGGGCGTGCTCACCGGGGCCGACCTCGCGGCATACGAGGCCACCTGGGAGGAGCCGGTCACCGTGTCCTGGCAGGGGCACACGGTGGCCAAGACCGACACCTGGGGCCAGGGGCCGGCGCTGCTGCAGGTGCTCGGGATGCTGGACTCCCTGGGCGTGACCGACGCCGACGCGCTGCGACCCGACACCGCAGCCGGCGCCCATGCCGTGGTCGAGTCCTGGAAGCTGGCGATGGCGGACCGGGAGGCCTGGCTCGGGGACACCGATGCGGCCGCGGCGGCGGCCGACCTGCTCGACCCGGACTACCTGCGCGGACGGGCCGCGCTCGTGGGGGACACCGCCGACCTCGGGCTGCGCCCGGGCAGTCCCGGCGGCCGCGCACCCCGGATCGCCGAGCAGGCACGCCGCGGGCCGGACGGGCGGGTGGCGGACCCCACGACGGGCGAACCGACCGTGCAGTCCGACGGCGTCACCCGCGGGGACACCTGCCACATCGACGTCGTCGACCGCTGGGGCAACATGATCTCGGCCACGCCCAGCGGGGGCTGGTTGCAGTCCTCGCCGACCATCCCCGAGCTCGGCTTCGCCCTCGGCAGCCGCCTGCAGATGACCTGGCTGGAGCAGGGCCTGGCGTCCTCGCTGGTGCCCGGGCGCCGCCCGCGGACCACGCTCACCCCGACCCTGGTGCTCCGCGACGGCCAGCCGGTGCTCGCCTGCGGCTCACCCGGCGGCGACCAGCAGGACCAGTGGCAGTCCCTGTTCCTGCTGCGCCACCTGGTCGGCGGGGCCTCGCTGCAGGAGGCCATCGACGCCCCGATGTTCCACACCACGAGCTTCCCGGGGTCGTTCGCCCCGCGGCTCACCGAGCCCGGCGTGGTGGTGGCCGAGGACCGACTGGGGGAGGAGGTCCTGGCCGACCTCGGGGCCCGTGGGCACGACGTGCGGGTCGGCGACGGCTGGAGCCTGGGGCGGATGTGCGCGGTCTCCCGCGATCCGGGGACCGGCCTGGTGGCGGCGGGGGCCAACCCCCGCGGTATGCAGGGTTACGCCGTCGGGCGCTGACCCCGCCGGTCCGTCGGGAGCTCGGTGACGGCGCGGGTCGTGCCGTCGGTCGGCTCCGTCCGGCTGTCGGACGGGCCCGTGGGGCCGGGTGCCTGCGGTGGCGGGGTGCCGTGGCCCGGCCGGGACCGGAAGGGCGCCCTGGTGGTGCCGAACGGGCGGGCCCGGTGCGGCTCGTGGGGGCGGACCTTGAGGGAGAGGTCGGCCCGGTCGAGCAGCTCCTGGTAGGAGGCCTGGGTGGGCGGGTGCACCCCGACAGGCTCGTCGCCGGAGAACACCACCCAGTGGGCGGTGCTGTCGTGGAAGACCTGCAGCACGGCGCCGTCCACCAGGGTGCCGGCGTGCGCCAGGGCCTTCTTGCGCTGGTTGCCCTTGGCCACCTTGGCCTGCACGTACTTCTCCGCCGGTTCGCGCTGGTTCTTCAACTGCTCCCACACGACCGGGCCGTACTTCTGGGCCGCGGTGTACACGATCGGCGCGTACTTCAGCGCGGTGCCGACCGCCTTGGCCTTGCCTGCCATGCGATTTCCTCCTGCGTCGATCCCTCTGAGCCTCCACGATAGGCGAGGTTGATAATCGGGGCATGACAGGCGACCGCATCGACTACGAGGGGGACGGCCTGGCCGAGGCCGACCTCGCCGACAACCCCTACGACCAGGTGACCGCGTGGGTCGATGCCGCCGTGGCGCGCCAGCAGGACCTGGGGGACGTCCCCGAGCCCGCCGCGCTGTCGGTCGCCACCGTCGACGAGGACGGGCGTCCGGACGTGCGCACCGTGCTGATGCGCTTCCTGGACCCGCGGGGCCCCGGCTTCGTCACCAACCTGGCCTCGACCAAGGGCCGGCAGTTGCGGGCCCACCCCGCCGTCGCCGCCTCGCTGACCTGGCCCTCGATGTTCCGTGCGGTCCGGTTCCGCGGGTCGGCCGAGGAGATCCCGGAGGCGGAGGTCACGGCATACTTCCGGCAGCGCCCGTGGGGTGCCCGGATCAGCGCGTGGGCCTCCGCGCAGTCCCAGCCCGTGGGCTCGCGGGAGGACCTCGAGGCGGCGTTCGCCGGGTATGCCGAGCGCTACCCCGACCACGGAGGGGCCACCGACGTGCCGGTTCCGCCCGAGTGGGGGGCCTTCCGGATCGTGCCGGACCGGGTCGAGTTCTGGGGCGGCCGCCGCAACCGGCTGCACGACCGCCTGGTGTTCACCCGGGAAGGGACGGGGGACCTCGCCGACGCCGGCGCCTGGCGGGTCACCCGGCTGCAACCCTGAGCGGACCGGGCCCGGACATGGGTGAGCCCGTGAGGCCGGGCCTCCTCCCGTCATCGGACGGGGGAAGGGTTACCGATAGCGCGATGGACGAACTCGCGCTCCTCACGGGCTCCGGTGACCGAGGTGTATTCGCCTCGGCGAACGCCTCAGCGCTCGATCACCTCACGCGTCCTTGAAGAATTCACTCTCGGACCACCTCCCTTCTCGTGTGCGCCCAGCCTAGGTCGGCACCCGCGGGCGGTCCAGGGGTTATCCACCTCAGTGGTCGTGGCCGCCGTCGTCGTGGGCATCGTCGTCGGCTGCCCCGTCGTCGGTGGCGGTCGCTGCGTCCTCGTCGCTGCCGTGGTCCTCGTGCGGCCCCATCTCGGTGAGGTCCTCGCGGGGCTCGGCGTCGCGGTCGGCCAGCATGTCGGTCATCAGGTCGATCTCGCTCTGCTGGGCGTTGACCATCGCCTGGGCGATCCGGACCACCTCGGGGTCGTCGGCCAGGTCGACCGCGGCCTGCGCCATGTCGACCCCGGAGATGTGGTGGGTGATCATCAGCTGCAGGAAGAGGATCTCGGCCTCCTCGCCCTCGGCGTCCCGCAGCTGCTGCATCTCCTCCGCGCTCGCCATCCCCGGCATCTTGGGGGCACCGGGACCCATCTCCATGTCACCGTGGTCCGCGTGGGTCTCGTGGCCCTCCATCCACGTCATCCGGGCGCCGGGGCGTGCGGTCGGCAGGCCCCAGGAGCGCAACCACGCCTCCATCTGACCGATCTGGTTGGCCTGGGCCGAGGCGATGTCGTAGGCGAGGGTGTCGACGTCGGCGCTGTCCGAGCGGCCCAGCACCAGCAACGACATCTCCACGGCCTGCAGGTGGTGCTCGCTCATGTCCCTGGCGAAGCCCGCCTCGGCGCTGTGCGTGCCGGGATGGTGCGGCGCGAACGCCACCCAGCCCACGAGCGTCCCCAGCACCAGGGCGATCACCGAGGCCACCGCGAGCACCGGGGCGCCGAAGCTCTGCCACCGCCCGCGCTCGCCCGGTCCCGGCCGTCCGGAGCGACCGGGTTGGTCGGGCTGGACGGCGGCCCCGGACGCCGCCGGTTCGCCGGTTTCCGGGTCGGTGTCGGGTGACTGCTCGTCGGTCATCTCAGCCCCGGGGGACCAGGTCGAGGTCCGTGCCCATCGAGCAGGCGGCGCCGGGCTCGGGGGTCTGCGGGCCCTGCTTCCACTCGGTGATGAACGCCGGGATCCGGTTGTCGTCGGCGCTGTCCACGGCCAGCTGCAGGCCCCACGCGGTCACGTAGATCGGGCTGTCGATGCCTTCGTAGGGGGAGAGCAGGATGTAGTCCTCGTCCGCGATCTCCTCGAGCTGGTCCACCTGGTCCTGCGGCAGGTCGGGCTGGTAGGTGATCCAGATCGCGCCGTGCTCCAGGGAGTGGACGGCGTGCTCGTTGGGCACCGGGGAGTCGTAGATCCCGCAGTTCAGCCAGGTGGCGTTGTGGTCGCCGCCGACGGGGGGCGTCTGGTCATACTCCACCGCGCCGGGCACGTGGTCGCGGCTGATGTTGTCGTTGGGGTCCACCGGGTCGTCGTAGACCACCGTCGCGCCCAGGTCCGGACGGTTGTTGATCTGGTGGAAGATGGCCCACGCCACGGCGCCGCCGATGAGGACCAGCACCAGGCCGAGGCCGATCCACAGGCCCGACGCGCGGCGTCGCTCGTTGGCCTTGGCCTCCTTCTGGAGCTGGGCCACCCGCTCGGCGCGGGAGTTGGTGGCAGCCTTCTTGGACTGTCGAGTCATGTGTCGTGGGCTCCTGACGGTTCACGGACGGACGAGCACGGGCACATGGTATGTCGTCACGCTGGGACCGATCGTCACACCCGGCGCTGCACATGCGACAGGATGCTCCATAGAATCAGTGTTGACCTGCATCACCCGGAGGGCGGACACCATGACGGACCTGATCGACACTACCGAGATGTATCTCAAGGCGGTGTTCGAACTCGAGGAGGACGGCGTCGTCCCGATGCGGGCGCGGATCGCCGAGCGGCTGGGGCACTCCGGCCCGACCGTCTCCCAGACGGTGGCGCGGATGGAGCGCGACGGGCTGCTCACCCTGGACGACGACCGGCACCTGAAGTTCACCGAGGAGGGGCGGCTGACGGCGACCCGGGTGATGCGCAAGCACCGCCTCGCCGAGCGGCTGCTCGTCGACGTCATCGGGCTCGACTTCTCCTACGTGCACGACGAGGCCTGCCGCTGGGAGCACGTGATGAGCGAGCGCGTCGAGCGGCGCATCCTCGGGCTGATCGCGACCCCCGACGAGTCGCCCTACGGCAACCCGATCCCCGGGCTGGAGGAGCTGGGTGGCGTCTCCGCGCCGCCCCGCAGCGCCTCCGGAGGTGAACCCGACACCCACCTGGAGGGGTTGGCGACCGAGGAGTCGCAACGGTTCGTGGTGACGCGGATCGGCGAGCCGGCCCAGGTGGAGCCCGAGGTCCTCGACCTGCTCACCGACGCCGGGGTGCTGCCGGGCAAGACCGTCGAGGTGCGCCGCGAGGGGGACCGGGTGATCGCCGGTGGGACCGAGCTGGACGAGGGGTCTGCGGTGTCCCTCCCGGGCGACATCGCGGCGCACATCTTCGGCACGCCGGCCTGATCCGAGCCGGGCCCCGCGGGGTGGCCGGAGCCCCCTCTGACGCGCCGTAGTGGCCCGCAGGTTGCTGTGAAGTCCCTCACAAAAATGCTGGACGCGCACTGTGGAAAGCGACGTTTCCGCAGGTCAGAGAGGGTCCAATTTTATAGCGCTGGCAAACTCTCCCCAGGCCCTTTACCGAAACGTGACTTGGCCGCGGAGCGTGTGTACAGTCTTCAACGTCCCTCCCCCCTGGTGGGACCCCCGCCACGCAGCCGAGTCCTGTCAGTGTGCACGGGGTAGTCACGACCAACCGCTTGACAGGAGCGGGGGAACCACCACTCGGAGTTTCGACTCCTTGGGGCGAAGGCCGCTCAGGTGCTTCACCGGGCGGTCCGGGCACACTCCAGCCCGAGCCCGACAGCTCACCCCGTAGGCTCTGGAGAGGTAAAACGTGTCGCAACGCATTCCCGGACGCCACCGTGCGCCCAGCCGCCTGACCGTGGCCAGCACCACCCTCACCCGCTCTGCCAAGGCGACGGCTGTCGCGGCGACGTCCGGTGGCCTGCTGGCCGCCGCCGTGGTCCCGGCCTCCGCTGCGCCGGGCACCAGCTTCGACGACGTCTCGGCGCTGGCCGGGAAGGTCTCCGTCGCCTCGCTGCCGGCCAACCCGGCCGACGAGGCTTCGATCGACGCCCTCGCGGTGAGCCTGCCCTCCGTCACGGTCCCCACCGACAAGCCCGTCAAGGCCAAGAAGGCCGACGCGGACACCGAGACCGACTTCGGCGCCCTCGGCTTCGTGGGCGTCGCCCCGGTCGAGCCCGAGCCCGAGCCTGAGCCCGAGGTTGAGGTTGTCGAGGAGGAGGCCTCGGTCGAGGCCGAGTCCACCGACTTCGCCACCACCGCCACCACCGAGGACCGCGAGAGCACCAGCGGCAGCCGGGACGAGGTCCGCGAGGCGGCCCCCGCCAACCCGGAGCCCGCTCCCGAGCCGGCCCCGGCCCCCGAGCCCGCCCCGGCGCCGCCGGCCACCGGTGGAGTCACCGGGATCGCCGCGCAGTACGTCGGCTACAGCTACGTGAACGGCGGCAGCAGCCCGGCCACCGGCTTCGACTGCTCCGGCTTCACCTCCTACGTGTTCGCTCAGGTGGGCATCAGCCTGCCGCGGACCGCGGCCGCCCAGCAGGCCTACGCCACCCCGGTGAGCAACCCGCAGCCCGGCGACCTGGTCTTCTGGGGCTACCCGGCCTACCACGTGGGCATCTACGCCGGCAACGGCATGGTCTACGACGCGGGCAACCCGAGCGTCGGTGTGACCTACCGCTCGGTCTTCTCCGGCGTCAGCGGCTACGGCCGCGTCGGCTGAGCACCGCACAGCCACACCAGCTCCACCCCGAAGGGCCCCTCCGCGACGGAGGGGCCCTTCGGGCGTCTCCGGGGACCTGGGGGCTCCGGGGAATGCGGGGGATCCGGGGGCAGGCGGCGCGCGCGGGGCGAGGGTCTCACCGGCAGGCACCGAGGCGCCGGCAGGCACCGAGGCACCGGCAGGTGTGCGACGGGTACCGACTCGGGTGCCCGTCCGGCGCTTGGGGGATACCCGTGGCCGACCGGCGGGGTGTCCTCGTGTTGGGGACACCCCGCCGGGGGTTGCTGGGAGCACCCGGTGCCCGGGTACCTGCGTCGGGGTAGGGCCCGCCACCGCACTGGGGACGGCACGCCACCGCAGTGGGGACGAGCCTGCTGTCAGGCGGGCGTCTCGGCCCCGGCGGCCACGTCCGTCTCGTCGTAGAACTCCCCGAGGATCTCCTCCAGGATGTCCTCGAAGGAGGCCAGGCCGACGAGTTCCCCGGCGGCGTCCCGGACCAGCGCCAGCTGTCCGCGCTCGTCGCGCATCCGCGCCACGGCGTCGATGAGCGGCAGCGTGTCGAGCAGCACCACCGGCGCCTGCAGGAAGTCCGTGAGGGGCGCGTCCCCGCCACCGGCCGTGGCCAGGACGGCGTCCCGGACGTGCACCAGGCCGATGATCTCCTCGTCACGGGTCACGAACAGCCGGGACCGGCCGCTCTCCCGGCACAGGGACTCGACCTCGGAGGCGGTGGCCCCCTCGGGGACGCACACCGCTTCCGACCGGTCGAACATGACGGCCGAGACGGTGAGCTCCTCCAGCCGCAGCGCGCCGCTGAGGATCTGGTGCTCCTCGTCGGGCAACACCCCGTGCTCGTGCGACTGGGCGAGCAGGAGCTGGAGCTCGGCCGGGCCGTGGCTGTTGGCCAGCGTGTCGACCGGGTCCACCCCGACCAGGCGCAGCAGCACGTTGGCGCCCTCGTTGAACACGTGCAGCACCGGACGGACCACCCAGGTGAAGGCCCGGAACGGGATCGCCAGGAGCATCGAGGAGGTCTCCGGGTGCGAGATCGCCCACGACTTGGGGGCCATCTCACCGACCACCATGTGCAGGAACACCACCAGCGCCACGGCCAGGACCAGCGCGATCAGGTGGCTGACGTAGTGGGTGAGGCCGGTCAGCTCGAACAGCGGGGTCAGCAGGGAGGCGACGGCCGGCTCCGCGAGGGCACCCAGGCCCAGGGTGCACAGCGTGATCCCCAGCTGGGCGCCCGCGAGCATGAGGGACAGCTCGCGGTTGGCGTTGACCGCCGACCGTGCCGCCCGGCTACCCTCGGCAGCGCGTTCCTCCAGCCGGTGGCGCTTGGCCGCCATCACGGCGAACTCCGCCGCCACGAAGAAGGCGTTGAGGGCCAGCAGCAGGAGGCTGACCAGAAGACCCACGGTCACGCCCACGGCATACCTCCGATCACGTGGTGTTCCTGCCGGGCGGGTGCCGGTTCACGCGACCCACGGACCACCGGTTCGGGCTGCGGCTCCGGGTCGGGCGCCTGCGCCACGAGCTCGGCGTCGTCCGCCTCGTCCGCGTCGTCCAGCAGCCCCTCGGTGATCTGGGCGGGGTGGATCGCGACCGTCTCCGGCACGTGCCGGGCGGCGGTGAGGACGTCGATCCGCACCCGGTGCACCTCCGGGTCGCCGTGATCGTCCCGCGCCTGCCAGACCACCTCGACGGTGTCGCCCTCCTCGGCGGTGCGGCCCAACCGGTCCATCACCAGCCCGG
The DNA here is from genome assembly GCF_006716185.1 of Ornithinicoccus hortensis. Lineage (NCBI taxonomy): Bacteria > Bacillati > Actinomycetota > Actinomycetes > Micrococcales > Intrasporangiaceae > Ornithinicoccus > Ornithinicoccus hortensis. Next base: position 3,538,253 of record NZ_VFOP01000001.1, on the reverse strand, counting down.
AGACCGTGTCGTAGTCCTCGTCCTCGGGCAGGTCGACCCCGGTGACCTCGGTCGCCTCGTCCAGCCGGAGCCGGGCGGGCACCTGCCAGGAGCCGTCCTGGTGGGGGACGGAGGGGTCCTCGGCCTCGTCACCCTCGTCCCAGATCTCGCCGACGACCTCCTCGGCGACATCCTCGAAGGTGATGACGCCGGCGAAGCCGCCGTGTTCGTCGACCACGATGGACAGCTGGCGGTGCTGCTCGCGCAGCTCCTCCAGCACGCGGGGCAGCGGCAGGCTCTCCGGGATGATCAGGGCGTCGCTGGCGAGCTCGCGGACCAGGACGGTGGAACGCTCGGCGGGGGGGACCTCCAGCAGTTCGTGCAGGCCGACCACCCCGACGATGTCGTCGATGTCCCGGCCGATCACCGGGAAGCGGGAGTGGCCGTCGCCGAGCAGCTCGATGACCCGGCTGGCCGGCTCGTCCGCCTGGACGGTGTCGACGTCGATCCGCGGGGTCATGACCTCCTCGGCGACGTGGCCGCGGAACGCCAGACCGCGCTCGAGGATCCGCGACAGGTCGGCGTCGATCTGGCCGCCGGTGTGCGACTCGGCGATGATCCGGGTGAGGTCCTCGGGCGTTGCGCCCTGGGGGAGTTCCTCGACGGGCTCGATCCCCACCGAGCGCAACAACTTGTTGGAGGCCGCGTCGAACAGCGCGATCACGGGCCCGGCGACGGCCAGGTAGATGGCCGTGGGGCGGGACAGCGCGCGGGCCAGCTTGACCGGCTCGGCGATCGCCCAGTTCTTCGGGCCCAGCTCGCCCAGGACCATCTGCAGGAAGGTGCTGAACAGCAGGGTGACGGTCACCGACAGGGACAGCCGGCCGGCTTCGGAGAGGCCGGTGAAGCCCAGCAGCTCGGCCAGGCCGGTGCCCAGCAGCGGCTCGCCGACGAACCCGACGAGGAGCACCGTGACGGTGATCCCGAACTGGGCGCCGGAGAGCGAGAAGCTCAGGCGGGAGGTGATGTCGAGGGCGCGGGCGGCGGCCTTGTCGCCCTGGTCGGCGAGGTGGCGCAGCTTGCCGCGGTCAACCGCGACGTAGGCGAATTCCTGGGCCACGAAGTAGCCGGTCAGGAGGGTGAGCAGGAGGATGACGGCGAGGCCACCGACGATCAACACAGGTGGGGCACCTGCCGTTCGAGGGGGGTGCTGGGGTGCCGGGTGTCGCCCGGCTCGGTACTACCAGGGGGTGGTTCGTCGGAGGTCATGGGCGGCATTCTATCGAAAATCCGGTGCTGGCCCCTTTCCACGGCTGCGCGGCCTGCCTGACCCGCTCTGTCGGTGCCTCCTCATACGGTGAGGGCACACCACCAACGAGAGGGAGGACGCCGCCGATGGTCCGGTTCCTGCACACGGCCGACTGGCAGATCGGGATGACCCGTCGCTGGCTGCCGGCGGAGGCGCAGGCGCGGTATGCCGCGGCCCGGGTGGAGGCGGTGCGCCGGATCGGGGAGGTCGCCGCCGAGCAGGACTGTGAGTTCGTGGTCGTCTGCGGCGACGTCTTCGAGACCAACCAGCTCTCCCGGCAGACCGTGCGCCGGACCCTGGAGGCGCTGGCCGACGTGCCGGTGCCGGTCTACCTGTTGCCGGGCAACCACGACCCGCTCGACGCGGCCACCATCTACCGCTCCGACACCTTCCTTAAGTACTGCCCGGCGCACGTGGTCGTGCTGGACGGGGCCGGGCCGGTCACGGTGCGCGAGGGGGTCGAGCTGGTCGCCGCCCCGTGGGGGAGCAAGCACCCCGACGCCGACCTGGTGGGCCAGGCCCTGGCCACGGTCGGACCCGCGGACGGCACCGTGCGCATCGTGGTCGGCCACGGTGCGGTCGACCTGCTCGACCCCGACCGCCACAACCGGGCCGGCATCGCGCTGGCCCCCGTCGAGGAGGCCCTGGCCGCGGGCCGCATCCACTACGTCGCCCTGGGCGACCGGCACTCGCGCACCGACGTGGGCGGGTCGGGCGCCGTGTGGTACTCCGGCACCCCCGAGGTCACCGACCCGCGGGAGCAGGCGCCCGGTGACGTCCTGGTCGTCACGGTCGGGGACGGCTCACCTCCCCGGGTCGACCCGCACCAGGTCGGGACCTGGAGCTTCCGGTCCCTCGAGCGCGAGATCACCTGCGCCGCCGACGTCGAGGCGCTGGACCGCGAGCTGTCGGCGCTCCCTTCCCGCGACCGCACCGTGGTGCGGGTGTCGCTGCGCGGGGCCCTCGGGTTGGCCGACCACGCCCGGTTGGAGGAGATGCTGGCCGGCCACGGGGAGGTGCTCGCCGCGCTGCACACCTGGGAGCGTCACCACCACGTCGCCGTCATCGCGGACGACGAGGACCTCGGCGACCTGGGCTGGGGCGGCTTCGTGGCCGCTGCAGCCGAGGAGATCCGCGGGCTCGGGGGAGCGGCGGGGGCCGGTGCCGCGGCGGTGGCCGACGTCGACCCGGAGGCCGCGCGGGACACCACGGACGAGATCGCCGACGGTGACGACCTGGCCGGTTGGCACCACGAGACCGAGCGGGAGTGGGACGGGCAGAGCGCCCAGGACGCCCTCGCCCTGCTCTACCGGTTGAGCACCCAGGGGGCACGATGAGACTGCACGAGCTGACGCTGCGCGACGTCAAGGGTGTGCGGGAGCGCACCGTCACCTTCCCCGACCACGGCGTCGTGGTCATCGAGGGGCCCAACGAGGTCGGCAAGTCCACCCTGCTGGAGGCCCTCGACCGGCTGCTCGACCCGCGGGCCAAGGCGACCTCCCAGTCGAGCCGGGTCAAGGAGTTGCAACCGGTCGGACGCGACGTCGGCCCGTTCGTCGCGGCCGAGTTCACGGTGGGCGAGTACCGGGTGCGGTTCGCCAAGCAGTGGCTGCGGTCGCCGAGCACGACCCTTGAGGTGCTCTCGCCGGTCCGCGAGCAGCTGACCGGCAGCGCCGCGCAGGAGCGGTTGGACGCCATCCTGGGCGAGGCGCTCGACCAACGGTTGTGGGACGCGCTCCGGTTCACCCAGGCGGGTGAGCTGGGGCAGGTCTCGCTCACGGACAGCGGCGTGCTCACCCAGGCGCTGGACGGGGCGAGCGGTGCCGAGCTCCACGCCGAGGACGGGCTCGACCTGCTGGATCGGGTGGAGCGCGAGTACCTGCGCTACTTCACCCCGGGCGGCCGGCCCACCCGGGAGCTGCGCGACGCCCTCACCGCGACCCACGCCGCACGGGATGCTGCCGTCGAGGCCTTCCAGCGGGTGCAGGAGACCGACGAGCTGGTGCGCGAGGACGAGCGGTTGCGGGCCGCCTCGGCCGCCCTCGGCGCGCGACAGCCAGAGCTCGAGCGTGCCGTCGAGGGGCTGACCGCCCAGGTCGCACGGGTGGCCGAGCTCGAGCGGGTCCATGCGGCCGCCCGCGACCGGCGTCAGCACGCCGCGGAGCGTTCCGAACGGGCCCGCGCGGACCTGGATGCCCGCAGCGGAGCGGTGGCCGCCCTCGGAGCGGCCGAGCGTGCGGTCGCCGCGGCGGAGGACGAGGGGGCCCGCCTCGACGCCGAGGTCGCCGCCCTCGAGGAGGGGCTGGAGCCCCTGGCGGCGCGCGCGACCGAGACCGCCAGGGCCAGGGAGACCGCGGAGGAGGTGCACCGGCGGGCCGCGGCCGACGAGGCGCACCTGGCGGACCAGGAGCGGGGGGACGAGTTGACCCGCCGGGTGCGGCTGCTCGGGGAGGCCACGGCCGAGCTCGCCTCGGCACAGTCCGAGCTGTCCGGCCTCACGCTCACGCCCGAGCTCTGGGGGCAGGTGGACGAGGCGGCCCAGCAGGCCTCGTTGCTGCGGGCCCGGCACACCGTCGCCAGCGGCGCGGTCGACCTGCAGGCCCTGGCCCCCGGAGCGCAGGTCCTGGTGGACGGCGAGCCGGTCCCCCTGACCGAGGGCGCCTCGGTCCAGCGGCCCCTCACCGGAGACCTGGTCATCGAGGTGCCCGGCGTCCTGCGCCTGGTGCTCACGCCGGAGCAGTCGGGCCGCGAGAGGGCCGAGCAGCTGGCGCAGGCGGAGCAGCAGGTGGCCGGACTGCTGGAGCGGGCCGGCGTGCCCGACCTGGACTCGGCGCGCGCGGCGCACGAGGCGCGGGTCGAGGCGGTCGCCCGGGTGCGCCGGTGGACCGACCGGGTCGAGGACCTGGCTTCCGGAGAGGACCCGGCCCTCCTCGCCGAGCGCCTGGAGTCCTTGGCGGACCAGGCCGATCGCTACCGGGCGGACCGGCCCGAGGACTACCCGCTGCCGGCTGATGCGGAGCAGGCCCGTGCCGTGCGGCGCGCCGCGGAGCAGGACCGTCGGGCCGCGGCCGAGGCGGCCGAGGCTTCCGCACGTGAGCACCGGGCTGCCGAGCGCTCCCTGGAGCAGCTGCGGCTGCGCCAGGCCACGGTGCAGGCCGGACTGGCCGCGCAGCGGGAGCGGGTGGACCAGGACCGGGCGGCGTTGCAGGCCGCGCGCGAGGGCACCGGTGACGAAGCGCTCGAGGAGGCAGTGACCAGGCTGGCCACCGAGCTGGCCCAGCTGGAGGCCGGCGCCGGGCAGGCCCGACGCGAGCTGGCCGAGGCCGACCCCCAGGGGGTCCGGCAGCGGCTGGAGTCGGCCGGGCGCGAACTGCGCGACCACCTGGCGCAGGCGGCGCGGGCGCGCGAGGAGGCGATCCAGGTCTCCGCGAAGGTGCAGATGGCGGCCGGGGAGGGACGGGCCGAGGCCTACGACCAGGCGCTCGCGGCCTTCGACGACGCTCGCGCCCGCCTGCAGGCGGTGGACCGTCGGGCCCGTGCCGCCCGGCAGTTGTACGACACCATGCGGCGGCACCGGGAAGACGCCCACCGCGCCTACGTGCGCCCCTATGCCGCCGAGATCGACCGGCTGGGGCGGCTGGTCTACGGGTCCTCCTTCTCCGTCGAGGTGGCGCCGGACCTGACCATCGCGGCCCGCCGGCTGCACGGCACGCTGGTGCCTTTCGACCAGCTGTCCGGCGGGGCCAAGGAGCAGCTGGGCATCCTGGCCCGGCTCGCCGTCGCGGGCCTGGTGGACCGGGAGCAGGGGGTGCCGGTGATCATCGACGACGCCCTGGGCTACACCGACCCCGAGCGGTTGCACCGGGTCGGGGCGGTCTTCGACGGACCGGCCGAGCGGACCCAGGTCATCCTGCTCACCTGCACCCCGGAGCGCTACCGGCAGATCCCGCACGCCACGACGATCCAGCTCACCGCTTGAAGGCAGACCGGGCACGACCCCGGCCGGGTTACAGGTTCTCGATCTCCAGGTCCGGCAGGTCGTCGGCCGGTGCGTACCCGAACACCCGGCCGTAGAACGCCGCCTCGGCCTCCCGTGCCCGGACCAGGCTGTCCAGCGACCGGAACCCGTGCCCCTCGCCCTCGAAGATGAGCAGCGCCACGGGCAGGCCCTTGTCACGCAGCGCCTGCGCCATCAGCTCCGCCTGGTTCGGCGGGACGACCCGGTCCTGGTCGCCCTGGAGCAGGATGATCGGGCAGCTGAGCCGGTCGGTGTGGTGGATGGGGGAGCGCTCTTCGTAGGTCGCCCGGGCCTCGGGCCACGGCCCCACGAGTCCGGTGCAGTAGCGGGACTCGAACTTGTGCGTCTCCGCGGCCAGGGCGGCCAGGTCGCTGATCCCGTAGTGGCTCGCCCCGGCGGCGAAGACGTCCCGGAAGGTCAGTGCGGCGAGCGTGGTGTAGCCACCGGCGCTGCCGCCGGTGATGGCCATCCGGGCGCGGTCGACCCGACCCGCCTCGGCCAGGGCCAGGGCACCGCTCGCGGCGTCGGCCACATCGACGATCCCCCACCTCCCCGCCAGACGCTGCCGGTAGGCGCGGCCGTAGCCCGTCGAGCCGCCGTAGTTGACGTCCAGGACCCCGATGCCGCGGGAGGTCCAGTAGAGGATGCCGGGTGCGTAGCCGGGGACCGCCGCCGCCGTGGGTCCGCCGTGCGTCTTGACGATGAGCGGCGGCAACTCACCGGCGGGCGCCACCGCGTCCGGGTGGGTCGGCGGGTAGTAGAACCCGTGGGCGGTCGCGCCGTCCTCGGAGGTCCAGTTGACCGGCTCCGGCCGGCTCACGTACGCGGGGTCGATCGCGCCGTCGGAGGAGGACCGCAGCACCTCCAGGGAGCCGTCGGCGACGTCGATCCGGACCAGCGCCGCCGGCCCGTCGACGAAGCGGCACCGCGCCACCACGGTGTCGTCCGACGTGCCCGCCCCGCCCCCGACGACCTCGGTCACGTCGGAGACCGCGAGGTCCACCAGGCGGGTCTGCCCGGTCGCGGGATCCCAGGCCGCGAGCCGCCCGAACCCGTCGACGCTGCAGCGGGCGACGACGGTGCCTGCGCCGGTGCGGGCCAGGACGCGCGTGTCCAGGGTCCAGCGCGGGCACCCGAACTCGATCTCCTGCGGGGCGACCACCGTCGGGGAGGTCGCCCCGTCGGGCGTGAGGTCCACCGTGGAGAGGTTGCCGAAGCCGGTGCGGTCGCCGACGAAGAGGAGCCGGTCCTCGGACAGCCAGGTCGGTTCCTCGACCGACTCGCCCGGCCCGCCGGCCACGGGGGTGTGGTGGCGGGTGCCCTCGGCCAGGCCCGCCGCGTCGAGGTCCGCGACGAGCAGGACGCTGCTGTCCCACGGCATGTCCGGGTGGTCCCAGGCGACCCAGGCCAGGTGCCCGCCCCGGGGGCTGAGCACCGGGGCCGAGACGAAGTCGCTGGCCGGCTCGCTGCGGCCCAGCACCGGGGTCCCGAAGTCGGCGTTGGCCCCGTCCAGGTCGAGCCGCACCAGCAGGTTGACCGGCTCCCCGCCACCACGGTGGTCCTCGCGCACGGCATACACGACGCGCCGGGCGGGGTCTAGGGTCAGGCCGCCGAAGCCGACGGCAGCCCCACCTGCGTCCGGGGTGATCGGGTGGGCCCCGTCCGCGTCCAAGCGGACCACTTGCCCCGTGGTGAACTCAGTGAAGACCACCTGGCCGGCGGACACGGCATACGCCCCGCCACCGTACTCGTGCACCCGGGAGCGCACGTTCCACGGCGCCGGGGTGAGGTCCTCCCGGGTCCCGTCGGCGGAGAGCCGGACGAGGACGGTGCGCCCGCCCTCCTCGGCCCGCCCCTCGAGCCAGTAGGTGTCGGCGCCGTCCACGCGGGGTGCGTCCAGCGCGACCGAGGCGGCGTACATGTCGGCCGCCCCGATGGGGGAGGGCCAGGATCCGTGCGGTGTCGTCACCGTCCCACTCTCGCAGAGGACTTGACCTTCGCCGCGGCGCGGGCGATCATCTATATATGAACAGATCGTCAGATATTGACCCGGAATGCCTCGAGCACGAGGGTCGGGTGGCGGCGATCCGGACCCGGATGCCGGCCACCGAGGACGTCGTCGACACGGCGGACGTCTTCTCGCTGCTGGGGGACCCGGGCCGGTTGCGCCTGCTGATCGCGCTCACCGAGGGGGAGTTGTGCGTGTCCGACCTCGCCGCGGTCACCGGTCAGGGCGAGTCGGCGGTCTCGCACGCGCTGCGGTTGCTCCGGGCGCACCGCGTGGTATCGGTGCGGCGGGAGGGGCGCAAGGGGTACTACCGGCTCGACGACGCACACGTGCGGATGCTGCTGGACCTGGCGGTCGCGCACACCGAGCACACCCAGGCGGTGCACCCGGAGCGGGACCTGGGGCCGGCCAGGCCGGACGGGGCTGCGTGAGGATGGGACACTCGCACGGCCCGCCCGTGGGGCACGCAGGGGGTCGGCACCGTTGGCGCCTGGCGGTGTCGTTCTGCCTGATCGCCGCCTTCTTCGTGGTCGAACTGGTGGCCGCCCTCGCCTCGGGGTCCCTCGCCCTGCTCTCGGACGCCGGCCACATGGCCGCGGACGTGGTCACCCTGGGGGCCGCGCTGGCCGCCACCCGGATCGCGACGCGGCCGGACCGGTCGGGTCGGCGCAGCTACGGCTCCTACCGGGCCGAGGTCTTCGCCTCGCTGCTGGCCGTCCTGATGATGCTCGGCGTGGCCGCGTATGTCGTGGTGACGGGTTTGCAGCGGATCGGTGAGCAGGTGCAGGTGGACACCGGCACGATGCTCCTGGTCGGGCTGCTCGGTCTGCTGGTCAACCTGGCGGCGCTCGCCCTCCTGCACGGCGGCTCCCGGGAGAGCCTGAACGTCAAGGGGGCCTACCTGGAAGTGTTGGCCGACACGCTCGGCTCGGTTGGGGTCCTCGTCGCCGCCTGGCTGGTGGGCCTCACCGGCTCGGCCGTGTGGGACACCGTGGTCGCGCTGGCGATCGGGGTCTTCGTGGCCGTCCGGGCGGTGGTGCTGGGGCGCGAGGTGTTCGCCGTCCTGGGGCAGCACGTGCCGGAGGGCCTGGACCTCGACGCGGTCACCGCGGACCTGGCGGCGGTGCGGGGGGTGCGCGACGTACACGACGTCCACCTGTGGACGTTGACCTCGGGGATGAACGTGGCCACCGCGCACCTGGTGACCGAGGACGTGGCCAGCTCGCACGCCGTGCTCGACGGAGCGCGGGACGTGCTCCGGGACCGGCACGGCATCGCGCACGCCACGCTCCAGGTCGAGCCGCGGGACCACGAGGGGTGCGCGGACGTCGGCTGGTGACCTCGGCTGGTCGGCACAGGGTGTCGACAAACGCCCTCGGGTGTGTTTAGGGACCTTAGTTACACCCCCTAACCAATCTGTCTCCCGAGGAGCCGCGAGTGACCAGCGGGACGCGAGTGGGCGGTCGTCCGCCCCGGATCGACCGGGCCGACATCGTCCGCGCCGGCCGGGCCCTCGGCATGGCGGGCCTGAGCGTCAAGGCCGTGGCCGCCGAGCTGGGGGTGAGCGCGACGGCGCTGTACCGGCACGTCGACGGTCGGTGGGGACTGGAGCGTCTCGTGGGGGAGAGCCTGCTGAGCGACCTCGTTCACGGGTGATCCGTGACTCCCCGGCGACGGTCGTCCGGCTGCCCCGGCCCGACTCCGGCCGAGCCCGGGGCGAGTTCCGGCCCTTCACGATGGAGGAGCTGCTGAGCGTCGTGGAGGAGCAGCGGCAGCACGCCGGCCCGCAGGCCGACGTGACCCTCTTCCTGGGGCTGACCGGGCTGCGCTTCGGCGAGCTGCGCGGGTTGCGCGCCCGCGACGTCACCAGCGTCCCGTACCCGGCGGTGGTCGTCGCCAGGTCCCTGCCGCAGTCGGGGCGCACCGGAAAGGTGATCGAGCGGACGACCACGAAGAGCGGCCGCAGCCGGATCGTTCCGCTGCTGTCCTTGGCCCTTCCGGTGGTCGAGGCACGTCTGGAAGGGCTGGGCCCCGAGGACCTGCTCTTCCCGGCCAGCCAGGGCGGATACCTGCACGCCCAGAACTGGCGGCGCGCCGTCCGGTGGAACGAGACCACGGACGGGCGCCGGCCACATGACCTGCGCGGCCGCCAGTCTGTGGATCGCCGCGGGGGTGGACATCAAGACCATCGCCGTCTGGCTCGGTCACAGCTCCACGAAGCTGACGCTGGACACCTACGGGCACCTCATGGGCACCGATGCCGAGCGGGCCGCCATCGAGCGGATCAACCGCGCCTTCGGGCACCAATCAGGCACCAGTCCGGGCCAAACCTCAGGCCGACCACTGCCACTGCAGACGGGAGAAGGCATCTGAACTGCAGAAACACAAAGTGCCCCCGGCAGGATTCGAACCTGCGACACCCGCTTTAGGAGAGCGGTGCTCTATCCCCTGAGCTACGAGGGCGGGACATCGGCGAACCCTCCGTGACGCGCGCGGGGCGTGCGTGGTTGGTACGGCAATTCCGGGGCCGAGCCTATCTCACCGCGCCGCACACCCAGTGCGACCGGGCTCAGCGGTCGGCGTCGGAGGTGATGATCTGCTGGCCGCGCATGACCACCAGGTGGAGAACGGCTCCGAGGACGGCCCCGATGATCCAGGAGAAGCCGCTCAGGTCGGCCAGCGCGGGGACCCACACGGTGGCGATCGAGAACAGCCCGGCGACGGCGAAGGCCCAGAGCGCCCGCGTGTTCCACCCGTTGGAGAAGGCGTAGGTGCCGCCCGGGTCGCGGGAGTACAGGTCCTGGATGTTGAGCCGCTGCTTCCGCATGATGTAGTAGTCGGCGATCATGATCCCGTAGAGCGGGGCCAGCACGGCGCCGAGGGTGTCGACGAACTTCGGCAGCCCGGCGTTGCCGATCACCACGACCCACAGGGCGCCGATGACGAAGCCGAGCACCGCCGTGATCACCCCCGCGATCCGGAAGTTGATCTTCGACGGGGCCAGGTTGGCGATGTCGTAGACGGGCGGGATGAAGTTGGCCACCAGGTTGATCCCGACCGTGGCGATGAAGAAGGTGACGGCCGCGATCACGGTCAACAGGACGTTGTCGACCGCGCCGACGATCTCCGCGGGATTGGTCGCGGGCTCGCCCTGTCCGTCCTGGAAGACGATGTAGGCACCGGCGGTGATGAACAGGGACAGGAAGGTGAAGAAGGTCAGGCTGACCGGGAGCCCCAGGAAGTTTCCGCGTCGCATCTCCCGCTCGCTGCGGGAGAACCGGGCGAAGTCACCGAAGTTGATGATCACGGCCGCGAAGTAGGCCACCATCGTGCCGACCACGGCGAAGAAGGCGTTGACGGCCGCGCCGCCGGTCTTGTCCCCGCCGAACAGCGAGCCGACACCGTCGAGCAGGTCGCTGCCCGCCTGCCACCAGATCGCCACGAGCAGCAGCACCATCACGACATACACGGCCGGACCGGCGAAGTTCAGGAACCGGACGATCCCGTCCAGCCCGCGCAGGAACAACAGGATCTGGAAGGCGGCGACGACCGCGTAGGAGAGCCAGTCCACCCAGTTCATCCCCAGCACGGTGGCCGTCGGCGGGGTGTCGATGAAGGCGTACAGCGCCAGCGCGACGGCCGTGGAGGCGAAGTAGGTCTGCGCGCCGTACCAGAAGATCGCCACGATGCCACGGACCGTGGCGGGGAACATCGCCCCGCGGACGCCCATCGAGGCCCGGGCGACGACCGGGTAGGGCACGCCGTACTTGACCGACGGTTTGCCGGAGAGGTTGACGAAGAACATCACGAGCACGCCGGCGAGGATGATCGCGGCGAAGACCATCCATCCGTTGATCCCGGCCGTGACGAACAGGCTGGCTGCGAGGGTGTAGCCGGCCAGGCTCTGGACGTCGTTGGTCCAGACGTTGAAGATCTCGAAGGTGCCCCACTTGCGCTCGCGCGGCGGCGTCGGCGCGAGCTCCACGTTGTGCAGTGAGTCGTGCGGGAGGGCGATGACGAAGTCGGCATCGTCGAGGTGCCCGCGAGGGTTCGCCGGGGGACTGGGGTTGTCGGCCACGCGGGTCTCCTCCGTGCAGGGCGCGACCGACCCCGGTAACGCCGTCTTCCGTATCGCGGACTCTAGTGAAGGGATGTTGGAATCACAATGGTTCGCGACGACCGTCCGCCAGCTGTTCGGCAACACTAATCCCGCGATCCCGGTGCCCGAGGTCTGGTCGATGCAGCACCCCGTGCTGTACACACTGATCTGGGTCGTCATCATCCTGCTGGTGTTCGTCCCGTTGTCGATCAGCCAGTACCGTCGCGCCTCCGCCTGAGCCGGAGACTTTCCGGTGCTCGAGCAAGGAGGACCGTCCGTGAGCGTGGACCCGTCCACGGTGCCAGCCATCCAGGCACGGACGCTGCGCACCCTGATGGGGTCGCAGGTGCTCGGGGGAGTAGGAGTGGCGTCGGGCATCGCCGTCGGCGCCCTGCTGGCGGTCGAGGTCAGCGGGGATGAGTCGCTGTCCGGCCTGGCCAACACCACCCAGGTGCTGGGTGCGGCCCTGTTCACGGCGCCCGTCGCGGCGATCATGGCGGTGCGTGGACGGCGAGCCGGTCTGGTCGCGGCCTACGTCGTGGGGATCGTGGGTGCCGTCGTGGCGATCACCGCGACCGTGGTCGGCTCCTTCCCTCTGCTCCTCGCCGGCACCGCCCTGTTCGGTGCGGCCACGACCGCCAACGCCCAGGCACGGTATGCCGCAGCGGACCTCGCCGAGCCCGCGCACCGCGGGCGTCAGCTCAGCATGGTCCTGTGGGCAACCACGATCGGCTCGGTGCTCGGCCCCAACCTCATCGGCCCCGGCAAGTGGGTAGCCCGGATGCTGGGGCTGCCCGAGCTCAGCGGCGCCCTGGTGTTCAGCGCCCTCGGGTTCGCGGTCGCCGGGGTCCTCCTGACCACATGGTTGCGCCCCGACCCACTGCTGACCGCGAGGGCCCTGGTCGACGGGCCACTGCCGGGCCCGGGCCTGCGTCCGGCCCGCCGGTCGGTCATCGCGGGGGCACGGATCATCCTGGCGACCCCGGCGGCGCTGCTGGGTGCGGCCGCGATCACTGGCGGGCACGTCGTCATGGTGGCGGTGATGGTGATGACGCCGGTCCACATGCAGCATGGGCACGCAGAGGTCGAGGTGATCGGGCTGGTCATCTCGATCCACATCCTCGGCATGTACGGGTTCTCGCCGGTCGTCGGGACGCTCACCGACCGGTGGGGCGCCCCGACGGTGGTGCTGTGCGGCGTGGGCATCCTGCTGCTCGCCTGCCTGCTGGCTGGGCTCACCGAGGCCGGTTGGTCCCCGCTGCTGATGGCCGGACTCTTCCTGCTCGGCGTCGGCTGGTCGTGCACCATGGTCGCCGGGTCGGGGCTGCTCGCCGGGGCGGTGCCACCCGATGACCGCTCCGCCGTGCAGGGCGCCGCGGACATCGTGATGGGACTCTCCGCAGCCGCGGGAGGGGCGCTGGCCGGGATCGTCCTCGGCGCCTACGGTTACGGGTGGTTGTGTCTGCTGTCGGCGATCGTCGCGCTCGCCCTGGGGGTCGGCACGATTTCGGCCCGCAGAATGGTTAGCCTGACTCCGTGAACCCCGCCGACGCCCCGCCCGACACCCGTGGCGACGCCGTCCGTGAGGTCCGGGCCGACTGGCGGCACCAGGCCAGCGAGCTGGGGGGACGCAACACCCTCCTGTGGCACCGGGACCTGCCGACCGGCACCTTCGACCTGACCGTCGCCCACCCCGGCGGCGTGGCCAAGCTGCTCGCCGGGGTCACCACCCTGCTCTCCGAGCTGGTCCGCGAGACCGTGGCGCTGACCGAGGCGCGGCGCCGAGTCGGCGCGATCCGGGCGAAGACCGTCGAACTCTCCCGGGAACACGGCCTGACCAGCGGTTTCATCGCCGTCGGGATGGCCACCTGGACGCTGCGCCGGGCACCGGTGCCGCCCCGGGCACCGGTGCTGCTGCGCGGGTGCACGATCGTCCCGACGGATGCCAGCCACCGGGACTTCGCGATCACCCTGGAACGGGACGTCGTACTCAACCCTGTCCTGGCCCACTACTTGACCAGCGAGCTCGGCCTGGAGCTGGACCCCGCCGAGCTCGCGGGGCTGAGCACCCGGCGCGCCGGCTTCGACCCGCGCCCCACCTACCAGCTCCTGGAGGAGCTGTGCGCCGACGTGCCGGGCTTCGGGGTCGGCCCGCAGATGGTGATCAGCACCTACCCGTGGGCGAAGTTGCCGTTCGTGGCCGAGTTCGCGGCGGAGACGACCGACGGTATGCCGGGAGCCGGCCTGGTGGACCGGTTGGCCCGGGAGGTCGCGGGCGGGGACGGTGCGGGCACCGACAGCGCGGGCGCGGACGGTGAAGCGAACGATGACGCCGACGGTGCTGCAGGCGGGGACTCCGGCCAGACGCACGGCGGCGTCACCGCCGATGAGACCCATGAGCAGGCACTCGACGACCCGGTGGTGCTGGACGCCGACCGCGCCCAACGGGCCGTGATCCGCGCGGTGCGCGAGGGGAAGTCCCTGGTCGTGGAGGCGATGCCCGGCACGGGCCGCACCCAGACCGTGGCCAACGTGGTCGCGGACCGGGTCGCCGCCGGCAAGCGGGTGCTGGTGCTGTCCGAGCACCGGCCCACGCTGGACTCCCTGCGGCTCCGCCTGGCCCAGGTCGGGCTGGACCACCTCGTGCTCCCGCTGCGCGAGGTCCCGCAGGGAGCACGGGACCTCGCGGCCGACCTGCTGGCCTCCTGCGACGCCGCGGGGTGGTCACCGGAGGGCTCCGTGGGGGAAGCCGCGGACCAGGCCGGGCCCGACGACGCGGCGGAGATGCCGGCCTCCGGTGCGGCCACGCCGCTGGTGGAGCACTACCGGACCATGCACACCAGGCACGCCCCGTGGGAGGCCTCCCTGGCGCAGGCGCAGGTGGCGCTGACCGAGCTGGCCGGGCGTCCTCGTCCGCCGGTCTCGCACGTCCGGCTGACCGGCGGGCCGTTGCGTGACCTGGTGCCCGACCGACGCGCCGAGGTGATCGGCTCGCTGGTCGAGGCCGCATCGATCGGGGCCTGGGAGCGGGGCCGGAGCGAGGACCCCTGGTACGGCGCCGCCGTGGTCTCCCAGGACGACGCCGGGCGGGCCGAGGACCTGGTGCGCCGCCTGGTCGGGGGCGAGCTGGAGCACGCGCGGGCGGCCGTCCGCGAGGTCTGCGCCGAGGCCGGGCTGCCCGAGCCGCTCACGCTGCGCCAGTGGGGGTCCCACCTGGAGCTCATGGGTCGCGCCCGGGACACCCTGGACGTCTTCCGCCCGCAGATCTACGAGGCGCCGCTGGACCAGTTCGTCAGCGCCCTGACCCAGCGGGGGAGCGAGGAACGGCCCTCGGCCATGGCCCGTAGCCGGTTGCGCCGGCAGGTGCGTGGGCTGCTCCGTCCGGGCTCGCCGCCGACGGACCTGTCGGCCCACGTGCGTGCGGCCGCGCAGGAGAAGACGGAGTGGGAGGCGTTGGCCGGCCGGGCGGCCCGGCCCACCACCCCTGCGGGCTGGGAGGCGGCCGCCGAGTCCTACGAGCGGATCGAGTCCGACCTGGACTGGCTGGCCGGGGTGCTCGAACCGACCGACCCGGGCAAGGACCTGCACACCACGCACCTGGACCAGGTGCTGGAGCGGCTGCTCCGGCTGGAGGCGCGGACCGACCGGCTCCCGGTGACGGCCACGGCATACGGACTGTTGCAGCCGTTGCGGGAGGAGGGGCTGGGTGACCTCGTCGACGACCTCGCCCGGCGCGGGGTCGCGGCGGACGACGTCGCGGGCGAGGTCGACCTGGTGTTCTGGGCCTCGCTGGCCGACCACCTCGTCACCGGGCAGCAGGGATTCCGGCAGCGGGGACCGGAGCTGCACTCGGCCCTGGAGGACTTCGCCGCGGTCGACCGCGAGCGGATGGCGCGTACCGCCGACGCCGTGCGGGACTCGGCCGCGCGCGTCGCCGCCGGTGCGGTCGCCCGGCACCCGGACCAGGTCGAGCGGTTGCGCGACGCCGTGGACGGCCCGCCCGTCCTGGACGTCGCGGCACTGCTGGGTGAGGTCAGGGACGTGGCGCAGGCGGTGCGGCCGGTATGGACGGCCAGCCCCCTGGTGGTGCCCGCAACGCTGCCGACGGACCTGGACTTCGACCTGGTCGTGGTCGAGGACGCGGCCCGGCTGCCCATCGCCCACGCCGTGCCCGGCCTGCACCGGGCCGGGCAGGTGCTGGGCCTGGGCAGCAGCCACGACCTACCCGCGCGACCGTTCATCGCCTGCGTGGACGAGCGCGCCGAGGACCGGGCCGCGGACAGCACCGTGGCGGGAGGCTCGGCCTTCGCCGCGCTGAGCGGCGTGCTGCCGGTGCTCGGGCTCGACGTCCTCTACCGCCCGATCGACCAGCGGCTGGTGCAGCCGGTCCTCGAGCGGGCACATCCCGACACCCACGCATACCCCGGGGTGTTGCGCAGCCCGCGGGTGACCGTGCTCCCCGCGGCGGGCACCGAGCGGGTGGTGACCCGGATGGTGGACCTGGTGATGGAACACGCCAAGACCACGCCCTGGCAGTCGCTGGCCGTGCTGGCCCAGGACCCCGCGCTGGCCGAGGACCTGGACCGCGCGCTGCGCGGACGCATCGCCCTGCTGGACCTGGGGCGCTCCTTCAGGGAGGACGCCGCCGAGTCGTTGCTGGCCACGACCGTGGACCGCGCCGGGGCGGAGGTCCGGGACCGCGTCCTGCTCGCCCTCTCACCACTGCGACCGGTCGACCCCGACTGGGTCGCGACCGCCCTCAGCGTCGCGCGCCGGTCGGTGATCGTGGTCGCGGACGGTCCGGTGGACGAGTGGCCCGACGGCCCGGGTCTCGACCTGCTCCGCCGGGCCGCCGAGGGCGCCCGGCAGACGCCCGGGACCTCGGAGTTCGACTCCCCGCTCGTGGCAGACCTGGCGGACAAGTTGCGCGCGCACGACCTCACCGTCCGCGGGGGGTACGGCACCGGGCGCTTCGGGATCGAGCTGGTGGTGGACGACCCCCAGGAGACGGGGCGCCCACTGGTCGCGGTGCACACCGACAGCAGCCCGGTCCAGGTCGTGAGCCGGGACGAGCTGCGGCTGCGTGCAGAGCAGCTCCGGATGCGCGGCTGGGTGCCGGTGCAGGTGTGGTCGACCGACCTGTTCCGCGACCCGGCCCGCGAGGTGGCACGCATCCTGGAGATCACCCGGGAAGCCTCCGCAGCCCGGGGCCGACGGTGAGCACCCCGCGACCCGCCCGGCGCCACCGGAGGGTGGTGAGCCCCCCGACGCACGTCGGCCGGCCGGTCACCGGCACCACCCGGACGCCACCGCGTGCCGGGGCCGCCCCAGCGGCGGCGAGTCCTCCGGCGGCGAGTCCGCCGGAAGCCGTCCCGCCCGGCAGCGATGACGCGGGAGCCCCGGCCCCGGCGAGGCCCGCGGAGCCGGACCTGCCGGAGCAGACGGTCGACGACACCGACCTCGGCTGGGGCGAGCCACCGCGGCAGTCGGGCCACGAGAGCTGGCTCCGGGAGCAACGGCCGCCGCACTGGGGCTGAACGTGCCGTGCCGGGGGCGGCACCACCGCTCGGGCACAGACAGCGCGAGGCCCGGACACGCGGTGCGTGTCCGGGCCTCGTGTCGGACCGACCGGTCGAGCCGGTCAGGTCAGCGGGTTGCTGAGATCAGCCGCGGTTGGCGAGCAGGTCGCGGATCTCGCGGAGTGCGGCCACCTCTTCGGAGACCTCCTCCTCGGGCTCCTCGACGCCACGCTTGCGCCTGTCGTTGATCTTGTTCATCGGGACGACGATGACGAAGTAGACCACGGCGGCGGTGAGCAGGAACACGATCAGCGCGTTGATCATCGCGCCCAGGTTGATGAAGGTTGCCGGGTTGCCGGCATCGCCGAGCTGGATGCCCAGGCCCTCACCGACGCCGCCGCCACCCACGCGGGCCAGCAGCGGGTTGATCAGGTTGCTGACGACCGCGTCCACGACGGCCGCGAACGCGGTGCCGATGACCACCGCGACCGCGAGGTCGACGATGTTCCCCCGCATGATGAAGTCCTTGAACCCCTGGATCATTTCTTCCTCCGAGACGTGCCAATGGGGCACATGGTTGGGTGTGTCGTTCTGGGTTGCCTGGATACCGGTCGGTATCTAAGGCCGCAGGGCAGAATAGCCGACTTAGGGAACGAACACGGTCACCGTGGCGTGTCCGGCGGTCGCAGGACCACCGTGACCCCGCCCGTCAGGGCGCCCGCAGGGCCCGTGGCGGGGGCGAGCCGCGCCGCTTCGTCGTCGGTCACCGCGGCGTAGAAACCGGCCGGCGAGTCCGCATCCCCGGTGGCGGAAAAGCCCAGGTCAGAACCGTGTTGCCCGGCGGGGGAGAGGGCGGTCACGAGGACGTCCCCGGCGAGCAACGACCCGTCTACGGTGCTCAGCACGTCCACCCGGGTCCCGGGCCGGAGCGCCCCCGCGAGTGCGTGATCGGTCACAGGGACGTGGGTCAGCACCAGGTCACCGGACAACCCGGTGAGCGTGGCGGCGAACCCGACCCGCAGGTCGGTCACCGGCTCACCGGCCCGGAGGGGGGCGTTGGTCACCTCGCCGCGCAGGTCCTCGGCACGGGTGAAGGTCCCGGCGGGCAGCGTGTCTGCCGGCCACCGCACGGTGTCCAGGTCGCCGTCACCCAGGGAGGCACCGACCGGTATGTCGTGGGCCGCCACCACGACGGGGGTGCCGGGGTCGGGTGGCTCGGGTGCGAGGGCGGAGGTCGCGGCCCACACCGCCCCGCCGGCCAGGGCCGCCGCGGCCCCACGACGCAGCAGTCCGCGACGCCACTGGCCGCGCCGGTCCCCGGCCCGCAGCGTCCGGATGGGTCCCCGCCCAGTCCGACCCCGTTGTTTCTGCTCCTGCTGCGCCCGCCCCCGCACGGCCGTCTACCTCGGCAGCTCGATCGGCAACGTCATGCCGTCCAGCACGCGCCGGCACGGGCAGGTCGCCGTGTCGTCCGGTTCGTGCGCGGGCAGCGCCTCGATGGCCGACATGAGCAGTCCCCGGAGCCGGTCGATGTTGGCCGCGAACGCTGCGAGCACCTCGGCGTGGGTGACCGCCTCGCCCGCCTCGACGCCCGCGTCGTGGTCGGTCACCATCGCGACGGCGGTGAAGCACATCGCGAGCTCCCGGGCGACCGACGCCTCGGGCATCCCGGTCATCCCCACGACGGTGCCGCCCGCCGCAGCGTGCCAGCGGGACTCCGCGCGGGACCCGAACCGGGGGCCGTTGATCACCACCAGGGTGCCGCCGTCGACGACCGGTCCGGCGTCCGGGGAGACCGCGGCACGCACGGCGGCCCGGCCCGACGGACAGTAGGGATCGGCGAAGGCGACGTGGACGACGGGCCCTTCCATGTCATACACGGTGTGCGGGCGGCCGGAGGTGCGGTCGATGACCTGGTCGGGCAGCACGATGGTGCCCGGACCGTGCGCCGGGACGAGGGACCCCACGGCGCAGGGGGCCAACACCTGGCGGACCCCGAGGGCACGCAGCGCCCAGAGGTTGGCGCGGTAGTTCACCCGGTGCGGGGGGAACCGGTGGTCCGTGCCGTGGCGGGGGAGGAAGGCGACCGTCCGGCCGGCGACCTCACCGATGACCGGGTCACCGCTGGGCGGGCCGAACGGGGTGTCGACACGGACCGGCTCGGCGTCCTCGAGGAACTCGTAGAGCCCGGACCCGCCGATGACGCCGATCTCGGCGCGGGGCGGGACAGCGGTGTTGCCCGGATGCTGTGCGGCGGTGGTCACCCACCGATCCTAGGCGCGGATCAGGCGCTCTTGGCCGACGAACCCGAACCTGTGGACGACGCCTTGGAGCCCGAGCCGCCCGATGTGCCGGAGGAGCTGGAGGACCCCGAGGTGCTGGAGGAACCGGAACCGCTGGAGGAGCCGGAGGAACCGGAACCGCCCGAGGAGTCCGAGGACGAGCCGGAGGACGACCCGGTGGAGGCCGGCACCGAGGCGGTGGACCCGGAGCGGGAGTCGGTGCGGTAGAAGCCGGACCCCTTGAAGACGACCCCGACGTTGCCGAAGACCTTGCGCAGCGCCCCGCCGCACTCCGGGCAGGTGGTCAGCGGGTCGTCGTGGAAGGACTGCTGGATGTCGAAGTTGTGGCCGCAGTCCTTGCAGGCGTATGAGTACTTGGGCACGAGAACGTAGTGTACGGCGCTGCGCCGGACTCGGCGCTCGGTGTCATACGCTCGGGGTGTGCCTGCCTCCCGTCTCCGCCGCGTCCTGCTCCCGCTGGTCGCCATCCTGGTGATCGTGCTCGTCGCGGCGGCCGTGCTCGGGGTGGGCCTGGTGCGCCGGTCGTTCCCGCAGACGGCGGGAGACCTGGAGGTCGCGGGACTGACCGCGCCGGTGACCGTCGTGCGCGACGAGCTCGGGGTGGCCCACCTGTATGCCGACACGCCGGAGGACCTCTTCCTCGCCCAGGGCTACGTCGCCGCGCAGGACCGCTTCTTCCAGATGGACCTGCGCCGGCACGTCACCGCCGGCCGCCTCTCCGAGCTGGTCGGGGAGGCGGGGGTCGAGACCGACACGGTGATCCGGACCATGGGCTGGCGCCGGGTGGCCGAGGCCGAGCTGCCGACCCTGTCCCCGGAGGCGCGGCGCTACCTGCAGTCCTACGCCGCGGGCGTCAACGCCTACCTGGCCGAGCGGCCCAGCCCCTCCCAGGTCGGGCTGGAGTACGTCCTGCTGGCCCAGACCGCGCCCGGGTACTCGATCGAGCCGTGGGACGAGGTCGACTCCCTGGCCTGGCTCAAGGCGATGGCGTGGGACCTGCGCGGCAACTACACCGACGAGCTCGCCCGCGCCCGGTTGGCCGGCGACGTGTCGTTGAACCAGCTGACCTCGCTCTACCCCGACTACCCGTTCGACCAGCACGATCCGATCCTCAGCGACGACGAGTGGAAGGCCGACCTGAGTCAGGGAGGGACGGCAGTCACCGACCCCGCGGACGAGCCGACTGACGACGCCACGACCGGCGACCGGGGCGGTGCGGTGACGCCGGGACCTGATCCGGTCCGGCCGAAGAACCCGGTCGACCTGGCGTCCTTGGAGCGGACCGAGTCCGCGCTCGCGGCGATCCCGCCGCTGCTGTCCGGCGACGACGGCGTCGGGTCCAACTCCTGGGTCGTCTCCGGCGAGCACACCGAGTCCGGTCTGCCGCTGTTGGCCAACGACCCGCACCTGGGCGTCACCCAGCCCGGGATCTGGATGCAGGCCGGTCTGCACTGCAGGGAGGTGAGCCAGGCCTGCCCGTTCGACGTCTCCGGGTTCACCTTCGCCGGCTTCCCCGGCGTGGTGATCGGGCACAACCAGAACATCGCCTGGGGGTTCACCAACCTGGATCCCGATGTCACCGACTTCTACTGGGAGGACATCGAGGACGGGCAGTACCGGCGGGAGAACACCTGGGTGCCGCTGGAGACCCGCGCCGAGACCATCCGGGTGGCCGGCGGGGAGGACGTGGAGATCGAGGTGCGCGCCACCGACCACGGCCCGATCCTATCCGATGCCATCGACGGGGTCCGGGACGCCGGCCAGAGCGCCCCGGTCAACGGGGTGGAGTCCTCCCAGCGCTACGACGTGTCCATGGCCTGGACCGGCTTGGAGAAGTCCCGGACGGCCGAGGCCGTGTTCGCGCTCAACTCCGCGACGGACTGGGAGGAGTTCCGCGCCGCGGCCAAGCTGTTCGCCGTCCCCTCCCAGAACCTGGTGTATGCCGACACCGAGGGCAACATCGGCTACCAGGCCCCCGGCCTGATCCCGGTGCGGCAGAGCTCCACGACCGGCAAACCGCCCGGCTACTGGCCATCGCCCGGGTGGGATCCGGCATACGACTGGAAGGGCTGGGTGCCGTTCAGCCAGCTCCCCTTCGTGCTGAACCCCGACGACGGGATCATCGTGACCGCCAACCAGGCCGTGTCGCGGTTCAACACCCCGTTCCTGACGACCGAGTGGGACACCGGCTACCGGTCCCAGCGGATCCTCGACCTGCTCCATGCCGCGGCTGCCGAGGGGCCCCTGACGACCGACACGATGACCACGATCCAGACCGACACCTACAGCGAGTTCGCCGATGCCCTCGTCCCGGCCCTGCTCGAGGTCGACCTGGACGACGCGTTCTACACCGAGGCCCAGGACCTGCTGCGCGACTGGGACCGGACCGCGCCCGCCAGCGGCGAGCAGTCGGCGGCCGCGACCTACTTCTACGCGGTGTGGGCCCAGGTGCTGGAGCAGACCTTCAACGACGAGCTGCCCAGCGACCTGCACGCCACCGGCAACGCCCGCTGGATGACGCTGACCGAGAACCTGCTGTCCAAGCCCGAGGACCCGTGGTGGGACGACAAGCGCACCGTGGGCGTCGTCGAAACCCGCGACGAGGTGCTGCGCAACGCGATGGTCGAGGCACGGCTGGACCTGACCCGGCGGCTGAGCAAGAACCCCGAGGACTGGGAGTGGGGCCGGTTGCACCGGGTCTCGATGAGCCACGAGGTGTTCAGCGCCGAGGGCGTGCCCGAGATCGTGCAGGGCATCTTCAGCGACGGCCCCTACGGCATGCCGGGCGGCTCGGCGCTGGTGAACGCCAACAGCTGGGACGCGGGGTCCGGGACCTACCAGGTCACCGCTGCGCCCTCGATGCGGATGGTCGTCGACCTGGCCGACCTGGACGCCTCCCGCTGGGTCAACCAGACGGGGAACTCCGGGCACCCGTTCCACCGCAACTACAACGACCAGACGCAGGCCTGGATCGAGGGGGAGACCTACCCCTGGGTGCACTCCCCGGAGGCGGTCGAGGAGGCCGGCGAGCAGACCCTGACCCTGCTGCCGCCGGGGAGCGACAACTGACGGTCCCGCGCCCACACCCACCCCAGCCCCGACCGGACGCGTGAGGTGGCGGCCGAAAATTCTCGAACATTTTTTCGTCGAACGTATTGACGAAGGTGCGGTGGGTGGGTTAGATTAGGACAAAGATTCGATCAGGGTCCCGGGGAAGGACGTTGGTCGGAGTGGCAGGTGGGATGCCGGAGGGTGGTGAGGGGAATGGCGGTACACCCGCAGGAGGAAGCGCCGATGGTGCTGACCGGGCCGCCTCACGTTCCCGGACCGTCCCAGGTTCCCGGACCGCCCCCGCTCGCCGGACCGTCTCAGGTTCCTGGACCCGTCCAGGTCGCCCCGGAACAGGTCGCCGACCCGGCCACCGGATCGGTCGCCGGGCACCCGGTAGCGCCACTGCCGCATCCGGTGGAGGCCATGGTGGCGGGGGTGGAGGCCGCCCTCGGTGCGGTGCCGCGTCAGGCGTGGGCGGGCCTGGAGGCGCCCGCGGTGCGGGCGTTGTATGCCCGGTTGTCGCGGGTGGCCGAGCAGGTCTGTGCGCACAAGATGGCCGCAGCCCGGGTGTTGGAAGCGGCCGGCACGGCCCGCCAGCACGGCGCAGCCTCGACAGGGTCGCTACTCGGGTCCGACTTCGGCGGGGACCGGCGCGAGGGCGATGAACTGGTTCGGCTCGGCGACACCCTGCACCAAGCACGCGCCGGTGCGACCGAGGACGCCTTCGGCGCCGGGCAGATCACCCGGGCCCAGGCACAGGTGATCGGCAAGATCCTCAAAGACCTACCCGAAGACGTGACCCCTGAGGAGCGGGCGACGGCAGAGACCACCCTGCTCGGCCAGGCCGGCACGATGACGCTGCGGGACCTGCGGGCCAGGGGCGACCGGATCAGCGAAGTCTTCCGGGCCACCCCGGAGCAGACCGACGCCGATGAGGAACAGGTCGTGGCCCGTCGCGAACGCCGCGCCCGGTCCCTGACCACGTTCTGGATGCGAGAGACCGGTGAGGGCACCTACCAGGGCGGCTTCACCATCCCCACCGTCCAGGGCGACCTCCTCAAGACCATCCTGGACGCGGTCGCCTCACCCCGCCGCAACCACCTCCACACCACCCGACCCGAAACCGCAACCGGCGGCGGCTCTGGTAGCTCTGCCGGGCCGGGTGGCCCGGACGGGTCGGGTGGCCGCGGTGATGACCGGTCCTACCCGCAGAAACTGG
Organism: Ornithinicoccus hortensis; assembly: GCF_006716185.1. Taxonomy (NCBI): domain Bacteria; kingdom Bacillati; phylum Actinomycetota; class Actinomycetes; order Micrococcales; family Intrasporangiaceae; genus Ornithinicoccus; species Ornithinicoccus hortensis. Next base: position 3,514,748 of record NZ_VFOP01000001.1, on the reverse strand, counting down.
GGCAGGCGTTCTGCGCCCTGATCGAGCACACCCCGACCGACGGGTTCGTCCAGTCCGGTGGCTCGGCGGCCGTGGTCGCGGTCTCCCTGTCCCAGGAGAAACTCGCCACCGGGACCGGGTGCGGCACGACCTCGACTGGCATCCGGTTGACCGCCGGACAGATCCGCCGGTTGGCCTGCACCCAACAGATCCTGCCCCAGGTCTTCGACGGTAAGAGCCTGCCGTTGGACCACGGGACCCTGCGCCGGTTGTTCAGCAAGCACCAACGGATCGGGATCGGGCAACGCGACCAAGGATGCGCGATGCCCGGCTGTGACCGACCCCCGGGGTGGTGTGAGTTCCACCACGCCGGCAACCCCTGGTCCACCGGGGGCGAGACGAACCTGGACCAGGGCGTGATGCTCTGCGCGTTCCACCACCACCTGATCCACGACCAACACTGGCAGATCAGATTCCACCCCGGCGACGGGATCCCCGAATTCCGGCCACCCGGAGGCACCACCTGGGCCCGCAACACCCGATACCGACCACCCCGAGATCTCGGGGTGGCACCCACCCCAGCCCTGCTCAACCACCCATAACGCCGGACACCCCGACGCCAACACCCCCACGCCGACACCGACCTATGCCGCGACCTCAGGGCCCACCCAGGCCCCGGGGTCGCTCCAACTGCTACCCCTCGCGGGACGAGAACTGGTGGACGCCGTCGGCGGTGAGTACGCCCCAGACCGGGGTGTCGTGCGGTTCGTCGGGGACGTGGGGGAGCAGCTCGTGCTCGTGCAGGACGGTCACGGTGGGAGTGTCGGGCCGGAGCAGCTGCAGCGCCCGGTCGTAGTAGCCGCCACCCTTGCCGATCCGGATGCCACGACCGTCCACGCCGAGGCCGGGGGTGAACGCGACGTCGACCTCGGCCATCACGCCACGGGCCAGCGGAGTGCTGTCGGGGTCGGCGACGTCGAACCAGTCCAGCTGGCCGGACTCCAGTGACAGCGTGATCGGCATCAGCACGCGCACCCCCCGGGCCCGGAGCCGATCCACGAGGTCCTCGACCGGTGGCTCGGTGCGCCGCGACTGGTAGGCGGTCACCGTCCACCCGGCCGGGGCGTCCGGGCGGCCCGAGGCTGCGGCATACCGGAGGAACCAGTCGATCCCGGCGGTGGCGAGCCGGTCCGCCAACTCCCGGCGCCCGTCAGGTCCGAAGCCGTCGGCGAGGGCACGGCGACGGGCCAGCAGCTGCGCCCGGAGCGCCGTCTTGGCGGCCACGGGGTTGCTCTCCGGGGTGGGGGTCTGGGCGGGGGAGGAGGGGTCGGGCATGCCCCGATTGTCCCTGACCGCCCGCCCGGCGCACCGCCCACTACTGTGGGGGTCCATGAGCGAGGGTCTTAGCACAGGTATCCGCAAGGCAGTGATCCCCGTGGCCGGGTTGGGGACCCGATTCCTGCCCGCCACGAAGGCGATCCCGAAGGAGATGCTGCCGGTGGTGGACCGCCCGGCGATTGAGTACATCGTCGAGGAGGCCAACCGGGCGGGGCTCACCGACGTGTTGATGGTGACCGGTCGTGGCAAGGGCGCGATCGAGGACCACTTCGACCGGCACCACGAGCTGGAGGCGGCGCTGGAGGCCAAGGGGGACACGGTCCGGTCAGACCGGATCCGGCGCAGCAGCGACATCGACGTCCACTTCGTCCGACAGGGCGTGCCCCGCGGGCTCGGGCACGCCGTGCTGTGCGGCCGGCACCACGTGGGCGACGAAGCGTTCGCCGTGCTGCTCGGTGACGACATGATCGACGAGCGGGACCACCTGCTCGAGCAGATGATCGCGGTGCAGGCCGAGCGCGGCGGATCCGTCGTGGCCCTGATGGAGGTACCCCGGGACCAGGTGGACAAGTACGGCTGCGCCGAGATCGCGGACGGCGCGGAGGGCGACGTCGTGACGGTCACCGGCCTGGTCGAGAAGCCTCCCGTGGAGGAGGCGCCGTCCAACCTGGCGGTGATCGGCCGCTACGTCCTGCACCCGCGCATCTTCGAGGCGCTGGAGCACACCGAGCCGGGTCGGGGCGGGGAGATCCAGCTCACCGACGCCATGCTGCAACTGGCCACCGCCACGGGTGAGGGGTCGGGGATGACCGGGGTGGTCTTCCGCGGGCGCCGCTACGACACGGGCGACCGGCTCGACTACCTCAAGGCCGTGGTGCAGCTGGGCGCGGGGCACCCCGACCTCGGCGCGGACTTCAGCGCGTGGTTGCAGGACTACGTCGCGGGACAGGGAGGACAGGCATGATCACCGTCGAGGAGCACCTGGCACGGATCCTGGACCAGGTCGAGCCGGGTGAGGAGGTCGCGCTGCCGCTGGACGAGGCCGGGGGCCTGGTCCTGGCGCAGGACGTCACCTGCGGGGTGGACCTGCCGCGCTTCGACAACTCGGCGATGGACGGGTATGCCGTGGTCGCCGCCGAGCTCGAGGGCGTCGACCCGGAGCACCCGAAGCTGCTGCCCGTCCAGGGTGACATCGCCGCGGGGGCCGGCGAACCGCATACGCACACCCCGGGCAGTGTCTGGCGGATCATGACCGGGGCCCCGGTCCCCGAGGGCGCGGACTCCATCGTCCCGCTGGAGGACACCGACGAGCGCCCCCACGAGGTGCTCATCAAGGTGGCCCCGCGGGAGGGTGCCCACGTGCGGCGCGCGGGGGAGGACGCCAGGGTCGGCGACCTGCTGGTCCGGGCCGGCACCACGATCGGTCCGGCCGAGGTCGCCGTGATCGCCTCGGCCGGCATCAGCACCGTGCGGGTGCTGGCGCCGGTGCGGGTGGTGGTGCTCTCGACCGGTGACGAGCTGGTGCCGCTGGGGAGCACGCCCGGGCCGGGACAGATCCAGGACAGCAACGGGCCGATGCTGGTGTCGGCGGTGCGACGGGCCGGCTACTACGCCTCGCACCTAGGGCACCTGGTGGACGACGAGAAGAGCATCAAGGCCGAGATCACCCACCACCTCGACCACGCCGACGTCATCATCACCACCGGGGGCGTGAGCAAGGGCGCCTACGACGCGGTGAAGGCGGTGCTCACCGGCGAGGGGTCGATGGAGTTCTCCGAGGTGGCGATGCAGCCGGGCAAGCCGCAGGGCTTCGGCCTGCTCGGCAAGCGCAAAGTGCCGGTGTTCACCCTGCCGGGCAACCCGGTCAGCGCGCTGATCAGCTTCGAGGTGTTCATCCGCCCGGCGCTGGCCAAGATCTCCGGTCGGCTCGACCAGCCGGTGGTGCTGCCCGCGCTGGTCGTCGAGGGCTGGCGCACGCCGGAGGGTCGGCGGCAGTATGCCCGCGTCCGGCTCAGCCGGGACCTCACCGGGGAGTACGCCTGTGAACCGGCCGGCGGTCCCGGGTCCCACCTGGTGGCCGGGCTCGCGGCGGCCGACGGGCTGGCCATCATCGACGCGGATGCCGAGGAGGTCCAGGCGGGTGAGGAGGTCCAGGTGCACCTGCTCCGCCCCCTGCCGGAGATCGAGGCGCGACTGGCCGCGCAGGAGGAGTCCGACGCCGAGGACGAGGACCAGGGGTGAGCGGCCCCGACCGGCTGACCCACCTGCGGCCCGACGGGACCGCGCACATGGTGGACGTCTCGGCCAAGGCGGTCACGGTGCGTGCGGCCTCGGCCGAGGGGAAGGTGCTGTTGTCGGCCGCGGCGGTGGAGGCGCTGCGGGGCGGCACGGTGCCCAAGGGCGATGCCCTGGGCGTGGCCCGGGTGGCCGGCATCCAGGCGGCCAAGCGCACGCCGGACCTGGTGCCGTTGGCGCACCCGGTGGCGGTGCACGCGGTCGAGGTCGACCTCGAGGTGCAGGACGACGGGGTGCGGATCACCGCCACGGTGCGGACCGCCGACCGTACCGGGGTGGAGATGGAGGCGCTGACCTGCGTCAGCGTCGCGGCCCTGGCGCTGGTGGACATGATCAAGGCCGTGGACAAGCTGGCGACCATCACCGGCATCCAGGTGGTGGCCAAGTCCGGCGGACGCTCGGGGGACTGGTCCCGGTGAGCAGCGCGGGGGGCGCCGGGTGAGCCGGTGGCCGGTGCGGTTGCAGGCCCGGCGGCCCGACGGGTCGGTGGTGACGCTGCGACCCCTGGCCCGCGGTGACCGGGGACGGTGGCAGGAGCTGCGGGCCCGCAACCGGGAGTGGTTGCAGCCGTGGGAGGCCACCATCCCGTATGGGGTGGAGCCCCGGCTCACCTTCGGCCAGCTGCGCCGCGGGCTGGACCGGTCCGCCCGGGAGGGGCGGGCGCTGCCGTTCGTGATCGACGACGGGACGGGCGTGGTCGGCCAGATGCACCTGTTCGACGTGGTGTGGGGGCCGCGGTGCACCGGGACCGCCGGATACTGGCTGGACCGGGAGGCGGTCGGGCGGGGACTGGCGACCTGGTCGCTGGCGATGTTGATCGACCATGCGCTGACCGACTACGGGCTGCACCGGGTCGAGGTGAACATCCGGCCGGAGAACACCGACAGCCTGGCCGTCGCCCGCCGGCTGGGACTGCGCGACGAGGGGGAACGGGTCGGCCTGGTGCACGTCGCGGGGGACTGGCGGGACCACCGCAGCTTCGCCGTGACCGCGGACGAGCTGGCCGGCGGGACCCTGGTCGGGGCGCTGTCCCGGAGGTCCCCGGACCACCCCCGGAGCTAAATCGCACCAGTCACACCCGTCGCTTGGGCGACACACCGCAAAACTCCCCTCGCCGTGCTCGGCGCCTTTGTATGGTCGCCGTGTGACCCCGAGCAGCCTGATCTTCTTCGTGATCATCACGGTCTGGGCTGTCTATGTCGTCCAGCACTGGATCCGTCGCCGCGATCACGTCGCCACCGCCCGCTCGGTCGACCGGTTCTCCGAGGCGATGCGCGTCCTGGAGCGGCGCCGGGTGCTGCCCCAGATGAACGTCGCGGCACCGCAACGGCAGTCGTATGCCGTGGGCCTGTCCCGTCCGGCGCACCCCGACGTCGTGGTCAAGCGGGCCCAGCCCCGGCTGACCGTCGTCGGGGACGCTGCCACGACCGCCGGGCCGACTGTGAACACTGGGCCGACGGCGAACACCGGGCCGACTCCGGCCGCGCCGCCGACCAGGTCCAGTGCGGCGGCACCCCAGCGACGCGGCGCGACCAGCACCCGCCGCACGGTGACGGCGTCGGCTCCGTTGCTGACCCCGGCGCGCACCCGGGCGCTGGCCCTGGTCATCGGTGCCGTCCTGCTCGTCGCGGGTATCGCGCTGGCGGTCACCGGCACCTGGTGGGCCGCCCCGGCCGGGGTGGCCGCTTTCGGTGCCGCCCTCGGCTACGTCCGCTTCTCGGTCGCCCGCGCCCGACGCCGGTCCACCTCCCCGGTGCGGCACCCGTCCCGGCGCCCGCAGGTCACCCCCCGCCCGGAGCGTCGCCGCGCCCAGGCGGCCCCCGCAGCGACACGGCGCCCGGTGCGCCGGGCCAGCGGTGCCGCACGGCTCACCGGAGCCCCGGTCGCCGCCGCGCGGGTGCGCGGCTCGGCCCCGATCTACCAGGCAGCACCCGTGGCGGCCCAGGCCACCGTGACCGTTGCGGCCGCGCCGTCCCGGACCAGGGACGCCCTCTACGACGTGGAGGCGGTCGAGGCGTCGGTGCCCGCGGCCGACCTGGACCCCCGGCAGGAAGCGCCCGCCGCGCAGCTCGAGCCCGGCACCTGGCAGCCCGTCCCGGTCCCCCCGCCGACCTACACGCTCAAGGCCCGGGCACCCCGGGCCAGGGACCGTGCCGCGGCCGACACACCGGTCGAGGACCTTCCGTTCGACGGCAACGCGCTGGCCCTGGACGAGGAGTTCGAGGACCTGCCCGCCGTGCACCACGTCGGCTGACCTGACCAGGTGGCGGACCCCGCAGGGGCGGAGCATGATGAGGCGAGAGACCGCCGCCTGCGAAGGAGCCTGCAATGCCCACCCAACTCAACGCCTACCTCAGTTTCCGGGACACCGCGCGGCAGGCGATGGAGTTCTACCAGGGCGTGTTCGGCGGGGAGTTGGGGCTAAGCACCTTCGGTGAGTTCGGCGCGGCCGCGAGTGACGATCCGGCCGAGGCGGACAAGGTGATGCACGCCCAGCTGACGACCCCCTCGGGCATGGTGCTGATGGGGGCCGACACTCCAGCGGGGACGGATCTGGCGCCCGGGTCGAACTTCTCGATGTCGCTCAGCGGGGACGACGAGCGGGAGCTGCGCGGCTACTGGGACGCCCTGGTCGAGGGCGGGCAGGTCGTGGAGCCGCTGGCCCAGGCGCCGTGGGGCGACCACTTCGGGATGTGTGTGGACCGCTTCGGCACCCCGTGGATGGTCAACATCGCGGGGAGCCCGGCGTAGCGGCCCGCGACCCGACGTGCAGGATGGGGGGATGACTGAGATGACCTACCGCCCGCTGGGCAGTTCCGGACTCATGGTGAGCACCGTCGGGATCGGCTGCAACGCCTTCGGCGCCCGGATCGACGCCGACGCCGTCCAGGGGATCGTGGACGCCGCGATCGAGGAGGGGGTCACCCTCTTCGACACCGCCGACACCTACGGGCTGGGGGAGAGCGAGAAGTTGCTCGGGGCGGCCCTGGGCGAGCGGCGCGAGGACGTGGTCGTCGCGACCAAGTTCGGGATGGACATGCAGGGGGCGAACGGGTCGGACTGGGGCGCCCGCGGGTCCCGCCGCTACATCCGCCGGGCGGTCGAGGCCAGCCTGCGCCGGCTCGGCACCGACTGGATCGACCTCTACCAGATGCACCGGCCGTGCCCCGTGACCCCGATCGAGGAGACCCTCGCGGCGCTGCACGAACTGGTCCAGGAGGGCAAGGTCCGCTACGTCGGGTCCTCCAACTTCGCCGGGTGGCAGGTGGTCGACGCCGACTGGACGGCCCGCACCGGCGGCTACACCGCGTTCGTGTCGGCGCAGAACAAGTACTCCCTGCTGGACCGCGCGGCCGAGCAGGAGCTGATCCCGGCGGCGGAGACCGTCGGCGTGGGGATCCTGCCGTTCTTCCCGCTCGAGTACGGGCTCCTCACCGGCAAGTACCGGCGGGACCAGGCCGCACCGGCGGGGAGCCGGTTGGCGGCGGACTCCCAGGCGGAGCGGCTCGCCGGCGCGGACTGGGACGAGATCGAACGGATCGAGGCCTTCGCCGCCGAACGCGGCCGGTCGGTGCTCGACGTCGCGATCGGCGGTCTGGCGGCCCAGCCGGGCGTCTCCTCGGTGATCGCCGGCGTGACCAGCGCCGACCAGGTGCCGGCCAACGTCGCCGCCGGGTCCTGGGAGCCCACCGTCGAGGATCTCGCCCAGTTGTGAGGCCCGGACGCGGGCCGTGGGGCCCTCGCCGGACCTGAATCGGAATCCGGGCGACCTGGTGCTAAAGTTCGTAGCCGCAAGCAGTACTTGGGGCTGTGGCGCAGTTGGTAGCGCGTCTCGTTCGCAATGAGAAGGTCAGGGGTTCGATTCCCCTCAGCTCCACCACCCGGTCGCCCTCCCCGTGAGGGCGCAGCCGACGACTATGGGGCCGCCCGAGAGGGCGGCCTCCGTCGTTTCCGGGGTGGAACCGCCTGGCCCGTGGGACGGAGGTCGATGATGGGTGTCGTCGGGATCGGTGGGTTGTTCTTCCGCAGCAAGGACCCGGACGCACGCGCCGCGTGGTACCGCGAGCACCTGGGGATCGATGCCGGCCAGACCAGCGTGTGGGAACAGTCCGCGGGCGGCACCGTCTTGGCGCCGTTCCCCGCTGACTCCGGCTACTTTCCGGCCGACCAGCAGTTCATGCTCAACCTCCGCGTCGACGACCTCGACGCCTTGACCGACCGCCTCGAGGCCGCCGGCATCGACGTGGAACGGGTCGTCGACGACGGGGATGCCGGTTACGGACTGTTCGCGCGGATCTACGACCCCGAGGGGCTCCCGATCGAGCTCTGGCAACCACCGTCCGGGTAGTCGCCTCCCAACCCATCCGCCGACGAGTTGAGAGCCGGCAGTGGGTGGCGCTCACCGGATCAGCCGGCGTCGCCGACCAGTTCTGCCTCCGCCCGGACGGCCGGGTCCGCCGGGCCGTGCTGCCCCGCGCCGTGACCGCCGGGGCCCTCCAGGGCGCGTCGGATGGTGGTGCTGCCCGCCAGGAGGACCACCACGCCGACCACCACCGCGGTGCCGCCGAACCAGAACGGGGCGGACACCCCGTGACTCTCGCCCAGGCTGAGGGCGACGAACGGTCCGATGGCTCCGCCGGTGAAGCGGACGAAGGAGTAGGCCGCAGAGGCCACGGCCCGCTCGACCGGGGCAGATCCCATGACCGCCTCGGTGACCAGCGTGTTTGTGATGCCGAGGAAGCCGCCGGCGACTACGATGCCGACCACGACCACGGCCTCGTGCTGTGCGCCGAGGGCCAGCGCCAACAGGTCGGCGGCGAACAGGGCGATGGCCGTGGTGAGCGCGGGCACGGTGCCCATCCGGCGCTGCAGCCACGGGGCGAGGACCACCGAGGTGAACGCCAGGAGCAGGCCCCAGCCGAAGAACACCCAGCCGATCTCCATGATCCCCAGGCTCGGCAGCGCGAACGGGCCCGCGGCCAGCAGGGTGAAGAAGCCCAGGTTGTAGCAGATGGCGACGACGGCCAGGAAGGCCAGCGCGGGATGGGTCAGGGCGCGCAGCGGGTCGGCCAGCGTCGTGCGGCGCCCGCTGGGCGGGGTGGACGGCAGCAGGAAGGCCGTCGCCACCAGGCCCAGGGTCATCAGCGTGGAGACGCCGAAGAACGGGCCGCGCCAGGAGATCTCACCCAGCAGCCCGCCGATCAGGGGTCCGGTGGCGATGCCCAGCCCGAGCGCCGCCTCGAAGAGGATGATGGCCTGGCCGACCGAGCCCTTCGACGCGGCGACGATCGTGGACAGCGCGGTCGCCACGAACAGCGCGTTGCCCAGCCCCCACCCGGCGCGGAAGCCGATCACGGCACCGACGGAGCCGGAGAGTCCGGCCAGGCCGGCGAAGACGGTGATCAGGGCCAGTCCGAGCAGCAGCGTGCGCTTCGGGCCGATCCGGCTGGAGACGACCCCGGTCACCAGCATGGCCACGCCCATGATCGCCATGTAGCTGGTGAACAGCAGCGACACCTGGCTCGGCGTCGCCTCCAGCTGGGCGGCGATCTCCTTCAGGATCGGGTCGACCAGACCGATGCCCATGAACGCGATCACGCAGGCGAAGGCGACGGCCCACACGGCACGTGGCTGGCGCAGGATCGATCCGCCGGTCGGTGGCTGGTCGGTGGTGGTGGTATGCGGTTCGGTTGCCGTCACGGCGATGCTCCTCCTGGGTCGGTGGGGGAGGCCGGCGCGTCGAGCAGGTCGCGGAGCAGTGCGACCGCGGTGCGCAGGTCCTCGGTGGTGTGTGTCGTGCTCCCGGTCAGGCGCTCGGCCACCATGCGGCCGTTCGCCTCGCGCACCCGGGCCAGCTCGGCCCGGCCCCCGTCGGTGAGGTGGACCAGGGTGCTCCGCGCGTCGTCGGGATGGGCGACCCGGCTCACCTGGCCCTGCTCCTCGAGCTGGCGGACCGCGACCGACATCGTGGGTTGGGAGCAGCGGTCGATCCCGGCCAGCGCGGTCACGGACAGTGCCCCGTGCTGGTCGAGGATCGACAGGATCCGGGCTCCGGGGCCCTGCGGGAGCTGCTGACGGACGGCCCGCACCAGGCGGGCGGCGTAGGTCACCAGGTCGCTGCCGAGGGCGCGGTCCCGTGCTAGCGCATGGTCTGGGGGTGGGGTCACAAGCCACGAGTATACATAGGTTACCTATGTAACTACACGGTGCGGACCATGGCGCCGAGGACGAGGCACAGCAGCACGATGTAGCCGACGGCGTGCGCCCGGTCGGAGACCGCAGGCGGCCGACGCCGCAGCAGGACGATCACCGGCAGGCCGCCGGCGAGCAGCAGCGCAGCCGCCCGCAGGTCGACCGCGCCGACCAGGGCGGCGCCGGCCAGGTCGCCCACCGGGTTCCCGAGCAGGAAGACGATGCAGGCGGGCAGGCTGATCGCCAGGGTGAGGGGGTTGGCGAGCGAGGTGACGGTGCGCATGTCCAGGCCGGCCCGGCGCAGCAACGGCACGGTCATCACGCTGCCGCCGACGCCCAGGAACGAGGCGACCGCCCCGATCGGCGCCCCGAGCCCGCTCCGGATCTCGAACCGGTCCGCTGCCGCTGCGGTCTGCCGTGTCGGTTGCACGAAGCCCTTCCGGACCGTCACGTCGGCGATCGTGACGACCAGGTAGCTGATGAAGCCCCAGGTGATCACCGGTGACGGGGCGACCCGGGCCAGGAGTGCCCCGATCGCGCCGCCCACGGCGAGCAGGGCCAGGAGCGGGATCGCCGGGCGGAGGCGGGTGAGTACCTGGCGCCGGGTGGCCAGGGTCGCGACCGCGGCGTTGATGACCATCACGACCGAGGAGGTCGCCACCGCGACGGTGGGGGCGGGGGCGCCGAGCGAGGCGTCGACCCAGAGCACGACGGGGACGGTCACGAAGCCGCCGCCGAAGCCGAACAGGACGGTCGTCACGCCGGACAGCGCGCCGATGGACAGGAGAAGCAGTAGGTCACCCACCGGTCCATCCCACCCGAGGGGCAACGGTGCCGACAATCGAAGGTCGGCACCGTTCTTACGAAAAGCAGCCACTACGATGACCGCGTGCGCAACATTCCCGTCGCGGAGGTCGACCACCTCGACCGGGACGTCCTGGCGATCGCGACGGACTATCCCTCCGGATACCTGCTGGACTGGCACGACCACCGCCGCGTCCAACTCCTCTATGCGGCCACGGGCACGATGCGCGTGGAGACGGCGGACGGCACCTGGATGGTGCCGGGGGAGCGTGCCGTGATGATCCCGCCGCGGACTCGGCACCGGGTGCTGATGCTCGACGTGCGCACCGCCAGCCTGTATGTCGAGCCGGCGGCGGTCCCGTGGTGGCCGGGGGAGTGCGCCGTGGTGCAGGTGAGCGGGTTGCTGCGCGAACTGCTGCTCGGCGCCGTGGAGATGGAGGCGGAGTACGCGGCGGCGGGACGCGACGCCGCGCTCGTCGCCCTGGTCCTGCACGAGCTCTCGGCGCTCAGCGGGTTGCCCCTGCACGTCGCGCTGCCACGGCACGGGGTGTTCGCCGGGTTGTGCCGCGACTACCTCGCCGACCCGGCGCTGGCCGTCAGCAATGCGGACTGGGCGCGCGCCGCGGCCATGAGTGAGCGTGCCTTCACCAGGGCTTTCCGGCAGGAGACCGGGACGAGCCCTGCCTCGTGGCGGACCAGGGCCCGGCTGCTCAGCGCGGTGCCCCGGCTGCGGGAGGAGTCCGTGACGGCGGTGGCCGCCTCCCTCGGCTATGCCTCACCGGCGGGCTTCTCCTACGCCTTCTCGCGGGCCTTCTCGGTGTCTCCCTCCAGCCTGCGTCGGTGATTCCGGGCGGACCGGCTCGGGCGGGGCAGCCCGTCGGGGCCGCCCACCCGGGGGGATAGTCCGACCGCCGATCAGGAGGCGGCGGTCACCGGCTCCGGCCAGGCGCGGATCCCGGCGACGAAGTCGGCCGGGCCGGCCGCCACGATGACCCGGGCCTCCTCGTCACCTGGGTTCGTCAGGGCGACGGCCTCGTCCTTGGTGATGAGCGCGGCGTCACCGACGCCGACCTCGATCGACTCCTCGCCCTTGGTGATCCGCACCCTGCCCGAGGTGGGGGTCAGGATGACGTCGGAGCCGCCGTGCTTGTGGGGCGGCATGCCGGCCCCGGGCGGAACGGTCACGGCGACCAGGCCCACGTCCGTGCCGTCCTCGTCCCCGCCGAAGAAGACGGTGACGGTGGGGCTGTGCGGTGCGGGTGCCTGGCGGACGAGGCCCTCACGGGCGGTGCGGAGGTGCACGGTGGTGCCTTTCTCGGCGGGTGGGTGGTGGTGGCGTCATCGTTCGGGGTCGTCGGAATGCGGCTTGTGGGCGACGAGGGCCACGGCCGTCAGGTGGTCCCGGTTGGCCCGGAAGACCCGACGCATGGCGAGCACCCGTCGGCGGGCCTGCCGGTGGCGCAGCAGGTTTCCGGCGAACCGGAGCGTGCCGCCGAGACCCTCGTCGGCGAGCAGCCGGCGCGGTTGGAGCAGTGCCATCGGCGCATACTCGACCTGGTCGACGACGAGTCCGTGGGAGGTCAGCAGGGCCTGCCACTCGGCGGCCGTGAGCGGCCGGGCGTTCACCCGGATGGTCCGGGCGAGCGCCTGCCGCACGTCGGTCTTGATCTGGTCGGAGATCGAGTCCGGGGCCAGTCCCAGTTCGTGGATGGCATACCTGCCGCCCGGCCGCAGGAGCCGCACGGCCTCGGTGATGATGGCCGCCTTGTCGCGGTCGCCGTGCATGGTCAGCAGGGCCTCGCCGACCACCACGTCCGCGCTGGCCGCAGGGAGCCCGGTCGCGGCCGCATCGCCCTGCCGGACCGCGCCGCGGATCCCGAGCAGTTGCGTCAGGGCCCGGATCGCGGCGGGGTCCCGGTCCACGCCCACGTACGAGCGGGGGCCCGCCGCCACGATCTCGGACGCGGTCCGACCCAGGCCGGGGGCGAGCTCGACCACGTCGGCGCCCTCGGGTCTGGCCCCGGCCAGCAGCGTCCGGGTGAGGCCCACGCCGCCGGGCCGCAGCACGCGCTTGCCGAGGCCGGCGAGCAGCCAGTGGCCCTTCGCCTCGTCCACGTCCGTCGCGCCGCCCGGGACGCTGGGGCTCGCGATGCCGCTCATCGCCGTCGCTCAGCCCTGGACGAGTTCGGCCTGGACGGAGACCTCGGCGCCGGTGAACAGGCGCGACACCGGGCAGAGGGCCGCGGCCTCGTCGACGATCGCGGCGAAGCGGTCCGCGTCGAGCTCGTCGACCTGGGCCTTCACGGTGAGCGCGGAGGTGGTGATCGTCGGCACGCCGTCGACCGCGTCCAGGGTCACCGTGCAGTCGACCTCGAGGCGTCCGGGCGGGGTCTGGTTCTCGCCCAGCTTCAGCGCCAGGGCCATCGAGAAGCACGAGGAGTGCGCGGCGGCCGCCAGCTCCTCCGGGCTGGTCTTGCCGCCCGGTGCCTCCGTGCGGGCTGCCCAGGTGACCTCCTGGCCGTCCAGGGCCTGGCTGCTGCCCCCGTCGAGGGTGCCGGACCCGCTGGCGAGGGGGCCGGTCCACGTGGTCCGAGTGGAGCGCTCGGCGATACTCATCTGCATTCCCTTCCCGTGGCGCTGCAGGACGATCCTGCGCTTTTAATCACTCTATATTGTGATTAAATAATGCGCCAGGCGGGTAGGGCTCAGGCCAGGTGTTTGACCACGCGGGCGGGCGTGCCGACGGCGACGACATCGGCGGGGATGTCCTCGGTCACGACGGCGCCCGCACCGATCACGCTGTTCTCGCCGATGGTCACCCCGGCCAGCACGATGACCCCGCCGCCGAGCCAGACGTTGTCCCCGATCTGGATCGGCGCGGCGCTCTCGATCTTGGCGCGGCGCCGCTCGGGGTCCAGCGGGTGTGTGGGGGTCAGCAGCTGGACGTTGGGACCGATCTGACAGTCCCGCCCGATCGTGATCGGGGCGACGTCCAGGGCGGTGAGGTTGTAGTTGATGAACGTGCCATCGCCGATCGTGAGGTGCGTGCCGTAGTCGACGAAGAACGGGGGGCGCACCTCCACGTCCTCACCAATCTCCCCGAGCAGCTCGCGCAGCATCGTCCGCGCCGCGATCGGGTTCTGCGGGTATGCCGTAGCGTAGGCGGCCTGCAGGCGCATCGCCCGCTGTGAGTCCCGGGTCAGGTCGGGGTCGTCGGCGATGTAGTCGTCTCCGGCGAGCATCCGCTCCCGGTTGCTGCGGGGGTCGCCGGCGAAGTAGTCGGTCACGCCTCCAAGGCTGTCACGGGGCCGCGGCTATGGTGGCCACCGGGCTCCCCGCCCGACCGCTGGCGCCACGGGGGAGCCCGCAGCCCAAGGAGCACAGATGGACGACAGCCTCCTGCAGTCCCTCCGCGAGGCGTTGGCGGACGACGACCTCGGGGGGACCGCGGACCTGCTGACCCGGTACGCACCACAGGACGTGGCGGCGACCCTCGAGCGGCTGGGCGACCCCCAGCAGGCGGTGGCCTTCCGGTTGCTGGAGAAGGGCGCCGCCCTGGCGGTCTTCGAGGCCCTCGACCCCGCGGCGCAACGCGAACTGGTCGAGCAGCTCGGCGAGCGGGAGGTGGCGCAGGTCTTCGCCCGGCTCGACCCGGACGACCGGGTCGTCCTCCTCGACGAGCTCCCGGCGACCGTGGCCACCAGCCTGATGCGCTCGGTCCCGGAGGACTCCCGGGCGCGGACCGACGTCGTCCTGGGCTACCCGAAGGGTTCCGTGGGGCGGCGGATGACGCCGGACTTCGTGTCCGTGCGCCCCACCGACACGCTGGGGGCCGCCCTGGAGCGGGTCCGGGCCGGCGGCGCGGCGTCGGAGACGATCTACACGATCCCGGTGGTCGAGCAGGGGCGACGCCTGGTCGGGGTGATCAGCCTGCGCAGCCTGCTGCTGCCGCCCGGCGGGGACCTCGTGGCCGACCACATGGTGACGCCGATGTTCGCGTATGCCGACGAGGACGCCGAGGAGGCGGCCCGGCGGTGCGTGGAGCGGCGGGTGCTGGCCTTCCCTGTGCTGGACCGGGAGGAGCGGCTGCTGGGCATGCTCACCATCGACGACGCCACGCGCATCGTGGAGGCCGCCCGCGACGAGGACGAGGCCCGCGCCGGTGGCGCCGAGCCGCTGCGGCTGCCCTACCTGCGCACCCCCGTGCGGCAGATCACCCGGTCCCGGATCGTCTGGTTGCTCGTGCTCGGCGTCTCCGCCGTGCTCACCGTCAACGTGCTCGAGCTCTTCGAGGCGACCCTGGAGCAACGGGTCGCGCTGGCCCTGTTCATCCCGCTGCTCACCGGCATCGGGGGTAACACCGGGTCGCAGGCCGCCACGACCGTCACCCGGGCGCTCGCGGTGGGGGAGGCCCGGCCGCGCGACGTCGGGCGGGTCGCCTTCAAGGAGCTGCGGGCCGGGGCGCTCCTCGGCTCCCTGCTCGGGGTCCTCGGCTGGGCGGTCGCCTCGGCCTTCTACGACTCCGGCATCGGGGCGGTGATCGGGCTGACCCTGCTCAGCGTGTGCACCCTGTCGGCGACGGTCGGCGGGGCGATGCCGCTGGCGGCCAAGGCGATGGGGGTGGATCCCGCCGTCTTCTCCACGCCGTTCATCTCCACCTTCTGCGACGCGACCGGCCTGTTGATCTACTTCACCATCGCCCAGCAGGTGCTCGGGATCTGACCGATTAGTCCGGCGGCCGGCCGGGGTCTGCACCCGGTGAGACCCGACCACGACGTCTGGAGGAACCGATGAGCGTGCCGGCGAACCCGACCGACGAGCAGGTGGGCGAGGCGATCAGGGCGGAGCGCCGCGCCCTGGCCGACCTGCTTACCGGCCTGGCGCCGGATGAGTGGGATAGCCCGACGCTCTGCGCGGGATGGCGGGTGCGGGAGGTGGTGGCCCACATCACGATGGCCTACCGCTACTCGCTGCCCAGGGTGCTCGCCGGGGTGGTGCGGGCCCGCGGCAACTTCAACCGGATGGCGGACCGGGCCGCTCGGAGGGACGCGGCAGCCCTGACGCCGGAGCAGCTGAGGACCTGCGTGGCCGAGCACATCGAGCACCCCTGGAAGCCGCCGGGAGGGGGCCGGCTGGGTGCCCTGTCGCACGACACCATCCACGGGCTGGACATCACCGAGGGCCTGGGCACCGGGCGGAGCGTGCCGGTCGAGCGGATCGCGATGGTCCTGGGCGGGACCCGACCGGACCAGCTGCGCTACTTCGGGGTCGACCTGGACGGCGTCCGCCTGGCGGCCACCGATCTCGACTGGGGCCTGGGGACCGGGTCGGAGGTCACCGGGCGGGCCCAGGACCTCCTCCTGGTGATCTGCGGGCGGGGCGCGGCGCCCGGACGACTCGACGGGCGGGAGGCCGGCCGGTTCACCCGGTGAGGAAGTCCCGGATCTCCTCCGGCCGGGTCACGACCGCCAGGTGGTCCGAGGGCAGTCGGTGTACGACCCAGCCGCGCCCGGCCGCGGCCGCCGCCTGCTCGGCATACCCGTCACTGAGCTGCACGTAGTCGACGCGGTCCGGCTCCCAGCCGGGGGAGACCCCGACCGCTTCGTCGTAGAAGTCGCCGGGCAGCTCGGGGCTGGTGGCGTCCAGTTCCTCGCGCAGGGAGGCATCGGGCAGCAGCGCCGCGAGGTCGTCGGCGGGCCACCAACGGGTCCACCGCGGCAGCCGTTCCCCGCCGTGCTCGGCCAGCAGCCGGGCTGTGAATGCCCGGACCTGCTCGGAGGGCACCGTCTCCCGGCCCTCGGCGGGCAGCAGCGCGTCCAGGAAGACCACCCGACCTGCCGGGCGGGACGCGGCGATCGGCGACAGCAGGACCCCGGAGCCGGAGTAGCCGACCAGCAGGTCCGGCCCGGGTCCGGTGCCGGCGTAGTCGCGGGCGCCCTCCCGGACCGGAGGCGACCCGAGCAGCGCGTCGACCGCGCGGACGCACTCCCGCGTGGCGCGTCGCCACCAGGAGGCAGCGACCGTCAACTCCGCGGTGTAGTCGGGCACGGCCACCTCGTGCCCCGCGGCCTCCAGCACGGTGCGCAGCGGTCGCAAGACCACCGGCGAGAGCGCCGGCGGGTGGACCAGGAGGATGCGCACCGGGTCGGTGGTGACGGCAGCGGACGGGGACGTCCGGGGCCGCTCAGCCGTGCCGCCACTCCGGGGCGCGCTTCTCCACGAAGGCCGTCATGCCCTCGGTGCGGTCGTCGGTGGCGAAGGTGGCGTGGAAGGTGCGCCGCTCGAACCGGACACCCTCGGACAGCGTGGTCTCGAAGGCGCGGTTCACGGCCTCCTTGGCCGCGTAGGTCGCCGGCAGCGACATCCCGGCGATGGTGGTGGCGACCGCCTTCGCCGCCTCCAGGAAGCCCTCGGCGGGCAGCACCCGGGACACCAGGCCGGAGCGGTCGGCCTCCTCGGCGCCGATGGTGCGGCCGGTGAGCACCAGGTCCATCGCCTTGGCCTTGCCGATCGCGCGGGTGAGCCGCTGCGAGCCGCCGATGCCGGGGATGACACCCAGGGTGATCTCCGGCTGGCCGAACTTCGCGGTCTCCGAGGCCAGCAGCACGTCGCACAGCATCGCCAGCTCGCAGCCGCCGCCGAGGGCATACCCGGACACGGCCGCGACCAGGGGCGTGCGCACCTGGGCGAGGGAGTCCCACGGGCCGAACCAGTCGGACAGGTAGACGTCCTGGTAGCTCTGCGCCTGCATCTCCTTGATGTCGGCGCCGGCGGCGAACGCCTTCTCCGAGCCGGTGACCAGGATCGCGCCGATGCCACGGTCGGCGTCCAGCTCCTGCGCGGCCGCCACGACCTCCAGCATGAGGGCGTTGTTGAGCGCGTTGAGGGCCTTGGGCCGGTTCAACGTGATCACCCCGACCCGGTCCTCCCGGGTCACCAGGATGTGCTCGTAGGTCGTCATGCGGCACCGCCGTCAGTCGCGGTGGAGTGCTCGCGGATCTCGGTGATGATCGAGGAGAAGTCCAGGCGCGCGGCCTCGCCCGCGGCCCAGTCCTGGTAGATCTGGGCGGCCATCGACCCGAGGCGGGACTCGGTGCCGGTGGACTCGATGGCGTGCATCGCCAGGCCCAGGTCCTTGGCCATCAGGGCGCTGGCGAAACCGCCGGTGAAGTCGCGATTGGCCGGGCTGGTCGGGACCGGTCCGGGGACCGGGCAGTTGGTGTTGAGCGCCCAGCAGGTGGCCGTGGCGTTGGAGGTGACCTCGAAGAGTGCCTCGTGGGTCAGGCCGAGCTGCTCGCCCAGCACGAACGCCTCGCTCACGCCGATCATCGAGATCGCCAGGATCAGGTTGTTGCACACCTTGGCGGCCTGGCCGGCCCCGGCCTCGCCGCAGTGCACGATCCGCTTGGCCATCGGCTCCAGGACCGGCTGGGCTGCGGCGAAGTTCTCCTCGGACGCGCCGACCATGAAGGCCAGGGTGCCGGCCTCCGCGCCGACCACGCCGCCGGAGACGGGCGCGTCGATGGCGCGGTGCCCACCGTCGTGCGCCAGCCGGGCCGCCTCCCGGGCGTCGGCCACCGCGATGGTGGAGCAGTCGATGAACAGGGTGTCCGGCGCGGCGAGCTCGAGCAGCCCGGGGATGCCCTCGGCGCCCTGGTAGGCGTCGAGCACGTGCTTGCCGCTGGGCAGCATGGTGATGATCACCTCGGCACCCTCGACCGCCTCGGCGGCCGTGCCGCGGACGTCGACACCGTTCTCCTTCGCGTGCTGCTGGGCCGCCTCGACCGGGTCGAAGCCGTGCACGGTGTGGCCGTCCTTGAGGAGGTTGACGGCCATCGGGCCGCCCATGTTGCCGAGTCCGAGGAACGCGATGACCTTGCTCATGGTGCTGCTCACTCCTGTGTCGTCGAAGGTGTGCCGGATGGTGTGTCGTCGGGGTGGCCGGTGAGGCCCAGTTCGGGGCGGTCGGTGAGCGGGGCGAACGCGCGGGCGACGGCCTCGGGCGCGACCTCCTCCAGGGTCGGCGGCGTCCACGAGGGGTTGCGGTCCTTGTCGATCACCTGGGCCCGCACCCCCTCGGCGAAGTCGGGCCCGGCGAAGACCCGCAGCGCCACCCGGTACTCCTGCTCCAGCGCGTCCCGCAGCCCGGGGAAGGTCGCGGCGCGCCGGAGCGCCTCGAGGGTCAGGGTGACCGAGGTCGGGGACTTGCGGGTGATCCGCTCGGCCGCCTTGCGGGCGGCCTCCTCCGGGCGGTCCCGGAGCGCGGCGACGATCTCCACCGCGCTGTCCCCGCCGTATGCCGTGTTGATCCACTCGCGGTCGGCCGTCAGGGGGGCCTCCGGTGCGGCCTCGGCGAACCGGGCCACCGCCTCGGCCGCGTCGTCCGTGGCCAGCGCCGCCACCAGGTCCGGGATCCGGTCGCTGGGGACGTAGTGGTCGGCCAGCCCGACCAGCAGGGCGTCGCCGGGCCCGACGGAGCCGGCGGTCAACCCGAGGTGGGTGCCCAGCTGGCCCGGGGCATGCGACAGCAGCCAGGTGCCGCCGACGTCCGGGATGAAGCCGATGCCGGTCTCCGGCATACCGATCGAGGAACGCTCGGTGACCACCCGGATCCGGGAGTGCGCGGACAGCCCGATGCCGCCGCCGAGGACGATGCCGTCCATCACGGCCACGAACGGCTTGGGGTACTCGGCGATCAGGTTGTTCAGGTGGTACTCGTCGCGCCAGAAGTCGGCCGAGGAGGTGCCGTCGCCCGAGGTCGCGTCCCGGTAGAGGGAGACGATGTCGCCGCCGGCGCACAGGCCGCGCTCGCCGCGCCCGGTCAGCAGCACCGTCTGCACGGCGGCGTCGTCGGCCCAGGCGTCGAGCCGGGCGCGGATGAGGCCGACCATCTCGTGGGTGAGCGCGTTGATCGCCCGCGGCCGGTTGAGCTCGATGTGGCCCAGGTGCCCGGTGGTGCTGAACAGGACGGGGGCCTCGTCGGCGGCCGTCCCGGGGCTGCTCTCCCCGCTCACTTGCCTGCCTCCACGATCGAGCGACCGACGATGACGCGCATGATCTCGTTGGTGCCTTCCAGGATCTGGTGGACCCGCAGGTCGCGGACGACCTTCTCTACGCCGTACTCGGACAGGTAGCCGTAGCCACCGTGCATCTGCAGGGCGCGGTTGGCGACCTCGAAGCAGGCGTCGGTGACGAACTTCTTGGCCATCGCGCAGAGCCGGACCAGGTCCTTCTCCCCGGCGTCCAGCGCGTCCGCGGCCCGGTGCAGCAGCAGCCGGGAGGCCTCCAGGTCGGTGCCCATGTCGGCGAGCTGGAAGACCAGGGCCTGCTGGTTGATCAACGGCTGGCCGAAAGCCTCCCGGCTCTTCAGGTAGGCGATGGCCTGCTCGTAGGCCCACTGGGCGCCCCCGAGGGAGCAGGCGGCGATGTTGAGCCGGCCGCCGTTCAGGCCCTTCATGGCGATGCTGAAGCCCTGGCCCTCGGCGCCGATCCGCTGGGCCACCGGGACCCGGACCTTGTCCATGATGACCTGCCGAGTCGGTTGGGTGTTCCAGCCCATCTTGCGCTCGTTGGCGCCGAAGCTCAGGCCCTCGGCGTCCCCGGGCACGATGAACGTGCTGATCCCCTTCGGCCCCGCCTCACCGGTGCGCGCCATCACCACGTAGACCCCGGAGGCGCCGGCGCCGGAGATGAACTGCTTCACCCCGTCGAGCACGTAGTGGTCGCCGTCCAGGCGGGCGGTGGTGCGCAGCGCCGCGGCGTCCGACCCCGCGTCGGGTTCGGTGAGGCAGTAGCTGGCGAGCACGTCCATCGAGGTCAGGGAGGGGATCCACCGCTGGCGCTGCTCGTCGTCGGCGAAGGAGTCGATCATCCAGGTCGCCATGTTGTGGATCGAGATGTAGGCGGCCAGCGCGGTGTCCGCCTTGGCCAGCTCCTCGAAGATCCGCACGGCCGCGGCGCGGTTCAGGCCGGAGCCCCCGACGTCCTCGCGGGTGTAGATGCCCCCCAGGCCCAGGTCCCCGGCGCGCGACAGGGCATCGACCGGGAAGTGCTTGTCCTGGTCCCACTGCACGGCGTTCGGCGCGAACTCGCCCTGGGCGAAGTCGCGCACGGCCCCCACCATCGCCTCGAGTTCCTCCGGGTCCACGGCTCACCTCACTGTGTCGGGTCGTCGCCGGTCGACGGCCGGCGAGGTCGAGCGTATCCGGTCGCCCGCTGGCCCCCGGCCCCGGGCGACGGTCCACGGCGGCCGGCACGGGCGCGTCACGCCGGTGGACCCCCGGGCCCTAATCTGGGTACCCCTGACCGCTGACCGAGGAGGCCCTATGGCCGTCAACCTGCGCGGGCGCAGCCTGCTGTCCCTGCGGCACCACACCCCGGCCGAGATCCGGCACCTGCTCGACCTGTCGGCCGAACTGAAGGCGGCCAAGCGGGCGGGCACCGAGCAGCGGTCGTTGACCGGCAGGTCGATCGCCCTGGTCTTCGAGAAGACCTCGACCCGCACCCGGTGCGCCTTCGAGGTGGCGGCCTACGACCAGGGGGCGCACACCACCTTCCTGGACCCCACGTCCAGCCAGATCGGGCACAAGGAGTCGATCAAGGACACCGCCCGGGTGCTGGGCCGGATGTTCGACGCCATCGAGTACCGCGGGTCCGACCAGGCCCTCGTGGAGCAGCTCGCGGAGCACTCCGGGGTGCCGGTGTTCAACGGGTTGACCGACGACTGGCACCCCACCCAGATGCTGGCCGACGTGCTGACCATGGTGGAGCACTCCGCCAAGCCGCTGCACGAGATCTCCTACGTCTACCTGGGCGACGCCCGGAACAACATGGGCAACTCGCTGTTGCTGATCGGCGCCAAGCTCGGGATGGACGTGCGGATCGGTGCGCCGGCCGCGCTCCAGCCGGAGGAGGCACTGGTGCAGGAGTGTCGGGAGATCGCCGCGCAGACGGGCGCCCGGGTCACCCTGACCGAGGACCCGCAGGAGGCGGTGGCCGGGGTCGACTTCGTGCACACCGACGTCTGGGTGTCCATGGGTGAGCCGGTCGAGGCGTGGGGCGAACGGATCGAGGCCCTGCTGCCGTTCCAGGTCAACGCCGCGCTGATGCAGGCCACCGGCAACCCGCGCGTCAAGTTCATGCACTGCCTGCCGGCCTTCCACGACACCGACACCGCGGTAGGCCGGGAGCTGGTCGCGCAGTACCCGGACCTGGCCGGCGGCGTGGAGGTGACCGACGAGGTCTTCGAGTCGGCGGCGAGCATCGTCTTCGACCAGGCCGAGAACCGGTTGCACACGATCAAGGCGCTGCTGGTGGCCAGCCTGCGGTGAGGGGTGGTCGCCGTCCCGGGGTGGGGGTCGCTCCGGTCCCTCGTGAGAGGCTGGACCCATGAGTGAGGGGGACGGGCCGCTGCACCCGCCGCAGGACGGTGGGCTGGAACTCCGCGACCCGGAGCACCGGGTGTCCACACGGGCGGTGGCCTACTGGACCACCGAGTCGTTGATCGGCCAGGTGATCTTCCTGGCCATCCTGACCGGGGTATACCTGTTCGCGCTGCCGGAACGGTGGTGGTGGGCGACGGCGATCCTGGTCGTGGCTGCCGTCGTGGCGCTCGTGGACATCCTGGTCAAGCCGCGTTACCGGTATGCCGTGCACCGCTGGGAGGTCACCCCCACGGCCGTCTACACCCGGACCGGGTGGGTCACCAGGGAACAGCGGATCGCCCCGCTGTCCCGGGTGCAGACCGTGGACTCCAAGCAGGGCCCGCTGATGCGGATGTTCAAGATCGCCTCGATCACGGTCACCACCGCCTCCGCCGCGGGCCCGATCAGCATCGTGGGGCTCGACAAGGACGTGGCCGAGCGGCTGGTGGCCGAACTGACCGAGATCACCGGCTCCATCGAGGGTGACGCGACGTGACCGAGGGACCGCCCCCCGGGCCACCCCCCACCGGACGGCCGTTCCCCGGGCCACCAGGACCACCGTCTGGCGGGCCGCCGCAGGGGCCACCGCACCAACCGCCCCAGGGGCCGGCATACCCGTTGCCGCCGCCCCCGGAGGTGGCGCGGACCGACGCATGGCACCAGCTCAACCCCAAGATGCTGCTGGTGACGCCGGTGCGGACGCTGATCAGCCTGGCGGCGCCGATCCTGGTCGCCCTGTTCGGGATCGGGCGGGGCGTGGGCAGCGACTGGGCCGCGCGCGGGGCGCTCATCGCGGCCGTGGCGGCACTGATCTTCGGGATGATCCCGTGGGTCACGACCAAGTACCGGTTCACCGACACCCAGCTGCAGGTCCACCGCGGCCTGATCAGCCGCAACGTGCTGACGGCTCCGCTGGACCGGGTGCGCAGCGTCGACCTGGAGTCCTCCCTGCTGCACCGGCTCCTCGGCCTGACCAAGGTCAAGGTCGGCACCGGCGTGGACGACACCCAGATCGAGCTGGACGCCCTCGGCAAGGAGGAGGCCGCGCAGCTGCGGCGCTACCTGCTGGGACGTAGCGAGGTCGTGGGGCAGGGCACTGCAGGAGCCCGGGGGACCGGCGCCGCAGGGGCAGGGGTCGCAGGTACAGCGGCTGGAGAGGCCGCCGGTGGGGCTGGCAGCCACGACCCCACGACGGGCGTGCCGGACGGCGCAGCCGACCTCGACGGGGACGAGCAGGAACTGGCCCGGATCGACTGGTCCTGGTTGCGCTTCGCGCCGTTCAGCCTGTCCAGCCTGGCCATCGTGGCGGCGATCTTCGGTGTTGGGTCACAGTTCATCGACGACATCGACGTGGACCTCTCCGCGGTGGAGGGTGCCTGGGAGTGGGTGGCCGCCCAGGCGCTGATCGTGGTGGTCGGGTCGCTCACCCTCGTCCTCCTGATCGCCTGGATCGCGCTGTCCACGCTCAACTACGTCGTCCAGTGGTGGAACCTGCGGGTGGTTCGGGAGCGCCGCGGGACGCTGCGGGTCACCCGCGGCCTGCTCACCACCAACGCCACCACGGTCGAGGAGGCCCGGATCCGTGGCGTGCGGATGACCGAGGCGCTCCTGCTGCGGATGGTCCGGGGTGCCGAGCTGTTCACCCTGGCGACCGGGGTCGGCTCGGGCGGCACCAGCAAGATCCTCCCACCCTCCCCGCGCGCGGTGGACCAGCAGGTGGGCCACACCGTGCTGGAGGAGGACGGGGCGCTGACCAAGCGGCTGCGCCGGCACGGGCCCCGGTCCCGGATGCGGCAGTTCGTCCAGGCGCAGTGGAACACCGTGATCGTGCTCGCACTGGCGATCACCGCCGCCGTGTTCCTGTCCTGGCCCTGGTGGGTGCCCGCGCTGGTCGGACTGGGATTCGCCCTGATCGGGCTGTGGATCGGCTTCGAGGAGTACCGCAACCTCGGGCACGGGCTGACCCCGCGCTACCTGGTGGGCCAGCAGGGGTCGCTGCTGCGCCAGCGGCACGTACTCGAGCGGGACGGCATCATCGGCTGGAACGTCCGGCAGAGCTTCTTCCAACGCAGGCGCGGGCTGGCCACGCTGGTGGCCACCACGGCCGCCGGGCCGGAGTCGGTCGAGATCCGCGACCTGCCGTTGACCATGGCGGTGGACCTGGCGGACTCGGCCACGCCGGGGTTGCTGCGCCAGTTCGCGGTCGGGGCGCCGTCTCAGTCGGTGGTCTCGGGTGCCGGGGTGGTCGCCGGGTCGGTACCGCCCGCCGGGGAGTCCACACCGCCTGCGGCGGACCCGGACGGGTGGAGCGAACGGTAGAGCCGCGCCCCACCCCACAGGGCGATGAACCCACCGCACCCACCGACGACGACCCCGATGAACAGCGAGAGGTAGATCGGGTTCAGCAGGGCGTCCCCGTCACCAGGACCGTTCGCCGTGCCGATCAGGAACCCGAACAGCGGGGCGAGGACCATGACGGATCCGCCCAGGATGAGCGCCCAGAACCCCGGCGGCGTCGATTCCAGGAGCACCGGACGCCCGGGCGGGGGAATGTCGGACGTGGCTGCGTCGGGCTGGGAGGAGGGCATCATTCCCCCTTGTCGGTGGTCGGGATCTGGTCAGCGGGAGGGCTGCTGGAGAGTGGGGACGGCGAGGTCGCGGGCCCCGCTCCGCGGGAGCCGCCGAAGGCGTTGAGGAGCGGACCCACGATGTCCATCGGGAGCGGGAACACCACAGTGGAGTTCTGGTCCGCGCCGAGCTCCAACAGGGTCTGGAGGTAGCGCAGCTGCAGCGAGGCGGGGCTCTCGCTGAGCGTGGCCGCGGCGTCCCGGAGTTCCTGGGATGCCTGGAGCTCACCGTGGGCACTGATCACCTTGGCCCGGCGCTCCCGTTCGGCCTCGGCCTCACGGGCCATCGCCCGCTGCATCATCTCGGGGATCTCGACGTCCTTGATCTCCACCACCTGGGCCTCCACACCCCAGGGCTTGGTCTGCCTGGCCAGCGAGAAGGTCAGGTCCTCGTTCAGGTCCGCACGGTGGGCGAGCAGGGTGTCGAGGTCCGCACGGCCGACGACCGAGCGCAGGCTGGTCTGGGCGATCTGGGAGGTGGCCACGGCGTGGTTCTCCACCTCCATCACCGAACTCACCGGGTCGACGACCCGGAACAGCACGACGGCGTTGACCCTGGCGGTCACGTTGTCCCGGGTGATCACCTCCTGGGGAGGGATGGTAAGGGTCACCACCCGGAGGTCGACCCGGACCAGCTTGTCCAGGCCCGGGAGCAGGAAGACGAGCCCGGGACCGAGCGGCCCACGCAGTCGACCCAACCGGAAGACGATGGCCCGCTGGTACTCGGGCACGATCCGCACGCAGACCAGCAGGAGGGCCACCAGCAGGATGACGAGGACGGCGACGACGACGGGCGGGGGGATCATCGGGCTCTCCCGTGACCGGGTGCCGAGTCACCCACGGCGGGGTGCTTGCGGTCCGACCAGTATGCGGTCCGCCGGGTCAGCTGGTGGTGTGCGGTCTGTGCCCGGTCGGCCGCGTTGTCGTCGGAGCTGCGGAACACCACGCCCTCCGGGTCGACGCGTGCGCGGCGCAGGTGGGACCACAGCGGCAGCGAGACCAGGACCACCAGCAGGGTCATGCCGGCCAGGCCCCAGGACTCGGTCGGTGTGGGGGCCACGAACGCGCTGACCAGGGGCCAGGCGGCCGCCAGGGTCGCGACCGTGCAGGCCAGTCCCCGGTGGAACCGGGCCGACTCCGAGGCAGGCCACGGGTCGACGTTGCGTTGGATCTCCCGGCCCCCGGCCGAGCTGGTGCAGGTGTCCTTCACCGGGCAGGCGTTGCAGATCGTCGGACTGCCCCGGTAGCGCATCACCCGGTTGTCGGGATCGAACGACTGCGGCCACAGCCACTGGTCCTCCGGGCAGACCCAGGCGTCGTGGTCCTCGTGGTAGACGAAGCCGGCCGTGCGGTGCGACTCCAGGTTGCGGGCCGCCCGGTGCGACATCAGGTCGATCCCGTAGGCGACGATCACCAGCACCACGGCATACCCGGTGGCGAACCAGGTCGTCGGGGCGACCGAGGTCAGGTCGATCACGGGTCGTCCCGCCCGTCGCGGCCCGCGGTCCGACCGGCGTCGCTGCCGCCGGCCGGGCCACCGCCGCCCGCCGCGACCAGACCGGTGCGGTCCTCCCGGGCCCGTTCGTGCTCCTCCACGAAGAGCGTCTCCGGCTCCATGGTGTGGGTGGTGGCCGGGATCCCGTGGCGCACACCGAGCCAGGCGATCCACAGGAACGGCAGGATGCCGGTGACCAGGAAGACCACGTCCCCGGGCATCCGCAGCCACTCCAGGATCGCGTTGCCCGGCTCGGAGATGTACCCCAGGGTGCGTGCCTCGAAGTAGCCCTCGTTGACCGAGTGCCACAGTTGGAGGACCCCGAGCGGCAGCAGGGTGGCGAAGACCATCCAGGCCAGCCCGACGTTGAGCGACCAGAAGGAGAGTTTGGCCAATCGGTCGGGCCACCGCTGCGGCGGGATGATGTAGCGGAGAGCGAACAGCGCCAGCCCGACCGCCAGCATCCCGTAGACGCCCATCATCGCGCCGTGGGCATGGTTGGCGGTCAGGGCGGTGCCGATCTGGTAGTAGGACACGATGGGCAGGTTGATCAGGAAACCGAAGACGCCGGCGCCCACGAAGTTCCAGAAGCCGACCGCCACCAGGAACATGACGGCCCACCGGTGCGGGAAGGGCGCGCTGCTGCGGGACTCCTGCCGGGACCCGAGTTGCAGGAAGGTCCACGCCTCCACGGTGAGGAAGGTCAGCGGGATGACCTCGAGGGCGGAGAAGAAGGCGCCCAGCGCCATGTGCTCGACCGGGGTCCCGGAGAAGTACAGGTGGTGCATCGTGCCGAGCACGCCGCCGATCGAGTACAGGATGACGTCCAGGAAAATGATCTGGATCGCGATCTTGCGGCGCACCACCCCGAGCATCACGAAGATGTAGGCCACCATCACCGTCGTGAACAGCTCGAGGAAGTCCTCCACCCACAGGTGCACCACCCAGAACCGCCAGAACTCGGCGACCGTGATGTGCGTCTCGGTCCCGGCGAGCAGCCCGACGGCGTAGAACCCCGGGATCGCCAGGCCGGCGTAGAAGAACAGCCACGGCATGTTGAACTTGCTCTCGGTCCGCAGCCTGGACCGGATCGCCCGGTAGATGATCGCGATCCACAGGAACAGCCCGATCACCAGCAGGGCCTGCCAGAAGCGCGGCAGGTCGAGGTACTCCCACTGCTGGTCGAAGAAGACCGAACCCTCGGCCCAGTCGACGCCGAAGGTGCTCAGGGCGGTGCCGGTGAGGGTGCCGGCCACCACCAGGGCCAGCGCCACCAGGAGCCCGGTCGCGAGCCAGGACTGTCGCCGGGGCTCCCGGCCGGAGATGATCGGCGCGAGGAAGATGCCGGCCGCGAGGAAGGACGCGGCGGTCCACAGGAGCGAGAGCTGGACGTGCCAGGTGCGGGCCAGGTTGAACGGCAGCAGCCGGGCCAGGTCCAGCCCGAAGAAGGTGGACAGGTCCGCGCGGTAGTGCTCGATCGCCGCCCCCAGCGTGGCCTGCACGAGGAACAGCACGGCCACGACCAGGAAGAACCACGCGGTGACCCGTTGGGACGGGGTGATCGCGACCTTGCCCGGTTGGAGGAAGGCCAGCGACGGGGCCTCGTTCCCGTGCCAGCCGATCTTCCGGCTCCACCGGCCGTACAGGGCGAACAGCGCCCCCAAGCCGGCCAACAACGCCACCAACGACATCGCCGACCACACCAGGATGTCCGCGGTGGGGGTGTTGCCGACGCTCTCGTCGGGCGGCCAGTTGTTGGTGTAGGAGTAGGAGTGGCCCGGCCGTTCCGCGGCGGCCGCCCACGCGGTCCAGGAGAAGAAGGCCGTGAGGTCGTGGATCTGCTCGGGGTCGGTGATCATCTCGGGGATGAGCCCGTACTTGGTGGAGTCCTCCCCGAACACCGTCGCGTAGTGCTCCGTGAGGTGGTCGAAGGCGGCCACCTGCTCGGCCGTCAGCACCAGCGTCCCCGTCGCCTCGTCATACTGGTTCGCCCGCTGGATGTCCACGACGGCGCTGCTGGGGTCCGGCACGCCCTGCTGCTCCAGGTCCGCCCGGATGTGCTCGGTCCCGAGCCGCAGGGACTCGGCCGTGTAGTCGGGACCGAGGTAGCCGCCGTGGCCCATGACCGACCCGTACTGCTGCAGTCCCCGGCGCAGGAAGATCGCCTGGCCGTTGGTGATCTCCTCGCCGGTGTAGACCACGGTGCCGGACTCGTCGACCACCCGCTCGGGTTGCGGCATCCCGTCGCTGTAGGTGCGGTAGGCGAGGATCCCCATGACGAGGAAGCCGAAGACCAGGACCAGGGCCACCCCCTGGACCCATCCCTTGGAGATAGTCAGGTCGACCCGACCGCTTCCTGCCGGCTTCCCCACACCCCTGGTGACGAGGGTGTCCTGGTCGCGTGATCCAGCCATGGCCCGTCCTGTCTCGCGTCAACGATCCGAGGACCACCACCACGCGCGCAGGGCAGCAAAGGCCGGGACGAGAATGCACCTGGTTGCGCGGCAGGCGAGTCCGAGCGACATGCTAGGACCGGTCCGAGGCACCCCGGAGTTTCGACCGTGTTTATTCCGACGCCTCGTAGTAGGCCAGTCGAACCTCGCAGGACTGCGGGGTCACGAACGGGCGGAGCTCCTCCAACCGGACCGGCCCCGGCACCTGCGCCAGGGTGTCCTGGAGCAGGCGGGCGTGCGCCGCACAGGCCAGCTCCTGGTCCTCGCTCACGATGCGGTGGAACGGGCAGGGGACCAGCCCAACCACCATCCGCCGGGGGTCGACCTCCGGGTCGAAGCCGGTGTCGTCCAGGTGCTCCTGCAGGACATCCAACTGGTGGACGGCGGCCTCGGCGAGCCCGCCGGTCCGGTCGTGTTCGGGCAGCAGGGTGCGGAGCAGCCGACGCTTCTGCAGTGCCCGTTCGACCCGGCGGTGGGCCGCCTCGTTGGTGCTCGTGTCATCGACCGCGGTGTATGTCGTGGCGGGGCGGCCGCGCCGACCGCTGCGGAGCGGCCGGGTCGTGATCAACCCCTCCTGCTCGAGGGTGCGCAGGTGATCGCGCGCGGTGTTCTCGTGGATCCCGGTGCGCTCGGTCAGCTGGCGCAGAGTGCTCCCGGGGGACAGCTGGATCGCGCGGAGCAACCGGACCCGGCTGGACTCGGCGAGCCCGCGGTAGTCGGTGGTGCGGCGCGGCATACCCCACTGTCGCCCCTGCCGACCGCAGGTGCAACTGTCCGGGGTGAGGGTGAGGGGAGGATGCGGCAGACTCGGGCACATGACCGACGCGGCCGCCCG
Organism: Ornithinicoccus hortensis; assembly: GCF_006716185.1. Taxonomy (NCBI): domain Bacteria; kingdom Bacillati; phylum Actinomycetota; class Actinomycetes; order Micrococcales; family Intrasporangiaceae; genus Ornithinicoccus; species Ornithinicoccus hortensis. The sequence goes on along the minus strand of NZ_VFOP01000001.1, from coordinate 3,485,307 downwards.
CTACGACCGGGCCACCTTCCTGTTCGAGACGAAGGACTATGCAGGCGCTGCCAAGATCCTGCGCGACCTCGTCGAGGAGGAGCCGGACCAGCAGGAGCTGCGGCTGTTGCTGGCGCGCTCCTACTACCACTCCGCCCAGCTCGGGCGGGCCGAGCAGGAGCTGAAGGTCATCGTGGAGCGGTGGCCCAGCGACGCCTACGCCCACCTGGTGCTGGCCCGCACGCTGCAGCGGGCCGGGCGCGCCGAGGAGGGGAGCCGCCACCTGGCGCTCGCCGAGGCGATGGGCCTGACCGAGTAGGAGTCGGACCGGTGGGGGAGCAGGGCCGGACTCAGTCGGCCCCCGCGTCTACCGGGACGTGCTCGTGCAACGCATCCAGCACCGCCCGGGCCGCATCGGGGTCCTGCTCCAGGAGCCGGATGCCGTGGGCATACCCCGGCAGGATGACCAGCTCCGCGTCCTGGGCGGCCGCGGCCATCGTCTGGCCCTCGTCCGCGAAGCCGGCGTCCTCCTGGGCCGCCACGAGCAGGACCGGGAGCGTCAGGTCGCCGATGACGTCCCGCGCGCTCGCTCCCCGGTAGTACCCGGGAGCCGACACGGCCACCACGACGTCAGGTGGTTGCGCCAGGTCGGGCGCTGCGGCGATGGCGTAGGTGCCGCCCATCGAGGCTCCCACCAGGGCGATGCTGTCGCTGCCCCCGCCCCGCAGTTGCTCGGCCCCCCGGGCGATGACCGGCTGCGGCCAGGTCCCGCTCTCCATCACGGGGACCAGCACCGCATACCCCTGCGCGGCCAACTGGTCGGCGAAGGGGACCCAGGCGCACGCGCGACCGTCGTTCTGGTGGAGCAGGACGACCCCGGGGCCGCCCTCGCCGAGTTGAAAGGCGTCCGGTCCGCCGGTCCCCATCAGGTCGTGCCACTCGGCCCGCTCGCCGGCGTCACAGGGCGGCTTCGTGGCCTCCTCGGTGGTGGCCTCCTCGGTGGTGGCCTCCTCGGGCGACGTGGACGGATCCTGCCCCTGTGCCGGCGCGGTCCGGGTGGTGGACGCGGCGGCGTCCTGCGGTCGGGTCCCCGGTGCCCCGTCGTCGCCGTCGTCCCCGTCCGTCCCGCACCCCGCCAGCAACCCGAGCACGAGCAGGGGCGTGACCAGTCTCGTGAGTCGCATCGGGTCGCATCCTAGCGAGGAGCTCACCGGGCGGGCGCGGATCACGGTGGCCGGGTGGGGTGCCTCAGGTCCAGAAGTCGAACCACAGCCGCCACTGCCACTGCGTCCGGGGGATCACCTCGGCGGTGTAGACCGGGTAGTACCAGGCGAAGAGGGCCACGGCGAGCAGCACGTAGGTGCAGACGATCGCCATACCCCACCGTCGTCGGGCGGGTGGGTCGGAATCCCGGCCGAGCACCAACCCCAGGCAACAGACCACGACCAGCACCAGCCAGGGCACGAACGCGACGGCGTAGAAGGAGTAGATGGTGCGGGTCTGGTAGAGGAACCAGGGGAGCCACCCCGCGGCGATCCCGGCCAGGGCCGCGCCCGCGCGCCAGTCCCGGCCGAGCAGCCACAGGAAGACCACGACGAGCAGCCCGGCCGTGGCCCCCCACCAGACGAACAGGTTGCCCAGCGAGGCGATGTACTTGACGCACTCGTTGGCCGTGCACCCGTCCTGGCCGCGCGAGGGCCACTCGGCGAAGAACAGCGTGGGGCGGCCCTGGATGATCCAGGACCACGGGTTCGAGGACCACTTGTGCTCGTTCTGCAGGCCGACGTGGAAGGCCAGGACCTCTTGGTGGTAGCTCAACAGCGAGCGCAGCGCGTCCGGCAGGAACCGGGTCAGCCCCTCGGCGGGGTGGCTGGCCGCCCACTGCCGCTTGTAGCCGTCCGTGGAGGCGAACCATCCGGCCCACGTCGCCAGGTAGGTCAGCACCGCGATCGGCACGACGGTCAGGAAGGCCGGTATGCCGTCGCGCACCACCCCCGCCCGGAACCACCGGGGCACCCCGATCGTGCGTCGGGCCCCGATGTCCCACCAGACGGTCATCAGGCCGAAGACGGCCAGGAAGTAGCCGCCGGACCACTTGGTGCCCAGGCACAGTCCCAGGCAGAGCGCGGCCACCAGGCGCCACCAGCGGATCCCGGTCCCGGGGCCGAACCGGCTGGCCGCCACGGCCGCCGGTCCCATCCTGGCCGCCGCGTCGGCCAGCCGTGCCCTGGTGCGGTCGCGGTCCGCCAGGAGCGCGCAGAACGCGGCGAGCGCCCAGAACATCACGAAGACGTCGAGCAGGCCGGTCCGGGAGTGGACGAAGTGGTGCCCGTCGACGGCCAGCAGGGTGGCGGCGGCGGTGGCCAGGGTGGCGTTGTGGAACATCCGCCAGGCGGCCCGGCCCAGCATCAGGATCGACAGGGTGCCCACCACGGCGCAGGCGAACCGCCAGCCGAACGAGCTGTCCACCCCGAACAGCCACTCGCCGGCCCCGATCATCCACTTGCCGACCGGTGGGTGCACCACCATGTCCGGCGCGGTCCCGAAGACGTCCGGGTTGCCGGCGGTGAACAGCGCGTCCGGCTCCTCCAGCCCCTCCTTGATGTGCCGCTCGTGGCCGAACTGGATGAGGGACCAGGCCTGCTTGACGTAGTAGGTCTCGTCGAAGACCAGCTGGTGCGGGTGCCCCAGGTGGACGAACCGGAGGATGCCCCCCAGCACCATCGCGATCAGCGGGCCCCACCAGCCCCACCGCACCTCGCGCCGTCCGGGCGCCGGGCCGAGGAGTCGCTCGCGCAGCGCGCCGGCGTCCTCCCCTGCATCCACGGGCGACATCGTAGGCGGGAAAGTGCAAGGTTCCCGCAGTCGGGCGCGTGCCGAGTAGTAGAGTCCGGTGCCGTGGCCACCCAAACCGTCTCCGCCGGCCCGCGCTCCGGGCCCAATAGCATCCTGCTGAAGACCGTCATGGCCGTGACCGGCCTGATCTTCATCGGTTTCATCCTCGCCCACATGTACGGCAACCTGATGATCTTTGCCGGCAAGGACGCGTTCGATGAGTACGCCCACCACCTGCGCACCTTCGGCTCACCGATGCTGCCGGAGGGTGGTTTCCTGTGGGTGATGCGGATCACCCTGCTGGTGAGCCTGGTGCTGCACGCGTGGTCGGCCTTCACCCTGTGGGCCCGCGCCGGCGCCGCCCGCAAGACGCGCTACCAGGTCAACAAGGCCGCCAAGTCGATCTTCGTCTCCCGGGCGATGCGCTGGGGCGGCGTGGCCCTGCTCCTCTTCGTGGTCTTCCACCTGCTGCACTTCACCACCAACACGATCCAGGTCAACGGCGACTTCAGCCGACCCAGCGACCGGCTGGTGTCCAGCTTCGAGGTGTGGTGGGCGGTCCTGATCTACGTGATCGCCGTCCTCGCCCTGGGCATGCACCTGCTGCACGGGGTCTGGAGCGCCGCGATGACGCTGGGCCTGAACACCAGCCTGGACCGCGCCGAGGTGATCCGGGTCGTCTCGGTCGCGGTCGCCGCGGTCGTGGTGATCGGCTTCCTCGCCCCGCCGTTCAGCATCCTGTTCGGACTCATCCCGTGACCCACGCCCCCGAGCGGACCCTGACCAGGACGGAGCAGCACACACCATGACGGAGACGCTGATCGAAGGCCTCTACACCGAGGGCGAGCCGGTCGCCGACGCCAAGGCGCCGAAAACCGACATCGTCACGATGTGGCAACAGCGCAAGTTCGACGCCAAACTCGTCAACCCGGCCAACCGGCGCAAGCTGGACGTCATCATCGTGGGCACCGGCCTGGCCGGTGCCTCGGCCGGCGCGACGCTGGGGGAGGCCGGCTACAACGTCAAGTCGTTCTGCTACCAGGACAGCCCGCGCCGGGCCCACTCGATCGCCGCCCAGGGCGGGATCAACGCGGCCAAGAACTACAAGGGTGACGGCGACTCGGCATACCGGCTGTTCTACGACACGGTCAAGGGTGGCGACTACCGCTCCCGGGAGACCAACGTCTACCGGTTGGCCGAGGTCAGCGTCGACATCATCGACCAGTGCGTGGCGCAGGGCGTGCCGTTTGCCCGGGAGTACGGCGGGTTGCTGGACAACCGCTCGTTCGGTGGCGTGCAGGTCTCGCGCACCTTCTACGCCCGGGGACAGACCGGTCAGCAGCTGCTGATCGGGGCCTACCAGGCGCTGGAGCGGCAGATCGGCGCCGGGACGGTGCAGATGTTCCCGCGGCACGAGATGCTCGAGCTCATCGTGGTGGACGGCAAGGCGCGGGGGATCGTGGCCCGCGACATGGTCTCCGGCGAGATCGAGACCCACCTGGCGGACGCCGTGGTCCTGGCCAGCGGCGGCTACGGCAACGTCTTCTTCCTGTCCACCAACGCGATGGGCTGCAACGTCACCGCGAGCTGGCGCGCGCACCGTAAGGGCGCCTACTTCGCCAACCCGTGCTACACCCAGATCCACCCGACCTGCATCCCGGTCTCGGGTGACCACCAGTCCAAGCTGACCCTGATGAGCGAGTCGTTGCGCAACGACGGCCGGATCTGGGTGCCGAAGAACCGGGACGACTGCGAAAAGGACCCGCGGGAGATCCCCGAGGAGGACCGCGACTACTACCTGGAGCGGATCTACCCCTCCTTCGGCAACCTGGTGCCCCGGGACATCGCCTCCCGGCAGGCCAAGAACATGTGCGACGAGGGCCGCGGGGTCGGGCCCAAGGTCGGGGACTTCCGCCGCGGTGTCTACCTGGACTTCGCCGACGCCATCTCCCGCCTCGGGGAGGACGCCGTGCGGGCCAAGTACGGCAACCTGTTCGACATGTACGAGCGGATCACCGGGGAGAACCCCTACCAGGTCCCGATGCGGATCTACCCCGCCGTGCACTACACGATGGGCGGGCTGTGGGTCGACTACGACCTCGAGTCCAGCATCCCGGGTCTGTTCGTGGCCGGCGAGGCCAACTTCTCCGACCACGGTGCCAACCGGCTCGGGGCGTCCGCGCTGATGCAGGGCCTGGCCGACGGCTACTTCGTGCTGCCCAACACCATCCGGGACTACCTCGCCAACGGCCCCTACGAGCCGCTGGCCGAGGACCACCCGGACGTGGTGGCGGCGCGCGCCTCGGTGGAGGAGCGGATCGAGAAGCTGCTCTCCATCAACGGGGAACGCTCCGTCGACTCCTTCCACAAGGAACTCGGCCACATCATGTGGGAGTACTGCGGGATGGAGCGCAGCGAGGAGGGGCTGCGCAAGGCGATCGACCTGATCCGCTCGCTGCGCGAGGAGTTCTGGCGCAACGTGCGGGTGCTCGGGGCGGCCGACACGCTCAACCAGTCGCTGGAGAAAGCCGGCCGGGTGGCCGACTTCCTCGAGCTCGGCGAGCTGATGTGCATCGACGCCCTGCACCGCCGCGAGTCCTGCGGCGGGCACTTCCGGGCCGAGTCCCAGACCGAGGACGGCGAGGCGTTGCGGCACGACGACGAGTTCGCCTACGTCGCCGCCTGGGAGTGGGGCGGCGACTCCGGGAACCCGGTGCTGCACAAGGAGAACCTGGAGTATGAGTTCATCGAGCTGAAGCAACGGAGTTACAAGTGAAGCTGACCCTGAAGATCTGGCGGCAGGACGGCCCGGCCGACGCAGGCCGGATGGTCACCTATCCGATCGAGGGTGTCTCCGAGGAGATGTCCTTCCTGGAGATGCTCGATGTCCTCAACGAGGACCTCATCGCCAAGGGCGAGGAGCCGGTGGCCTTCGACAGCGACTGCCGCGAGGGCATCTGCGGTATGTGCGGGCTGATGATCAACGGTCAGGCCCACGGGCCGGAGCGGACCACCACCTGCCAGTTGCACATGCGCTCCTTCAAGGACGGGGACGAGGTCGTCATCGAGCCCTGGCGGGCCGAGCCCTTCCCGGTGATCCGCGACCTGGTGGTGGACCGGAGCTCCTTCGACCGGATCATCGCCTCCGGCGGCTTCATCTCGGCCGACACCGGCTCCGCCCCGGACGCGCACGCCACCCCGGTGCCCAAGGACAACGCCGACCGGGCGTTCATGGCCGCCGAGTGCATCGGCTGCGGCGCCTGCGTCGCCGCCTGCCCGAATGCCGCGGGCATGCTCTTCATGGGTGCCAAGGTCACGCACCTCGGCGAGCTCCCGCAGGGCCAGCCGGAGCGGGACGCCCGGGTGTTCTCGATGGTGGGCCAGTACGAGGAAGAGGGCTTCGGCGGCTGCACGAACCTCGGTGAGTGCTCCCGGGCCTGCCCGAAGGGCATCCCGCTCAACGTCATCTCCCAGCTCAACGGCGACCTGCAGCGCGCATACCGTCACCGCTCGTGAGCCGGCCGGCCCCGGGGGTCCTGGTCCTGGCGGCGACGCCGATCGGGGATCCCCGGGACGCCTCGCCCCGGCTCCTGGAGGAGCTGGCGGGGGCCGACCTGGTCGCCGCCGAGGACACCCGCCGGTTGCGTCGGCTGTGTGACCGGCTCGGCGTGCAGCCGACCGGTCGGGTGCTGAGCTACCACGAGCACAACGAGGCGGCGCGCACCCCCGAACTGGTGCAGCGGATCGCCGCCGGCGACCGGGTGCTGCTGGTCACCGACGCGGGGATGCCGTCCGTGTCCGACCCCGGCTACCGCCTGGTCACGGCCACCGTCGCGGAGGACCTGGACGTGACCTGCGTGCCCGGGCCGAGCGCCGTGCTGATGGCGCTGGCCGTCTCCGGCCTGCCGGTCGACCGGTTCTGCTTCGAGGGCTTCCTGCCCCGCAAGGCCGGGGAGCGGGACCGCTGGCTCGCGGCCCTGGTCGACGAGCCCCGCACGATGGTCTTCTTCGAGGCCCCGCACCGGCTCGCCGCGATGCTCGCCGCCCTGGCCGCGGCCCTGGGGGAGGACCGGCCGGCGGCCGTCTGCCGCGAGCTGACCAAGACCTACGAGGAGGTCTGGCGAGGTCCGCTGGGACAGTTGCGGGACCGGGCGGCCGACGGCGTCCGTGGCGAGATCACGGTCGTCGTCGCCGGCGCCGACCCGACCCGCGACCGGGGTGCCGTCGACCTCGACGAGGTGCTCGACGGCATACGGGCCCGCGTCGCCGCCGGGGAGCGGCTCAAGGACGTCTGTGCCGAGGAGGCCGCCCGCACCGGCCTGCGCCGCAAGGAGCTCTACGACGCCGTTCTGGCCTCCCGCCGCTCCGGCTGACCCGCTGCGCTGGCCCCCCTGCAGGATTATCGGGTGACCCGATAATCCTGTGCTTCGTAGCAGAAGCTTCCCGGTCGATAGCGCCAGGTTCCGGGGTAACCCGATAATCCTGCACCCAGGCGACCCCAAGTTTAACTTGGCGAACAACAAAGGGTACGTTATGCATCGCTCGTCAACCCGTGCCCGCCCCAGGAGAGTCAATGCCGCAGGAACCCAACGCCCCGCAGTCCAGTTCGCAGGAGATCCAGGCCCACTTCGACGCCGCGTCCGGCAAGCGCAAGAGGCTCGGGATCGCGGCGCTCGTCGCGGTCCTGCTGGTGGGCGCCGGGGCCTTCCTGGTCCCGCGGCTGCTGGGCGGGGAGGACGAGACCGGTGAGCTGATCCCGCTGCACATCGCCGACACCGCACAGAGCGACTTCCAGGACAAGATCGTCGAGGTGGGCAAGGAGAAGGGGCTGGACATCACGTTCACCAACTTCACCGACCCGTACCTGCCCAACACGGCGCTGATCGAGGGTGAGGTGGACGCCAACTCCTTCCAGCACGTCGCCTGGCTCAGCCAGTTCAACAAGGAGACGGGGTCGGACGTCACGCCGCTGTTCTCCACCGTGATCTCCAGCTGGGGCCTGTTCTCCGAGGACCACGACTCGGCGGACTCGATCCCGGACGGGGCACGGATCGCGGTCCCGGACGACCCGGCGAACTTCTCCCGGGCGCTGTTCATCCTGCAGACCGCCGGGGTGCTCGAGGTCGACCCGGACGCCGGGGTGTTCCCGGTGGAGGAGGACATCACCAGCAACCCGCGCAACATCGAGCTGGTGCGGCTGGCGCACGAGTCGGTGCAGACGGCATACGAGGACCCGTCGGTCGAGGCGGTGGTCGTGGCCACCGACGACTTCGACCCGGCGCTGGGGATCACCAGCGACGACGCCCTGGTGCTCGAGGACGCGTCGGCGGAGTCCTCGGCCCCGTACATCATCGTCGTGGCCACCCGCGCGGACAACGTCGACAACGAGGCGTGGCCGTTGCTGGAGGAGACCTACCGGGACGAGCGGGTGGTGACCGCCCTGGAGGAGGAGAAGCGCGGGGAGTCCACCATCGTGGAGTTCCCGGTCGACCAGCTCCGCTCGACGCTGGCCGAGCTGTCGCAGGAGTGACCGGGTCACCCCGGCGGACCCACCACCATGACTGAACGCATCCGGCTGACCGACGTCACCAAGCAGTTCCCGGGCGCCAAGGGCGCCGACCCGCAGCTGGCGCTCCAGGACGTCTCCCTGTCGATCGAGGCGGGGGAGATCTACGGCCTGATCGGGCAGTCCGGGGCCGGCAAGTCGACCCTGCTGCGGATGATCGACGGCCTGGAACGCCCCACCTCCGGCACGATCGCGGTCGACGGCACGGACCTGGCCGGGCTGCGACCGGACGAGATGCGGGCACTACGCCGCTCGATCGGCATGGTCTTCCAGCAGTTCAGCCTGTGGAACGCCCGCACCGTCTACGACAACATCGCGGTGCCGCTGAAGCTGGCGGGGTGGAGCAAGGAGGCGATCAACGCCCGGGTCGCCGAGCTGATCGACTTCGTCGGGCTGCACGGCAAGGCGTTCGCCAAGCCGCGCCAGCTCTCCGGTGGGCAGAAGCAGCGGGTCGGGATCGCCCGCGCGATCGCCACCCGGCCCTCGATCGTGCTGGCGGACGAGGCGACCAGCGCGCTGGACCCCCAGACCACGACCGAGATCATCGACCTGCTCCGGGCGGCCAACACCGAGTTCGGCATCACCATGGTGGTCGTCACCCACGAGATGGACGTCATCGCCCGCCTCGCCGACCGGCTCTCCATCCTGTCCCGGGGCCAGGTCGTCGAGACCGGCGAGGTCCACCAGGTGCTCTCCCGCCCCGAGCACCCGGTCAGCGCCGGACTGGTCGGCTCCTACACCCGGATGACCTTGTCGGAGGAGGACCGCCGGGAGCTGCGCGAGGGGTTCGCCGGCACGGGCATCTCCGTGGTCGTCCAGGAGTCGTTGCTCCGGTCCCCGGTGCTGAGCCGGCTGGCCCGGCAGCACGACGTCGACTTCACCGTGATCACCGGGGGGATCTCCCGGACCAAGGGCCTGCCCTACGGTCAGCTGAGCCTGGCCCTGTATGGCGAGGGGCAGGACGTCGACGCGTTCGTCGCCGGCCTGCGCCAGCACGCGGAAGTGAGCACCTGGTGAGCGACCTGTTCAGTGCCAGCACCGTCGACCGGGTCGGCGTCGCGTTGTGGGAGACCCTCTTCATGGTCTCCGTCTCGTTCTTCTTCGCCAGCATCATCGGCCTGGTCCTCGGGCTCTTCCTGTTCGCCACCCGGTCCGGGCAGATCCTGGCTAACCGGGCGGTGCACGTGGGCCTGAACCTGGTGGTGAACACGCTGCGCCCGATCCCGTTCATCATCCTGTTGATCGCGCTGACCCCGGTGACCCGCAACCTGCTCGGCACCAGCATCGGGCCCGCCGCGGCGATCCTGCCGCTGACGATCGCGGCGTCCGTGGGCATCGCCCGGGTGGCCGAGTCCAACCTGGTGGCGGTCGACCCCGGCGCGATCGAGGCGGCCCGCGCCGTCGGGGCCAAGCCGTTGCACATCCTGTTCGGGTTCGTGGGCAGGGAGGCCCTGGGGCCACTCATCCTGTCGCTGACCTTCATCTTCGTGGCGCTGATCGACGCGACCGCGGTCGCCGGGGCCGTCGGCGGTGGGGGCCTGGGCAACCTGGCCCTGACCTACGGCTACCAGCGGTTCGACTACGCGATCATGCTCCTGATCATCGTCGTGCTGATCGCGCTCGTGCAGTCCGTGCAGTTCCTGGGCAACTGGATCGCCCGACGGTTCATCCAGTGACCCAGCCAGTGGCCGGGACGCCGGTGGCTCAGTAGCCGGCGTCCCGCAGCGCCTGTTGTTTGGCCAGCTTGCGCCGGCGCACCCCGCGCCACAGGACAAAGCCTCCCCACACCATCAGGATCAGCAGGACGAAGACGATGACGGGGAAGAAGATCGCGACGAGGCTCAGCGACACCGAGGCGGTGTCCTCGGCCGCCGACACGACCGGCGCCCCGAAGCCCATCGTGGTGCCGTTCACGGCCGGGCGGGTGACCGCCTTGCCGGTGTGCACCAGCCCCGAGATCACGATCCCGGCGACCACGCCGATCCACGGGTTCTCCTGCAGGAAGCCGCTGCTCTGCTCCAGGTCCTCCGCGGCCTGGGTGGCGGCGAAGATGAGGCCGCCGGTGGCAGGGCGGATGAACGTGCCGATGGCGTCGTTGAGGTGGTCCACGACCGGCACCTTGTCCAGCACCACCTCGGCGAACAGCAGCACGGCGGCACCGCCGATGGCCCACCCGGACTCGATCCAGGCGAACTGCGCGGGCAAGTTGATCACGTCGGTGAAGCGGGCGATCAGAGCGACGATGAGGAACGGTATGTAGGCGTTGAGGCCGGCCGCGGCGGACAGGCCCATCCCGGTGAGTGCAGCGAGCATCTGAGGCCTCGCCCCCTTCGTCTCGGCGGGACCTCCGGCGGGTCCCGTCGGTTCTCAGTGAACCACGTCGCCCCTCTGACGTGTCTCACCTCCACCCGGTTCCATGCCGTATGCCGGCATCCAGGTCCCGCGACAGGGGTGTCCTCCGGCGGGTCGGGACGGGACGTTGGTCCCTGGGCCGGGGCGCCTGCCCTGGGCGATGGTGGAGAGGACCCCACCGAAGGTGGGGGCATCACACCCCGGACTCCCTAGGAGCAGCACCCTCATGCGCCGCAAGACCCTCGACAACCTCCTGTCCGCCGCCGGCCTGCTGATGGCCGTCGTCCTCCTGGTGACCGGTGGGTTGCTGACCTGGGCCAGCACCTTCGTGGGCAACCAGGTCCACGAGCAACTGTCCGCCCAGAACATCACCATGCCGTCCGGCCCCGCCATCGAGGGCGAGGAGTACGCCCCGCTCCGGGAGTTCGCGGGGGAGCAGATGACCACCGGCGCCCACGCCCGGGCCTACGCCGACTACTTCATCAAGGTCCACATGGACCAGGCGACGGACGGTCGCACCTACTCCGAGCTGGGCGCCGACATCTCCGCGGCCGAGGAGGCCGGTGACGAGGAGCTCGCCGCCGAGCTCACCGCCCAGCGGGAGTCCCGGTTCAAGGGCGAGACGCTGCGCGGGCTGCTGCTCTACGGTTACGCCTTCGCCACGATGGGCACGATCGCCGGCATCGCCGCCATCGGCGCCTACATCGCCTCGGCCCTGATGTTCGTGCTCAGCCTGCTGGGCTTCCGGCACGCCAAGCGGGTCTCCGCCGACGTGGTCGTCTGAACCGGACGGGACCGGCAGGACCTGTCAGGACCGGCAAGACGACCGGCACGACGGGTGGGCCCGCGGAGCACCTGCTCCGCGGGCCCACCCGTTTGGCGCCTGTTGCCGGGGGCGGTCAGTCGCCGTAGACCAGGTCCTCGATCTGGCCCAGCACCTCGTCGGAGACGGCCCCCGTGCCACCCAGCACGACGACCTGGGGGGCCTCCAGGCGCTCCAGCTCGGCGAGGGTCTCCGCGGGGATCTCGTCGGGACGGACCAGCAGCACCGGGGAGCCCAGGTGACCGGCCCGGGCCGCACCGGCCAGGGCGTCCGGGTAGTCCAGGCCGGTGGCCACGAAGGCCACCTCGGTGCCGGGCTCGTAGGCCGAGGACAGGTCGGCGGCGGTGGCGTAGCGGTTCTTGCCACCGATCCGGTCCACCACGTCCGCGTAGTCACCGAGGGTGTCGGCGACCCCCTGGCTGACGGCGGCCGTGCCACCGAGCACCACGATCTCCTGCGGCGCCAGCCGCTCCAGCTCGGCCGCGGTGGCCTCCGGCACCTCGTCGGTGCGCACCAGCAGCACCGGGCCCTCGAGCACACCGGCCCGTGCGGCACCGGCCAGCGCGTCCGGGAAGTTGCGCCCGGTCGCGACGTAGAGGGTGTCGACGCCCGGCGCGTACTCGCCGGAGATCGCCGCCGCCGTGGCATACCGGTCGGCCCCGGAGAGCCGGCTGACGGTGCCGTCGGTGTAGTCCTCCAGCTCGGTCAGCACGTCGTCCTCGATGGCCGCGGTCCCACCCAGCACGACGATGTCGGCCGGCTTCAACCGGTCCAGCTCGAAGAGCGTGGCGGCGGGGAGCTCGTCGGGACGGGTCAGCAGCACCGGCACCCCGTCGAGCGCGGCCTTGGCCGCCCCGGTCAGGGCGTCGGGGAAGGTGCGACCCGTCGCGATGTAGACCGTGTCGACGCCCGGCTCGTACTCGGCGGAGATCCGGGCCGCCGTCGCATACCGGTCGTAGCCGGTGTAGCGGGTGACGGTCGGCGAGGTCGGGTCGGCGCTGGCGTCGGCGATGGTGAACGGCTCGCTGGTCCAGGTCTCCTGGTGCGCCTCGTTGCCGGGCTCACCCAGCGCCTTCAGGACGGTGGCCTCCAGGACGTACTTGCCGTCCGGGACGGTCCCACCCTCGAACGTGCCGTCCCAGGTGAACGTGCTGAACCCGGTGGGGCTGGCGCTCCGGGGCAGGTAGTCCTCGACCTCGACGACGCCGACCTCTTCGCCCTGACTGCCGTCGGCGTTGGCCTCGTATGCCGTCAGCGTCATCGACCGGGACTGGTGCCCCAGGTTCGCCAGGAAGACCGGGATGTTGCCCTCGGCCAGGTCGTAGACCGGCTCGTCACCCTCACCGGTGTCCGGGAAGATGTCGTAGGTGCCGCCGCCGATGCACTCCGAGCCCTCGAGCACGGCGCAGTCGACGAGCTGGCCCAGGACCGGGAACTCCACGCCCTCGATGGCGCCGGGGGTGAGCACCTCGATCTCCTGGTAGTCGCCGCTGTACCCGGCATACGGGACCCGCAGGACCGAGTCGTCCTCGGCGGTGAACTCCACGTAGCCCGTGTACTGCAGCCCGTCCTGGTCCGGCGGGGTGAGGGTCAGCTCCACCGACACCGTCTCGCCGGCCGGCACCGTCACCGACTCGGGGGCCTCGAGGGTGGCCGGGGCGTAGAAGTAGCCCGGGTCGGTCGTCGGGGCACCGGTGGCGACCGTCTCGGCGTTGTTGGCGATCGTGTAGGTCACGTCGCTCTCGCCGTCGTTGCTGACCTCGACGGTCTGGGTGATGGCCTCGGTGCCCTCGCCCAGGGACAGCTTCCCCGGGCTGATCGCGGCGGTGGCCAGGATCGCGTCGTCGACGTCGATCAGGCCGGCGCCCTGCCGGTGGGCGCCCTCGAGCAGCCCGGCGGCGGGGTTCAGCGACCACATGGCCGGGTCGGCGCTGTTCTGCAGCGTGTCCCGGACCTGCTGGGGGGCCAGGTCAGGGTGGGCCTGCAGCAGCAGGGCGGCGGCACCCGCGGCGTGCGGGGACGACATCGAGGTGCCCGAGTTGTTGCCGTGGCCACCCTTCTCCAGCGGGATGGTGGAGTAGATGCTCCCGCCGGGGGCCCCCAGGTCGGGCTTGAGGGTCAGGTCGGCGGTCATCCCGTAGGAGCTGAACTCGGAGATCATCCCGCCCGTCGGGTTGGGCTGGGAGGAGGTCTGCGTGGTCCAGGTGATGTCGGCGTCGCCCTCGACGATGGAGGCGTCGAGGTCGTGGCCGTCCTGCTGGAAGATCATCACGACCGGGACGGTGATCGCCGGGTCACCCTCCACCGTGGGGTTGATCATGCCGGGGACGTTGTTGTAGAGCACGACGCCGATCGCGCCGGCCTCCTCGGCGTTGAACGCCTTCTCGTAGAAGGCGCAGACCCCGCGCTCGATGAGGACCACCTTGCCGGTGAGGTCCTCGGTGATGCCGCCGTCGGCGGTGCACGCCTGCGCGTCCGCCGTGCCGGGGTCACCGAGCCGGGCCACGGTCTGGGTGCCCTCGGTGGGCGCGGCCGGGGAGCCGGCGGCCACGAAGTAGGGCACGCCCGTCTCTTCCGGGCCGTAGGTGAAGGAGGGCGCGCTGACCTGGGTGTTGTCGTAGGAGGCGACGCCGATCGTCTTCTCCCCGACGCCGGGGGCACCGGCGGACCAGGTACCGGTGTCGCCCTCGTTGCCGATCGAGGCCACGACGACGACGCCCGCATCGGACAGGGTGTCGGCCGAGACGGCGGTCGGGTACTGCGGCCAGCTCATGAACGAGGAGCCGATGGACATGTTCACCACGTCCATCCCGTCCTGGTAGGTCAGTTCCATCGCGGCCAGCATGATGTCGGCCTCGGTGGAACCCTCGCAGCCGAACACCCGGTAGGCGCCCAGCTCGGCGTCGGGGGCGACGCCGATGATCCCGCCCTCGTCGGGGTCACCGTTGCCGGCGGCGATGCCGGCCACGTGGGTGCCGTGCCCCTGGCAGTCGTCCGGGTTGCCGTCCGGGACCGGGACCGGGTCGTATGCCGGGTCGTCGGGGTTGGAGTTGTAGGCGTCGCCCACCAGGTCGTAGCCGAACTGCAGCTGCGGGGTCTGCCAGTCGTCGTGGACCCCGTCGGTGGGCGTGCCGCCGCCCCCGAAGTCCGGGTGGTCGACGTCGACGCCGGTGTCGATGATGCCGACCCGCATGCCCTCGCCGGTGTAGCCCATCTCGTGGGCCTTGTCGGCGCCGGTCATCGCCAGGGCGCTGGCCATCTGGGGGCCGAACCGCGGGTCGTCCTGCGGTGCCAGCTCGGGCCGGTCGGTCCGGTAGACCGGGTAGACGGCGACGACCGCGTCGGACTGCGCGGCCAGCCGCACGTCCGCCTCGTCCGCGTCGACCGACAGGCCGGTCCACAGGGTGTCGAAGGTCTGCCGCACGGTCAGGTCCGCGCCGGCCTCCGCGGCCTGGGACAGGAAGGAGGAGCGCTGCAGGGTGCTCAGGTATGCCGATCCGCCCGTCGCCGTCGGCGTCCCCCGGAGCTGGATGAAGTATGCCGAGGGCACCTGGTCGGCGCCGGAGAGCTGTCCGTCCTGGAACTTGGCGCTCGCCTCGGGTGCGGTCACCCCGTAGTCGCTGGCGGTGCCGAGGTCGTCCCGGTCCACCTCGTCCGCGGTGGCACCGACCGGGGCCAGTGCCGCGGCCACCAGTGCCGTCCCCGCCGCGGCCGTCACCAAGCGGTGCAGCCCAGTCCTGGCTCTCCCCGAGCCCATGCGTCGTTGCATATCGCGTCTCCCGAATCGTGAAACCCGGTGAGTCAGGTCACCGGCTACCCGAAACCCTAGGCATCCCGGGCCGTTCGCGCTAGGGCTACCGGGAACAATCCTGCAGTTCAGGCCGCCTAGGATGGGCGCCATGAGCCACGTCCTGTCTGCCGTCGCCTGGCCCTACGCCAACGGACCCCGCCACATCGGCCACGTCGCCGGGTTCGGCGTCCCCTCCGACGTCTTCAGCCGCTACATGCGGATGGCGGGTCACGAGGTGCTGATGGTGTCCGGCACCGACGAGCACGGGACCCCGATCCTGGTGACCGCGGACCAGCAGGGGGTCACCCCGCAGGAACTCGCCGACAAGAACAACTCGGTGATCGTCCAGGACCTGGTCGACCTGGGCCTGTCCTACGACCTGTTCACGCGGACCACGACCGGCAACCACATCGCGGTCGTCCAGGAGATGTTCCTGTCCTGCTACCGCAACGGCTACATGGTGGAGCAGGAGACCAGTGGCGCGATCAGCCCGTCGACCGGTCGCACCCTGCCGGACCGCTACATCGAGGGGACCTGCCCGATCTGCGGGTACGCCGACGCCCGCGGGGACCAGTGCGACAACTGCGGCAACCAGTTGGACGCGACCGACCTGATCGACCCCCGCAGCAAGATCAACGGGGAGACCCCCGAGTTCGTGAAGACCCAGCACTTCTTCCTCGACCTGCCGGCGCTGGCCGAGGCGCTCGCGGAGTGGCTGGACGAGCGGGAGGCGTCCGGCACGTGGCGGCCCAACGTCATCAAGTTCTCCCAGAACATCCTGGAGGAGATCCGCCCCCGGGCGATGAGCCGCGACATCGACTGGGGCATCCCGATCCCGCTGGAGGGCTGGCGGGACAACCCGAACAAGCGCCTCTACGTCTGGTTCGACGCCGTCATCGGCTACCTGTCGGCTGCGATCGAGTGGGCCCGCCGGATCGGGGAGCCCGAGCGGTGGCGGGAGTGGTGGAACGACCCGGAGGCGGTCTCCTACTACTTCCAGGGCAAGGACAACATCACCTTCCACGCCCAGATCTGGCCGGCGGAGCTGCTGGCGTATGCCGGTCGTGGGGCCAGGGGCGGGGAGCCGGGGGAGTACGGCGTGCTCAACCTGCCGACGCAGGTGGTCGCCAGCGAGTTCATGACGATGGAGGGCAAGCAGCTGTCCACTTCGCGCGGGCACGTGATCTATGTCGGTGACGTGCTGGCCCGCTACGGGCCCGACCCGCTGCGCTACTTCATCTGTGCGGCCGGGCCGGAGAGCCAGGACACCGACTTCACCTGGGCCGAGTTCATCCAGCGCAACAACTCCGAGCTGGTCGGCGGATGGGGCAACCTGGTCAACCGCACCGCGACGATGATCCACCGCAACTTCGGGCAGATCCCCGAGGCCGGTGAGCTGGAGGAGGTCGACCGGGCGGTCCTGCAGACGGTGGCGGACGGGTTCGGCACCGTCGGTGACCTGATCGGTCGGCACCGCCAGCGCGCCGCCATCGCCGAGGCGATGCGGGTGGTCGGCGAGGTCAACCGGTACGTCTCGGTCACCGAGCCGTTCAAGCTCAAGGGCGAGGACCAGCGCGACCGGCTGGCCACCGTGCTGCACGTGCTGGCACAGGCGGTCAGCGACCTCAACACGATGCTCGCCCCGTTCCTGCCGCACAGCGCGAACGTCGTGCACCGGGTGCTGGGCGGCGAGGGGGAGTTCATGCCGATGCCGCGCCGGGAGGACGTGCAGGACCTGGACCTGGAGGACCGGACCTACCCCGTCATCACCGGCGACTACACCAAGACACCGGAGTGGGCGTCGCGTCCGGTCGCGGTGGGGACGCCGATCTCCGCCCCCACCCCGGTGTTCCGCAAGATCGACCCGGGGGCCGCCGACGAGGAGCTCGAGCGGATGGCCCGCACCGAATGAGCCTGCCCCCGGCCCCGGACCCGCTGCCGATCCCGGTGGTGGACAACCACTGCCACCTGGACGTGGGCCGGGACGGGGCGCCCCCTCCCGATATCGCCGCGACGGTGGAGGCGGCCCGCGCCGTCGGGGTCGACCGGCTGGTGCAGGTCGGGTGCGACCGGGCCAGCGCCCGGTGGACCGCCCAGGTCGTGCAGGAGCACCCGGCCCTGCTCGGGGGCGTGGCGATCCATCCCAACGAGGCGCCGGCGCACGCCGCGGCGGGGGAGCTGGACGAGGTGCTCACCGAGATCGAGGAACTGACCGCCCACCCGCGGATCCGTGTGGTCGGGGAGACCGGGCTGGACTACTTCCGCACCGGCGAGGACGGCATCGCGGCCCAGCAGGAGGCCTTCCGGTGGCACATCGAGCTGGCCAAGCGGACCGGCCTGGCGCTGCAGATCCACGACCGGGACGCCCACGCCGACGTCCTGCGGATCCTGCACGAGGAGGGCGCGCCGGAACGCACCGTGCTGCACTGCTTCTCCGGTGACGCGCAGATGGCCCGGGAGTGTGTCCGGCGCGGCTACTACCTGTCCTTCGCCGGGACCGTCACCTTCAAGAACGCCCGCGGCCTGCGGGACGCGCTGGCCGTCACGCCGCCGGAGCACCTGCTGGTCGAGACCGACGCCCCCTACCTGACCCCCCACCCGCACCGGGGGCGGCAGAACGCGCCCTACCTGGTCCCGCTCACCGTGCGGGCGATGGCGGCCACCCTCAACCTGGCGGTGCCGACCCTGTGCGAGTCGCTGTCCGCCAACAGCGAGGCGGTCTACGGGCCGTGGTGACGGAGGACTCCGGGCTGCTCGGGCCGGCGCAGGTCCGGGCCCTGGCCTCCCGGCTGGGCGTGCGACCCACCAAGCAGTGGGGGCAGAACTTCGTGATCGACGCCAACACGGTCCGCAAGATCGTGCGCAGCGCCGGGGTGGGGCCCGACGACGTGGTGCTGGAGGTCGGCCCCGGCCTGGGGTCGCTGACCCTGGCGCTGCTGCCCGAGGTGTCCGCCGTCACTGCCCTCGAGATCGACCCGACCCTGGCCGGTCAGCTGCCGCACACCGTGGCCGAGGTCGCCCCGGCGCTGGCGGACCGGCTGACCGTGCTGCATACGGACGCGCTGGCCGTGCGGGAGGTGCCGGACCCGCAGCCGACCGCCCTGGTGGCCAACCTGCCCTACAACGTGTCGGTGCCGGTCGTGCTGCACCTGCTCGAGGTGCTGCCGGGGCTGGACCGGGTGCTGGTGATGGTGCAGCTGGAGGTGGCCGAGCGGCTCGCGGCCGCCCCGGGGAGCAAGGCCTACGGGGTGCCCAGCGTGAAGGCCTCCTGGTATGCGGACGTCCGGCTCGCGGGTCGGGTCGGCCGCACTGTCTTCTGGCCCGCGCCGAACGTCGACTCCGGCCTGGTCTCCATGGTGCGGCGCCCGCCGCCGCCGACGCCGGCGTCCCGGGAAGAGGTGTTCGCCGTGGTCGACGCGGCCTTCGCGCAGCGGCGCAAGACCCTGCGGGCGGCGCTGGCCGGCTGGGCCGGCTCCGCCGCGGAGGCCGAGCGGGTGCTGCGCGCCGCCGGCGTGGACCCGCAGGCCCGGGGCGAACGCCTGGACGTCACCCAGTTCGCCGCGGTCGCCGCTGCCCGCGGCCGCTGACCGGCGCGCAGGGACCGGACCGGGGGTTGGCCGGACATCCCGGCCCAGCCCATAGGGTGACCGCATGACACTCGCCGCCACACCCACTGGGGTGACCGCCCGTGTCCCCGGCAAGATCAACCTGCAGCTCGTGGTCGGGCCGCTGCGGGAGGACGGCTACCACGAGCTGGCCACGGTGTTCCACGCCGTGGGGCTCTACGACCACGTCATCGTGACCCCGTCGGACGACTGGTCGGTGCGGGTCGGGGGGCGGCACGCCGACCGGGTGCCGCAGGACGGCAGCAACCTGGCGCTGCGGGCGGCGCGCCTGCTCGCGGAGGAGTCCGGGGGGCAGCAACCGGTCTCGATCACCATCGACAAGCAGATCCCCGTCGCGGCCGGGATGGCCGGGGGGTCCGCCGACGCGGCCGGGGCGCTGGTGGCCTGCGACGCGTTGTGGGGGCTCGGGCTCAGCCGGGACGAGCTGGCCGTGCTCGCCGCGCGGCTGGGCTCGGACGTGCCCTTCCTGCTGCACGGGGGCACCGCGATCGGGTCGGGTCGGGGTGAGCAGCTGGCGCCGGTGCTGGCCCGGGGGCGGTTGCACTGGGTGTTGTGGATCAGCCGGCACGGTGGCCTGTCCACACCCGAGGTGTATGCCGAGTGCGACCGGCTGCGGGAGGCGGCCGGCCACACGCCACCGGACCCCGAGCCGACCGGGGAGCTGCTCACGGCGCTGCGCACCATGGAGTCCACCGCGGTGGGTGCCGCGCTGCACAACGACCTGCAGGAGGCGGCAATGAGCCTGGACCCGACGCTGGCCACGGTGGTGCAGGCGGGGCTGGACCTGGACGTCGAGGGGGCCGTGGTGTCCGGGTCCGGCCCGACCGTGGCCTTCCTGGTCGGCTCTAGCGACGCGGCCATCGACCTCACCGTGGGTCTGGCGGCCCGCGGTCCGGAGGGGGACATCGTCCGGGTGGACGGGCCGGTCCCCGGTGCCCAGGTGGTCGGCTCCTTCACGCCGTCCGCGCCCGGCCCCACCACGTCGACCTCCGGGTCGACCGACGGGTCCACCTCCTGATGGCGGGGCTGGTCACGACCGACCGGGCCTCGCTCACGGTCGGCACCCAGGTGCTGCTCGACGGCGTCTCCGTCGGCGTCCTCGACGGCGACCGGATCGGGGTCGTCGGCCGCAACGGCGGGGGCAAGTCCACCCTGCTCCGGGTGCTGGCCGGCACGCAGGAGGTCGATGGCGGCCGGGTGATCCGGGTCGGCGGGCTGGTGAGCGGCATGCTCAGCCAACAGGACGAGCTGGCGCCGGAGGACACCGTGGCGCAGGCCGTGCTCGGCGACCTGGCCGAGCACGAGTGGGCTGGTGACGCCCGGGTCCGGGAGATCCTGCACGGACTGCTCGGAGGGCTGGACGCCGCGGCGGTGGGCGGGCTGGGCGCCCTGGTCGGCCCGATGTCCGGAGGGGAGAAGCGGCGGTTGGCGCTGGCCTCCCTGCTGGTGGCCGACCCCGACCTGCTGTTGCTCGACGAGCCCACCAACCACCTCGACGTCGAGGGCGTCGCCTGGCTGGCGGCATACCTGTCGACGCGGCGGACCCGCCCCGGCACCGGCCTGGTCGTGGTCACCCACGACCGGTGGTTCCTCGACGCGGTGAGCACCCGGACCTGGGAGGTCACCGACGGCCAGGTGCACACCTACGAGGGCGGGTACGCCGCCTACGTCCTGGCCCGCGCCGAACGTGCCCGGGTCGCGGCGGTCACCGAGGAGCGGCGGGCCAACCTGCTGCGCAAGGAGCTGGCCTGGCTGCGCCGCGGCGCCCCGGCCCGCACCAGCAAGCCGAAGTTCCGCCTGGACGCGGCCTCCGAGCTGATCGGCAACGAGCCCCCGCCGCGCGACGAGGTGGAGCTGGTCCGGTTCGCGACCACCAGGCTTGGCAAGGACGTGCTCGACCTGGTGGATGCCACGGTTCGGCTGGGCGAGCGGGTCATCCTGGACTCCGTCACCTGGCGGCTGGGGCCGGGGGACCGGTACGGCATCGTCGGGGTCAACGGCGCCGGCAAGTCCACGCTGCTGCGGGTGCTGCAGGGCCACCTGCCGCTGGAGACCGGCACCCTGAAGACCGGCAAGACCGTCGCCGTCGCCTACCTGAGCCAGGAGCTGAAGGAACTCGAGCCGCTGGCCGGGCGCACCGTCATCGACGCGATCACGCAGGTGCGGTCCTTCACCGTGCTCGGCGGCAAGGAGATCAGCGCCAGCCAGCTGGCCACCCGGCTCGGCTTCACCGGCGGACGGCAGCAGTCCCGGGTGGGCGACCTGTCCGGTGGGGAACGGCGGCGGCTGCAGTTCGTGCGGTTGCTGATGGACGAGCCGAACGTCTTGCTGCTCGACGAGCCGACCAACGACCTGGACATCGACACCCTCACCTCCCTGGAGGACGTGCTCGACGGGTGGGCCGGGACGCTCCTGGTGGTCTCGCACGACCGGTACCTGCTGGAGCGGATGACCGACCGACAGGTCGCGCTGCTCGGGGACGGTTCGCTGCGGGACCTGCCGGGCGGGGTCGAGCAGTACCTGGAGCTGCGCCGTCGGCAGGAGGCAGTGCGGTCGGCGCCCGCCCGTCCGGCCGGTGGTGCCGCGCCGGCCGCACCCGCCGGGGCGCAGCCCGAGGGCCCCTCGCCCGCGCAGGCGCGCGAGGCCCGCAAGGCGCTGGCCCGGGTGGAGAAGGCGCTGGACAAGCTGCACGCGCGGCAGGCCCAGCTGCACGAGCGGATGGCCGAGGCCGCCACCGATCCGGAGGCGCTCGCGGACCTGACCGCCGAGTTGGCCGAGGTCACCGCCCAGGAGGAGGCCCTCGAGGCCGAGTGGCTGGAGGCCGCCGAGGTCGTCGAGCCCTGACCCGACCGGCAAAGTCTTGACGTCGAGAATCTCGACTGCGTCTACCCTGGGTCCATGACGGAGGAGGCAGTCGACGAGGTCGACCGGATCGTCGCCGCGTGGCGCCGGGAGCGCCCGGACCTGGACGTCGCCCCGTTGGAGGTCCTGTCCCGCATCTCCCGGCTGGCCCGGCACCTCGACCTGGCCCGCCGCACCGCGTTCGCCGAGCACGGCCTCGAGGGGTGGGAGTTCGACGTGCTGTCGGCGCTGCGCCGCTCCGGCGAGCCCTATCAGCTGACGCCGGGGCAGCTGATCCGCGAGACGTTGGTCACCAGCGGGACGATGACCAACCGGGTCGACCGGCTCGTGGGGCGGGGCCTGGTGGACCGTCACCCGTCGGCGACCGACCGCCGCGGGGTGCTGGTCGGCCTGACCGCCCGCGGCCGGCAGCTCGTGGACGCCGCGATGTCCGACCTCGTCGACGGTGAGCGGGAGATGCTCGCCGGCCTCGGGGCGCAGCACCAGCAGGAGGTGGCCGACCAGCTACGCCGGCTGTTGATCCCGTTCGAGCCGGAGGGGCGGGACGGCACGCGGCGTTGATCCGCCGGGGGCTCAGCCCTTGTCCGGCTTCTCCCGCAGCCGCGGCTTGGCCTCCATGCCGGCCAGGCCGTTCCACGCCAGGTTGACCAGGTGGGCGGCCACGTCCTCCTTCTTGAACTTGCGCGAGTCCAGCCACCACCCGCCCGGGGTCGCCACCATGCCCACGAGCATCTGCGCATACAGCGGGGCCATCTTCGGGTCGAGCTTGCGCCGCTTGAACTCGGCGGCCAGGATGTGCTCGACCTGGGTGGCAACGTCGCTGATCAGGCTGGCGAAGGAGCCGGTGGACTGGCCGGGGGAACTGTCCCGCACCAGGATCCGGAAGCCGTCCGTGGAGGTCTCGATGTAGTCCAGCAGGGCCATCGCGGCCCGCTCCAGGAGCAGGCGCGCGTGCCCCGGCTTGGTCAGGGCCTCGGTGATCGAGCTCAGCAGGGCCGAGATCTCCCGGTCCACCACCACGGCATAGAGGCCCTCCTTGCCCCCGAAATGCTCGTAGATCACCGGCTTAGACACCTCGGCGGAGGCGGCGATCTCCTCGACGGTGGTCCCCTCGAAGCCCTTCTCGGCGAAGAGTCGGCGCCCGATCGTGATGAGTTGCTCACGTCGCTGGGGGCCGGTCATCCGGTGGCGGGCAGCGGCAGAGACCTTCGATTCCCGGGGAGTCACGCCCCCATCATGTCAACCCGGGTCGGATCCGCCGCGGATCTGTCCTAACCTTGGTGGGTCCCGGGCACATGTCCGGGCGTTCCCCGGTTGCTCTGCTGGTAGGGGCCGCCTGACTTTGAATCAGGATTAGCGACGTAGGTTCGATTCCTACCCGGGGAGCCCGCTGTCTGCCTCCCGGGGTAGGCACGCCCGGACCTTCCCGGCGAGTAGCATGCAACCGACAGCCCCCCCCGACAGTTCGGAGCGCATCGGCGTGAGCACCCACCACCCGGCAGCCGTCATCGTCCTCGCGGCAGGCGAGGGCACCCGGATGAAGTCCCTGGTCCCCAAGGTGTTGCACCCGATCGGTGGGCGCACGCTCCTCGGCCACGCGCTGGCCGCGGCGCGGGGCACCTCCCCGGGCTACCTCGCCGTCGTCGTCCGGCACGACCGCGACCGGGTCGCGGGCCACGTCGCACAGGTCGACGCCGACGCCCTGATCGCCGACCAGGACGAGGTCAAGGGCACCGGCCGGGCCGTGGAGTGCGGGCTCACCGTGCTCCCGGGTGACCTGACCGGGACCGTGCTGGTCACCTACGGGGACGTCCCGCTGCTCAGCACCGCCACGCTGCAGGACCTCACGGCGGCGCACGAGGAGGCCGGCAACGCGGTGACCGTCGTCACGGCCGAGCTGGCCGACCCGACCGGCTACGGCCGGGTCGTGCGCGACGCGGATGGCCAGGTGCTCCGGGTCATCGAGCACAAGGACGCCGTCCGCGAGCGGGAGACCGGCGGGCAGTTCGCCGACGCCCTCGACGTGCGCGAGATCAACTCCGGCATCTACGCCTTCGACGCCGGGGTGCTGCGCGAGCAGCTGACCCGGGTGACGACCGACAACGCGCAGGGGGAGAAGTACCTCACCGACGTGCTCGGCCTGGCGCGCGAGGCCGGTGGCGCCGTCCGGGCGCACATGATCGAGGACCTCTGGCAGACCGAGGGCGTCAACGACCGCGTCCAGCTGGCCCGGATGGGTGCAGAGCTGAACCGCCGGATCGTGGAGGGGTGGATGCGCGAGGGTGTCACCGTGGTCGACCCGGCCACCACCTGGATCGACAGCCAGGTCTCGGTGGGGAAGGACACGGTCATCCGGCCGAACACCCAGCTGCTCGGCGCGACCATCGTCGGGTCCGAGGCGGTCATCGGCCCGGACAGCACGCTGACCGACACCGAGGTCGGGGACGGCGCGACCGTCGTCCGGGCGCAGACCGAGCTGGCCCTGATCGGCGCCGGCGCCACGGTGGGACCGTTCTCCTACCTGCGCCCAGGGACCGAGCTGGGGGCCAACGGCAAGATCGGTGGCTTCGTGGAGACCAAGAACGCCCGGATCGGGGAGGGCGCCAAGGTGCCGCACCTGACGTATGCCGGGGACGCCACGATCGGTGCCGGCGCCAACATCGGGGCCGGCACGATCTTCGCGAACTACGACGGGGTGGACAAGCACCACACCACCATCGGCGCGCACACCTTCGTGGGTAGCAACTCGGTGCTCGTGGCACCGGTCGACCTCGCCGACGGCAGTTACGTCGCCGCGGGGTCCGCGGTGACCCAGGGCACCGACCCGGGCGAGCTGGCCGTGGCCCGGGGCAAGCAGCGCAACATCCCCCGCTGGGTGGACCGGCGCCGGGCCGGCAGCAAGACCGCCGCGGCGGCCGAGGAGGCCCGGACGGCACGGCATACCGGCTCCGGACAGGAAGGCGACCCGGCGTGACCGGCATCCTGAAGACCACCGAGAAGAACCTGATGGTGTTCAGCGGCCGGGCCCACCCCGCGCTCGCCGAGGAGGTGGTGGCCGCGCTGGGCACCCAGCTGGTGCCGACCCAGGCATACGAGTTCGCCAACAGCGAGATCTACGTGCGGTTCGACGAGTCGGTGCGGGGCTGCGACGCGTTCGTGCTGCAGAGCCACACCGCGCCGATCAACGAGTGGATCATGGAGCACCTGATCATGGTCGACGCGCTCAAGCGGGCCTCGGCCAAGCGGATCACGGTGGTCCTGCCCTTCTACGGGTACGCCCGGCAGGACAAGAAGCACCGGGGGCGCGAGCCGATCTCGGCGCGGCTGATCGCGGACATGTTCAAGACGGCGGGGGCCGACCGGCTGATGGCCGTCGACCTGCACACCGCCCAGATCCAGGGCTTCTTCGACGGCCCGGTCGACCACCTGATGGCGCTGCCGATCCTGGCCGACCACGTCAAGGAGCACTACGGCACGGAGGACCTGGCCGTGGTCTCCCCGGACGCCGGCCGGATCAAGGTCGCCGAGCAGTGGTCGCGGCGCCTGGGCGGGGCGCCGCTGGCGTTCATCCACAAGACCCGCGACACCACCCGCCCCAACCACAGCGTGGCCAACCGGGTCGTCGGTGAGGTCACCGGGCGTACCTGCATCCTGGTCGACGACATGATCGACTCCGGGGGCACGATCTGCCAGGCCGCGGACGCGCTGATGGCCGACGGTGCCAGCAGCGTGGTCGTCGCCGCGACGCACGCCATCTTCTCCGACCCGGCGGTCGAGCGGCTGCGGGACTCCGTGGCCCGTGAGGTCATCGTGACCAACACGCTGCCGCTCAGCGACGAGGCCCGGGCTCTGGACAAGGTCACCGAGCTGTCGATCGCCCCGCTGATCAGCCAGGCCATCCGGCAGGTCTTCGAGGACGGCTCGGTCACCAGCATGTTCGACGGGAACGCCTGACCGGCTCCGCGCCGGTGCGTCCGGAGTAGCCGCGGGAGCCGAGGTCCGGGGCGTTTTGGGGCTGCCAGGGGGCAGCGCCTACACTGTCCGGTGTTGCCTCGGCGAGGGACGCTGCACGACCACTGATGACCGGTAACCGACGACGTGGTCTGGCTGCTCCGTGAATCGACGCGGTGCGCCTCCGCGAGTCGGCTGGCCGCCGACCTCTCGTGCCGCGTCCCGCGTCGAGGCCCACCGCCCAGTACCGACCACACCCCCACGTTCATCCTGGAGGCCACGACATGTCCGACAACCTCAACATCTCCGCCGAGCGGCGCACCGAGTTCGGCAAGGGTGCCGCCCGCCGCATCCGCCGCGCCGACAAGGTGCCCGCCGTGCTCTACGGCCACGGCACCGACCCGATCCACCTGACCCTGCCGGGCCACGACACGATGATGGCCCTGAAGATGTCCAACGCCGTGCTGAGCCTGGACGTCGAGGGCGAGGAGCACCTGGCCCTGGCCAAGGACGTGCAGCGCGACCCGGTCAAGCGGTTCATCGAGCACGTCGACCTGGTCATCGTCCGCAAGGGTGAGAAGGTCATCGTCGACGTCGCCGTCTACGTCGAGGGCGAGGCCGGCCCGGACACCGTCGTCACGGTCGACAACGCGACCCTGCAGGTCGAGGCCGAGGCCACCAACATCCCGGAGAACTTCACCGTCTCCGTCGAGGGTCTCGAGGCCGGCAGCCAGATCCTGGCCGGTGCCGTCGAGCTGCCCGCCGGCACCACCCTGATCACCGACCCGGAGGCCCTGGTCGTCAACGTCACCCAGGCCATCTCCGAGGAGGCCCTGGAGGCGGAGCTCGCCGAGGCCGAGGCCGAGGCCGGCATCGAGCACGAGGAGTCCGACGAGGAGGCCGCCGAGGCCGCCGAGGGCGAGTCCGAGGGCGACGCCGCCGCTGCCGAGGGCGAGTCCGCCGGTGAGTCCGAGGACGCCTGAGCGTCGTCCCAGACCACTGCAGGATTCTCGGGTCACCCGATAATCTGACGCTTCGGGGGAGAACCTTCCCGGTCGCAAGCGCCAGGTTCCGGGGTAACCCGAGAATCCTGCAGCCCGTTTCGGGGTGACCCGAGCATCCCGCCGTACAGGAGGCTGGCATGGACCCGTGGCTGGTCGTGGGGCTGGGCAACCCCGGACCCCGGTATGCCGGCAACCGGCACAACATCGGCGCGATGGTGATCGCCGAGCTGGCCGAGCAGGCCGGGGCCAGCGCGCGGGAGCACAAGGCGCGGGCCTGGCTCAGTGAGATCCGGCTGGGCACGCTGCCCGGGGGAGCGCCGGGGCCGCGGGTGCTGCTCGCACAGCCGATGACCTACATGAACGTTTCCGGCGGCCCGGTGAAGAACCTGCTGTCCTTCTTCAAGGTCCCCGTCGAGCAGCTGGTCGTGATCCACGACGAGCTGGACATCGACTTCGGCGCCGTGCGGCTCAAGCGCGGCGGGGGCGAGGGCGGCCACAACGGGCTGCGCTCGATCAGCCAGTCGGTCGGCACCAAGGACTACCTACGGGTGCGGCTGGGCATCGGCCGGCCGCCCGGACGGCAGGACCCGGCCGACTACGTGCTGTCCGACTTCCCGGCCCGCGACCGGGTCGAGGTGGAACTGTTGATCGGGGACGGTGTGGACGCGGTGCACGACCTGGTGCACCAAGGCCTGGAGGCCGCCCAACAGCGCTTCCACTCCCGCTGAGCCACTCCCGCTGAGCCACTCCCGCCGAGGGCGACGGCCGCCGGCCGCGCGCCGACCAACCGGCTAGAACCGCCCGCCACCGGAGCGCCGCGAGCCCGACGAGCGACGGCTCGAGGAGCTGGACCGCGAGGAGCTGCGCCGCGACGAACTGCTCCTGGACCGCGAGGAGCTCCTCGACCTACTGGACCGCGAGGACCCCCACGAGCCGACGGAACCGCCCGAACCCCAGCCCCAGTCCCACCCGGAGCCCGAGTCCGTCTCGTCGACCACCCGGGCGGCGCGCGCCGAGTTGATCACGGCCAGGATTCGGCCGGCCCGGTTGGTGGCCGCCGTGAGGTCGGTCTTGGCCCGCACCGGATCCGTGGCGGACAGCGCCTCCGCCGAGGTGACCAGGTCCTTGATCTCCTGGACCTCCTGGCGCTGCCGGTCGGACAGCGCCCAGCGGTCCAACTGCACCGCCTTGTTCAGCGAGTCCATCCGGAACCCGGTGCGCCGCCGCTGCGCGGCATACGCCTCCTGCTGCTTGCGCCGGGTCTCCTCGGCCTCCCGGTAGCTCTCGAGCGCGTCGTCCAGGCGGCCCTCGATCTGACCCAGCTCCTCGGCCAGGTCCACTGGGTCCTCGGAGCCGTCGGTGGCCCGGCCCAGCGCGGCGGTGGCCTCCGCCGCGAGCCCGGTGACGGTGGCGTCCTGCGGCGCGAGCCGGGCCGCGTCGGAGACGTCGGAGGACAGCGAGGCCCGGGCCTCCTCCAGCAGGGCGGTCCACTCGCCCACCAGCCGGTCCACGTCGGAGAGCTGGTCCAGCCGCTGGCCGACCCGCGAGAGCAGGCCCTCGGCGGTCCGCAGCGGCACGACGGCATCCTCGGGGTCGCCCCGGTCGACCCGCTCGCGGGCCTGGCCGAGGGCGGCGTCGGCCTGGTCCAGCCACTGCCGTCCCTCGGTCACCTGGTCGCCGACCTGTTCCTGCTGCCCCGCGGTCAGGTCGGACCGGGCGGCGAGCAGGGAGGCGAGGTCGTCCAGCCGACCCCGGGCCGCCTCCAGCGCGCCGGACAGCTCGGTGGTGCGTTCCGGGGCGCGGTCGGCCAGCTTGCGCAGCTCGGCGAAGGCTGCGGCGTGCTCGGCCAGCCGCGAGCCGGCCTGATGGACGAGGTCGGCGAGGTCGCCCAGGGTCTTCATGGTCTCGGTGTGCGAGGTGACGGTCGTGACCTCGCCCAGCTCGCTGCGCTGCCGGTAGGCCTGGACCGACTCGGCCCGGGACGCCTCCAGCGCCTCGCGGAACGGGACGGTGAGGTCGGGGTCGAACTCGGCCTCGGCATACAGCAGCTCCGACTCGGCCGACTCGAGCTCGTCGTCCAGCGCCACCAGGGCGGAGCCGAGTTCCTGCGCCCGGGCCTCGCGCAGCTCCTGCTCCTCCTGCGCGACCTGCCGGGCCCGACGGCGCCGCAGCAGCGCCCGCCCCACGAAGTAGCCGATCCCCGCCACGAGCAGCACGCCGAGACCGATCAGCAGCACCCGGCCGGTGACCGACTCCTCGTTGGCCTTCTCCAGGTAGCCCTCGGCCGCCGCGACGCCCGCCCCGGCCCAGTCCCCGTCCCGCAGCTGCGGCTCGATGTAGTCGCTGGCGACCTCGTCCACCTGGCCGTCGGAGAGCCCGGAGTCCTCGTGCACCGAGTAGCCCCACCGGCGGTCCTCGACGGCCACCGCGACCAGCAGGTCCTGCGCCCCGAGGCCCGACAGCTCTGCGGTCCTGTCCGCCCACGAGGGGCCGTCCATGCCGGAGAAGTCGTCCACGTAGACCAGGAAGAGCTGCAGCCCGCCCTCGGCCTGCAACCGGTCCTGGGCCGCCCGCACGGCGGCGTCGTCGTCGAGCACGCCCGCCTCGTCGACCAGCTCGTCGGGCAGGTTGAACGGATCCGTCGCGTATGCCGGGGCGCCGGTCAGCAGGACCAGCGCCAGCAGGGCGGTGAGCAGCGCGGACACCCGGGCCGCCACGGGGTGCAGGACCTGTCGTCGCATGGTCAGAACCTTCCTCCACCGGAGCGGCGGCGTCCGCCGGACCGGGACCTACGGCGGGAACTCCGGCGGGCGCCGGACCGGAACCTGCTCCGGGGCCCGCGACCGTTCGCCACCTCCGCGTCGTGCGCGCGCCGGCGCTCGGCGGCCAGGTGCGGCACCAGGGCCCGCTCCAGGGAGGCCAGGGCGGTGCGCAGGGCCTCGGGGTACTCGACCGGGTCGGCGGTGCCGCCCTCGTCGGCGGCGAGGGTCTCCTCCGCCCGGGCAACCGCCTCCAGGAGCGGGGGGAAGTCCACGGCTGAACTGTAGCGGGGCGGCTGCCGTCCGGTGCCCGGCGCGGCGCCGGTGTAGTTCCGGGCGGTGCGCAGCCGCTTCTCCAGGCGTGCGGTCAGCACCTCCGCCTCGCCCTGCAACCTGGCCAGCGCCGCGGCCGGGTCGCCGAGCCGGCCGATCGACTCCTCGACGGTGGCGAGGGCGCCGCCGGCCCCGGTGAGGAGCGTCGCGGCCTGGTAGGTCCGTCGGTGGCCCAGCGCGGCCTCGGCCCGCTGCACCAGGTCCAGCCCCTCCGCGCCGGCCTCGCCGGCCCGCTCGAGGTCGCGGTCGCAGAACTGCTGCAGGCCCGGCGGGCCGTCCTGCACCCGGCCCGGGACGGCGGCGGCCAGGTCGCCGAGGTGCGACCCGGTGGCGCTGAGCCGCTGCCGGAGCTCGTGGACCGCGGCCGGCCCGCCGCCCGCCAGGTCCCGCGCCGCGTCCATCCGCCGCGACTGGGCCGTGAGCGCGGCCCCGGCCGCGTCGATCCGGGCGGTGATGTCGTCGAGCTCGGCCGGCAGGTGCGCGGGGTCCCCGGACGGGGGAGGGGTGAACGCGGACCGCAACCGGTGCGCCTCGTCCTGGCCGGCACGGGCCCGCTGCACCGCCCGTTGCCAGTCGCCCGCGGCGTCCGGCCCGAACTCGGCCTCGGCATACGCCTGCTCGGACCCGGCGGACTGCAGCCGGCCGTCCAGCTCGACCAGGGACCGGTCGATCGCGGAGAGCCGGTCGCCGATGGCCGCGGACCACGCGCGGGCGTTCTTCCGGCCACCACGGAAGGCCCGCCACAGGCCGGTGCCGGCCGTGACGATGCCGGCGCCGACCGCGACCACGAACATCACGAACGCGCCCGGGCTGGGGCCGTCCGACTCCTCGGCATACCCCTGCGCCGCGGCGGTCGCGGCACCGGCCCAGTCGTCCTCGCGCAGGGCGGGCTCGATCCAGTCGGACTCGACGGTGGCCGCCGTGTCGGCGCTCACCTCGTCGGCGTCGAAGACGGTCCCGTAGCGGCGGTCCTCGGTGGCGATGGCCAGCACGAACGCGGTGTCGGGCAGCCCGCTGAGCTCGGCGGTGCGGGTGGCCCAGGTGGGGCCGTCCAGACCGGCGAAGTCCCGGACGTAGACCACGTGGAGGTCGATCCCGGTCTCCTCGCGCAGGTCGTCCAGCGCGGTCCGGACCGGTCCGTCGTCGGTCAGGGCGCGCGCCCGGTCGACCACCCGGTCCGGCAGCGCGAACGGCTCCTCGGCCGAGGCGGTGCCGGCGACCCCCACCAGGGAGGCGGCGACCGCCAGCGCGAGCGTCACCCCCAGGGTGAGCAGCGCCAGCAGCCGGCGCGCCGGGGTGGTCCCGGCCGGCTCACGGCGATTCGTGCGGTCGGTGCTCATGGTTCCCCCTGTCCCTCCGGGCGCGCCAGGGCCCGCCGACCCGTGCGGCCGGCGGGCCCTGGCGTCGTAGGGTGACGTGCCTGCTCAGCCCTGGTTCTTCAGCGCGGCGAGCCGGGCCTCGATCTCGGCGTCGTCGTCGCTGCTCTCCAGCTCGTCGAAGGCGTCCTCCAGCCGGGTGGCCTGCGCCTCGGCGCGACCCTGCACGAGGGCCTCGTCGCGGCGGATCTTCTCCTCGAACCGGGACAGCTCGCTGGTCGGGTCCATCACGTCGATGGCGCTCATCGCGTCCTGCACCTTGGTCTGCGCCTCGGCGCTGCGGGCGCGGGCGACCAGGGTGCCCCGCTTGGACTTCAGCTCCTCGAGCTTGGTCTTCATCGTGGTCAGGCCGCTCTTGAGCTGGTCGACCGTCGCGTTCTGCTGCTCGATGGCCGGGCGGGCGGTCTTGACGTCGTTCTCGAAGCCGATCTGGCGCCCCAGCGCCACCTTGGCCAGGTTGTTCCACTTGTCGGCGCCCGCCGTGTCACCGGCGGCGGCCATCTCCTCGGCCTTGGCCGAGGCGGCGGCGGCCTTGCGGCCCCACTCCTGCGCGGCGTCCTCGTCGGTCTTCAGGTCGGCCTCGGCCATCCGCACGTTGGCGATGGTCTGGGCGACCGCCTCCTCCGCCTCGGCGATCGAGTTGGTGTAGTCGCGCACCAACTGGTCGAGCATCTTCTCCGGGTCCTCGGCGCGGTCCAGGATCGAGTTGATGTTGGCCTTGGCCAACTGGCTGATACGGCCCAGGATGGTCTGCTTCTGCGTCATCGTGTGGTCCTTTCGGGCAGACCTTCGAAAGTGCCTGCCTGGTCGTGGATCGGTGTCCGGTCGTGACTCGTGGATGGTCAGGGTTCGCTAGATGGACGTTATACGTATGCAGATGGTTCCGTCAGGCGCCGGGGTGACCGGGACCCGGGGTGACTGCGCGTCGGGACAAGGTCAGAAGCGGCCACCACCTCCGCCGAACCCGCCTCCGCCGCCGCCCCCACCGCCGAAGCCGCCACCGCCCCCGAAGCCGCCGCCTCCTCCGCCGCCGCCCCACGAGCTGCCGCCGCCCCCGCCCCAGCCGCCGTGGTGGTGGCCGCCGCCGGAGAGGATCCCGCCCAGGATGAGGGAGACCGGGTCGAGCCCACCGGAGCGTCGGGACCGTCCGCCGCCCCAGTCGTCGAACCGGTCGATGTCCTGCTGCGCCTCGGACAGCGCCTGCTCGCCGAGCTGCTCGGCCCGGTTCAGCAGCGAGGACGCCTGGGTGGGGTCCTCGGCAGCCGCGGCCTGGGCCTGGTCGAACAGGCGCAGCGCCTCGGAGATCCGGGTGCGGGCCGAGGAGTTCACGGCGCCGCGGGTGGTGCTGATCGTCTCGTCGATGCTGCGCAGCCGGGCCCCGACCCGCTGGGCCCGCTCGGTGAAGTCGACCCGCACCTTGGTGCGGTGCGACTCCGCGTCGCGCATCGGCTCCAGCAGGGTGTCCAGCTGGTACTCGGCGGCGTCCAGCGCCGCCAGCGCGGCCAGCGGGTCCCCGCTGGTGTGGGCGTCCTGGCCGCGTTCGATGACCTCGCGGGCCTTGGCCACGGCACGCTGCACGGTCTGGTCCTTGGGTGCCAGCCGGGCCGCGTCCCGGATGTCGGAGCTGATCGAGGCGATCGCCTGGGAGAGGGCCTCGCGGGAGTTGGCCAGCTCGTCGCCGGCGCGGTCGATCGCGTCCAGCAGCCGGACCGCCTGGCCGATGGCCTCCTCGGCCGCGCGGGCCGCGGCCACCGCGGAGGGGCGGTTGCCGCTGCCGACCGACTCCCGCCCGGCCGCGATGAAGCCGTCGCAGCTGTCCAACAGCTGGGCCGCCTGGTCCTTCTGCTTGGTGACGGTCCCGAGCGCCATCGCCGGGTAGCGGGCCGAGAGGCCCTGGATCTGCTGCTCCGCCACCGGCAACCGGCCCCGCACCTCGGTGACCCGTCCGGCGAGCTCCTCGAGGAACTCGGGCACCCGGTCCTCCAGGGAGCGCAGCTTCGCGAACTCCTTAGCGCGCTGGTCCAGGGCGGACCGGGCCCCCGAGCACAGCGCGATGATCTGGCCGAGCATGGTCCGGGCGACCGGCTCCGGCTCCTCCCGGTCGTCGTCGAGCTGCTGGCGCAGCGAGAAGGCCTGTCGGGCCTGCTCCTTGGCGTGCCCCAGCACCTGGTGGAACTCCTGGGTGCGCTGCTCCCCGAACTGTGCCTCGGCGAAGGCCAGCTCCTCCTCGGCCGAGCGCACCGCGTTGTCCAGCCCGACGAGGGCCTCGGCGGCCTGCCGCTCCAGCTCCTGGGTGGGCACCCCCTGCGTCGTGGCGTTCTCGGTGGGCATCCCGGCCGGCGGGGCAGGACGGCGCCGGGCGGCCCTGCGACCGCGCGCGCTGATGATGCCCGACGCGGCGATCGCTCCCGCCGGGACCAGGAAGAACCAGGGGACGTCGATGCCACCCCCGGAGGAGGACCCGCCGGATCCGCTGGACCCGCCGCCGGTGGAGGGCGGGTCGTCGTGCACCTGCGCCAGGCCCTCGGCTCCGGCCACGACCGCACCGGCCCAGTCGTCGTCGCCGAGCGCCGGCTCGATGAAGTCCTGCTCCACCACGGACATGCCCTCCGGGGTCAGCCCGCTCTGCTCCGTGGTCCAGGACGAGTAGGCGCGGTCCTCGACCGCCACGGCGAGCAGCACGTCGTTGCCGCCCATCTGGGAGGCGTCGAAGGTCTGCTCGGCCCACTCCGCGCCGGTGAGTCCGTCGAACGTCGGGACGTAGGCGACCCACAGCTGCAGGCCGGCGTCGTCCTGGAGCTGGTCGAGGGCGTCCTGCACCTCGCCCTCGGACCCGGACAGCACGCCGGCGGTGTCGTGGATCTGGTCGCTGAGGTTGCCCGGCTCCTCGGCACCGGCGGGCGGGGCGACCAGGACGACCGCCCACAGCACCAGCGCCGCCAGCGTGGCCAGCCACGGCACCCTGGCACCCGGCCCTCGGTGTCCCGCCCTGTTCCCCGTCTGCGTCAGCACCCTGCGTTCCTCCTCGTTCGGACCCACGACGGCACGTGTCCGGGGCCGTCGGTGGGTTCCCTCTGCCGGTCAGCCTAATGGGAGCCTGCGCTCTGGTCGGCCTGTCGGTCACGGCGCGTACCCTGGTGCGCCGAGAACTCACTCCCCGGGAGACCCATGAACCTGCTGCCCCTGCTGGGCACGATCACCCGTGACCCGGGCGTCACCGCCGCCCTGGAGGCGGCCGCGTCCGGCGAACCCCTGGTGGACGTCTCGGTGACCCCCGGCGCCCGCCCGGCGCTGGTCGCCGAGCTCGCCGGCGCCGCCCCGATGCTGGCGGTCACCGCGACCGGGCGGGAGGCCGACGACCTGGCCGCCGCGCTGCGCGACTTCCTGCCGGCCGACGCGGTCGCGACCTTCCCGAGCTGGGAGACCCTGCCGCACGAGCGGCTCAGCCCGCGCAGCGACACGGTCGGGCGCCGGTTGGCCGTGCTGCGGCGCCTGGCGCACCCGGACCCGGCGGACCCGGCATACGGCCCCCTGCGGGTGGTCATCGCCTCGGTG
The DNA here is from genome assembly GCF_006716185.1 of Ornithinicoccus hortensis. Taxonomy (NCBI): domain Bacteria; kingdom Bacillati; phylum Actinomycetota; class Actinomycetes; order Micrococcales; family Intrasporangiaceae; genus Ornithinicoccus; species Ornithinicoccus hortensis. The sequence continues at coordinate 3,450,496 of NZ_VFOP01000001.1, read as the reverse complement.
CGGGCGGTGCTGCAGCCGATCGTGCGCGGGCTGGGCGACCTGGTCCCGGTCGAGCTGCACGCCGGGGACGAACGCCCGCTGGAGCAGGTGGTCGAGGCGCTGGCCGGGGCCGCCTACGTGCGGACCGACCTCGTGGAGCGCCGTGGCGAGTTCGCCGTGCGCGGCGGGATCCTCGACGTCTTCCCGCCCACCGAGGAACACCCGCTGCGGGTGGAGTTCTGGGGCGACACGGTCGAGGAGATCCGCTGGTTCAAGGTCGCCGACCAGCGGTCGCTGGAGATCGCGCCCCACGGGTTGTGGGCGCCCCCGTGCCGGGAGGTGCTGCTGACCCCGCAGGTGCGGGAGCGGGCCGCGGCACTCGTCGAGCAGCTCCCCGGCGTCGCCGACCTGCTGGGCAAGGTGGCCGAGGGCATCGCCGTGGAGGGGATGGAGTCGCTGGCCCCCGCCCTGGTGGACGGGATGGAGTCCGTCCTGGACTGCCTGACCGAGGACACCCGGGTGCTGCTGCTGGACCCCGAGCGGGTCCGGACGCGGGCGCACGACCTGGTCACGACCAGCGCCGAGTTCCTCGGTGCCAGCTGGGCGGCCGCGGCCGGTGGCGGGAGCTCGGCCACGCCCGTCGACCTCGAGGAGGTGCTGGGCACCGCCTCCTACTGGAGCCTGGCCCAGACCAGGGAGCACGCGCTCGCGACGGGCCGTCCGTGGTGGTCGCTCGCCTCGTTCGCCGCCGACACCGAGCTCGCCGCGCTCGCGGACGACCCGGCCGGGGACCGGCCCGAGGAGACCGTCCGCCAGCTCGACGTGTCCTCCTCGGCGGTGCCGGCATACCGCGGGGACACCGAGGCCGTCCTCGCCGACCTGCGCGAGTGGATCGCGGCGGACCAGCGCGTGGTGCTCGCGCTCGAGGGGCCGGGCCTGGCCCGCCGGGTCGCCGAGGTGCTGGCGGGCCGGGAGGTGGCGCACCGGCTGGACGCCCCGCTCGGGGAGCTCGAACCCGGCCTCGTGCACGTCACCACCGGCTCGGTCGGGCGGGGATTCGTGCTGCCCGACGCGGGCCTGGTCGTGGTGGGGGAGACCGACCTGACCGGTCAGGCCGGTGCCGGTGGCTCCACCAAGGACATGCGCCGTATGCCGTCCCGCCGGCGCGCGCAGGTCGATCCGCTCCAGCTGCGGCCGGGTGACCACGTGGTGCACGAGCAGCACGGCGTCGGCCGGTTCCTGGAGATGGCGCAGCGCACCGTCCAGGGCGCCACCCGGGAGTACCTGGTGCTGGAGTACGCCGCCTCCAAGCGGGGCCAGCCCGCGGACCGGCTGTATGTGCCGACCGACCAGCTGGACCAGGTCACCAAGTACGTCGGCGGCGAGGCGCCGACGCTGCACCGGCTCGGCGGTGCCGACTGGCAGAAGACCAAGTCGCGGGCCAAGAAGCACGTCCGGCAGATCGCCGGGGAGCTGATCCGGCTCTACAGCGCCCGGATGGCGACCTCCGGGCACGCGTTCGGGCCGGACACCCCGTGGCAGCGCGAGCTGGAGGACGCCTTCGCCTTCGTCGAGACCCCCGACCAGCTCTCCTCCATCGACGAGGTCAAGGCCGACATGGAGAAGCCGGTCCCGATGGACCGGCTGATCTGCGGGGACGTCGGCTACGGCAAGACCGAGATTGCGGTCCGTGCGGCCTTCAAGGCGATCCAGGACGGCAAGCAGGTTGCCGTCCTCGTGCCCACCACGCTGCTGGTGCAGCAGCACTTCCAGACCTTCTCCGAGCGCTACGCCCAGTTCCCGGTCGTGGTGCGCTCGCTGTCCCGGTTCCAGAGCGACGCGGAGGCCAAGGAGACCATCGCCGGGGTCGCCGACGGGTCCGTCGACCTGGTGATCGGCACCCACCGGCTGCTGTCCTCAGCCGTCCGGTTCAAGGACCTGGGCATGGTGGTGATCGACGAGGAGCAGCGTTTCGGTGTCGAGCACAAGGAGCAGCTCAAGGCGCTGCGCACCAACGTCGACGTGCTGGCCATGTCGGCCACCCCGATCCCGCGCACCCTGGAGATGGCGGTGACCGGCATCCGGGAGATGTCGACGCTGGCCACGCCGCCGGAGGAGCGGCACCCGGTGCTGACCTTCGTCGGCGGCTACGACGAGAAGCAGATCGCGGCGGCGGTGCGGCGCGAGCTGCTCCGCGAGGGCCAGGTCTTCTACGTGCACAACAAGGTGTCCTCGATCGACCGGGCCGCCTCCCGGATCCGCGACCTGGTCCCCGAGGCCCGGGTCGGGGTGGCCCACGGCCAGATGGGGGAGCACCAGCTGGAGCAGGTGGTCCTCGACTTCTGGGAGAACCGGCTCGACGTGCTGGTCTGCACCACCATCGTGGAGACCGGCCTGGACATCTCCAACGCCAACACGTTGATCGTCGAGCGCGGCGACCAGCTCGGGCTGTCCCAGCTGCACCAGCTGCGGGGCCGGGTCGGGCGCGGCCGGGAACGCGCCTACGCCTACTTCCTCTACCCGCCGGAGAAGCCGCTCACCGAGACGGCCGTGGACCGGTTGCAGACCATCGCCTCGCACACCGACCTGGGCTCGGGCATGGCCGTGGCGATGAAGGACCTGGAGATCCGCGGTGCCGGCAACCTGCTCGGCGGCGAACAGTCCGGGCACATCGCGGGCGTCGGCTTCGACCTCTACGTCCGGCTGGTCGGGGAGGCGGTGGCCGACTTCAAGGGCGAGGGCGACGCCGCGCCGGTCGAGGTCAAGATCGAGCTCCCGGTCGACGCGCACCTGCCCCACGACTACGTGCCGGGCGAGCGGCTGCGGCTGGAGGCCTACACCAAGCTGGCCCAGGTCAAGGACGAGACCGAGCTGGCCGAGATCGAGGCCGAGCTGGTCGACCGCTACGGGCCACCGCCGGCACCGGTCCAGACCCTCCTGGAGGTGGCTCGGTTGCGGACCGTGGCCCGGTCGGCGGGTATTGCGGACATCGCGGTGCAGGGCAGCTCCGTCCGGTTCGGCCCGGTCGGGCCGCTGCGGGAGAGCCAGCAGCTGCGGCTGAACCGGCTCTACCCGGGCACGATCATCAAGCCCGCGGTGCGCACCATCCTGGTGCCGGCGCCCAAGACGGCCCGGGTCGGCGGCAAGCCGCTGCGCGACGGCGCGGTCCTGGACTGGGCCGCCCAGCTGGTCCGGGCGGTGCTCCTGGACGACATCGCGTCCGGCGCCGGCGCTTCCGGTGTCGGCGCGACGGGGGCGAGGTGACAGAATGGGCGCCGTGAAGCCTGCAGACCTGCTCCGTGCCCGGACCCGACGCTCCCGCGCGCTGCTCGCCGCGACCGCCGCCGCCACGCTCCTGCTCTCGGGTTGTGGTGCCGCCGAGGGCGACTTCGCCGTCAAGGTCAACGGCGAGGCCATCTCGCAGTCGGACCTGCAGGAGGCCGCCGAGCAGTGGAACAGCTTCGCCCAGCAGCCGGAGACGCCGCAAACGATGATCACCTCGCTGGCCAAGGGCCCGGCCCTGGAGTCGTTCTTCCCCGACAACCCGCTCACCGACGAGGCGCTGATCGGGCAGTTCCAGGAGCTGGACGTCACCGACCCCAGCGACGTGCTCCTGGACTTCGCGCGCAGCCGGATCTTCGAGGGGTCGACCGGCTCGATCGACCCGGCCGAGCTCCAGGCCGCCCTGGCCGAGGTCGACGTCGAGGTGAACCCCCGCTTCGGCACCTGGGACCCGGCCACGGCCGCGGTCGTGCAGTCGACCCCCGACTGGATCGTGTCGAACGGCGGGGAGGACACCGGCGACTCCGCACCCGCCGAGGAGCCGGGAGCCGGCAACTGAGCCAGCCGCGGTCCCGGCTCAGCCTGCTGCTGACCACGCCCCGGATCGCCCCGGGGCTGCTCTCGCGTGAGGCCTGGGCCTGCCTCGAGGCGGCCGACCTGGTGCTGGCCCGTGACACCACCTCGCCCCAACCACGCGCCCTCGCCGACGCCGGGGTCGTCGTGGCGGCCGCACTGCATACCGACCCCGCCCCGCTGGCCCGGCACCTGGTGGACCAGGCCGCGGACGACCGGCAGGTCGTCTGGGTCGGCTCGGCCGACGCGGACCCGGGGCTGACCGACGCGCTGGCCGCCGAGGTGGCCCGCCGCGGCGACGCCCCCGAGATCGAGGTCCTCGTCGGAGCCTGGGACCTGCCCGGCTCGCGGCTGCTGGACGCGGTGGCGGTGATGGACCGGCTGCGCTCGCCCGGCGGGTGCCCGTGGGACGCCCAGCAGACGCACCGGTCGCTGGTGCCCTACCTCATCGAGGAGGCGCACGAGGCGGTCGAGGCCGTGGAGAGCGGGGACCGTGAGCACCTGGTCGAGGAGCTCGGCGACGTGCTGCTGCAGGTGCTCTTCCACGCGCGGGTCGCCGACGAGGACGAGGAAGCCGGCTTCGACATCGACGACGTGGCCGCGGGGCTGGTGGCCAAGCTGGTCCGGCGCCACCCGCACGTCTTCGGCGCCGTCGACGCTCCCGACGCCGCGGCCGTGGAGGCGAACTGGGAGCAGATCAAGGCCACCGAGAAGCCCGAGCGGGAGCACCCGCTGGACGGCATCCCGGCCGGGATGCCGGAGCTGGCCCGTGCCGCCAAGGTCGCCTCCCGCCTGGAGCGCGCCGGCCACGGGGACCGGTTGCGCGAGCTCGTGGCCGACCGGACCCGCACCGACGGTGCCGACCCCGAAGCCTCGACCGACCCCGGCGCGGCCCTGATGGCCGTGGTGCTGCAGGCCCGAGCCCAGGGCGTCGACCCCTCGGCCGCCCTCCGGGCCCTGCTGCGCGACCTGGCCGAGCAGGACTTCGGGGGGCTGCAGGATTATCGGGTCACCCGATAATCCTGTGCTTCGTGGCAGAACCTTCCCGGGACGGAGCGCCAGGTTCCGGGGTGAAGCAGCCGAGAATCTTCGCCGGGCCCGAGGGTCGGTGCAGCGGCGGAGGGGCTGGGACGGCTACGCTCGGGAGCACCTCGTGTCCTGACGCTCAAGGAGTCCCACCGTGGCCAGTATCGACGCCATCATCGCCCGCGAGATCCTCGATTCGCGCGGCAACCCCACCGTCGAGGTCGAGGTCGGCTTGGACGACGGCACCGTGGGCCGCGCCGCCGTGCCCTCCGGCGCCTCCACCGGCGCGTTCGAGGCCGTCGAGCGCCGCGACGGGGTCAAGGACCGCTACCTGGGCAAGGGGGTCGAGGAGGCGGTCGACGCCGTAATGGAGGACATCGAGCCGCAGCTGGTCGGCCTCGACGGCAGCGAGCAGCGCCTCGTCGACCAGGCGATGCTGGACCTGGACGGCACCGACAACAAGGGCAAGCTGGGCGCCAACGCCATCCTGGGGGTCTCCCTCGCGGTGGCCCGGGCCGCGGCGGACTCGGCCGGGCTCCCGCTGTTCCGCTACGTCGGGGGCCCCAACGCGCACCTGCTGCCGGTGCCGATGATGAACATCCTCAACGGCGGGTCGCACGCCGACTCCAACGTCGACATCCAGGAGTTCATGATCGCCCCGATCGGCGCCGGCTCCTTCCGCGAGGCGCTGCGCTGGGGCACCGAGGTCTACCACGCGCTCAAGGCCGTGCTGAAGGACCGCGGGCTGGCCACCGGGCTCGGCGACGAGGGCGGGTTCGCGCCCGACCTGGAGTCCAACCGGGCGGCGCTGGACCTGATCGTGGAGGCCATCGGCAAGGCCGGCTACACCCCCGGTAGCGACATCGCGCTCGCCCTGGACGTGGCCGCCAGCGAGTTCCACGAGGACGGCGGCTACACCTTCGAGGGTGGCACCAAGTCGGCCGCCGAGATGATCGACTACTACGCCGAGCTGGTCGACGCCTACCCGCTGGTCTCCATCGAGGACCCGCTCGACGAGGAGGACTGGGACGGCTGGAAGGCCATCACCGACCGTCTCGGCAGCAAGGTTCAGCTGGTCGGGGACGACCTGTTCGTCACCAACCCGACCCGGCTGCAGCGCGGCATCACCGACGGCGTCGGCAACGCGCTGCTGGTCAAGGTCAACCAGATCGGCACCCTGACCGAGACCCTGGACGCGGTCACGCTCGCGCAGAGCAACGGCTACCGCTGCATGATGAGCCACCGGTCGGGCGAGACCGAGGACACCACGATCGCCGACCTGGCGGTGGCCACCAACTGCGGGCAGATCAAGACCGGGGCCCCGGCCCGCTCGGAGCGGGTTGCCAAGTACAACCAGCTGCTCCGCATCGAGGAGGAGTTGGACGATGCCGCGGTGTATGCCGGGGCCGGCGCCTTCCCCCGGTTCGCCGGGGGCGAGGGCTGAGGCGGGCAACGGACCAGGGACCAGGCAGGACCGACCGGGCGCACCGGGGAAACGGACACGGCATACCAGATGGCATCGAGCAGGGGACCGGGCCGCGGCGGGGCGAACCGTCCCGCCCCGCGGTCCCGTGACACCCGCCAGCGGGCCGGGACCCGGCCGGCGACCGGTGCCCCCGTGCGGCCGCAGGGCACGACCCGCGCCGCCCGCCGCACCGCGCCGCCGCACGTGTGGCGGCTCGGGATCCTGGTGGTGCTGCTGGCCTTCCTCGCGCTGTTCCTGACGCCCACGCTGCGCGGCTACATCGAGCAGCGCTCCGACATCACCCGGATGGAGCAGGCCGTCGCCCGCGAGGAGCACCGGATCGCCGAGCTCCAGGCGGACGTCGAGGCCTGGAAGGAGCCGGAGACGATCGAGCGTGAGGCCCGCGACCGGCTGCGGTTCGTCAAGCCGGGGGAGACCGCGTTCACCGTGCTGGACGACACCGAGGAGCAGGTCACCGAGCCGCTGCCCGGGATGGCCGGGGTGACCACGGACGTGCACGAGCACCGGCCCTGGTACGGCGAGGTCTGGGAGTCGGTCGTCTCCGCCAACGAGGGAGTGCCCGAGGTCGACGGTGCTGGGCAGCGCTGAGCACCCGGGGACGATCGGCCCGCAGGAGCCCACCGAGGAGGACCTGGCGGTCGTCGCCGCACAGCTGGGGCGCGCCCCCCGCGGGGTCGTGGCCATCGCCCACCGCTGCCCCTGCGGGTGCGTCGACGTGGTCCGCACCGAGCCCCGGTTGCCGGACGGCACGCCCTTCCCCACCTCGTTCTACGCGACCTGCCCCCGGCTGACCGGTGCCATCTCCACCCTCGAGAGCGAGGGGATGATGAAGGAGATGACCCAGCGGCTGGGCACCGACACCGAGCTCGCCGCGCAGTATGCCGCGGCGCACGTGGACTACCTGACCCGCCGGGGACAGCTGGGAGCGGTCCCGGAGATCGAGGGCATCTCCGCCGGCGGTATGCCGACCCGCGTCAAGTGTCTGCACGTGCTGGTCGCGCACTCGCTGTCCGTCGGCCCCGGCATCAACCCGCTGGGGGACGAGGCGCTCGCGGCGCTGCCGGACTGGTGGGAGGGTGGCTGCTGCAGCGACGTGACCGACCCCGACCCGACGGAGGGACCCTGATGACCCGCGTGGGCGCGGTGGACTGCGGCACCAACTCGATCCGCCTGCTGATCGCCGACGTCACGGCCGACGGGGCGCTGTCCCCGGTGACCCGGCAGATGGAGATCGTCCGGCTCGGCCAGGGGGTGGACGCCACCGGGCGGATCGCGCCGGAGTCGATGGTGCGCACCCTGGCCGCCGCGGAAAGGTACGCCGCGGAGTGCACCGGCGCCGGCTGTGCCTCCGTCCGGTTCGTGGCCACCTCCGCCTCCCGGGACGCCGAGAACGCCGCGGAGTTCACCGCCGGCATCGAACGCGCCTTCGCGGCCTTCGGGACCACCCCCGAGGTGGTCACTGGCGACGAGGAGGCCTCGCTGTCGTTCGCCGGGGCGACCGGGGACCTGCGCTCCGGCGGGGTGGCCGCCCCCTACCTGGTCGTCGACATCGGCGGCGGCTCGACCGAGTTCGTCCGCGGCACCGACGCCGTGGAGGCCGCCCTGTCGGTCGACATCGGCTGCGTCCGGATGACCGAGCGGCACCTGCACAGCGACCCGCCCACCGAGGAGGAGGTCTGGCCGGCGCTGGGGGACATCGCCGTCGCGACCGGCCGCGCCGCGGAGGCGGTCGACTTCTCCGGGGTCGCCACCCTGGTGGGGCTAGCCGGGTCGGTGACCACCGTGACCGCGCACGCCCTCGGGCTGGACAGCTACCGGCCGGAGCGGATCCACGGGGCGCAGCTGCCCGTCGACGAGGCGATCGCGGCCTGCTCCGACCTGGTCCGGATGACCCGTGCCGAGCGGGCCGCGCTGCCCTTCATGCACGAGGGCCGGGTCGACGTCATCGGCGCCGGGGCCCTGGTGTGGCGCACCGTGATCCAGCAGGTCCAGCGGGACGCCGGCATCACCACGGTGCGCGCCTCCGAGCACGACATCCTCGACGGCATCGCGCTGTCCCAGGCCAGCCCGGCCTGATGGCGGCCCCGCCCACGGACCCGCACCCGGTCACCGGCCAGCCGTTCGGCTCGCCCGTGCCCCCTGGGACGGGGTGGCCGGGGGACCCTGCGGACGCGGACACCCCGGTCGCCCGCACCACCGCGCGGGTGGGGCGGCTGGCCCGGTCGGCGGACACCGTGGCCGAGCTGGACGCCATGGTGTCGGTATGCCGTGCCTGCCCCCGGCTGGTCCGGTGGCGGGAGTCGGTGGCCACCACGGGGCGGCGGGCCTCCTTCGCCGACCAGCCCTACTGGGGGCGTCCCGGCCCGGGCTTCGGCGACCCGTCCTCCCCGGTCCTGGTCGTCGGTCTGGCGCCGGCGGCGAACGGGACCAACCGGACCGGGCGGATGTTCACCGGGGACCGCAGCGGGGACTGGATCTACGCGGCGCTGCACCGCGCCGGCTACGCGAGCCAACCGACCAGCGTGGCGAGCGGGGACGGGTTGGTGCTGCACGGCATACGGATCGTGGCGGCGGTGCGGTGCGCGCCGCCGGCCAACAAGCCGACCACGCAGGAGCGGCACACCTGCGGGCAGTGGCTGGCCCGGGAGCTGGAGCTGTCCGGTCCGCACCTGCGCTCGGTGCTGGCCCTCGGCTCGATCGGGTGGGATGCGGCGATCGCGACGGCGCGCGGCCTCGGGTGGACCGTGCCCCGCCCCAAGCCGAAGTTCGGCCACGGCGCCGAGGCCGAGCTCCGCACGCCGGAGGGGCGCCCGGTGCGGCTGCTGGGCAGCTACCACGTCAGCCAGCAGAACACCTTCACCGGCAAGCTGACCGAGCAGATGCTGGACGCGGTGATCGCCAGGTTGTGACCGGTCCGGGGCGGGTAACCTGACCGTGCCCCCGTAGCCCAACCGGCAGAGGCAGCCCACTTAAAATGGGCCCAGTGCGGGTTCGAATCCCGTCGGGGGCACCAGAGGTGTTCGAAGTTTGACCATGCGACAGCGCGATCTGCTCACCAGCGACGGGTGCCCGACCTGAAGAACGGGCGATCGACCAGCACCCGGATCACGAAGCCTGGCCCCGGCCCCGACCTCATCGACCAGCGCCTGCACGTCCCCTTCATCACCCGCGCCGAAGTCCTCGGCCGCGCCAGCGAACGCCTCCTGCGCCCCGGCCAACGCCGACAGAGCCTCGGTGGTCACGACGACCTCGTCGTTGGGCTTCTCCACGAACAGCACCTTATCGCCAGGCACCAGCCGCACACGGCGTCGTACTCCCCGCAGGCACCGCGATCTGCCCGTTGCTCCACCAGGCGCCTCAGCCCTGGATGCGCGACTCCTTGGAGTCCCACTCCGCCTCGCGCAGCACGAACTTCTGGATCTTGCCGGTGGAGGTCTTGGGCAGCTCGTGGACCAGCTCGACCTCCCGGGGCGCCTTGTAGTGCGCGATACGGGAGCGGACGTGCGCGATGAGCTCCTCGCCGGTGGTGGTGGCGCCCTGCCGGACGGTGACGAACCCCTTGGGGCGCTCGCCCCAGTCCGGGTCGGGCACGCCGACGACGGCCGCCTCCGACACGGCGGGGTGGCTCATCAGCGCCTGCTCGACCTCGACGGTGGAGATGTTCTCCCCGCCGGAGATGACGACGTCCTTGGCGCGGTCCCGCAGCTCGACATACCCGTCCGGGTGCATGACGCCCAGGTCGCCGGAGTGGAACCAGCCACCCCGGAAGGCCTCCTGCGTGCCCTCCGGGTCGCGGAAGTAGCCGGCCATCACGTTGTTGCCGCGCATCACGATCTCGCCCATCGTCGCGCCGTCGGCGGGGACATCCACCATGTCCTGGTCGACCACGCGCAGCCGCTCGGCCTGCAGCATCCCGACGCCCTGCCGGGCCTTCAGCCGGGCGCGCTCGTCAGGGCCGAGTGAGAGCCAGGGCTCCTGGACCTCGCAGACGGAGTAGGGACCGTAGGTCTCGGTCAGCCCGTAGACGTGGATCAGGGTGAAGCCGAGGTCCTCCATCTGGCCGATCGTGGTCGGGCTCGGCGGCGCACCGGCGGTGGTGACGGTGACCGGCTGCGGCAGCTCGCCCGCGGAGTCGGCCGCCATGATCGCGGTCAGCACCGTGGGGGCGGCGTTCAGGTGGGTGACGCCCTCCTGCCGGATCAGCTCCCAGATCCGGTCGCCGCGCACCTCGGGCAGGCACACGTGCCGGGCGCCGTAGGCGGTGATCGCCCACGGCGTGCACCACCCGTTGCAGTGGAACATCGGCAGCGTCCACAGGTAGACCGACTCCGGGGAGTGCCGGGAGTGCAGCAGCTCGCCGAGCGCGTTCAGGTAGGCCCCGCGGTGGGTGTAGACCACGCCCTTGGGCCGTCCCGTCGTGCCGGAGGTGTAGTTGATGCTGATAGGGGCGAGCTCGTCCTCGACCTCCCACGGGAACACCGTGTCCGTGCCCGCCGCCAGGAAGTCCTCGTATGTCGTGGCGCCGGCGACCGGGTCACCCTTCCGGTTGGCGACGACCAGGGTGATGTCGCCGGGGGTGTCGGCCAGGGCGCGCCCGGCCAGCTGCTCCAGGCGCCCGTCCACCACGAGGACCTTGGCCCCGGAGTGCTCGAGGATGTAGCCGATCTCCGGCGCGGCGAGCCGGGTGTTGATCGCCACCAGCACGCCACCGGCGAGCGGCACCGCGAAGTGGGCGACGAGCTGCTCGGTGACGTTGGGCATCAGGTAGGCGACGCGGTCGCCGGGGGCGACGCCGGCGGCCTCCAGGGCACGGGCCACCGCCTGCGCCTGCTCGGCGAACTCGGCGTAGGTCAGCTGCCGGCCGTCGTCGACGACCGCGACCTTGTCGGCCCACACGTCCGCCGACCGGCCGAGGAACGACAGCGGCGTGAGGGGGGTGTTGCTCGGGTCCGGCTGGGCGGTGACGGCATTCATCGGGTCGCTCTCCTTGGGCAGTCCGCGGGGGTCGCGGATCCCATCATTCCACCGGCCGGAGCGGCTGCCGGGGCAGGTCAGCCGGCCGGGTCGCGGGGGACCCGACCGCGCCCGGACTTGATCTGGCCCCGGTGCTTCTTCGCCGCCAGGCGTCGGCGCTGCGACCCCCGGGTCGGCTTGGTGGCACGCCGGGGCGGCGGTGGGGGAGCGGCCGCCGTGCGGAGCAGCTCGATCAGGCGCTGCCGGGTCGCCACCCGGTTCTGTCGCTGGGCGCGGTGCTCGGAGGCGACCAGGACCAGCTGACCGCCGGTCAGCTGGGGCGCGAGGTTGCGCAACAACCGGTCCCGGACGCCGTCGCGCAGCTCGGCGACGGCGATGGAGGACTCGGGGCGGAACAGCAGCTCGACCCGGCTGTCGGTGGTGTTGACGCCCTGGCCGCCGGGACCGGAGGCGCGGGAGAAGCGCTCGAGCAACTCGCCCGCGGGGATCACCATGCCCTCGGGCAGGCCGGGCCCCGCGGGCACCCGCAGGTCCGACCCGGGTTGTGGGGTCCGGGCCACGGCGGGTCCCGAGCTCAGCCCTGGGTGGTGGACCAGATCAGGGCCCGGGCCACCAACGGGTACTGGCCCTTGGGGTGGGCCCGGAACATCGGCTGGGTGCCGAACAGCACGACCCCCGCACCGGACTCGTCCACCCCGCTGACCACCGCCGGCTGGCCCTGGGCGTCCGCCGGGCCTCCGGAGCCGTCCGCGGCGGGCCTCCAGCGGCCGCTGACCAACGGGCCGTCCTCGGCATACGACTGCTCCACGGTGACCTCCTCACCCAGGTCGGTGAACCAGGCGGGGGAGTAGACGAAGGTGTCCGGGGTGGCGGCCCCGGCGACGGCGCTGTCGGCACTGTCCACCGAGACCACGCCGTTGGCGTCGCCCCGGCCACGGACCAGGTCGGCCTCGAGCAGGTCGGCGGCGGAGTTCAGGTTGGCCCCGGCCCGGTCCCGGCCCACGAAGCCCCCGCCGCCGGCCAGGAACCGGGTGAGGTCGGTGCGGGCGTCGTCGTCCAGGGCCTCCCAGGTCAGGCCCGAGGAGACGTACAGCGTGTCGACCTGCCCCCAGTCGAAGCCGTCGTTGAGGACCGTCGGGGTGACCGGGACGATGTCGAAGCCCATCTCCTCCAGCGCCCAGCGCTCGTCCGCGCCGGCCGCCACGGCCACGGTCAGCCGGTCCAGGGACGCACCCCCGGCGTCGTCCGGGGCGGCGGTCAGGGTGACGCCGAAGTCCCGCGCGACCCGCTCTGCCTGCTCGTGGTCCTCCTCACCGACCAGCACCGTGCCGTCGGCCAGGAACTCCACGGAGACCCCGGCGTCGAACAGCGAGTTCAGCGCGGCCACGTCGGTGGGGTCGTCCAGCGGCAGCACGAGGTCGGCGTCGCCGGTGACGCCCCCGGTGGGCACCGCCTCGGTGATCGGTCGACCCTGGGTGCGCAGCGTGGCGCCCTCGGGCACGGTCACCACATCGGCCCCCCAGAGCAGGCCGGGGCTCCAGCCGGAGATGTCGTACATCGCGTCGACCCGGTCGGAGATGTCGGTGCCCGCGCCGAGGATCGTGTTGGCCATCCCGCGCAGCGACTGGTGCATGTCGACGACGTAGCTGCCGGCGGGGTAGGTCGTCCCGTCGATGGTCTGCTTGCCGCGGGTGATGTGCACCTCGACGCCGTTGGCGATGAGGTGGTCGACCAGCCGGGCGGCCGCGGCAGAGGACCGCTGGTCCTCCCCGGCGGGGATGACGTAGCCGCGCGGGTAGTCGGTGAGGTAGACGTCCTCCTCCCCGATCTCGGGGAACAGGTCCTCGCTGACCGGGGTCTGCGGCTCACCGGCCTGCCCGCGACGGAAGATCTCGATCTGGTCGGCGAGCAGCTCCTCGCGGTGCTCCATGCCGTAGTCGATGGTGGCGGTCATCGCGGCGTGCGCCACGTCGGTGTTGATCGCCGACCGCCGCTGCAGCTCCTCCTCGGGCAACCCGTAGTCGGCGTTGTTGACCCGCAACGGGATCTCGACGGTGTGCGAGACGGCACCGTGGAAGGCGGCGTACTGCGGCGTGAAGATCGGGGGCCAGTCGTCCCAGCCCTCCGCCCAGTCGCGGAACGGGATCTGCGGGGCCCGCACGCCGTCCTCACCCGGGGTGTACCCGAGGTCGTTGATCGCCGACTCCATGCCCAGCCCGTTGGGGTAGGCGTGCTTGATGAACAGGTCGTACTCGTAGTTCTCGCCGTGCGGCGGGGTGGTCGGCTCGATCAGCGTGCCGTTCACGTAGCCGTGCAGGTCGAGCATGAGCAGCGGTTGGGTGCGGACCAGGGCGTCCCGGACGGCGATGGACTCCGGCTGGGTCGCGGTGAGGAAGTCGCGGTTCAGGTCGAAGCCGGAGGCGTTGGCGCGGGTGTTGCCGTTGCGCCCGTCCGGGTTGGCGGTGACCACCAGGTAGATCCGGTTCTGCTCCAGGATCTGCTGGACCGCGGGGTCGCTGCTGGTGGCGTACTCCTCGATGAGGCGCAGCGCCGCGTCGGTGCCCTCCCACTCGTTGCCGTGGATGTTGTTGTTCAGGAACACCGGGGTCTTGTACTCCTGCCGCAGCCGCCGGTCGTTCTTGGCGTGCGCCGGCTTGGTCAGGATCTTCTCCCGCATCCGGTCCTGGGCCGCCGTCTCCGCCGGGGTCTCCGGCGCGGTGAGGGTCACCAGGTAGAGCTGGCGGCCGGTCACGGTGCTGCCGATCACCTCGGCGCTGACCCGGTTGGAGGTCAGCTGCAGGTCGTTCAGCTTCGGCGCGATCGCGTGGTAGGGCGTCAGGCCCAACTTGATGGCGGCATCCTGGGGGTCCTCCGGCTGCACCGGCAGCTGCACCTGGCGCGGGTAGCCCTGCTGCTCCCCACCGGGACGGGCGGGCAGGAGCGTGCGGACCGTGCCCTGGTCCGCACCCTGGGAGGCCGGCGCGGCGACGGCCGCGGCAGGCAGTCCGCTCGCCAGCAGCCCGACCACCAGCGCAGCACCGAGCGTGCGTGGACGACGCGACCGAGCGGACGGCATACCGGCTCCTTCCCAAGCTGACACGGCGGCTCCCCGAAACCCGAGTCAGAGCAGGCTATCCCGCCATACCGACAGCGGCCAAGAGAAAAATGTGGCGGATGGGAACACCGTGGCCTCCCCACACGCTCTAGACTGTGACAGACGTGACCTTTGCCGACCCTCAGGAGGGCCGCATGGCAACTAACCCCGTATTCAACCGGATCGACAAGGAGACGCAGGGCTACGCCGGCTTCGGCAACGCCCCGCAGCAGTCTCAGAACCCCCAGCAGCACCCGGGATACGCCCCGCAGGGAGGGCCGCAGCAGGGCGCCCCCATGGGGTACCCCGGCCCGTCCGAGACGATGTCGCCGCAGCAGCTGGAGCAGATGTACCAGCAGCCGCCGGCCGGCCCGGCCCAGACCGGACGTCTGACCATCGACGACGTCGTGATGAAGTCCATGATGATCTTCGGGATCGTGCTGGCCTTCGCCGCCGGGTCCTGGTTCGTCGTGGGTGCCCAGCCCGAGCTCGGGATGCCGATCTGGATGCTCGGTATGTTCGGCTCGCTCGGCCTGAGCTTCGCGATCGCCTTCAAGAAGACCGTCAGCGTCCCGCTGATCGTGGTGCACGCCGTGCTCCAGGGCCTGTTCCTGGGCGCCGTGAGCGTGACCTTCAACTCCCTCTACAACGGCGTGGTCACCACGGCGGTCGTGGCCACCATGGCCACCGCGGCCGGCATGTTCCTGGCCTGGAAGATCGGCTTCATCAAGGTCACCAGCAAGTCGCGCCGCATCTTCGGCATGGCCGCCATGGGCTACCTGGTGTTCCTGCTGGTCAACCTCGGTGCGAGCTTCATGGGCTTCGGCGACGGCTGGGGCCTGTTCGGCAGCCAGTTCGGCTGGCTCATCTCGATCCTGGGTGTCGGCCTGGCCTCCTACTCGCTGGCGGTGGACTTCGACTCCATCGACCGTGGGGTCAAGGCCGGGGCGCCGGAGCAGTACTCCTGGCTGATGGGCCACGGGCTGATCGCCAGCCTGGTGTGGCTCTACATCGAGTTCCTGCGCCTCTTCGCGATCCTGCAGAGCGACTGAGGTGACCCCGACCCCTGGTGCGGCGCACGAGACGGTCGGGACCGAGCTGGAGCGCGTGGTCCGGCGGTGGCAGCAGCTGCCGCTGGACCACGCGCTTTCTCGTGTCCCGGTGGTGCGTGACCTGGTGCAGACCCTGGCCGACGGCGTGGCCGACGCCGAGGGGCGGGCCAGGGTGGAGGTGCCCGACCTGGGGCCGGCCGTGCTGCTGGAGCAGCTGAAGGTGATGGTCTACGACCACCAGCAGGCGGGCCTACCCACCAAGGAGCTCGCCGCCCGTCTCACCGCGCTTCGGCGCAGCCTCTAGCGATCTTCTCGGTGACACCTGTCATGGGTCCAGGGGGCCCGCCGCTGGCACGATGGGGCCGGTGAGGACGACCGGGGGTGGGCAGGTGCGCGAGGACGCGCGTCCGGCAGGTCGCCGGCGGGCCGCGATCCGCGGGGCGGTCCTCATCGGCGGGTCCGGCGAGATCCTGGACTTCCTGGTGCCGCTGTGGGCCGGGTCCGCCTTCGGGGCCTCCGGGACGGCGATCGGGGTCCTGCTGGCGGTGGAACTGGTGGCCTCGGTGCTCGCCCGTCCGGTCGCCGGCTGGCTCGCGGACACCCGCAACCGACCACGGACCGCCGCCCTGGGAGCCGGCCTCTTCGGGCTCGGCCTCGCGGGATACGCCCTGACCCCCACCTTCGACTTGGCCTACGCGGCGGCCGCAGTCGGTGGGGCCGGTGGCGCGGTGTTCTGGGTCACGGTCAGGGCCATCGTCTCCGAGTACCTGGCCGAGGACGACGGCGCCTTCGCCTCGCTCTACTCGGCCGTCGCCTTCGGGTCCTGGTTCTTCTGGGTCCCGGCGATGGTGCTGCTGCCGGCGCTGGACTTCCGCGGGGTGTTCCTGGTCCTCGCCGCGGTGTGCCTGGTCGGGTCCGGCATCCTGGCGTATGCCGGGCGGACCGCGCAGCCCCGCCGGCGTCCCACCCCGGTGCCCGGCGGCCTACGCCGCTTCCGGGTGCTGCTGGCCACCGAGGCGCTCTCCGGGCTGGCCGCGGCCGGTGTCGGCCTGTTGCTCCTGCTGCACCTGCAACGGTCCTTTGACCTCGACGTCCACCAGATCGCGCTGGTCTTCCTCCCCGGCGGGATCGCGATGACCGTCCTCCCACGGCCCCTGCACGGCCTGGTCCGCCGGTTTGGTCGCCGGGCGACCTTCGTCGTGGCGAGCCTGGCCTCGGCGGTCTGCGCCGGGTCCCTCGCCTTCGCCCCCGACCCGGTGACCATCGCGGTCCTCTGGGTGCTGACCGGCGCCTCCTGGGCGGCCCTGTCGCCGATCACCGACGCCGCGGTCACGGAGTCCGCCGGGGAACGGGTGGGGACGGCGATGAGCCTGGTCGGCAACGCGGTCTTCCTCGGCTCGGCAGCCGGTGGGGTGCTGGCGGGCGTGCTCTACGACCACGCCCCGTGGGCCGCTACCTGCCTGGTCTTCGCCGGCCTCATCGCCACGGAGGCCTACCTGGGGCCGCTGGCCCTGGACTCGCTGGGGGTCCGGGACGTCCCGGACCCCGAGTCCCGGGACGACCGCGAGGACTCGGCGGTCGGCCCGCCGGACTGACCGTCAGGAAAGGCGCTCCAGCACGATCGCCATGCCCTGACCGCCGCCGACGCACATGGTCTCCAGCCCGAACTGGCCGTCGTGGGTGCGCAGCCCGTTGATCAGGGTGGTGCTGATCCGGGCGCCGGTGGAACCGAACGGGTGGCCCAGGGCGATCGCACCGCCGTGCACGTTGAGCTTGTCGAAGTCCATGCCCAGGTCGTCGGCCGAGGGCAGCACCTGCGCGGCGAACGCCTCGTTGATCTCGTAGAGGTCCATGTCCGCGATGGTCATCCCGGCGCGGGCCAGCGCCTGCCGGGAGGCCTCGACCGGGCCCAGGCCCATGATCTCGGGGGACAGCGCCGAGACGCCCGTGGAGACCACCCGGGCCAGCGGGGTGAGCCCCAGCTCCTTGGCCTTGGTGTCGCTCATCACGACCAGGGCGGCGGCGCCGTCGTTGAGCGGGCAGCAGTTGCCCGCCGTGATGGTGCCGTCCTCCCGGAAGACCGGCTGCAGGGTCGAGACCTTCTCCAGGGTGACGCCGGCGCGGGGGCCGTCGTCGGTGCTGACCACGGTCCCGTCGGCCAGCGTCACCGGGGCGATCTCCCGCTCGAAGACGCCGGCGGCGATCGCGGCCTCGGCGCGGTTCTGGCTGGTCACCCCCCACTCGTCCTGCCGCTCGCGGCTGATCCCGCGGGAGGTGGCGACGTTCTCGGCCGTCTGCCCCATGGCCAGGTAGATGTCGGGCAGCAGCCCCTGCTCCCGGGGGTCGGTCCACGTCTCGTTGGACGCGGCGATCGCGGCGCTGCGGGCCTGTGCGTCGGCGAACACGGGGTTCTGCCAGTCGGCCTTGCTGCCGCCCGCGCCGGCGAAGTCGACGTAGCGGGAGACGCACTCGACCCCGGCGCTGATGAAGATGTCTCCCTCCCCGGCCTTGATCGCGTGGAAGGCCATCCGGGTGGTCTGCACCGAGGAGGCGCAGAACCGGTTGACGGTCGAGGCCGGCAGCTGGTCCAGCCCGAGCAGCACGGACACCACGCGGGCCATGTTGGAGCCGTGCTCGCCCCACGGCTCGGCGCAGCCCAGGTAGAGGTCCTCGACGAGGCCCGGGTCCAGGTCCGGCACCTGGTCCAGCGCCGCGCGGATGACGCCCGCGGCGAGGTCGTCGGGGCGCACGCTGGTCAGCGAGCCCTTGAAGGCCCGTCCGATCGGGGTGCGGGCTGCGGCGACGATGACGGCCTCGGGCATGGGTCCTCCAGGGTTGATGGGCTGGGCTCTGCGCCGAGTCTAGGCGCCGGGGGAGACGGGCTCCCAGGGGTATGTCGTCAGCCGGGTGCGTCGGCCTCGTCACCGGCCGCGGTGGCCCCGTCCGCCGCCCCGGGCGCTGGTGGGTCGGGAGGCGTGCCGTCCCGGGACCCCGCGACGTCGGCGCCGTGGCGCCGCAGCAGCTGGGCCCACCGGCTGCGCTCGTGCCGTCCGTGGCCCTCGGCCTCGACGGGCGTGACCTCGCTGCCGGGCTCGCGAGCGGCCCGGGCCGCGGCGGTGACCAGCGGCTCCACCCGCTCCCCACGGTGGTGGTCGGGGGCGCGCCCGGTGTCCGGCGTGAGCATCCCCAGGGCGTCGCAGACGCTCGGCAACAGGACAGCGGCGGCCCGGGCATACCCGGCGGCGGAGGGGTGGAACCGGTCCTCGCTGAACATCTCCGCGGGCTGTTCCCAGAACTCCTGCCCGAGCAGGTCGCCCAGCGAGACGCTGCGCCCGCCGGCCTGCACGACGCCGACGGTCTGGGCTGCGGCCAGGTCACGGCTCCACCGTTGGACCAGGGAGCGCAGCGGCTGGGGGATCGGTCGGATGGTGCCCATGTCCGGGCAGGTCCCGACGACGACCTCGGCGCCCGCCGCGCGCAGCCGGTGCACCGTCTCGGACAGGCAGCGGACCGCGTAGTCCTGGTCGATCCGCTCCTTGACGTCGTTCGCGCCGATCATGATGACGACCACCTCGGGCTCCGGCATGGCCGCCAGCCCGCGGTCCGTCTGCGCGATCAGCTGCGGGGAGGTGGCGCCGCTGCGGGAGACGTTGCGCAGCTCCACGGGCCGGCCCGAGAGGGCCGCGACACCCGTGGCGATGGTTGCCCCGATGGTGTGCTGGGAGCTGCCGGCGCCCACCCCGGCCGCGGTGCTGTCCCCGAGCACGAGGATCCGGTGGGGGTCGCCGATGCCCGCGCCGTAGCTGCCCTCGTCGTCATGGGAGAAGCCGGGGGTGTCCCCGATGACGTGCTTGGCGATCGCAACCTGGGCCCGCAACAGGCCGACGCCGAGTAGGCCCGCGACCGCCAGTGTCCCGCCCCCGTAGGCGGCCCTGACGGCGAGGCCTCGTGCCAGTGCTGCTGTGTCGCTCATGACCCTCACGTCGGTCCAAGTACTGGGTACCCACGGTATCCGAAACCTCAGCCGGTTGCCGACAGCCTGCCCAGCCCCTCGTCCAGGCTCACCCTGGGCGTCCAGGCCAGGACCTCCCGGGTGCGCCGCTGGTCGAACCAGTGGGCCGTGCTGAGCTGCTCGGCCAGGAACCGGGTCAGCGGTGGCTCGGTGATCGTGGGCAGCGCGGGGACCGCCGCGCACACCGCCATGGCCCCCTCCACCAGCGCGCCGGCGCCCCAGGCCAGGCGGGGCGGGATCCGCAGCCGGGGGACGGGGGCGCCGCCCGCCCGGCAGATGTCGGCGATCAGTTCCCCGATCGGGCGCGGCTCGCCGTTGGTGACCACGAAGGCCTGCCCGTGGGCGTCCCCGATCCGGTCCAGCGCCGCGACCAGCGCGTCGGCGGCGTTGCTGATGTAGGTCGTGTCCACCAGCGGGGTGCCCCGCCCCAGCAGCGGCAGGCGGCCCTCGTGGGCCCGCTGCAGGATCCGCCCGACGAGCTGGGTGTCGCCCGGTCCCCACACCAGGTGGGGGCGCACCGCGGTGACGGCGAAGCCGGAGGCGTCCGCGGACAGCGCCAGGAGCTCGGCCGCGGCCTTGCTCCGGGCGTAGTTGCCCCGTGCGTGCTCGGGGTCCGCGGGGCCTGCGCCGACACCGGTCAGCGACCGGCCGGCGTGGGCCACCGACGGCGAGGAGACCTGGACGAACCGCCGCACCCCCGCCTGCCGCGCGGCGCGCAGCAGGTGGCCGGTGCCCTCCACGTTGGTGCGCTCGTACTCGGCCCACGGCCCGACGACGTCGACCTTGGCCGCCAGGTGCACGACCGCGTGCTGGCCGGCGACCGCCTGGGCCACCGCCGCCGGGTCGGCGACGTCACCCAGGACCTGGCGGTGGGCGCCCGCGGAGGGGCGGCGCTGCATCACGGTGACCTCGTCGCCCCGCGCGGCCAGCTGGTCGGCGGTGGCGCGGCCCAGCATCCCGCTGGCGCCGGTGACGAGGACCCGCATCAGCGGCTCTTGGTGGCCGGGGCCTGGCCGGAACGGCGGGCCAGTGCCCGGGCGGCCGGACGGTCGTGCAGCAGGCGGGTCGCCCAGACGGCCAGCGCGCCGCGGTCGACCTTCGAGGCGTGCCGCACGTCGACCGGCAGCCAGTCCCGCAGGAGCACGGCCGCGACGGGCACGCCGGCGGTCTCCCGCACTCGGGCGGCGAGGTCGGCGCCGGCGAGCGGGGTCCCCCCGAGCCGCCGCAGACCCGAGGCGATCCGCTCCTCCGGGACGACCACCGCGACCACCTGTTGCGTGCCCCGGGGGCCGACCCCGACCACGGCGGCGGCGCTGACGCCGTCCAGGCGCTCGATCCGGTGCTCCACGGCATACGGGGTCACCGGGCCGTCCGGGGTGGACACCACGTGCACCAGCCGGCCCTGCACCCAGAGCCGGCCCCGGTCGTCGAGCTCGCCGACGTCGCCCGTGCGGTGCCACCCGGCGGGTCGCTCGCTGGCCTGCTGGGTGCCCCAGAGGCGGTCGTACCGGGCCTTGGTGTGCGGGCCGCGCACCACGATCTCGCCGGTGACGCCGACCTCGTCGGTCAACCCGTCCCCGGCCCGGCCCTCGGCGTCCAGCGGGGCGATCCGCACCTCGACGCGGTCCACCGGTATGCCGACGCACACGCCGCCGGGTCCGTCGGGTTCGCCGGTGGCCGGGTCGGTGTCGGTGGTGTCCGTGGGGTCACCGGTCGTCGGGTCGATCGTGGCGACGGGCAGCGCCTCGGTCATGCCGTAGGGCGTGTGGGTCGCCGCGTGCGGCAGCAGGGCGCGGACCCGGTGGAGCAGCGCCACCGGCACGGGGGCACCGGCGGAGAGCACCAGGCGCGGCCGCTGGAGGGCGTGTGCCTGCCGCCGGGTCAGGTCGTCGGCGGTGGCCACCACGTTGCGCAGCGCCGCGGGGGAGGCGAAGACCACGCTGGCCCGGACGGCCGCGACCGCCTCGGCCAGCGCGGCCGCGGTGAGCGTGTGGGGGGCCGTGACGTCCATGTCCGGGACGGCCGAGCCCAGCCCGAGCGCGGGCCCGTAGAGGGCGAACGGGGCGAACGCCGCGACCAGCCGGTCGCCGGGCACGAGGTCGAAGGTGTCCCGCAGCAGGGCGACCTGGGCCTCCAACCGGCCCCGGGTGTAGATCACCCCCTTGGGTGGGCCGGTCGCGCCGGAGGTGAACAGGATCGCCCCGTCCGCCTCCGCGTCCGCCGCGGGCTCCGGGGCGGGGGGCAGGGCCGCTCCCTCGAGGGCCAGGGTGTCGGCGTCGGCGGTGTCGAACCGGATCCGCTGGCCGGGCACGCGGGTCCCGCGGGCCAGCAGCAGCGCCTTGCCGATCCCGACGACGTGGTCGGGCCCCGCGCCGCGCAGGGCGCCGCCGAGGCGACGCAGCCCCAGCCCGGCGTCGGCGACCACGATGACCCCGCCCAGCCGCCACACGGCATACACCAGCGTGGTGAGGTCGATCCCCGGAGGCACCAGCACCGCGACCCGGTCTCCCTCGCGCACCCCGCGGGCGTGCAGCGCCGCCGCCACGGCCGCCACGCGCTCGGCCAGTGCCCCGAAGGTGATGGTGCGGCCGTGGTCGGTGAGCTCGGCGATGGACGTGTCGTCCGGGTGGGTGGTGTCGACCCTGATCGGGACCCCGGGGGCGCTGTCCGGTTGCTTCACCCCGGAACCTGGCGCTTCGTCCCGGGAAGCTTCTGCCCCGAAGGGCAGGATTATCGGGTCACCCGATAATCCTGCAGCTCCGACGGACCCCTCGATCCAGGACCAGATCAGGTCGACGCCCTCGGGGCGGTCCTCCAGGACCAGGTGGGAGGCGTCCTGGTAGCGGTGGACGTCGGCGTGGGGGAGGCGGCGCAGCAGGTCCTCGAGGTAGCGCTGGGAGAACACCGGGTCGCGGGGGCCCCACACCAGGAGGGTGGGGACGTCGGCAAGCTCGGAGGACAGGCGGCCGGCGATGTCGTCCAGGACGGGGGCGCTGGGGTGGCCGGACCGGAACGGGATGTCGGCGACGAAGTCGGCGACCGCCTGACGGCGGCCCGCGGTGGCGTACGGCGCGGCGAAGGCGTCCCGGACCGGGGCCGGGAGCGCGGGCCGGCATGTGGCGGTCGCCGCCCGGACGAAGGCCGGGGTGCGGCGGCACACCAGGTCGAGCATCGCCGAGCTGTGCGCCACCCGGATGGCGGCGGGGAAGGCGGCGTCCGACGGCTGGTGCACGGCCGTGTTGGTGAGCACCACCCCCGCCAGGTCGGTGCGCTGCCGCAGCGCCCAGCCCAGCCCGATCGGACCTCCCCAGTCGTGCGCCAGCAGCACGACGGGCCCGGACACCCCGAGGGTGGTGGTGAGGGCGTCGAGGTCGGCGATCCGCTGGCCGAGGCCGCGCGGGTCGGTGAGCCGTTCGGACCACCCCATCCCGAGGTGGTCCGGGGCGACCACGCGCCACCCGGGGGGCGCCTGGGCCAGGACGCGGCGCCACAGGTAGGACCACGTCGGGTTGCCGTGCACGCAGACGACGGTGCCGACCACCTGCTCGCCCCGCTCCTGCAACTGGGCCAGGTTGTCCAGGACGTGCCAGGTGCGCGGGACACCCTCGGCGTCGGGGGAGCGGACGGTGCGTGACCACGCCGGGTCCAGCCCCGGCGTGGCGCGGGGTGTCACCAGGCCAGTTCCAGGCACGTCATGTTCAGGCCGGAGCCGATGCCCATCATCAGCACCCGGTCCCCGGAGGTCAGTTCCTCGGCCTCCTTGGCCAGCGTGATGGCGACGGCCGCCGGGCCCACGTTGCCCAGGTAGGGGAAGGTCAGCGGCACCCGGTCCAGGTCCAGGCCGAGCGACTTGACGGTCTGCTTGGTGTGCACCTGGGAGACCTGGTGCACGATGTAGCGGTCCATGTCGGCCCAGTCGAACTCGGACCTGGCGTCCTCCCAGAGTTCCCCGGCCAGCTGCATACCCGCCACCAGCAGGCCCCGGGTGTCGGTGCTCATCTTCTCGTAGTCCCCGACGCACAGCCCGTGGTTCTCCGTGGCGGCACGGGAGACGCCCCCGACGACCCGGTGCCCCTCCGGGTGCTCACTGGCCCGGCCCAGCACCATGGCCGCCGCGCCCGACCCCAGGGTCAGGCTGGCGAACTCCCCGAGCAGGTCCTCGGCGGTGGCGTCCTCGGAGGACAGCCGGTCCAGGGTGTTCTCGTGGGTGCGGCGGGCGTCCTCCCCGTCCACGATCAGGGCGTAGTCGATCTGACCGGCGTCGATCATCGTGGCCGCCAGCTGCATCCCGTTGACGAAGCCGAGGCAGGCGTTGGTCAGGTCGAAGTTGAGGCAGTGGCTCGGCATCCCCAGCTCGTGGTGGATCCGGACCGCGACCGAGGGCTCCAGGTTGTCCCGGCACACCGAGGTGTTGATCATCAGCCCGATCCGCTGCGGGTCGACCCCGGAGGCCGCGATCGCCTTGGCCCCGGCCTCGATCGCACCGTCGACGAAGCTGGTGCCGTCCGCCCACCAGCGCCGCTCGGTGATCCCGGCCAGGTTCTCCAGCATCCCGGGGCGCAACCCGTTGCGCCGGTAGGAGTCGCCGATCCGGGTGTCGAACTCCGCCGAGGTCATCACCACCGGCGCGTCGACCGCCGTGATCGAGAGGACCGCGGTGTCGTGGTAGCGGAATGTGGAGTTGCCGTTCATGGAACCTCGGAAGGGTATGGGACGTCAGGTTTATAGCAATGAGAACACAGGTCTCTGTCGGAGTGCGCATCCAGCGTGAGACCGTGGGACGAGCAGATCGTACGGAAACGGCGATCACCTGATCGAGAGGGACACCCATGAAGCTTCTGACCAAGACCCGGACGAGCGGCCTGGCGGTGGCCGGCCTGGCGCTGGTGCTGGCCGGCTGCGGGGACAGCGACGCCCCGGAGGTCGTCGAGCCGAGCCAGTCCCAGGGGTCCGACGAGGGCGCCGACGAGCCGGTGGACGAGGGGGACACCGGCGACGAGACCGGGGACGAGGACGGTGGCGACACCGGGGACACGGGCGGCGACACCGGTGAGGA
This sequence comes from Ornithinicoccus hortensis, assembly GCF_006716185.1. Classification (NCBI taxonomy): domain Bacteria; kingdom Bacillati; phylum Actinomycetota; class Actinomycetes; order Micrococcales; family Intrasporangiaceae; genus Ornithinicoccus; species Ornithinicoccus hortensis. The sequence continues at coordinate 3,425,962 of NZ_VFOP01000001.1, read as the reverse complement.
GACCGGGGACGAGGACGGTGGTGACACCGGGGACTCCGGGGACGAGGGCGGCACCGCCGCGGGCTCGGACGTGGACAAGGACGAGTTCATGGCCCGGTTGAAGGCCCCCGGCAACGACGTGCTCGGGTCCTTCGCGTTCGACATGTCGATGGAGGGCCAGGGCCAGAACATCACGATGACCGGTCAGGCCGACATGCGCGGGAACTCCCCGGCGATGGAGGCCACCATGGAGATCGCCGAGCTCGGGCAGGTCCACATGATCATGCTGGACGGCTCCATGTACATGTCCATCCCGGAGATGACCGGCGAGGGCAAGTACATACGGATGGGCCCCGAGGAGCTCGCCCTGGGCGGTGGCGAGGACCCGACGTCGGCCATCGACATGGAGAGCACCTGGGACGCCTGGGACGAGGGGACCACCAGCATCACCCTGGTCGGCACCGAGCAGATCGAGGGCGAGTCCATGGAGCACTACACGCTCAACGTGGACACCGCCGCGGCGATGGAGGCCAGCGGTCAGGAGAGCGTCGCCGGGATGCCCGACACGATCGCCTACGACGTGTGGGTCGACGACAACGACCTGATGCGCAAGGTGGCCTTCGACATGGCGGACGTCAAGACCGAGATGACGATCAATAGCTGGGGCGAGGACGTGGACGTCCAGGCTCCGGCCGAGAGTGACCTGATGGAGATGCCCGGCGGTCGCTGACCGCAGGACGCCACCCTCGCCGGAGGGTGGGCCGGGGTCAGCGGAGCCCGCGGACCAGCGGGACGACGATGGTCGCGATGAAGCACAACCCGACCACCGCGGCCCCGGCCATCAGCCACACGTCCCAGAACCCTTCCTGGTCCCACAGCTGGGGACCGAAGGCGACTCCCATGCCGTAGACCACCGCGAGCAGCGCGGTGAGCTGGGCGCCCGGAGTCTTGAAGACGCTCTGGGCGGCGTTGTCCTGCGTGCTCATGAGTCCCCTCTCAGGTACGGGATGCCGACGAGGACGACCAGCAGGAGCAGCAGGAACACCGCGCCGCCCTGGACCAGGCGGCCCCAGTGCGGGCCCTCCCGCAGGCTGGCGGGGGCGAACGCCACCCCGAGGCCGTAGGCGACCCCCAGTACTCCCATGATGGCCAGGCCGGTCTCTGTCTCCACGTGGTGTCCCCCTCGCGTGATGTCTGGTGCCGAAGTCTCACCAGAGGAGGGGGCTCCCTGTCAAGGGAACAGGCCGTCCTGCACCGGATCTGGGGACACGACAGGACCCCGCGGACGCTCGGTCCGCGGGGTCCTGTCGTGCGGGTTGCCGTATGCCGACCGTCAGGTCGGGCGGGCGGCGCCCGGCAGGCGCGTCACTGGGGGACGATCAGACCCGCCGTCTTGGTGCGCGCGTCCTCGAAGCGGGTCGCGACGTCGGCCCAGTTGATGATGTTCCACCAGGCCGTGACGTAGTCGGCCTTGACGTTCTTGTAGTCCAGGTAGAACGCGTGCTCCCACATGTCCAGCAGGAGCAGCGGGACCAGGCCGATCGGCAGGTTGCCCTGCTGGTCGTAGAGCTGGACGATGATCAGCTTCTGGCCCACGCTGTCCCAGGCCAGGATGGACCAGCCGGAGCCCTGGATGCCGGTCGCGTTGGCGGTGAAGTGCGCCCGGAAGCCGTCGAAGGAGCCGAACTGGTCCTCGATCGCGGCGGCCAGGTCGCCCTCGGGCTTGTCACCGCCGTCCGGGGACAGGTTCTTCCAGAACACCGAGTGGTTCACGTGCCCGCCCAGGTTGAAGGCGAGGTTCTTCTCCAGCATGTTGACGCTGGCGAAGTCGTCCTTGTCGCGGGCCTCGGCCAGCTTCTCCAGGGCGGTGTTCGCCCCGGTCACGTAGGCGGCGTGGTGCTTGGAGTGGTGCAACTCCATGATCTCGCCGGAGATGTGCGGGGCCAGTGCCCCGTAGTCGTAGGACAGGTCGGGAAGGGCATAGTCAGCCATCTGGAACCTCCACTTGAAGCGGGTGCGCGCCGTGGGCGCGTTCGGCACTCCTCACACTACACACGGCCCGGTGGCACGCCACCGGGCGGTGCGTGGTGGGGAATCAGCTGAGTCGGAGCAGGACCTTGCTGGAGCCGGTGGACCGGTCGGCGGCCACCTCGAACGCCTCCTGGGCCTGCGCCAGGTCGAAGGTGTGGGTGATCACGGGGGTGAAGTCGACCGGGCCGGCCAGCATGGTCAGCGCCTCGGAGATCTCGTCGACGAACCGGTAGGAGCCCCGGTAGTCGATCTCCCGCGTGACGATGTTGCCCAGCGCCGCGCTCACCTCGCCGGCGGGCAGGTTGCCCACCTGGACCAGCACGCCGCCGCGGCGGACCGCGGCGATGACCCCGCCCAGGGCCCTGGGGGCCCCGGACGCCTCGACCGCGATCTCGACGTCCGCCGGCAGCGCGTCGCCGGCGGAGATGTCCACCACCGCGTCGGCGCCGAGGGCGGTCGCCAGGTCGAGCGCCGCGGGGGACAGGTCCGCGGCCGTGATGTGGCGGGCGCCCATGGCGCGGGCCGCGGCCACGGCCAGCAACCCGATCGGACCACAGCCGTTGACGAGCAGCGACCGGCCGGTGATGTCCCCGGCGCGGTGCAGGGCGTGGATCGCGACGCCCAGCGGCTCGGCCAGGGCCGCCTCCCGGGTCGACACCCCGTCCGGCAGCCGGCGGAGCTGGTCGGGCCGGACGGCCCGCAACTCGCTGAAGCCACCCGCCTCGTGCGGCTGGAAGGCGGCCGAGCCGAAGTAGCGCACCTGGGGCCACAGGTTGGTCCGGTCGGCCAGGTCTTCGGGCAGGCCCTCGTCCCCAACCAGGGTGGCGGGGTGGACCGTCACCGGGGTGCCGACCTCGATGTCCCCGAGGGCGGCGGGGTCCACGGCCGCGCCGATCTCGGCGACCCGGCCGGCCACCTCGTGGCCCAGGACCAGGGGGTCCCGCAGGATGGCGGTCCCCGAGGCCCCGTTCTTCCAGTAGGACAGGTCGGACCCGCACACCCCGCCCCACTCCATCCGGACCAGCACAGCGTCCGGGGGACAGGTGGGGTCCGGCACGTCCTCGACCCGCAGGTCTCCGGCTCCGTGAACGACGACAGCTTGCACGATTGCCTCCTGGCTCAGAACATGTCGATGAGAGAGATGATCCCGACCGAGAAGATCGCGATCGCCGAGACGATCAGCAGGGTGGTGAACACCTTGCCGTCCTTGACCCGCGGGTCGGTCTCGGTCCGGGACAGGTACAGCGTGGAGACGGCCACGCCCATCAGGTACAGCGAGTTCAGGATGCCGGCGACGATCACCAGGGCCAGGGGCGAGTTGACCACGACGGCCAGCGTGCCCCAGGTGATCGGCAGCACGATCATGATGACGCGCATCCAGGTGTCGCGCTTGTGCATGTCGGTCCAGTCGAAGGCGCCGAAGACCGACAGCGTGTCGCCGACCTGTCGGCCCAGGCTGGGCACGTTGGCGATGATCGTCTTGTAGAGCGCGACGCCGGCACCGAAGAGGAAGACCACGCCGCCCCACTCGCCGACCGTGCCGCTGAAGATCCTGGAGATGACCTCCATCACCTCGGTGCCCTGCGGGTTCAGGCCCTGCGGGTGCAGCACCGCGGCGCCGAGCATGTAGAAGGCGACGGTGGAGACGGTGTAGATGACCCAGGAGACCCAGGCGTCGAGCTTCATGACCTTGATCCAGCCGCGGGCGCGCTGCGCCCAGGCCTCGGAACCGTCGTTGGGTCCGGTCCAGGCGGCGAAGCCCTTCTCGACCGTCCAGTAGGTGTAGGCGGTGATCTCACCGGCCCCCACACCGGTCATCCCGAACATCGCCAGGGCCACGCCCATGCCGCCGGCCGCGATCTGCAGGCGCATCCCACCCGCCAGGTCGGCGATGCTCCAGGAGAACTCGGTGAACTGCACCAGGAAGACCATCACCACGGCGAACAGGGTGACCAGCACCACCAGCACGGTGGACAGCTTCTCGACGATCTCGTAGCGGTTGGAGATGTGGATCGCGATGACGACCAGCACGAGGATGAGCACCCAGATGCCGATGGACATGGTGGAGAACGGATCGCCCCCGATGGGGAGCAACATCGAGAAGGCGAGCGCGCTGCCGCCGATGACCCCGGCCTGACCGATCAGGAACTGCAGGAACATGAACAGCACCAGCCATGCCATCCAGCCCCGGCCGGCGATCTTGGGCGGGACGTCGTTGTAGCCGTTGATGGCGGGCTTGCCCGTGGAGATCGACCACCGGGCGAGCTCGACCTGGACCCACACCTTGACGAAGGTGGAGACGAAGACGAGCCAGAACAGGACGAACCCGACCTGGGCGCCCAGCGCGGTGGCGGTGAGCAACTCGCCCGACCCCACGACGGCGGCGCTGGTGATCATGCCGGGGCCGAGGAAGCGCAGGCTGCCCTTCCAGGTCTTCGGTGGGTCCTGGATGTTCTCCGGGTCGAGACGGTAGGGGTCCTTCTCCCGAGAGAGTTGGGTCTCAAGCCCCGCGTGTTCGGTCAATGCATGCTCCTTGTCGGGCGACACGCGAACGTGTCGGTTGCTGCCCCAGCCGGGTTCGCCGAGGGGTATATGCCGGAATCTAGCGGCGCCGGGCGCGCTAGGACAGCGGTTGCCACGAGTTGCCGGGAGGGGTGCCGGGCGCCGCCACGGCTCGGCCGCGTGATGGAGGTCATACGTGGTCCTCGTCGGAGGTAAGGCACGCCTAATGTTTTTGTCGTCTGGCGTTCCCGTCTCGTTCCTGAAAGGTGCTCTCCGTGAGTCTGACCCATCGTCCCCGTGCCTTCCGCCCCCTGGTGGCTGCCCTGTGCAGCGCGGCCCTCGTGCTGACCGCATGTTCCTCTGCTGACGACGCGGAGTCGGAGGACACCTCTCCCGAGGAGGTCGCCACCGACGGGGACGACGGCACCGACGACAGCCAGGAATCCGCCGACGACGCCACGGGCGAGGACGACGCTGCGGACGATGCCGCGGGGGAGTGGCCCCGCACGATCGAGCACGAGTCCGGCACCACGGAGATCCCGGAGGAGCCCACGGTCGTCGTCTCGACCTCGATCACGCTGACCGGGACGCTGTTGGCGATCGACGCGCCGGTGAGCGCCAGCGCGGCCACCGGCACCGGGCCGCTGACCGACGACCAGGGCTTCTTCGCGCAGTGGGCCGATGTCGCCGACGAGCGCGGTGTCGAGGTGCTCTACCCAACCTGGCGCTGGACATCGAGGCGATCGAGGCGATGGAGCCCGACCTGATCATCGGCTCCACCGTCGGCGCCGACGCCACGGTCGACTCCTACGACCAGCTCAGCGAGATCGCGCCGACGATCATGCTGGACTACGGCGCCCACACCTGGGAGGACCTCGCCGTCACCCTCGGGGAGGCGACCGGTGCCGAGGACGGCGTCCAGGTGGCCCTGGACGACTTCGAGGCCTACGTCGACGAGGCGGCGGCCTCGTTGACGCTCCCGGGCCAGACCGCGACCGCCCTGGCATACAACGGGGCCGACGGCGGTGGCGTGTTCAGCGCGGAGAGCTCGCAGGCGGCCATCCTGATCGGTCTCGGGTTCGACTACGTGGTCGGCCCGGAGGACCTCGCCGACCAGGTCCGGAGTGACGTGAGCTTCTTCACCGCCGAGAACCTGCCCGCCGCCCTCGCCAACCCCGAGGTGGTCTTCGTCATCGCCGGCGGCGACGAGCAGGCCGACTCCTTGGTGAACGACCCGCTGCTGGCCAACACGCCGGCGGTGGCCAACGGACAGGTGTACGCCACCGGCCCGACCTCGTTCCGGATCGACTACTACTCCGGCAAGCAGATGATCGACGCGATCGTTGCGGGGCTCGGCGGCGAGTGAGTCACCCCGCCCCGTCCCGACCTGGCGCGGGCCCCACGGGTCCCGCCAGGCCGGGACGGTCCCGCCGCCCGGCCCGATACACCGCTGCGGGACCCACCGCCGGCCGGAACGCCGCGCGGGCTGGGCTCCTGGTCGGCCTGGCGGTCGTCGCGCTCGCGGTGGCCGGCGTCGGAGGCCTGGCGATCGGCTCCCACCCCGTGCCGCTCGGCACCACGATCGACGCGATCTTCCATTACGACCCCACCAACAGCGACCACCTGATCGTCGTGAAGTCCCGGGTGCCACGGCTCGTGCTGGGCATCGTCGTGGGAGCGGCCCTGGGCGCGGCCGGGGCCCTGATGCAGGCGGTGACCCGCAACCCCCTGGCCGAGCCCGGACTCCTGGGCGTGAACGCCGGGGCGGCGTTCGCCGTCGTGATCGCCATCGGCTACCTCGGCGTCACCACCGTGGGGGGTTACCTGTGGTTCGCCTTCATCGGGGCCGCGCTCAGCTCGGTGCTGGTCTACCTGCTGGGCACCGCCCACCGGAGCCAGGGGACCCCCGTGCGGATGGCGCTCGCCGGCGCCGCGATCAGCGTGCTGCTCCTCGCCCTGACCAACTCGATGCTGCTGGGGAACCAGGCGGCCTTCAACCAGTTCCGGTACTGGGCCGTGGGGAGCCTGCAGGGGCGGGGCCTGGACGTGACCGTGATCGTCCTCCCGTTCGTGCTGGCGGGTGTGGCGATCACGCTCGTCCTGATCAGGCCGTTGAACGCGATCGCGCTGGGCGAGGACGCCTCCCGCGCGCTGGGGGTGAACCCGGGGGTGACCCGCGCGGGGGCGGCCATCGCGGTCGTCCTCCTCGCCGGGGCAGCCACGGCCGCCGCCGTGCCGATCGGCTTCGTCGGACTGGCCGCCCCGCACATCGTGCGCTCCCTCGTCGGCCCCGACCAGCGACTGCTGCTGCCCACGGTCCTGGTGGTGGCGCCGGCCTTCCTGGTGGCCGCCGACACGGTCGGGCGCTGGGCGATCGCGCCGGGTGAGCTCCAGACCGGCATCGCGGCGGCCGTGCTCGGTGGGCCGGTCTTCGTGATGCTGGTCCGCTCGCGGAGGATGGCCTCGTTGTGACGACCCTGAACCTGTGGCGGCGCTCGCCGCGCCGACGCACCATCGTCAGCGGCTGGGTGCTGCGGCTCGGGCCCTTCTCGCTGCGGGTGGCTCCGCGGGCGCTTGGGGTCGGTCTCGTCCTGGCCCTGGTCACCGCCGTCATCGGCATCGTCACGATGACTACCGGCACCCTGGAGGTGGCCCCGGACGACGTCTTCCGGGCGCTCGTGGGGGACGGCGAGGAGCGGGTGGTGCGGACGGTGCGCGGCCGTCGGCTGCCCCGGTTCCTCACCGCAGCGCTGGTCGGCGGCAGCCTCGGCATCGCCGGGTCGGTCTTCCAGAGCCTGTCCCGCAACGCCCTGGGATCCCCGGACATCATCGGGTTCACGACCGGGGCGGCGACCGGCGCGGTGATCCAGATCCTGCTTCTCGGCGGCGGGCTGCTGCAGACCGCCGTGGCTGCCGTCGTCGGCGGGGTGGTGACGGCCCTTGCCGTCTACGCGTTGTCCCGGAGGGACGGGGTGAGCGCGGGGATCCGGTTGGTCCTGGTCGGCATCGGTGTGGGCGCCATCCTGGCGGCTATCAATTCCTTCCTGATGGTGCGCGCCGACATCCGCGACGCCGAGATGGTGCAGCGCTGGGAGGCCGGGTCGTTGATCGGTCGCGGCTGGCCCCACGTGGTCAGCGTCGCCGTCGCGGTGGTGATCCTGGTCCCGCTGATCATGGCCTGCTCTCGGCAGGTGACGTACGTGGAGATGGGCGACGACTCCGCATACTCGCTGGGGATCCCGGTCGAGCGCTACCGGTTCGCCGCCCTGGTCTTCGCGGTCGCCCTCACCGGTGTGGCGGTCGCCGCCACCGGCCCGATCGCCTTCATCGCCCTGGCGGCCCCACAGATCGTGCGACGGCTGAGCCACCGCGGGGGCGTCGTGGTGCTGCCCTCCTTCATGATGGGCGCGCTCCTGCTGTCGCTGGCCGACCTGATCAGCCAACGCATCGACTTCGGGGTGCCCGCCCCCGTCGGCCTGGTGACGGCCGTCATCGGCGGCCTCTACCTCATCTGGTTGCTCGCCCGACGAGCCTGAAAGGACCCACGCATGACGACCTCGTTCCTGGCAGCCGACCCGGGCCTTCCCGGACAGACCGCTCGGGGCCTGTCGGCCTCCCACGTCGACCTCGGCTACCCGGGGCACGCGGTGATCCGTGACCTGTCCCTGGAGGTGCTGGACGGTGAGTTCACCGTCATCGTCGGTCCCAACGCCTGCGGCAAGTCCACCCTGCTGCGCGCCCTGGGTCGCATGCTGTCGCCCACCGCGGGTCGGGTGCTGCTGGACGGCAAGGCGATCGGCGGGTACCGCAGCAAGGAGGTCGCCCGGCGGGTGGCCCTGCTGCCCCAGTCGCCGGTCACCCCGGACGCGATCACCGTGGCCGACCTGGTGGCGCGCGGACGCTACCCCCACCAGCAGCTGCTCAGGCAGTGGTCGACGGAGGACGCTGACGTGGTGGAGAACGCGCTGCGCGAGGTGGGCATGCTCGACCTGGCCGACCGGATGGTCGACGAGCTCTCCGGCGGGCAGCGCCAACGGGTGTGGATCGCGATGACCCTCGCGCAGGACACCCCGATCCTGCTGCTCGACGAGCCGACGACCTACCTCGACGTGGTGCACCAGATCGACGTACTCGACCTGTGCTCCCACCTGCACGACCGCGGCCGCACCCTGGTGGCGGTGCTCCACGACCTCAACATGGCGGCCCGGTATGCCAGCCACATCGTGGTGATGAGCCAGGGGGCGATCGTGGCGCAGGGTCCGGCCGCCCGGGTGCTGACCCCGGAGCTGTTGCGGTCCGCCTTCGGGCTGGACGCCCTGGTCCTGGAGGACCCCGAGAACGGCCGACCCCTCGTGGTCCCCCGTGACCGGCGGGTCACCGGGAAGGACGGGCGATGACACCCGGCCCCACCGCCCTGGTCGCGGCCGAACCCCGATGGCTGACGGACCTCGCCGACGCCCCGGACCGGGCGGCCGCGGCCGGACGGTTCTGGGCGGGGAGGCCACGGATACCGGTGATCGGCGAGGGCGCCGAGATCGACGGGCGGGCGTGCCGACAGGTCACCTTCCTGTGGCGCCAGGAGCAGACCGACCGGGAGGTGATGGTCCACCTCAACGGGATTACCGACGCACACCGGGAGGACATCACCCCGGCCCTGCTGCAGCGGATGCCCGACACCGACCTGTGGCACCGGTCGCTGTGGTTGCCGGCCGAGGGCACCTGGGGTTACCGGATCGTCGAGGCCGAGCGGTTGCCGCGGGACGCGGGTGCGACCAGGGAGGGCTGGTTGGCGGTGCACCGGGCCGGCCGGCGGGACCCGGGCAACCCCCGGTGGCTCCCGCACGCCTTGGGGGCGGAGTCGAGTGTCCTCGTCCTCCCGGAGGCCTACCAGCACCCAGCCTGGCTCGATGCGCCCACCCAGGAGGCCCGGTGGACGCAGTGGCAGGTGAGCGACCTGGACGGTGAGCCCCGGACGGTCCGGCACCGGTCGCCCGGCGGCCGCGCGCCGCAGGGTGGCCGGCGGCCCCGGCTGTTGGTGCTCTTCGACGGCGAGCAGTGGGCCGCGATGGGGTTGGCGGATGCGCTCGACCGTGCCGGGCTGGACCTGGAGGTCCTGCTCATCGACAGCGGCGACCCCGGCCGGCGCGCGGTGGACCTGCCGGAGCCGGGCCGGGCCGCCGCGCTCGTCGAGGCGAGCCTGCGCCGCCGGGCCGAGCACCTTGGGCCGATCGACCCGGAGCACGTCATCATCGCGGGGCAGAGCTTCGGTGGTCTCGCGGCGGCCGCCGTCACGGTCACCCGTCCCGACCTGGTCGGGCAGGCCATCGTCCAGTCGGGATCGTTCTGGTATGTCGGGGGAGACGAGCCGCGCCGCGACAACCCGGTCCCCGGTGACCTGGTCCGCCGGATCGCCTCCGGCGAGTTCGGGCAGCTGAGGGGTCGGTTCGTGGTCCAGGCCGGCACCGACGAGGGGACCATGGTCGACCAGGCGCAGCACTTCCGCGATGCCGTCGTGGCGGCCGGTGCGGAGGCCGACCTGACCATCGTGGTGGGCGGACACGACTTCGCCTGGTGGACCCACCACCTGCTCCGCGCCCTCGACCGACTGTCGTAGCGGGTCTGGTGGTGCCGGGCCCAAGGAGCACGCCCGCCCTGCCGCCCGCCTCGAACCTTCACCGTGGATCTGCCGCTAGCGTGTCGGGCATGCATCGGCTCGCAGTCCCCCGGGGGAAGGCCTACGCGCTCGACTGCCTGGGCTACCTCGGGATCGCCGCAGCGACCCTGCCGGTCGGGATCGTGCTGCAGCAGACGGGGGTGGGGCAGCACCAGTGGGCGGTATGGGGGCTGAGCGCCGTCCCGCCGCTGCTCGCCGCCGGGGTGGCGGCCCGCGCGGAGTCCGGCCCGGCCCGCGCCACCTGGGGCAAGCGGCGCCTGCGGCTGGTGGTCGACGGCTCCGCCGGCGGGACGCGGGACGGAGCGACGACGGAGGAAGCCCCGAGCCCGAGCCGGGCGCTGCTCCGCAACCTGGTCAAGATCACCATCCCGTGGCAGGTCGGGCACACCGTGGCCATCGGCGCGGCCTACGGCGGATTCGAGGACGGCGACCCGGTGACGATCGTCGCCGGGGGCCTGAGCTACCTGATCATCGGGGTGCTCGTCGGCGGGGTCGTCCTCGGCCAGGGCCGGGCCGTGCACGACCGGCTGGCCGGCACCCGGGTTGAACCCGCCTGACGTCCGTCGGTCCTCCAGACGTCCGCGGCGGGGCCGGCCGAACCGCTAGCGGGCCGACCCGGTGAGGAAGACGTCGAACAGGTGCGGGTTGTGGGCGTGCACCAGGACCGCGAAGACGACCAGGTCGAAGAGCAGGTGCACGCACACGACATACGTCAATGACTTGGTCAGCGCGAAGGTGAGCCCCTGCACCAGCGCGAACGGGACGGTCAGGAACGGGCCCCAGCTGCGGTAGCCCAGCTCCCAGAGGAAGGAGACGAAGATCGCGGCCTGCAGCAGGTTTGCCTGCCACAACGGGAAGTGTCGGCGGTAGAGGGCGAACACGGTGCAGACGAAGAACAGCTCGTCCCAGATCCCGACCGCGTTGACCCCCACGAAGAGGCGCCCGATCTGCTGGGCGCCGGCCACCGGCGGCCAGTTGGCGTAGGCGCCGGAGGTGAGGAAGTACCACGGCAGGACCAGGTAGCCCAGCAGCACGACACCGACCAGGTAGCCCCAGGCCACCCGGGACCACGGCTCGCCGGTGCGCAGCGGGAACCGGATGACCCGGTCGCCGAACACCCAGCGGGAGACCGCGAACGGCACCAGCACGGCCAGCGACAGGGCCACCGTGAACCGGGCCATCCCGGCGTTGCTGAGGTCGGCCTCCAGCGAGATGGTGCTGATGATCCCCTGCCCGAGCGCGATGAGGAACAGGCTGCGTCCCAGCGGCCGGTCCAGCAGGAGGCCGAGGACCACGCCCGCCACGAGGAGCAGGTAGCCGGGCGGTCGCACGTGGACACCGAAGAGCAGGACCGCGGCGGCCGCCACCATGCCCGCCGGGACCAGCCCCCAGGCCGGCGCGGGGTCCACCGGACGGGTGAGCAGCAGGGAGCGGACCGTGCCGGCGGGCGTGCTCACCGGTGCCGACCGGGTGCGTGGTTCATGGGATCAGCCTGCCAGGTGGGCCCGCGGCCGCCCTGTGCGCCGACCCGCGCGCGGCCCTGGTTCCCCGCCACTCCGGGGCGGGCACTAGCCAGTAACCGCCCCGGCATGGCACCGTCGTGCTGCACCCTCTTGCCCCGCCGGACCGCACTGCCCGAACCACCTGGAGATGCATGTTCTCTCGAGTAGCCGTCGTCAACCGCGGTGAGGCCGCCACCCGCCTCATCCACGCGGTGCGTGACCACAATGCGGCCGGCGGCCCGCCCCTGCAGACGATCGCCCTCTACACCGACGCCGAGCGCAGCGCGATGTTCGTCCGCGAGGCCGACATCGCCCACCCGATCGGCCCCGCCTCGGCGCGTCCCTACCTGGACCTGGCGGTCCTGGAGCAGGCGCTGGTCGAGACCCGGGCGGACGCGGTGTGGGTCGGCTGGGGGTTCGTCGCCGAGGACCCGGCGTTCGTCGACCTGTGCGACCGGCTCGGCATCACCTTCATCGGGCCCAGCGCCGAGGCGATGCGCAGGCTGGGCGACAAGATCGGGTCCAAGCTGATCGCCGAGGAGGTCGGCGTGCCGGTGGCCCCGTGGAGCCGCGGCGGCCTGGACAGCCTGGACGAGGCGCTCGCGGCGGCCGACCGGATCGGCTACCCGCTGATGCTCAAGGCCAGTGCCGGCGGCGGCGGGCGCGGCATCCGGAAGGTGGCCGACGCCGACGAGCTCCGCGACGTCTACCAGCGGACCCGGGACGAGGCCGAGCGTGCCTTCGGCAGCGGCGTGGTCTTCCTGGAGAGCCTGGTCACCGGTGCCCGGCACGTCGAGGTGCAGGTCATCGCCGACGGGCAGGGGACCGCCTGGGCGATCGGGGTCCGGGACTGCTCGGTGCAGCGCCGCAACCAGAAGGTCATCGAGGAGTCGGCCTCCCCGCTGCTGACCGCCGAGCAGGCCGAGGAGTTGAAGGCCTCGGCGGAACGGTTGGCGCTGGCGGTCGACTACCGCGGGGCCGGGACGGTCGAGTTCCTGTACCACCCCGGCACCCGCCAGTTCGCCTTCCTGGAGGTCAATACCCGGCTGCAGGTCGAGCACCCGATCACCGAGCTGACGACCGACGTCGACCTGGTCCGCGCCCAGCTGCACGTCGCAGCCGGTGGCCGGCTGGAGGGGGACCGTCCGGTGGAGAAGGGGCACGCCGTCGAGGCCCGGCTCAACGCCGAGGACCCGGACCGCGACTTCGCCCCGGCCCCGGGCCGGATCACCCTGCTGGAGCTCCCGCACGGACCGGGCGTCCGGGTGGACACCGGGGTCGGTGAGGGCGATGCCATCCCGGCCGACTTCGACTCGATGATCGCCAAGATCATCGCCTACGGCCGGGACCGGCAGGAGGCCCTCGCCCGGCTGCGCCGTGCCGTCGCCGAGACGACCGTGGTCATCGAGGGCGGGGCCACCAACAAGAGCTTCATCCTCGAGCTGCTCGAGCAACCCGCCGTGACCGGTGACTTCGAAGGGGCGGAGCCTGGAGCGCCGAGTGCGGGGGGTGCCCCGGGGGCAGAGTCCCCCGGGTGGGCTGACACGGGGTGGATCGACCGGGTGCGCGCCGAGGGCGGCCTGGTCAACCACCGCCACTCCGGGGTGGCGCTGGTGGCCGCGGGCATCGACGCGTATGTCGAGGAGCAGCAGCTCGAGGTCGCCCGGCTGTTGGAGACGGCCCGGGGCGGACGGCCGCAGGTCCAGCACGACACCGGCCGCCCGGTCGACCTGAAGCTCCGGGGACTGACCTGGCAGGTCACCGCGCTGCAGACGGGGCCGCGCCGGTTCCGGGTCACCGTGGCGGGCAACGGCCAGGAGGCGACGGTCGACGCCGAGGTCGAGCAGATCGACGAGTTCCACGGCCGGCTCACGGTGAACGGCCGGCGGCACCGGATCGTCAGCGCCGTCCACGGCCCGACCCACCTGGTCGAGGTCGACGGCGTCACCCACCGGGTCAGCCGGGACGAGGGGGGCGTGCTGCGCTCGCCGTCGCCGGCCCTCGTCGTGGCGACGCCGGTCGCGGTCGGCGACGAGGTCGCGGCCGGGGCGCAGATCCTGGTGCTCGAGGCGATGAAGATGGAGACGGTGCTGCACGCGCCGTTCGCCGCACGGGTGCGGGAGGTGATGGTCCGCACCGGTGGCCAGGTGGAGACCGGAGCCCCGCTGATCCGGCTCGAGCCGACCGGTGAGGAGGAGGCGGACGCCGAGCAGGGGACCGGCCAGGAGGGGCCCGACCTCGACCTGCCCGCCACCCCCGAGGAGGAGTCCCCGCAGAGCCGGGTGGAGGCGATCCGGACCGCCCTCGTGGCCCGGGTGCTGGGCTACGACGTCCCGCTGGGCGCCCAACGGGACGCGCTGACGGCATACCTCGCGGCCCGCGCCGAGCTGGGGGCGACGGACAGCCGCGCGGCCCTGCTCGACGGGGAGGCCGACATCCTGGCCACCTTCGCCGACCTCGCCGAGCTCACCCGCAACCGGCCCGGTGAGGACGAGCAGCACACCGAGCTGCGCGTGCACAGCTCCCGAGAGCACTTCCACACCTACCTGCAGAGCCTGGACGTCGAGCGGGGCGGCCTGCCCGACTCGTTCCGCAACCGGTTGCTGGCGGTGCTGGAGCACTACGGGGTGGCCGAGCTGGAGCGCACCGAGGCCCTGGAGGACGCTGTCTTCCGGATCTTCCTGGCCCAGCAGCGCTCGACCCGCGACCTGCAGGTGGTGACCACCCTGCTGCAGTCCTGGATCGGGGAGGCACCGCCCCCGCAGGAGCAGGCGCTGGAGGTCCGTGGCGTGCTGGAGCGGCTGGTCCGCGCGACCCAGCTGCGGTACCCGGTGATCGGTGACCTGGCCCGCAGCGTCCGGTTCAGGTGGTTCGACCAACCGAGCGTGGACGAGGACCGGACCAGCGCGTTGGCCGGCGTCGGCGACGAGGTGGCGGCCCTGGCCGAGCGCGACGACCTGCCGGACCGGGCCGAGCGGATCGAGCGGCTCGCGGCGATCCCGGAACGGATCGCCGGGGTGCTCGCGGCGCGGCTCGAGGGCGGGGTCCCCTCGCGCGAACCGATGCTGGAGGTGCTGGTCCGCCGGCACTACCGGGAGTTCGACCTGCACGACGTGCGCAACCTCGAGGCGGCCGACCGGGAGCTGGTCACCGCCGACTACGTGCTGGACGAGCGGCCCACCCGCCTGGTCACCACCATCGGGACCGTGGCCGAGCTGTCCGGGCCGGGGTCGGCCCTGGTCGCCGCGCTCTCCGAGCAGGTGGCCGCGGTCGCGGACGACGTGGGCGTGGTGGTCGACCTCTACCTGCACTGGCCGGACATGCCGCAGGACGTCCAGGAGGCCAGCGACGCGCTCGCCCGGACGCTGGACTCCCTGGACTTCCCGCACCGGTGCCGCCGGGTCGCGATCGCCTGCTGCCCCGGGCCGGACCGCCCGATCGAATACATCACGCTGCGTCCGGACGAGGAGGGCGGGATCCACGAGGACACCCTGGTCCGGGGGGTCCACCCGATGGTGGGCCGCCGGCTGGACCTGTGGCGGCTGCGCGAGTTCGACATCACCCGGGTGGAGGCCCCGGACGACGTGCTGCTGTACGAGTGCGTGGCCCGCAGCAACCCCAGCGACCGCAGGCTCGTGGCGCTGGCCCAGGTGCGGCAGCTGGCGGTCGTGCGCGACGAGGACGGCCGGGTCGTCGGCATGCCGCACGGGGAGCGTGCGGTCGAGAGCTGCCTCGAGGCGATCCGGCGGGCCCGCACGGCCCGCGGCGCCCAGGGCGCCAAGTGGGACACCAACCACGTCTGGGTCACCGTCTGGCCGGTGCTCGAGGTGGACCTGGCCGACCTGACCGCCCTGCAGCACAAGATCACACCGCTCACCGAGCGGGCCGGGATCGAGGAGGTCGTCGCGCAGGGCCGCCTGGCCCGGCCAGAGGGACCGGTCCGGTTCGCCGTCCGGTTCCACGCCGGTCCGGCCGGGGTGATCGCCTCGGTCGACGCGCCCCCGACGGAGCCGCTGAAGCCGGTCGACGACTACGCCGGCAAGGTGCTGCGCGCCCGCCGGCGCGGCCTGGTCTACCCCTACGAGCTGACCGACGTGATCACGCGGCGGACCGGGACGCTGGTCGAGCACGACCTCGACGAGACCGGGCGGCTGGTCCCGGTCGACCGCGCGCCCGGGCTGAACCGCACCGGCGTCATCGCGGCCGTCGTGACCACGCCGACCGACCTGCACCCCGAGGGGATCACCCGGGTCGTGCTGTGCGGTGACCCGACCCGGTCGCTCGGCGCGGTGTCGGAGCCGGAGTGCGCCCGGGTGATCGCCGCGCTGGACCTGGCCGAGCAGCTCGGGGTCCCCGTGGAGTGGTACGCCCTGTCGGCCGGCGCCCGCATCTCGATGGACTCCGGCACCGAGAACATGGACTGGGTCGCGGAGGCGCTGAAACGGATCGTGGAGTTCACCCAGGCCGGCGGGGAGATCAACATCGTGGTGGCCGGGATCAACGTCGGTGCCCAGCCCTACTGGAACGCCGAGGCGACCATGCTGATGCACACCAAGGGCATCCTGGTGATGACGCCGGACAGCGCGATGGTGCTCACCGGCAAGCAGTCGCTGGACTTCTCCGGCGGGGTGTCGGCCGAGGACAACTTCGGCATCGGCGGCTACGACCGGGTGATGGGCCCCAACGGCCAGGCGCAGTACTGGGCGCGGGACCTCGCCGGCGCGGTCGACACGCTGATGTCGCACTACGAGCACACCTACGTCGCACCCGGGGAGCCAGGCCCGCGCCGCGCCCCGACGGACGACCCCGCGGAACGCGACGTCACGGCATACCCGCACGACCACCCGGCCTCCCCGGACTTCCAGACGGTCGGGGACATCTTCTCGGCCACCAAGAACCCGGACCGCAAGAAGGCCTTCGACATCCGCACCGTGATGGCCGCGCTCGCCGACCAGGACCACCCGACGCTGGAACGGTGGGCCGGGATGGCGGACGCGGACACCGCGGTCGTGCAGGACGCGCACGTCGGTGGGTATGCCGTGTGCCTGCTCGGCATCGAGTCGCGCCCCGTCCCGCGGCGCGGGTTCCCGCCCACGGACGGTCCGGACACCTACACGGCGGGGACCCTGTTCCCGCGGTCCTCGAAGAAGGCGGCCCGGGCGATCAACGCCGCGAGCGGCAACCGCCCGCTGGTGGTGCTGGCCAACCTGTCCGGCTTCGACGGGTCACCGGACTCGATGCGGCACCTGCAGCTGGAGTACGGCGCCGAGATCGGCCGGGCCATCGTCAACTTCGACGGCCCGATCGTCTTCTGCGTGATCTCCCGCTACCACGGCGGGGCGTTCGTGGTCTTCTCCAAGCGGCTGAACCCGCGGATGACGGTGCTGGCGATCGAGGGGTCGTATGCCTCGGTCCTGGGCGGCGCCCCGGCGGCGGCCGTGGTTTTCGCCGGTGAGGTGGACAAGCGGGCCGCGGCCAGCCCGCAGGTGCTCGAGCTCGAGGAACGGATCGCGGCCGCGCCCGTCGGGGAGCGGGCCGCGCTCCAGGTGGAGCTGGCCGACCTGCGGGCGTCGCTGCGGGCCGAGAAGATCAGTGAGGTCGCCGCGGAGTTCGACGGCATCCACAACATCCACCGGGCGGTCGAGGTGGGGTCGGTCGACGAGGTGATCGCGGCCTCCGACCTGCGGCCCGCGGTGATCCGGTCGATCGAGCAGCACCTGGCGACCGGCGACTGAGCGACCCGGGACTACGTCCCCGGCGCGCTGGACAGCCAGCCGCGGGTGCGCTGCACCACCGGGGCGCTGGACCCGGGGAGCAGCGCGGCGGGGTCGACCGGCCACCGGGTGTGCACCTCCACCGACGGGGCCAGCCGGTAGGGCCGGGCGAGCACCAGGCCGCCGAGGGTCTTGCGCAGCCGGGACATCTCGGCGCGCACGGTCACCAGCCGGTCCGGGTCCGCGAAGACCGCGTCGGCCAGCTCGGCGGCGGTCAGGCCGGTGTACCCCGCGCGGACCAGGGCGACTAGCAGCTCCGCGTGCCGGGGGGTGAGCCGGCGCACCCAACGGCCCGACTCGGCATACACCTCGATCACGGGACCCCCGGTGAGGTCCAGGACCACCCGCGAGGAGGAGACGTCCTGCCCCGAGGGACGCAGCAGCCAGCCACCGGGCAGCGGCTCGACGACCACCTCGCCCAGGCTGGGCAGGTGCGCCGGGCCGGGTTCCAGGTCGTCCGGCAGGGCGACCGAGCGGTCGTGGACCAGGCCGGAGGAGGCCGCGACGTGTCCGGTCGGGTCGACCACGGCGGCGGGACCGGCGACCCTGCTCAACAGGTGGGCGGAGCCGGCGCGTAGCTCGTCGAGGGCGCGGCGGTGGCGCTCCAGCAGCTCCATCTCGGCCAGCCGGGCGGCGAGGGCGACGGTCGACAGCAGCACCGGGTGCATGCTCGTGCGGGGACCGCTGACGTCGACCACCCCGACCAGGTGCCCCGTCCACGGGTCGCGCAGCGGGGCCGCGGCGCACCCCCACCGTGCGTGGGACTCCACGTAGTGCTCGCTGCCGGTGATCCGGAACGGCTCGCCGAGCACCAGCGCCGTCCCGATCGCGTTGGTCCCGACGTTGCCCTCGGTCCAGGCCGACCCGGCGACGAAGCCCAGGTCGTCCGCCATCCGGCGCACCGGGGCCCGCCCGCGGCGCCACAGCACCCTGCCCTCGGCGTCCGTGACGACCAGGAGCTGCCCGGCGTCGACGACGGCCTGGAGTGAGTCCTCCAGCAGCGGCAGCAACTCCCGCAGGCCCCCGGAGGTTCGGCGCCGGTGCACCTCGGCCTCGGGCAGCGGGGTGATGCCGGGGTCACCGTGCGGGTCGACACCGGCGGCGTGCACGCGGCGCCACGACGCCATGATGTCCGCGCGGACCCCGTCGCCCGCGGCCGCGCCGTTCAGGTGGTCCTCGCGGTGGCGGCGCCGGGCCAGCTCGGTCGACTCCATGGGCGCTCCCAGCGAACTCCGCGGCGGGGGCCTGACGCCCCGTGCGGGCGGGCTGCAACCTTCTGCAACCCTTCCGTCCGGTCCTCCCGCCAGTGTTACCTGGATCACGTTACCGCAACGCGAAGGAGCGACCGTGACCCAGACGATGGAACCCCAGACGACCGGACCGCAGCAGGTGGCCGACGACTGGTTCGCCGCATTCGAATCGGCGCTGACCGCCGGTGACGTGGATGCGGCGGCCGACCTTTTCGCCACGGAGAGCTACTGGCGGGACCTGATCGCCTTCTCCTGGAACATCACGACCGTCGAGCATCCGGACGGGGTGCGGGACCTGCTCGAGCACACCCTGGGCCACACCGGACCCCACGGCTTCGCGACCTCCGAGCCACCGGCGGAGGAGGGCGGGGTGACCACCGCCTGGTTCACCTTCGAGACCGAGGTCGGTCGGGGGCAGGGGCTGGCGCGGCTGATCGAGGAGGACGGTCGGACCAAGGCGTGGACCTTCCTGACCACGCTCTACGAGCTCAAGGGGCACGAGGAGCCGCGCCGCGACCGGCGGCCGATGGGCGCGGAGCACGGCGCCACCAAGGACCGGGTCACCTGGCTGGAGCGCCGCCGGGCCGAGGACGAGGGCTTCGGCACGACGACCCAGCCGTATGTCCTCGTCGTCGGGGGCGGACAGGGCGGCATCGCGCTGGGGGCCCGGCTGCGCCAGCTCGGCGTCCCCTCGCTGGTGGTCGACAAGCACGCTCGCCCGGGGGACCAGTGGCGGGGCCGCTACAAGTCGCTGTGCCTGCACGACCCGGTCTGGTACGACCACCTGCCCTACCTGAAGTTCCCGGACAACTGGCCGGTGTTCGCCCCCAAGGACAAGATCGGGGACTGGCTGGAGAGCTACACCAAGGTGATGGAGGTGCCCTACTGGTCCTCGACCACCGCGACCAGCGCGCAGTACTCGGCGGAGACGGGCGAGTGGACCGTCGAGGTCGAGCGGGACGGCACGCCGCTGACCCTGCGGCCCACCCACCTGGTCCTGGCCACCGGCATGTCCGGCAAGCCCAACGTGCCCGTGCTGCCCGGCCAGGACGTCTTCCGCGGCGAGCAGCACCACTCCTCGGCGCACCCGGGTCCGGACGCCTACTCGGGCAAGAAGTGCGTGGTGGTCGGCTCCAACAACTCGGCGTTCGACATCTGCGGGGCGCTCTGGGAGCACGGCGCCGACGTGACGATGGTGCAGCGCTCCTCCACGCACATCGTCAAGAGCGACACCCTGATGGAGGTCGGGCTGGGCGACCTCTACTCGGAGCGGGCGGTCGCGGCGGGCGTCACCACCGAGAAGGCCGACCTGATCTTCGCCTCGCTGCCCTACCGGATCATGCACACCTTCCAGATCCCGCTCTACGACAAGATGCGCGAGATCGACGCCGACTTCTACCGGCGGCTGGAGCAGGCCGGCTTCCAGCTCGACTTCGGTGACGACGACTCCGGGTTGTTCATGAAGTACCTGCGCCGCGGCTCGGGCTACTACATCGACGTCGGCGCCGCCGACCTGGTCGCCGACGGCCAGGTGAAGCTGGTCCAGGGCCAGGTCGACCACCTCACCGAGGGCTCGGTCGTCCTCGCCGACGGCACCGAGCTCGAGGCCGACCTGGTCGTCTACGCCACCGGGTACGGCTCGATGAACGGCTGGGCCGCCGACCTGATCAGCCAGGAGGTCGCCGACACGGTCGGCAAGGTGTGGGGCCTGGGCTCGGACACCACCAAGGACCCCGGGCCGTGGGAGGGCGAGCAGCGCAACATGTGGAAGCCCACCCAGCAGGAGGCGCTGTGGTTCCACGGCGGCAACCTGCACCAGTCACGGCACTACTCCCTCTACCTGGCGCTCCAGCTCAAGGCCCGCCACGAGGGCATCGACACCCCCGTCTACAACCTGGCGCCCGTCCACCACCTGAGCTGACCCGGACCGGGCGGGCCGTATGCCGACAGTCTCCCGCTGCATACGGCTCACCCGGAGGGCGGCGGAACGACCACGAGGGGCCCTTCCTCGGGGGTCGGCGGCTCGAAGTCGTCGAAGTAGCGGGCCGCGACCTCCTCGGGCAGGGCGAAGTCATCGCCGTGTCCGACGGCACGGGACCGCACCCGTTGCAGCGCGGTCTCCCGGTCCGTGGCGAGGTAGACCGTCTCCGGCTCGACGCCGAGCGGTCGCAGCAGCTCCCGGTAGTCCTGCCGCGACCGCCGCGACCAGAACGAGAAGTCCAGCACCACGTCGGTGCCCTGCCGGACCAGGGCGACCAGACGCTCACGCAACACCGACTCGATCTCGCGGTGCACCTCGTCGGGGAGCGGCATGGTGCGCAGGCCCCGGGCCCACGCCTCCTGGTCGAAGGACAGCCGCACCATCCCCTGCTGCTCGAAGGTGCGGGCGATCGTCGACTTCCCCGACCCGGCCGGGCCGCACATGAAAACGACGCGGCTCATCGGCACAGGGTACGGCGGGGCCCTGCTAGCGTCCGTGGGGTGACCGACCTCCACCGCATCGGGGAGGGCCTGCCGTTCGCGGCCGCGGTCCCCGACCTGCGGGCGGCGGTCCGGGACCGCGGCGTGGCCGTCGTCCAGGCGCCCCCGGGCACCGGCAAGACCACCCTCGCCCCACCCGCGCTGGCCGCGGACCTGACCGGCCGCGTCGTCGTCGTGCAGCCCCGCCGGATCGCGGCGCGGGCCGCGGCCCGCCGCCTCGCGGACCTGACCGGGACCTCCCCCGGGGAGTTCGCCGGGTTCACCGTGCGTGGGGAGCGGCAGGTGTCGAGCGCGACCCGGGTGGAGTTCGCCACCCCGGGCGTGCTGCTGCGGCGGCTCCTCGCCGACCCTGCCCTGCCCGGTGTGGCGGCCGTGGTCCTGGACGAGGTGCACGAGCGGGGCATCGAGACGGACCTGCTGGTCGGCATGCTGGCCGAGGTCCGGGTGCTGCGCGAGGACCTGGTGCTCGTGGCCATGTCGGCGACCCTCGACGCGGCGCGGTTCGCGACGCTGCTCGGTGCCGCCACGGCCGGACCCGCGCCCGTGGTGGACTGCCCCTCGGCGCTGCACCCCCTGGAGCTGCGCTGGGCGCCCGCACCGGTGCCGCGCACCGACGCCAGGGGAGTGGCCGACGCCTTCCTCGACCACGTCACCCAGACCGCGGCCGAGGCTCACCGGCAGGCCGCGGGAGCGCTGGGACTGGAGGGTCCTCCGGACGCCCTGGTCTTCCTGCCCGGGGTCCGCGAGGTGGAGCGGGTCGCGGCGGGGCTGCGGCGACTGGTGCCCGGCGCCGAGGTGCTGGAGCTGCATGGCCGGATCGGGGCCCGTGCCCAGGACCGGGTGACGGCCGGGTCCTCCCCGGGGGACGCGCCGCGCATCGTGGTCTCGACCGCCCTGGCCGAGTCCTCCCTCACGGTGCCGGGCGTGCGCCTGGTGGTCGACGCGGGTCTGGCCCGGGAGCCGCGCAGGGACGCGGCCCGCGACATGTCCGGCCTGGTCACCGTGGCGGCCTCCCGGGACGCCGCCGTCCAACGGGCCGGGCGGGCCGCGCGGCAGGGCACCGGTCTTGCGGTGCGGTGCTACGACGAGACGACCTTCGCGGCGATGCCGGCGCACGTCACCCCGCAGATCTCGGTCGCCGACCTGGTCGGGCCGGCCCTGCTGCTGGCGTGCTGGGGCACCCCGCGCGGCGAGGGGATGCCGCTGCCCGATCCGCCACCGGCCGGAGCCGTCCGGGACGCCGAGGCGGTGCTGCGGCGACTCGGGGCGGTCGACGAGGAAGGGCAGGCCACCGACCTGGGACGGCGACTGGCCGAGGTGCCTGCCGACCCCCGCCTGGCCCGCGCGCTGCTCGACGGCGCGGCGCTCGTGGGACCGCGGGTCGCGGCCGAGGTGGTCGCCGCGCTGGCCGACGACCACCGCCCCGACGGCGGTGACCTGGCCGGGTTGCTGGGGGCGCTGCGCCGGGGGAGCGCCCCCGGCGCGACCCGGTGGATGCGGGAGGTGCGGCGCCTGGAGGAGCTGGCCGAACGGCGGACCGGATCGGGCCGGGGCGGGCGGGCTGATGGCGTCGGGCTGGTCGTGGCGCTGGCCCACCCGGACCGGGTGGCACGGCGCACCGGCGAGGTCTACCTGCTCGCGTCCGGCACCCGGGCCGCGCTGCCTCCCGGCGGGTTGAGGGGCCAGGAGTGGATCGCGGTCGCCGAGGTGGCCCGGGCGGACGGCCGGGCCGCGGCCGGCACCGGCGCGGTCATCCGTTCGGCGGCCCCGCTGGCCCAGGAGACCGCCGAGATGGCGGCGGGCGGGCTGCTCGTCGAACGGACCACAGCGACCTTCCGCGACCACAGGGTCGTTGCGCGCCGGGTCCGCGCCCTGGACGCCATCGAGCTGTCCTCGGTGGCGGTGCGTCCGGGAGCAGACGAGGCGCGGCGGGCCGTGGAGTCCGCCCTGGCCGAGCAGGGACTCGGCATCTTCACCTGGTCCGAAGCCGCCGACGGACTGCGGCGCCGCCTGGCCCTGCTGCACCGGGAGGTCGGGGACCCCTGGCCCGACATGGGCGACGCCGCGCTCGCCGCCCGGTGGCCGGAGTGGCTCGGCCCCGAGGTGGACCGCCTGGCCGACGGTGGACGGGCGGACCGGATCGACCTGACCGCGCCGCTGCGCCGCCTGTTGCCGTGGCCGGAGGCGGCGCAGCTGGAAGAGCTGGCGCCCGAGCGCCTGGCGGTCCCCAGCGGTAGGGCGGTCCGGATCGACTACCCGGCGGTGGATGACCCCGATGGGCGCCCGGTGGTCGCAGTGAAGCTGCAGGAGTGCTTCGGGTGGGCGCAGAGCCCGGCGGTGGCCGGGGTGCCGGTGCAGTTCCACCTGCTGTCCCCGGCCGGACGCCCGCTCGCGGTCACCGACGACCTGGCCTCGTTCTGGTCCGGTGCCTACGCGCAGGTGCGCGCCGAGATGCGCGGTCGCTACCCCAAGCACCCATGGCCGGAGGACCCGTGGACCGCCTCGGCCACGGCCCGGACCCAGCGACGTTCCTGACGACATACCCGGTGTCGCCGATGCCACACCTCTCGACGGCCGGTCGGTAAATCCTGCGGTGCGCACGGACGCCGAGCGGACGCGTTGTTGCCGGCAGATCGCCGATTCGTGTGCACAACTGGTCCATTCGGTAGACGGGTGACTGCCCCGCA
This sequence comes from Ornithinicoccus hortensis, assembly GCF_006716185.1. NCBI lineage: Bacteria > Bacillati > Actinomycetota > Actinomycetes > Micrococcales > Intrasporangiaceae > Ornithinicoccus > Ornithinicoccus hortensis. Next base: position 3,402,082 of record NZ_VFOP01000001.1, on the reverse strand, counting down.
GGGTGGGGCAGTCACCCGTGGACGGAGGACATGTGGCGTCCCACCGCGACGGCACCGACTGGCGGCCACTCGTGCACAGCCCGTCCAGTCGACCTACTCCCGGCCGAGCACCGACTCCTGGCTGGGCAGCTCGTCCTGGCGGACGATCCCGACGGGGCAGGTCATCCCGTTCGGTCCGTGGTTGCAGTATCCGTTCGGGTTCTTGTGCAGGTACTGCTGGTGGTAGCCCTCGGCGAAGTAGAAGGTGCCGGCGTCGACGGCCGGGCGCAACTCGGTGCTGATCTGGCCGTAGCCGTTGTCGGTCAGCACCTGCTGGAAGGCGTCGTGTGTGGCCCGGGCCGCCTCCTCCTGGCCGGGGGTGGTCCAGTAGATCGCCGACCGGTACTGCGTGCCGCGGTCGTTGCCCTGCCGGTCCTGGGTGGTCGGGTCGTGGTTCTCCCAGAACGCCTTGAGCAGCTCCTCCGGGGAGACCTCGTTGGCGTCGTAAACGACCTGGACCGCTTCGGCGTGACCGGTCCGGCCGCTGCAGACCTCTTCGTAGGTGGGGTTCGGGGTGACCCCGCCCATGTAGCCCGCGGCGGTGCTCACCACGCCGGGGATGCGCCAGAAGATCCGCTCGGCGCCCCAGAAGCAGCCCATCGCGATGTACAACACCTCGGTGTGCTCGCCCCACGGCCCGTGGAGCGGGGAGTCCAGGACCTCGTTGGTGGTGGGGATCCCGGGCAGCGGCTCGTCCCGTCCGGGGAGCGGGGTGCCGGGGATCTCGGGAGGCTGGGTGCGCATGGCACCAGTGTCACACGGGCCGGAATCCGGCGGTATGCCGAGCCGCGGGTCGATCTGGCGGAGGGGCCCCACCTGTGGCACGGTGCATCCCATGTCTTCTGCGCTGACGACGGTGCCGCTGCGGGCCGCGACCCTCGACTGGACGACGCCGGAGCTGCTGACCCGCTTCGGGCTGCCGCTCGTGCTGCTCGTCGTCGGCGTCGCGCTCTACCTCTGGGGCCGTCGGGAACGGCGTGAGGCGCGGGCCCGGATCGGCACCAAGGGCGGGTTCGGCGGGCCGCCGGGGACGCTCGACATCGGCACCGAGCTCGGGTTCGGCGTCGAGGGTCGGGGGCCGGACCCGAATGCCGGGCGGGCCAAGATCCGGGCGGGGACCGTGGCCGCCGTGGTGGGCGCCGTCCTGCTCGTGGCGATGGCCGTCTGGAACCTGGTGAGCTGAGGCCTCCCAGACCTGACCGGCAACGCAGGAACTGACCGGCAACGCAGGAGGGCCGGACCGGGAACGCTCCCGGTCCGGCCCTCCTGCGTGCTGATGCTCAGCCGGAGTACGGCTTGGCGCTGATGATCTTGACCTCGATCTGCTTGCCGTTCGGCGCCTCGTAGGTGGTGGTCTCACCGGCGGACTTGCCGAGGATGCCCATACCCAGGGGGGAGCGCTCGCTGTAGACGACGAGGTCGTCGCCGTCGCCGAGGATCTCGCGGCTGCCCAGCAGGAAGGTCTCGGTCTCCCCGAACATCTCGACCTCGACGAGCATCCCGGGCTCGACGACGCCGTCGTCCGGCGGGGCCTCGCCCACGGTGGCGTGCTCCAGCAGGTGCTCGAGCTGGCGGATGCGGGCTTCCATCTTGCCCTGCTCCTCCTTGGCCGCGTGGTAGCCGCCGTTCTCCTTCAGGTCGCCCTCCTCGCGGGCGGACTCGATCCGCCGCGCGATGTCCTGGCGTCCTTCACCGGACAGGTGACGCAACTCCGCCGAGAGCCGCTCGAAGGCGTCCTTGGTCAGAAAATTGGTCGACGTCGCTGCTGCCTCGGTCACGTCGCTCACTCCCTCATGTTCCTACTGGTGGTGACACTTGTCCGGACGGCCGGTACGGCGGGGTGCCGGACCGGTCTGACGAAACAAGGAGGCCCGGGCGGTGTGCGTTCCACTGCGTGCGGAATCGCCCTGCCCGGACCGTCGTGAACCCTCAGTTTAACAAGTTCGGGTCGAAACTCCACCTTGCGAGATTACGATCCGGTCACGTCCGGAGGCGCCTGACGGTCGCCCGGATCGGGACCGGGGGAGCGGGTTCAGGGCTCGGCGTACCAGCAGGCGTCGACGTATCCGGTCGTGGCGGCCGAGGTCGTCCGGACCGTCTCGATGTGCCGGCTGGGTGAGGACTCGGACGGTCCGACGGTGACCTCGGTGGTGCCGACCCGGGCGTGGGTCTCGTCCAGGGCCTGCAACTCGCACACCACGGCGCGGCTCGGGTCGCGGGTCAGGTCGAACCGGACGTCGACCGAGGTATCGCCGTGCAACTGGAAGCCGTTGTTGTTCCAGTGCACCTTGCCCACCGACCCCGCGATCCCGAACCAGACCGCCAGGCCGGTCATCAGCAGCACCGCGACAGTCCCGACCACCCACCAGAACCGGGTGCTGCGGCCGGTGGCGGCGGGCGCCGGAATGGTCACGCTGTCAACTCCGTTCCACGACGGTGAGAGGATGTCGGGGGCCCGCGTGAGCGGGTGCCTCGCGGACCATTGTCCGCCATCGCGAGAACGACGAGGAGCGCAGGTGTCTGAGGGCCGACGGTTGATGGCAGTGCATGCCCATCCCGACGACGAGTCGAGCAAGGGGGCGGCGACCACCGCGAAGTATGTCGCGGAGGGCGTCGAGGTGATGGTGGTCTCGTGCACCGGCGGGGAACGCGGTGACGTGCTCAACCCCAAGCTGATCGACGACCCGGACATCACCCGGGACCTGGCCGAGGTCCGGCGCCGCGAGATGGCGCGGGCCGCCAAGATCCTGGGCATCCGGCACACCTGGTTGGGTTTCGTGGACTCCGGTCTCCCCGAGGGGGACCCGTTGCCGCCCCTGCCGGAAGGCTGCTTCGCCCTGGAACCGATCGAGGTCACCACCGAAGCCCTGGTGCGGGTCATCCGGGAGTTCCGTCCGCACGTGATCACCACCTACGACGAGAACGGCGGCTACCCGCACCCGGACCACATCATGACCCACGTCGTGACCATGTCCGCCTGGCGCGCGGCCGGCGACCCCACGGCATACCCCCACGCGGGCGAGCCGTGGCAGCCGCAGAAGGTGTACTACAGCGCGTGGTCCGCGGCCCGGATCCGAGCGTTGCACGAGGCGATGCTCGAGCTGGGGCAGGAATCGCCGTATGTCGAGTGGATGCAGAACCTCGACAAGCGGCCGGAGCGGACGATCACCACGCACGTCGAGTGCGCCGAGTACTACGGGGTGCGCGACGACGCGCTGCGCGCCCACGCCACGCAGGTCGACCCGGACGGCAACTGGTTCCGGGTGCCGCTGGAGGTGCAGCAGCGGGCCTACCCGGTCGAGGACTACGAACTGGCCAGGTCGCTGGTCGGCGTGGACCTGCCCGAGGACGACCTGTTCGCCGGGCTGCCCACCGACCTCACGGAGGCCGACCAGCTGTGCCGGCGCGAGCCGGAGCGGGACCCCGAGGGCGAACCCGTCGTCGTCTTCCGCGCGCCGCTGCCCCAGGAGCGCACGGAGGAGGAGTACTCCGCCCACGCCGCGGAGTACGACGCCCAGGAGGTCGGCGACGAGATGACCGAGGTCGAGGGGCACCACGACCGGGACCGTCGACAGCCGGGGCAGCGCGCCGGTGACGACGGCACGGCGGCCTCGGCGTGAACCCCACCGGTGTCGAGATCACCGCGGGACTGGGCGGCTTCCTGGTCCTGTTCGGGTTGGGTCTGGCGCTGTGGTTCCTCGGCCGTGACCTGAGCCGGCGGCTACGCCGGTCCCGGCAGCGGGAGGAGTTGCGGGCCGCCGACGCGGAGGCCGCAGCCGCCGACGCGCAGCGGGCAGGCGCCGAGGGTGGCGAGGTCGGCCCCGCCCAGGACGCGGCGGAGGGCGTTGCCGACGGCGCTGGTGACGGTGTCGAGGGTCAGTCCGATGCCGCCGGGTCCGACCCGGCGGGGGATGCCGACAGCAGGTCCTGAACCGGGATCACCCGCAGGGACCCGACAACACGCGGGAAGGCGCTCAGACGCCGACCGGTGTCGCGCCGTAGACGGTGAGCGAGGCGGCCGTGTAGTGGGCGATGAACGCCAGCACGGTGAACGCGTGGAAGATCTCGTGGAAGCCGAACCAGCGCGGTGAGGGGTTGGGCCGCTTGGTGCCGTAGACGACCGCGCCGATCGTGTAGAGCAGGCCACCGACCGCGATGAGGGTCAGCACGGCCGGCCCGCCGAACTCCAGGAACTCCCGGAGGTAGAACACCGCGACCCAGCCCAGCGCGACGTAGACCGGGGTGTAGAGCCAGCGCGGGGCGCCGACCCACAGCATCCGGAACGCCACGCCCATGAGGGCGCCGCCCCAGGCCAGCCAGAGCAGCGTCGCGCTCTTGCCGTCGGGGAGCAGGAGCACCGCGAACGGGGTATAGGTGCCGGCGATGATCAGGAAGATGTTGGCGTGGTCGAACCGCTTGAGCAGCCGCGCGGTCCGCGGGCTCCAGTTGCCACGGTGGTAGAGCGCCGAGGTCCCGAACAGCAGGACCGCGGTGACCCCGAAGACCGCCGCGGCGATCCGGCCCTGGCTGGTCGGCGCCAGCGAGACCAGCACGATCGAGGCAGCCAGCGCCAGCGGCGCCATGCCCAGGTGCAGCCACCCGCGCAACTTGGGCTTGAGGGCGTGTGCGAGGTCGCGCGCCGAGTCGGCCATCTCACGAGCGCTGTCGGCCACGTCGCGGGCGGCATCACCCAACGAGGAGATGCCGCTGCTGTTCGGTTCGGTCTGTGCCATGGCACCAGCGTAACCTACGGGCCCGTAGGTTACCAATGCGTAAGTTATGACTCGCGTCACCCTCGGACGGCGCTGCAGGTGGAGCGAGTACCTTGACCGCATGGCCTCCCTGCGCGAGTTGCTCTACCGGGCGTACAACCGCTCCCTGAGCAAACAGCTGCAGGCGGATCGCGTGCCGCGGCACGTCGGGGTGATGCTCGACGGCAACCGTCGGTGGGCCAAGGCACGCGGGGCGGACACGGCGCACGGGCACCGAGCGGGGGCGGACAACATCCAGCCGTTGCTGGAGTGGTGCGACGAGGCCGGCGTCGAGGTGGTCACCCTGTGGCTGCTGTCCACCGACAACCTGAACCGTTCGGCCACCGAGCTGGAGCCCCTGCTGCGGATCATCGAAGAGGTGGTGGCCGAGCTCGCGGCCTCCAAGCGGTGGCGCCTGCACGTCGTGGGGGCCCGTGACCTGCTGCCGTCCGGCACCGCCGCCGCGCTGGCCACCGCCGCCGACTCGACCGTTGAGGTCGAGGGGATGCTGGTCAACGTGGCCATCGGCTACGGCGGCCGCCAGGAGATCGCGGACGCCGTGCGCTCGCTGCTGGCCGAGCACGCCGCCAAGGGCACCCCGCTGGCGGAACTGGCGCGGACCCTGGAGGTCGAGCACATCTCCGAGCACCTGTACACCAAGGGACAGCCCGACCCGGATCTGGTGATCCGCACCAGCGGGGAGCAGCGCCTGGGAGGTTTCCTGCTCTGGCAGAGCGCGCACAGCGAGTTCTACTTCTGCGAGGCGTTCTGGCCCGACTTCCGCAAGGTCGACTTCCTGCGCGCCCTGCGCTCCTACGCCGAGCGCGAGCGCCGGTTCGGGGCCTGACCCTTTCCGGGCCGCGGCTGTCCTCGGGTCAGGCTGCGCCGTCCCCGGCAACCTCCGGAGGGGGACCGACATACCGGGCGGCCGGCCGGATGATCTTGCTGTCCCGTGCCTGCTCAAGCACGTTTGCCGCCCAGCCGATGGCCCGGGCCACGCAGAAGGTCGGGGTGAACATGTCCCGCGCGATGCCGGCCTGCTCCATCACCACACCGGCATAGAACTCGACGTTGGCATAGAGCGGACGACCCGGTTTGAGCTCGGCCAGCGCGGCCTCGACCTCACGCTCGACCAGGACGGCGAAGTCCACCAGGTCGCCACCGCGGGCCTGGGCCACCTCGCGCAGCATCTCCGAGCGGGGGTCGTGGGTGCGGTAGACCGCGTGCCCGAATCCCATCACCCGCTGGCCCGCGGCGACCTGCTCGCGCACCCAGCTGCGGACCCGGTCGGGCGTGCCGATCTCCTCCAGCGCCGCCAGCGCCCGGCTCGGTGCACCCCCGTGCAACGGTCCCGAGAAGGACCCGACCGCGGCCACCAGCGTCGCAGCGACGTCCGCGCCGGTGCTGGCGACCGTGCGGGCCGTGAAGGTCGAGGCGTTGAAGCCGTGGTCCACGGTGAGCACCAGGTACTGCTCCACCGCGCGGACGTCCTCGGCCCTGGGTGTGCTGCCGGTGAGCATCCGCAGGTAGTCCTCGGCGTGACCCAGGGTCGGGTCCGCGGGCACCGGCTCCTCGCCGGCGGCGATCCGGTGGGCGGCGGCGAGCACGGTCGGTGCCAGCGCGGCCAGCCGGAGCGCGGTGGCGGCCCGCTCCTCGGGGCTGCTGTCATACATGGGCACCAGGTCCAGGTGAGCGCCGAGCCAGGACCAGGCGGTGCGCAGCGTGGTCAGTGGCGCGCTGCCGGCGGGGCACAGGACGGGCAGGGCGGTGAGGAGCTCCTCGGGTGCCAGCCGGGCCTGCCCGATCTCCTGGCGGTACGCCGTGCGCTCGGCCTCGTCCGGCAGTCGCCCCTGGAACATCAGGAACCAGACGTCCTCGAGGCTCTGCGTCCGGGCCAGCTCGACCGCCGAGTACTGCCGGTAGTGGTAGTAGCCCTCCTGGCCCCGGACGTCACCGATCTCGGTGTCGGTCACGATGACCCCGGCCAGTCCCCGGGGGACGGTCAGTGTGGAAGCGGTCATGGCGGTCTCCTCACGTGTGCTGGAAGCCTCCACGGTGGACGTCTGGGCGCGGTTCAGTCAATATTGATTCAGTCCACAGGAAGGGCCTTCCAGGTGACGCAGTGGATCAGCACCGATGAGGCGGCGCAGCGTCTCGGCGTGAAGCCGGCGACGGTCTACGCCTACGTCAGCCGGGGGCTGCTGGTGAGTCGGCGCAACCCGGCCGGGCGGGGGAGTCTGCTGGACCGCACCGCCGTGGACCGGCTGGCCGAGGGCGGCCGGCGGGGGCGGCGGACCGCGCAGCGGGTGCACCGGTTCCGGTCCGTGACCTCAGAGGTATCGCACTCCGGGCCGGACGCCCTGTACTACCGCGGTCACGAGGTCAGCGCGTGGTCCAGGGGCAAGACGCTGGAGGACGGCATCGAGCTGGTCCTGGGGTTCCGCCCCGAGCTGTCGCAGCCGCCGTCGCTCAGAGTCACGGCCCTGCCCACCGAGGTCCCGCTGGACCGCCGGCTGACTGGGGCGATCGTGCGGCTGGCGGAGAGCGGGTGGGGCGAGGAGCGCACGTCGTCCGGGGCCGCGGCCGCGGTGGCCACCGCCTGCCCGGCGCTGGTCGACGCGCTCTCGGCCACGGGCCGGCCCGACCGGTCTCCGCGACTGGCCCAGCGGATCGTGGCGAACCTCACCGGCCGAACCGCCACGGAGGAGGAGAGCACGGCCGTCGACGAGACGCTGGTCCAACTGCTCGACCACGGGCTCACCGCGTCGACCACCGCCACCCGGGCCGCAGCGTCCGCCCGCGCCGGCATCGCCGACTGCCTCCTGGCCGGCTACGCCGCGCTCGCCGGGCATGAGCACGGCCGTGCCAGCGAGCGGCTGCACCCCGTGCTCCGTGCGGTCGCGCCACCGGACGGTGTCCGGGCGGGGTTCGGTCACTTCATGTATGCCGAGGGGGACCCGCGTGCCGACGTCGCCCTCGCGGCGTGGGGTCGGGTGCCCGCGGCCGCCGCCCCGCTGGCCGCGCTGGCCGAACTGCGCGCGGGCCTGCCCGACGGCGGGCGCTACGAGCCGAACATCGACGCCGCCCTCGCGGTGGCCACCGTCGCGCTCGATCTGCCCGCCACCGCAGGCACCGCGCTGTTCGTGCTGGCCCGGACCGCGGGGCTGGCCGCCCACGCCGCCGAGGAATACGCCGAGGACCTGTTGCGCTGGCGCGGACGGGCCGCCACCCGGGCAACCGGCGGTGAGCCCGGCTGAGCCGAGTCACCCAATGTTCACCGAGCCGTCGATTGCGCCACGCCGGGCGAGATCCCCCTCCAGCCATCGCCTCGGCATACGGTCGGAATGACGCAGGACACCCGTCCTCGTTCGGGAAGGCCCACCAGATGGATCGACGACTCTGGGCGGAGGGCCGGCACCGGCTCCCCGCGAGCGTCGTGGGCCCCGGTCCCGGTCACCACACCGCCACCACCGCGTAGCTGCCGCACGCACAGGGGAGTCGACATGGTCACCAGCACCCGTTCCACCGCCGTCCAGGGCCGCACCGCGGCCGAGGCACAGGAGGGAACGGGTGACCCGACCCGGCTCCGGACCTACGTGCTCGACACCTCCGTGCTGCTGTCCGACCCGCGGGCGATGCTCCGGTTCGCCGAGCACGAGGTCGTGCTCCCGGTCGTGGTCATCAGCGAGCTGGAGGCCAAGCGGCACCACCCCGAGCTCGGCTACTTCGCCCGTGAGGCGTTGCGGCTGCTGGACGACAAGCGGGTCGAGCACGACGGCTTGAGCACGCCGATCCCGGTGGGGGACGCCGGGGGCACGCTGCGGGTCGAGCTGAACCACACCGACCCCCAGTCGCTGCCGGCCGGCTTCCGGCTCGGCGACAACGACACCCGGATCCTGGCGGTCGCCCGCAACCTGGCCAACGAGGGGCACGACGTGGTCGTGGTCAGCAAGGACCTGCCGATGCGGGTCAAGGCCTCGGCGGTGGGGCTGCAGGCGCAGGAGTACCGTGCCGAGCTCGCGGTCGAGAGCGGCTGGACCGGGATGGCCGAGGTGGAGGTCTCCGACGCCGAGATGGCCACGCTCTACGACAGCGGCCGGCTCGAGCACGGGGCCACCGAGGACCTGCTGGTGCACACCGGGCTGACCGTGCTCGGTCCCTCGGGCAGCGCGCTGGCGCGGGTGGCCCCCGACCGTTCGATCAAGCTGGTTCGGGGGGACCGTGACGCCTTCGGCCTGCACGGCCGCTCTGCGGAGCAGCGGATCGCGCTGGACCTGCTGCTCGACCCGGACGTCGGGATCGTCAGCCTCGGTGGCCGCGCCGGCACCGGCAAGAGCGCGTTGGCGCTGTGCGCCGGCCTGGAGGCCGTGATGGAGCGGCGCCAGCACCGCAAGGTGATCGTGTTCCGCCCGCTGTATGCCGTGGGGGGCCAGGAGCTCGGCTACCTGCCCGGCAGCGAGAACGACAAGATGGGTCCCTGGGCGCAGGCCGTCTTCGACACCCTGGGAGCGGTCGTCTCCAAGGAGGTCGTCGAGGAGATCGTGGACCGCGACATGCTCGAGGTGCTGCCGCTGACGCACATCCGCGGGCGCTCGCTGCACGACGCCTTCGTGATCGTGGACGAGGCCCAGTCGCTGGAGCGCAACGTGCTGCTCACCGTGCTGTCGCGGATCGGCCAGAGCTCGCGCGTGGTGCTGACCCACGACGTCGCCCAGCGGGACAACCTGCGGGTGGGCCGGCACGACGGCGTCGCGGCGGTGATCGAGTCGCTCAAGGGCCACCCGCTGTTCGCCCACATCACCCTGCACCGCAGCGAACGGAGCCCGATCGCGGCCCTGGTCACCGACCTGCTCGAGGGCAGCAACGCCCTGGGCTGAGCGGCCCCCTGGGCCGGCGCCCCCGTCGCCCCCGCGTGCGACGGGGCTGCGGTGCGCCTACCGTCGGGAGGACGGCCCCGCGCCGCCACAGCACCCCGTCGAGAAGGAGCAGCCCCATGACCGAGGACACCAGCATCACCGTCAGCCGCGTGGTCGACGCCCCCGCGCAGGACATCTTCGCGGTGCTCTCCAACCCCGCGCGGCACGCCGAGCTGGACGGCTCGGGCTTCGTCCGGTCGGACGACCGCACCGACCGGATCACCGGCACCGGCCAGGTGTTCACGATGAACATGGAGGGGCCGCACATGGGCGGGGAGTACCAGACGGACAACCACGTCGTCGGCTTCGACGACAACCACCTGATCGCCTGGAAGACGGCGCCGGCCGGCACCGAGCCCCCGGGGTGGCAGTGGGTGTGGGAGCTGACCCCCGAGGGGACCGACGCGACGACCGTGCGGCTCACCTATGACTGGTCCGGCGTGACCGACCCGCAGCTCCTGGAGAAGATCGGGTTCCCGCTGGTCAGCCAGGGTCAGCTCGAGGACTCGCTGGGCCGGTTGGCGGCCGCCGTCGCCGGCTGAGCCCTGTCCGGCAGGCGCCCCGGGTCGGCTCCCCGAGGGCCACCGGGGTAGCCTGGCCGGGTCGGTGCACCCCTCGTCGAGGGCGTGTGAGGTTCCCCACGTCTGGGTCGTTGAACTTGCAAAGTTCCCCGGGGGGCTGGCACGGTGAACGCGTTCATTACGATTTGATAACGCTCCTGCGGCTCTCCGGTCCCCTGCCGGCGCGAGGAGTCCTGGAGGTAGTAGTGCCCATGTCCCCCACGCCCGAATCCTCGACCGCCCCCGTCGAGTCCGTCGAGCTGCTCGAGTCCGCCGACGCTTCCCAGCCCAAGCACCGCGCCCGCCGCGCCCTGCACCGTCCCGCCACCCTGGTGACCGCGTTCATCACCGCGGGCACCCTCGGCCTGGCCGGTTACGCGACGCTGTCCCCGGGGCAGACCGTGACCGCCGACGGCGTGCGCGCCAGCCTGAGCAAGGTCGGCCCGGCCGTCAGCGCCGACACCTTCTCGGCCGTGCGCCAGGGTGTGCAGCGCCAGCAGACCGACGCTGGCAGCCTGCGGATCGACCGTCTCGAGCAGGCCCACGCGGCCGTGCTCGGCTCCGTCGCCGCGAACAGCCAGGCCGTCGAGGCCGCCAACGCCCGCGCCGAGGAACTGGCCGCGGAGAAGGCTGCCGAGGAGAAGGCTGCCGCCGAGCAGGCTGCCGCCGAGCAGGCTGCCGCCGAGCAGGCTGCCGCCGAGCAGGCCGCGGCTGAGCAGGCTGCCGCCGAGCGCTCCGCCGAGGAGGCCGCCTCCCGCGAGGAGGTCCGCGAGGCCGCCCCCGTCGAGGAGCCGGTCCAGGAGGCGCCGGTCGAGGAGGAGCCCGTCGAGGCCGCCCCCGCGCCGCCCTCCGGCAGCCCGAAGAGCATCGCCCAGTCCATGCTCGGCAGCTACGGCTGGGGCCAGGACCAGTGGGGCTGCCTCGAGTCGCTGTGGCAGCGCGAGAGCGGCTGGAACCACACCGCCCAGAACCCGTCCTCGGGTGCCTACGGCATCCCGCAGGCCCTGCCCGGCAACAAGATGGCCAGCGCCGGCGCCGACTGGCAGACCAACCCGGCCACCCAGATCAGCTGGGGCCTGGGCTACATCTCCGGCCGCTACGGCACGCCCTGCGGCGCCTGGGCACACTCCGAGGCCGTCGGCTGGTACTGAGCCACCAACCAACCTCACCTGCAGCACCCACGAGCGGGCCGCCCGGGATCTCCCGGACGGCCCGCTCGTCGTCGTGCCGGACGCGCCGGTCGGGCGCGGTGGGTCGGTGAGCCGTGGTGGCTCGTCAGGCGTGCGGACGGGTCATCGACAGCACGTCCAGCGCCTGGTCCAGCTGCTCCTCGGTGAGCTCGCCCCGGGCGACGTGACCGCGGTCGATCACGACGTCGCGGATGGTGCGCTTCTCGGCCAGCGACTGCTTGGCCACGGCCGCGGCCGCCTCGTAGCCGATGTACTTGTTGAGCGGGGTCACGATGGCGCTGGAGCTCTCGGCCAGCTCCCGGCACCGGTCCGCGTCGGCCTCCAGCCCGTCCACGACGCGCTCGGCCAGCAGCACCGAGGAGGTCGAGAGCAGGGTCAGGGACTCGGTGAGCGCCAGCCCCATGACCGGCAGCATCACGTTGAGCTCGAAGGCGCCGGAGGCCCCGCCGATGGTGAGCGTGGCGTCGTTGCCGATCACCCGGGCGCACACCATCAAGGTGGCCTCCGGGATCACCGGGTTGACCTTGCCCGGCATGATCGAGGACCCCGGCTGCAGGTCGGGCAGGTGCAGTTCGCCCAGGCCGGCGCGCGGGCCCGAACCCATCCAGCGCAGGTCGTTGCAGATCTTGGTCAGCGACACGGCGACGACCTTCAGCGCCCCGCCCAGGGCCACCAGGGCGTCCTGGGTGGACTGGGCCTCGAAGTGGTCGGCGGCCTCGGTGAACTCGATCCCGGTCCGGGAGGACAGCTCGGCGATCACCTTCCCGGCGAACTCCGGGTGGGCGTTGAGCCCGGTCCCGGCGGCGGTGCCGCCCAGCGGGAGCTCCGCGGTGAGGGCGGCCGCCTCGGCGAGTCGGCGGCGGCCCAGCGCGATCTGCCGTGCATAGCCGGCGAACTCCTGGCCCAGGGTGACCGGGACGGCGTCCATCAGGTGGGTGCGCCCCGCCTTGACGACGTCGGCGAACTCCTCGGACTTGGCGGTCAGCGAGGCCTCCAGCCGGGCCAGCGCGGGCTCGAGCTGCTCGACGCTCTGCCGGGTCACCGCGATCCGGAGTGCCGTGGGGAAGGTGTCGTTGCTGGACTGCCCGTAGTTGACGTGGTCGTTCGGGTGGACCCGGTCGGCGCCCTCGGCCCGGTCGCGGTTGGCCAGGGTGGCGACCACCTCGTTGACGTTCATGTTCGTCGAGGTGCCGGACCCGGTCTGGTAGACGTCGATCGGGAAGTGGTCGTCGTGGGTGCCCGCGACGACCTCGTCGGCGGCGGCGGTGATGGCCGCCGCCAGGTCGGCGTCCAGCACGCCCAGGTCGGCGTTGACGCCGGCGGCGATGGACTTGACCAGGGCGAGTGCGTGCACGATCGGGATCGGCACCCCCTGGCCGGAGATCGGGAAGTTGGCGACGGCGCGGGCGGTCTGGGCGGCATACAGGGCGTCTGCCGGCACCTCCACCTCACCCATGGAGTCGCGTTCGATGCGGGTGGCCTGTCCGGTGCTCATACCCCCATCGTGGACCACCCCCGTCGCGCACGCGGCGCGGGGTCGCTCAGCGGGGTCGCTCAGAGGCGGCGCAGCCGGACCCGCTCCACCTTGTGGTTCGTCCCCTTGCGCAGCACCAGGGTGGCCCGGCCCCGGGTCGGACGGATGTTGCGCACCAGGTTGGGCGCGTTGATCGCGTCCCAGATGTTCTCCGCGATGTCCTGGGCCGCGTCGTCGCTGAGCGAGGCATACCGCCGGAAGTAGGAGGACGGCTGGGCGAACGCGGTCTCCCGCAGCCGGAGGAAGCGGTCGACATACCAGGTCTTCACGTCGGAGTCCTTGGCATCGACATACACCGAGAAGTCGAAGAAGTCGCTGACCGCCAGCCCGGTGCGCCCGTCCGGCTGCTCCCGGGGCGCCTGGAGCACGTTGAGCCCCTCCACGATGAGCACGTCCGGCTGCCGGACCACGATCTGCTCGTCGGGCAGGATGTCGTAGGTGAGGTGGGAGTAGACCGGCGCCACGACCTCCGCCTGCCCCGCCTTGACCGCGGTGACGAACCGGAGCAGCGCGCGCCGGTCGTAGGACTCCGGGTAGCCCTTGCGGCTCATCAGGTTGCGCCGCTCGAGCTCGGCGTTGGGGAAGAGGAACCCGTCGGTGGTGACCAGCTCGACGGTGGGTCGGGACTCCCACCGCATGATGAGCTCGCGCAGGATGCGGGAGGTGGTGGACTTGCCCACCGCGACCGACCCGGCCACCCCGATGACGAAGGGGGTGCGCGCCCGGCGCTCGCCGAGGAAGTCGCCGGTCACCCGGTGCAGGCCCTCGGTGGCCCGCTCGTAGAAGGAGAGCAGCCGGGACAGCGGCAGGTAGATCTGCTCGACCTCCGCGATGTCCAGCCGGTCGCCCAGTCCCTGCAGCCGCCTGACCTCGCTCGCGTCGAGCCGCATCGGGTGCTGATCACGCAACCGTGCCCAGGCGGCACGGTCGAGTTCGACGAAGGGCGTGGGCTGGTTGGCGCCGTTGGATGCCATGGCGGACATTGTGCACGGCCTCCCACGGTTAGGCTGTGCCGCATGTGTGGAATCGTGGGATACGTCGGGCCCGACCGCAGCGACCGGGCCCTCACCGTGGTCATGGAGGGCCTGGGCCGGTTGGAGTACCGGGGGTACGACTCCGCCGGTGTCGCCCTCGTGACCGGTGAGCGGGTCGAGGGCCAGAAGCGCGCGGGGAAGCTGAGCAACCTGCGCGAGGCCCTCGAGGAGGCTCCGCTGCCCGACACGGCCACCGCGATCGGCCATACCCGCTGGGCCACGCACGGGGGTCCGACCGACGCCAACGCCCACCCGCACCGGGGCGGGACGGCCGGGAAGCTGGCGCTGGTGCACAACGGCATCATCGAGAACTTCCACGCGCTCAAGCAGCAGCTGGAGTCGGACGGGGTGACCTTCTCCTCCGAGACCGACACCGAGGTCGTCGCGCACCTGGTGGACGCCGCCTTCGCCCGCACCGGCGACCTGACCGAGGCGATGCGCGAGGTGGTGAACACCCTGGAGGGCGCCTTCACCCTCCTCGCCGTGCACGCCGACCAGCCCCACCTGATCGTGGGCGCGCGCCGCAACTCCCCCCTCGTCGTCGGTCTGGGGGAGGGCGAGAACTTCCTGGGCTCGGACGTCGCCGCCTTCATCGGCTACACCCGGCACGCCCTGGAGCTGGGTCAGGACCAGATCGTGACGATCACCCCGGAGGGTTACTCGGTGATCGCCTTCGACGGCACCCCCTCGGACGGCAAGGCCTACGAGGTGACCTGGGACGCGGCCGCCGCGGAGAAGGGCGGCTTCGACACCTTCATGGAGAAGGAGATCAACGAGCAGCCGCACGCCGTGGCGGACACCCTGCTCGGGCGGACCGACGCCGACGGGCACCTGGTGCTGGACGAGCTGCTGCTGCCGGAGGAGGAGCTCCGGGCGGTCGACAAGATCGTCATCGTGGCCTGCGGCACCGCGTCCTACGCCGGCATGGTGGCCAAGTACGCCATCGAGCGGTGGACCCGGATCCCGGTCGAGGTCGAGCTGGCGCACGAGTTCCGCTACCGCGACCCCGTCGTCGACGAGCGCACCCTGGTGGTCTCCATCTCCCAGTCGGGGGAGACGATGGACACGCTGATGGCGGTGCGGCACGCCAACGAGCTGGGCGCGAAGTCGCTGTCCATCTGCAACACGCACGGGTCGACCATCCCGCGGGAGTCCGACGCGGTCCTCTACACCCACGCCGGCCCGGAGATCGCGGTCGCCTCCACCAAGGCCTTCCTGGCGCAGATCACCGCCAGCTACGTCCTCGGCCTCTACCTGGCCCAGCTGCGCGGCGAGCCGGCCGAGCAGATCGCGGAGGTGATGCGCGAACTGCAGCAGGTCCCGGAGAAGATCCAGGCCGTGCTCGACGGCATGGAGCGGGTCAAGGAGATCGCCTACTTCATGTCCGACACCCGCTCGGTGCTCTTCCTCGGGCGGCACGTCGGCTACCCGGTCGCGATGGAGGGTGCGCTGAAGCTCAAGGAGCTCGCCTACATCCACGCCGAGGGTTTCGCCGCCGGGGAGCTCAAGCACGGGCCCATCGCGCTGATCGAGCCCGGTCAACCGGTGTTCATCGTGGTGCCCTCGCCGGACTCCGAGCACGGGTTGCACGGCAAGGTGGTCTCCAACATCCAGGAGATCCGGGCCCGGGGGGCCCGCACCCTGGTGATCGCCGAGGAGGGCGACGAGGCCGTGGTCCCGTTCGCGGACGTGGTGATCCGCGTCCCCGCCACCCCGCCGCTGCTTGCGCCGTTGCTGACCACCGTGCCGCTGCAGGTGTTCGCACTGCAGCTGTCCACCGCCAAGGGGCTGGACGTGGACCAGCCGCGCAACCTGGCCAAGTCGGTCACCGTCGAGTGAGCCGATGATCATCGGTCTGGGGATCGATGTCGTGGACGTCGCCCGGTTCGCCAAGCAGCTCGAGCGCAGCCCCCGGCTGCTCGACCGGCTGTTCACCGAGGGCGAGCGGGGACTGGGCACCAACTCGCTGGCCGCCCGGTTCGCCGCCAAGGAGGCCCTGGCGAAGGCGCTCGGGGCCCCGGTGGGGTTGCGCTGGACCGACTGCACGGTCGTCCGGGCCGGGGACGGCCGCCCGCACCTGAGCATCATCGGCACGGTGCGGGCCCGCGCCGACAGCCTGGGGGTGACCTCGCTGCACCTGTCGTTGTCGCACGACGCCGGGATCGCCTCGGCCGTCGTCGTGGCCGAGGGCGGGTCCTGAGGTGATCCGGGCGCACGCCGTCCCGGACGTCCGCCGGATCGAGCAGGACGCCATGGCGGACCTGCCGGACGGTGCCCTGATGGCCCGCGCCGCCGAAGGACTGGCCGCGGTCGTCGCGGCCCGGGCGGAGGACACCCGGGCCGGGACGGTCGTGGTCCTCGCCGGCCCCGGTGACAACGGCGGGGACGCCCTGTATGCCGCGGCGCACCTCGCCCACGGCCTCGCCGTCGCCGTGGTCGGGGTGGGGGAGGCGGTCCATGCCGGAGGCCTCGAGGCGGTCCGGTCCGCGGGAGTGCAGCCGCACCTGCTGGACCCCGCAGCGCACGAGCTGCCGCCGGAGGTGACCGGGCTGCTCGCCGAGGCCGACCTCGTGGTGGACGGCCTGCTCGGCATCGGGGGACGCGCCGGGCTGCGCGGCGCCATGGCGGCCCTGGCGGCCGCGGTCGAGGACGACAGCTATCTGGTGGCGGTCGACCTGCCCAGCGGCGCCGACCCGGCGGGCCGGGAACCGCTGGGGCGGGCCGTCTTCGCCGACGAGACGGTCACCTTCGGGGTGCCCAAGCCGGTCCACCTGCTGCCGGCCACCGAGCCCGCCGTCGGACGGCTGACCGTGGTCGACATCGGGGTCGTCGAGCCGGACCGGGCCGCCGTGGAACGGTTGACCTTCGACGACGTCCGGGACCTCTGGCCGGTGCCCGGTCCCGCGGACGACAAGTACCGCCGCGGGGTCGTGGGCGTGGTGGCCGGGAGCGAGCGCTACCCCGGTGCCGCCCTTCTCGCCACGACCGCCGCCGTGTGCGCCGGGGCCGGCATGGTCCGCTACGTCGGTCCGGAGCGGGCCGAGGACCTGGTGCTGGCCGCCTGCCCCGAGGTGGTCCCCGGGGCGGGGCGGGTCCAGGCGTGGGTGCTCGGGCCGGGGCTCGCCGGGGACGACCGCACCCCCTCGGGGGCGGCCCAGCTGGAGGCCTGCCGTGCGGCCCTGGCCGGCGACCGTCCCTGCCTCGTCGACGCCGGGGCCCTGGACCTGGTGGACCGGCCGCGGTCGGCCCCGACCCTGCTCACGCCCCACGCGGGCGAGCTGGCCCGGTTGCTGAGCCGGCTGGAGGGGACCGAGGTGACCCGCGAGGACGTGGTCGACCGGCCGCTCGACCAGGCCGAGCGCGCGGCGGAGCGCACTGGGGCCGTGGTCCTGCTGAAGGGCTCCACCACCCTGGTGGTCCCTCCCGGCGGCACCCCGGTCCGGAGCCAGGCCGACGCGCCGTCGTGGTTGGCGACGGCCGGCGCCGGCGACGTCCTCGCCGGGCTGGCGGGGACCCTGCTGGCCGCGGGCCTGGACCCGATCGCCGCCGGCTCGCTGGCCGCCCTCGTCCACGGGGTCGCGGCCGACCGCGCCAACCCCGGCGGTCCGCTGCGGGCGCAGGCGGTGGCACAGGGCCTCGGGACCACCGTCGCCCACCTGCTGCTGCGTTGACGGCGTGCCACACTGCCCCGCATGAACCACCCGACCCCCGGCCGCCCGGGGCTCCCCGCGGCGCGGGGCCGACGTGGCCTTCGTCGGGACGGCGGTCCTGCTGGGCCTGCTGGTGGCGCTGGCGACCTGGGGCGGCTTCGAGGTCTATGAGGGGGTCACCGACGGCGACGGTGTCGGGTCCCTCGACCACCCCGCGCTGGACCTGGCCCAGGACGTGCGCACCCCTGGCTGACGACCGTGGCGCAGGCGCTGACCTTCGCCGCCGGTCGGGTCGGGGTGCCCCTCCTCGCGATCCTGCTGGTCGGGGCGTTCAGCTGGCGGCGCCGCGACTGGACGGCGCCGGTGGCGGTGGCTAGCGCGCTGGCCGGGTCCCTCGGTCTCACCGTCCTCGGCAAGGAGCTGGTCGGACGGCTCAGGCCGCCCGTGGTCCTCGCGCTCCCGCCCTACGAGACCTCGCCCGCCTGGCCGAGCGGGCACAGCCTGAACGCGACCGTGCTGGCGGTCGTGACGGCATACCTCCTGCTGCTGACCCTCCCACGTTCGTCCCGGCGCGTGGTCGGCGTCGTGGCGTGCGCCCTCTTCCCGGTGCTGGTGGGCCTCAGCCGCGTCTACCTGGCACAGCACTGGCTGACCGACGTGATGGGCGGGTGGGCGGTGGGGCTGGCGTGGGCGATGGTCGTGGTGGTGGCCCACCGGGTCTGGCTCCGGCTGCGGCCCGCGAGCACCTGACGGCGCCCGGATTTTGGGGGCGCGGTGGCCGCGGCTAGCGTCGTCGGTCGTGCACCCGACCGACCTCGCCGCAGCATTCGACCTGACCACCGTGGAGCCGGACCCGCTGACCCGCTGGGCCCCGGTGTTCCGCGGGACCGCCCGCGACGGGGCCCCCGTCGTGGTCAAGCGCACCGCGACCGAGGAGGGACGGGCCCGCGCCATGGCCGGCTGGACCACCCGGCTGCGCGGTGCCGGACTGCCGGTCGTGGCACCGTACGACGCGGGGACGCCGAACCCGCAGCAGGTCGGCCAGGAGTGGTGGGTGGTCTACCCGTTCGAGGCCGGCGCACCGTATGCCGGTGGGCGTGACCAGCTCGCCGCCGCCGGGGAGCTGTTGGGTCGGCTGCACGCCGATCCTGTCCGGGTGGACGACCTCGGGCTGCGGGAGTACGCCTTCCCGGACTCCACCGAGGAGGACATGGAGGGGGACCTGGTGACCCTGGAACGGGTGCTGGGGGAGCAGGGGGAGGCCGGGCTCGCCGGGTCCGTCGCCACCCTCGGCCGACGCTGGTGGCGTGACTCGCTGCCCGTGCTCCGGGACCGCGCCGACGACCTGGTGCGGACCGGGGTGTGCAGCGACTACAAGGCCAACAACCTCGTCTTCACCGGCCCCGCGGACGGCGACCCCGCCCCCGTGCTGGTGGATCCGGACAACGGCGGGGTCGAGCCCCGGCTGTTCGACCTGGCCCTGGCGGTGGTGCTGTTCCACAACGAGTGCGACGGCGCGCCGGGGCGGCTGTTCACCGCCGCGGAGTGGCAGACCTTCGCCACGGCATACCTGGGGCAGGTCGAGCTCACCCCCGCCGAGCGCGAGCTGTGGCCGGCGGCCCTGGACCACATGTTCTGGGAGGAGGGCAGCTGGGCGCTGGAGGACAACGACGCGCAGGCGTGGGCGGACCCGCGGCAGCGCGCGTTCCTGCTCGACCTGGCCGCCGCGGGCCCGGAGCGCTACCCGCTGCCCTGAGCGGCTGGGCGCCGGACCGGTCAGGCCGGGCGGGCCACCCGAAGCGGTGCGTGACCGACCGTGTCGAGCACCCGGGCGAGGGTGTCTGCGCCCGCGACCCCCTCGCAGGCCCAGGCGATGTAACCGTCGGGGCGGACCAGCACGGTGCGGTCCTGCGGGCCGGCGGTGACCACCAGACCGGCGTCGGCCAGGCCGGCGAGGTCGCCGCTCCGGCCGGGCGGGGTGACCAGGACGAACCGGCCTCGCCGGAGCGCCTCGTAGAGCCGTCGGCCGTCGGCCAGCGTCACGTCCGGTGCCCGGGACCCGGTGAGCCCGTGGCTGCGCGGGGCGGCCCGGTAGGCGATGCCCACACCGGTCACCATCCCCAACGCACGGCGACGGACCGGGGCGACGGTGCTGACCACCACGGAGAAGACCGCCCGGAGGGCACGCACCCCGGGGTGGCGGGCCATCGCGAGGCGGATCAGCGCGCCGCTGCTGCGCAGCACCTGGTGGCCGACGGGGTGCCGCTCGGTCTGGTAGCTGTCGAGGAGCCCGTCGCGGGCCCGACCGGACTCCACGGCGGCGAGCTTCCAGGACAGGTTGGCGGCGTCCTGCAGGCCGGTGTTCATCCCCTGCCCGCCGGCCGGTGAGTGCACGTGGGCGGCGTCGCCGGCCAGGAACACCCGGCCCACCCGGTAGG
Source organism: Ornithinicoccus hortensis (assembly GCF_006716185.1). Lineage (NCBI taxonomy): Bacteria > Bacillati > Actinomycetota > Actinomycetes > Micrococcales > Intrasporangiaceae > Ornithinicoccus > Ornithinicoccus hortensis. The sequence goes on along the minus strand of NZ_VFOP01000001.1, from coordinate 3,381,970 downwards.
CCGGCGCCTGGCGCTCGTCGCTGTGGAAGCGGGACAGCCACCGGGCCTCGAGGATCCCGTGGTCGGTGCCCAGCGCGCGACGGGTGATCGCCCGCACCTCCTCGAGCTCCAGCGGGGCGTCGACCGGCTGCTGGTCGTCCCGGTCCCAGGCGAAGATCCGGTGCCAGCCGTCGCCGAACGGGGCGATGAAGGCGAAGGCGTCCCCGACCCCGTTGACGGTCAGCTGCTCGGCCGGGGGGTCCGCCAGCCGGACGTCCGCGAGCACCATCGACCGCAGCACCGCGGTGCCGGGGAAGGGGAGTCCGATCAGCTCGCGCACCGTGCTGTGGTGTCCGTCCGTGCCGACCAGGTAGTCGGCCCTGATCGTCTCGTGCCGGCCGTCGGGGGTCCTGACCGCGGCGGAGACCCCGTCGGCGTCCTGGGCCAGGCCGGTCAGCGTCGTCCCGTGCCGGAAGGCGACGCCGGCGTCGCCGGCCCGGCGTGCCAGGAGCCGCTCGACCTGGTACTGCGGGGTGATCAGCAGGAAGCGGAACCGGCTCGGGAGCGCGCCGAGGTCCAGGGTCAGCCGGTGGAACAGGCTCAACCGGGTGATCGGTTGACCGGTCGCGACGAGCTCGTCGGCCAGGCCGCGGGCGTCGAACAGTTCCAGGGTGCGGGCGTGCACCCCGAAGGCGCGGGTGAGGTTGCTCTCGGTGCGGGGGCGGCGTTCGACCAGGGTCACCCGGACTCCGGCCGTGGCCAGGTCTCCCGCGAGCAGCAGGCCGGTGGGGCCCGCCCCGACGACGATCACGTGGTTCATGACTCCTCCTCGGCGGCATCGGCGGAATGTCAACACCTGTTGGCATCCACGGTAGGCGCGTGTCGCGACCGATGTCAACAGTTGTTGGCCTACACTCGTTGACATGAGTGCGCGCGGTGGTGAGGGCGTCGGGGGCGCGCAGGTCGGAGGGCCTCGATCGGAGGCCACCCGCGCCGCGATCCTGGCTGCGGCGCGCGACCGGTTCGCCGCCGACGGCTACGAGCGCGCCACGATCCGGGCGATCGCCGGGGACGCCGACATCGACCCGTCGCTGGTGATGCGCTACTTCGGCAACAAGGAGGGGCTGTTCGCGGCGGCGAGCACCGTCGACGTGCGGTTGCCCGAGGTCGACCCGGACGGGCCGGAGCCCCCCGGGACCCAGTTGGCTCGGCACCTGGTGACCCGCTGGGAGGAGGACGACATCCTGGTGGCGCTGCTGCGGGTGGCGGTGACCAACCCGGCCGGCGTCGAGCGGGTGCTGGAGGTCTTCGCCACCCAGATCCTGCCCACCGTGCGCAGCCTGACGCCCTTCCCGGAGCAGGCGCAGAAGCGGGCGGCCCTGGTGGGGACCCAGGTGCTCGGCCTGGCGCTGACCCGCTACGTCCTCCGGATGCCGCCGGTCACCGAGCTGACCCCGGACGAGGTCGTGGCCTGGCTGGGCCCGACGCTCCAGCGCTACCTGATGGACGAGCACCCCTAGGGCTCGGCCGTCCCGGCGCGGACGCGGCGGAGGCGGGTGGGGCATACGACATCGCCCAGCGTGCCCGAGTGGCGCCGGACGAGGACGTGACCGACGCCCTGCGGGACGTCCTGCGCCGCGCCGGGTCCGCGCTGCGCGGGACCTCCGGGCAGCAGGGCTAGGCTGACTGTCATGGAGCAACGGTTGAGCGTGGTGACTCTCGGTGTGCGAGACCTGGATCGGGCGACGGCCTTCTACCGGGCGATGGGCTGGGAGCCCGCCGCGTCCCCGGAGGGCGTGGTCTTCTTCCAGGCGGGCGGGATGGTCCTCGCCCTGTGGGAGCGCGCCGCCCTCGAGGTGGACTCGTGCGTCGAGGACAGCGGCGGTTGGGGTGGGGTGACCCCGGCCCACAACGTCGCCAGCCGCGACGAGGTCGACGAGATCCTGGAGCAGGCGCAGGCCGCAGGTGGCACCATCGGCCGTCGGGGCGCCGGGACCTTCTGGGGCGGCTACTCCGGGGTGTTCATCGACCCCGAGGGGCACCCCTGGGAGATCGCGCACAACCCGTTCTGGACGATCACCGAGGACGGTGCGACCGTGCTGGGCGACGGCAAGGGCTGATCCGGAGCCTTTCGCCGCCTCCGGGCGGTGCTTCACCCCGGAACCTGGCGCTTTCGACCGGGAAGCTTCTGCTACGAAGCACAGGATTATCGGGTGACCCGATAATCCTGCAGGCCCGGCCGCCCGCGAGGAGGGGAGGCCGGGCCGGCGGGGTCAGCCGACGGTGGGGCGGTTCAGCGCGCTGCAGACGGCACGCAGCGAGGCGGTGACGATGTTGGGGTCGATGCCCACGCCCCAGCGCACCTCGCCGTCGACGGCGCACTCGACGTAGGCGGCCGCGATGGCGTCGTCGCCGGAGCTGAGCGCGTGCTCGGAGTAGTCCAGCACCCGGACGTCGTGTCCCTCGCCGGACAGCGCCTGGACGAAGGCCGCGATCGGGCCGTTGCCGGTGCCCTCGATGGTCTTGTCCTGGCCGTCGGTCGTGACGGTCGCGGTGATGACGTCCCGGCCGTCGGGCTGGGTGCGGCTGTCGACGGTGTGCAGCCGGACGGGCTCGGTGCGGTTCAGGTACTCGTGCTCGAAGGCCGCCCAGATCGCCGCCGGGGACATCTCGCCGCCCTCGCCGTCGGTGTGCTGCTGGATGACCCGGCTGAACTCGATCTGCAGCCGGCGCGGCAGGTCCAGCTTGTGCTCGCTCTTCATCACGTAGGCCACGCCGCCCTTGCCGGACTGGCTGTTCACCCGGATGACCGCCTCGTAGTTGCGGCCGACGTCCTTGGGGTCGATCGGCAGGTAGGGGACCTCCCACCGGAAGTCGTCCACCGGGGTCCCGGCCTCGGTGGCGTCGCGCTCCATGGCCTCCAGGCCCTTCTTGATCGCGTCCTGGTGGGAGCCGGAGAAGGCGGTGAAGACCAGGTCGCCGCCGTAGGGGTGGCGCTCGGGCACCGGCAGCTGGTTGCAGTGCTCGACGGTGCGCCGGATGGCGTCGATGTCGGAGAAGTTGATCTGCGGGTCGATGCCCTGGGAGAACAGGTTCATCCCCAGGGTCACCAGGCAGACGTTGCCGGTGCGCTCGCCGTTGCCGAACAGGCAGCCCTCGATCCGGTCGGCCCCGGCCAGGTAGCCCAGCTCGGCCGCAGCCACGCCGGTTCCGCGGTCGTTGTGCGGGTGCAGCGACAACACCACGTGCTCGCGGTGCTCCAGGTTGCGGTTCATCCACTCGATCGAGTCGGCGTATACGTTCGGGGTGGCCATCTCCACCGTCGCCGGCAGGTTGATGATCACCGGGCGTTCGGCGGTGGGCTCGAAGACCTCCATCACCCGGTTGCAGATCCGGGCCGCGAACTCCAGCTCGGTGCCGGTGTAGGACTCGGGGGAGTACTCGTAGTAGACGGTGGTCTCCGGGATCTGCTCCTCGAACTTCTTGCACAGCCGGGCGCCGGTCACCGCGATGTCGATGATGCCGTCCATGTCGGTGTTGAAGACCACCCGGCGTTGCAGCGTCGAGGTCGAGTTGTACAGGTGCACGATGGCCTGCTTCGCCCCGGCGATCGCCTCGTAGGTGCGCTCGATCAGGGCCTCCCGGGCCTGGGTCAGGACCTGGATGACGACGTCGTCGGGGATCAGGTCGTCCTCGATCAGCATCCGGACGAAGTCGAAGTCGGTCTGGCTGGCGGCGGGGAAGCCGACCTCGATCTCCTTGTAGCCCATCTGCACCAGCAGCTCGAACATCCGCCGCTTGCGGTCCGGGCTCATCGGGTCGATCAGGGCCTGGTTGCCGTCCCGCAGGTCGACCGCGCACCAGCGTGGTGCCTCGGAGATGGTCTTGCCCGGCCAGGTGCGGTCCGGCAACTCGACCGGGATGAACGGGGTGTACCGCTCGAACGGCATGCCGGAAGGCTGCTGGGGGTTACGGGTGAAAGCGTCGGACTGGGTGGTGATGCTCATGGGTGGCTCTTCCTCGCTGGGGGCTGTCAGGCGTCCGGGGACAGCAAGAACTCCGCAACGAGGGGCCGGACCTAACTGGCCTCGCTGCGGCAGCGGAGGAGAAGCAGAGTGTGCATCGCTGGCAAGACTAACCCATGGCAGGTCGGGCTGTCACCGGGGCCACGACCCCGACCCGACCTGCCGCGCGTGGGTCAGCTCGTGGTCGCCCCGGTGACGACCGGCTTGTAGGACGGACGCTGCGCCTCGTATGCCGTGATGTCGGCCTCGTGCTCCAGCGTCAGCGAGATGTCGTCGAGCCCGTTGAGCAGTCGCCAGGCGACGTAGTCGTTGACCTCGAAGGTGGTGGTGAGGTCACCGGCCACGATGCGGCGCTCGGTGAGGTCGACGGTGACGGTGGCGCCGGGCTCGTTCTCCAGGTACTTCCAGATGAGCTCGACGTCGCCCTGCGCGACCTGGGCGGTGAGCAGCCCGCCCTTGCCCGAGTTGCCCCGGAAGATGTCGCCGAACCGGGAGGAGATGACCACGCGGAAGCCGTACTGCATCAGCGCCCACACGGCGTGCTCCCGGGAGGAGCCGGTGCCGAAGTCGGGGCCGGCGACCAGGACCGAACCGTCCCGGAAGGCCTCCTGGTTGAGGACGAAGTCGGGGTCCTCCCGCCAGCGGGAGAACAGTCCGTCCTCGAACCCGGTGCGGGAGACCCGCTTGAGGAAGGAGGCCGGGATGATCTGGTCGGTGTCGATGTTGCTGCGGCGCAGCGGGACGCCGACGCCGGTGTGCGTGGTGAAGGGGTCCATCGGGGCGCTCCTTACAGGTCGGCGGGGGAGGACAGGGTGCCGCGCAGCGCGGTGGCCGCGGCGACCGCGGGGGACACCAGGTGGGTGCGGGACCGGGCGCCCTGGCGTCCCTCGAAGTTGCGGTTGGAGGTCGACGCGCAGCGCTCCTGCGGCGAGAGCTGGTCGGGGTTCATGCCCAGGCACATCGAGCACCCGGCCAGGCGCCACTCGCCACCGGCCGCGGTGAACACCTCGTCCAGCCCCTCGGCCTCGGCCTGCAGCTTCACCGCGTGCGAGCCCGGGACCACAAGCATCCGGACCCCGTCAGCGATGTGCTTGCCGCGCAACAGCTCGGCCGCGGTGCGCAGGTCCTCGATCCGGCCGTTGGTGCAGGACCCGAGGAAGACGGCGTCGACCGCGATCTCCTTCATCGGGGTGCCGGCCTGCAGGTCCATGTACTCCAGCGCCCGGCGCCCGGCATCGGCCGCGGCCTCGTCGCCGAAGGTCTCCGGGTCCGGCACGGCCGAGCCCAGCGGGACGGACTGCCCGGGGTTGGTACCCCACGTGACGTAGGGCGACAGGTCGGCGGCGTCGATGACGACCTCGGCGTCGAAGGTGGCGTCCGGGTCGGTGCGCAGCTGGCGCCACTCCTCGAGGGCGGCGTCCCAGTCGGCGCCCTTCGGGGCGTGCGGGCGGTCCTTGAGGTAGGCGAAGGTGGTCTCGTCGGGGGCCACCATCCCGGCCCGGGCACCGGCCTCGATCGACATATTGCAGATCGTCATCCGGCCCTCCATGGACAGCGACTCGATGGCGCTGCCGCGGTACTCCAGGATGTAGCCCTGCCCACCACCGGTGCCGATCCGGTTGATCACGCCCAGGATGATGTCCTTGGCCGAGACGCCCGCCGGGAGCTCGCCCTCGACGGTGATCGCCATCGTCTTGAACGGTGCCAGCGGCAGGGTCTGCGTGGCGAGGACGTGCTCGACCTCGCTGGTACCGATACCCATCGCGATCGCGCCGAACGCGCCGTGGGTGGAGGTGTGGGAGTCGCCGCACACGATCGTCATGCCCGGCTGGGTCAGCCCGAGCTCGGGGCCGATGACGTGCACGATGCCCTGGCCCAGCTTGCCGCGCTCGTGGTGCACGATGCCGAACTCGTCACAGTTGCGCTTCAGCGCCTCCAGCTGGGTGCGGCTCACCAGGTCGACCACCGGGCCGAGGGTGGTCGGCACGTTGTGGTCCTCGGTGGCCACGGTGAGGTCCGGGCGGCGCACGCCGCGGCCCGCCAACCGCAGACCGTCGAACGCCTGCGGGCTGGTGACCTCGTGCACCAGGTGCAGGTCGATGTAGAGAAGGTCCGGTTCTCCCTCGGCTCGGCGCACGACGTGCGACTGCCAGACCTTTTCAGCCAGGGTCTTACCCATCGGGGCCACTCCTTCCGAGGTGGTTGACGTAGGACACACTGTATCCGCCAGAGTTGTATGCAAACGAAGGAGTCGTTATGGGTCATCACCGGTTGGCCGTCATCCCCGGGGACGGGATCGGGCCAGAGGTCACCGACGCGGCACTCGCCGTGCTGGACGCCGCCGAGCAACGGTTCGGCTTCAGCACCGAGCGCACCACGGTCTCCCTCGGGGCCGACCGGTACCTGGAGAGCGGGGAGCTCCTCCCGGACGAGGCGGTGGCCGAGCTGCGCAGCAACGACGCGATCCTGTTCGGTGCCATCGGCAGCCCCAAGGTGACCCCGGGGATCCTCGAGCACGGCGTGATCCTGGCCATGCGCGCCGCGATGACCCAGGCCGTCAACCTGCGCCCCGTGCGGCTCTACCCGGGGGTGCCCACCCCGATCGCGGGCCTCACGCCGCAGCGGTGCGACCTGGTCGTGGTCCGGGAGAACAGCGAGGGCGCGTATGTCGGCCGCGGCAGCACCGTGCACCGCGGCACCCCCGCCGCGGTGGCGGTGCAGGAGTCGGTGAACACCTGGTATGCCGCGCACCGCGCCGTGGACTTCTCCTTCCGGCTGGCCCAGCAGCGCCGCAAGAAGCTCACCCTGTGCCACAAGACGAACGTGCTGGTCGAGGCCGGCAGGCTGTGGCTGTCGGTGGTGGAAGAGCTGTCGGCGCAGTACCCGGACGTGGAGACCGACTACGTCCACGTGGACGCCATGTGCATGCACCTGCCGACCACGCCGGAGCGGTTCGACGTGGTCGTCACCGACAACCTGTTCGGCGACATCGTCACGGACCTGGGTGCCGTGCTCGCCGGTGGCCTCGGGGTCGCCGCCAGCGGCAACCTCAACCTGGACGGGTCCGGCACGAGCATGTTCGAGCCGATCCACGGCTCGGCGCCGGACATCGCCGGGCGCGGGTGGGCGAACCCGGCGGGCGCGGTGCTCTCCCTGGCGCTGGCCCTGGGCACCCTCGGCGAGGGGGAGGCCGCCGCCGCGGTGGAGGCCGCCGCAGCGTCCGTGCTCTCCGAGCTCCCGGCCCTGGCCGGCGAGGCGATGGGCGCCACCACCGAGGTGGTCGGCCAACGGATCGTGGACCGGCTCGGCGAGGTGGACTCCGACCTCCTGGGCGGGGACAGCCTGATGGCCCAGCTGGCGGCCGTGGCGAACGCCTGACGGACCGCCGCGCTCACGCCGGCTGCGTGGCCGCCACCGGGACCTCCCGCCGGGAGTCCCGGTGGCCCGCGCAGGTCACCACCAGGCACAGGGTCGCCGACAGGGCCACGCCCACCCACGGGTCGATCCGCAGCAGCAGGGCGCCGGTCAGCGCCCCCAGCAGGATCAGGAGCACGGCCAGCGCCCGCCTGCCGCTGCGCGGGCCCTGACCGCCGGCGAGGCGGGAGTCGGCGGCAAGGCCGGTGATCGTGGAGGTCACCACCACCGTGCTGACGTCCGTGACGCCCAGCCTCTTCGCCGTGGCCGCCTGGAGGCCCATCGTCAGGGCGAGGGTGGAGGTGGTGACGGTGCCGACGGGGCCGGAGTCGGCCGCGTCCAGGGTCGCCATGACCACCGCGAGCAGGGTCAGCGAGAGGGCGGCCAGCCCGAACGCCAGGGTGGTCCGCCGGGTCCAGCCCTGCTCGTGGGTCGACAGCCGCCCCCCGAGCAGGGCCCCCACCAGGAACAGCCCGAGCGCCAGCAGCGGGCGGAGGACCGGCAGCTCCTCGGCCCCGGCGAGGCCCATCCCGAGGATGACGACGTTGCCGGTCATGTTGCCGGTGAACACCCGGTCGAAGCCGAGGTAGCCGACGGCGTCGACCACCCCGGTGGAGAACGTGAGGATCAGCATCAGGACGAGGTGGAGGCGCTCGCGGCGCGGCGACGTGGTCACCCCACCTGCCTACCAAACGGCGGTCCCCGCCCGGCGCAGGGACCCGTGACCGGTCAGGACCAGTCGGGGGACCGCCCGCTGAGCGCGAGTGCCCGGTCCAGCGTGTCCGCCTCCGGGGTGAGGTCGTCCGGCAGCGGGACCGCCGGACCGTAGGCACCCTCCCGCGCGTCGCCGAGCGACTCCAGGTAGTCCAGGACGGCCCGGGCGGTCGCCTCGTCGGGCTCGTACGGCACCCCGATCGCCCGGGACAGGTCCCACCCGTGCAGCACCACCTCGGTGAGCGCGGCCAGGCCGACCTGTTCGGCGGGTTGGTCGACCCCGCCGATCCGGGTCTCCCCGTCCCAGACCCCCGGGGCGTGCCAGGCCAGGACGAGTTCCTGGACGTGTCGGGGCAGCCGGGTCGACCAGCCCTGTGCGAGCACGAATTCGCGCTCGGCCGGCGGGTTGTCGGTCCAGGGGCCGAACTCCCGGGCCGCGCTGTCGGCGAACGCCTTGGTCAACTCGTCCAGGTGGGCGATCAGGACACTGACCGGCCAGTCCCGGCACGGCGTCGGCAGGTCCAGGTGCTCGGAGTGCACGGCGCCGAGCGCGTTGAGCAGCGCGACGCCCGCCGGATCGAGGTCGGGATGCCGGTCGTTCATGGCCCGAGTCTGCCCAGGTGCACGCCGGACGGCAACCGGACTGCCAGACTGGCCCTCACCATGAATGCCACGCCGCCGACACCAGAGCCGCAGCAGACCGGAGAGCACCCGGTCGTCCTGCGGCACCCCGCCGAGGTCCGGATCGACCTCGACGCCATCGCCGCCAATGTGGGAGAGCTCCGCCGCCGGGCCGGCGCCGCCGACCTGATGGCCGTGGTCAAGGCCGACGCCTACGGCCACGGCCTGGTGCCGAGCGCCCGCGCCGCGCTCGCCGGCGGTGCCGGCTGGCTCGGCGTGGCCCAGCTGCAGGAGGCCCTGGCGCTGCGCGCCGCGGGGATCACCGCACCGGTGCTGTCCTGGTTGCACGCGCCGGGGATGGACTTCGCCCCGGCGCTCACCGCGGGCATCGACCTCGCGGCGTCCGCGCCGTGGACGCTGGATGCCGTGCTGGAGGCGGCCCGCGCTACCGGGGAGACCGCCCGGGTGCACCTGAAGGTGGACACCGGGTTGGGCCGCAACGGTGCCTTCCTCGCGGACGCCGGCGCACGGCATACCGACTGGCAGATCCTGGTCGACCACGCCCGGCGGCTGGAGGCCGAGGGCGCGGTCCGGGTGGTCGGGATCTTCACCCACTTCGCCTACGCCGACGCGCCCGGCCACCCGACGGTGCGGCACCAGCAGGAAGCCTTCGCCGATGCGGTGGCGATCGCCGAGCGGGCCGGCCTGACTCCCGAGGTGCGGCACATGTCCAACTCGGCCGCGACGCTGACCACCCCCGAGTCCGCGTGGGACCTGGTGCGTCCCGGCCTGTCCGTCTACGGCCTGTCGCCGGCCCCCGAGATCGGCACCCCCGAGCAGCTCGGCCTCGTCCCGGCGATGACCGCGGTGGCCCGCGCGGCGGTGGTCAAGCGGGTGCCCGGCGGGCAAGGGGTCTCCTACGGGCACACCTACACGACCCCGGGTCCGACCACGCTGGTGGACATCCCGCTCGGCTATGCCGACGGGGTGCCCCGGCACGCCTCGAACCGGGCGTCCGTGCTGGTGGAGGGGGAACGGCGGCGGATCGCCGGGCGGGTGTGCATGGACCAGTTCGTCGTGGACGTGGGGGACCTGCCGGTGCGGGCGGGGGACGAGGTGGTGCTGTTCGGCCCCGGCACGGCGGGCGAGCCGACGGCGCAGGATTGGGCAGAATCCGTCGGGACGATCAATTATGAGATCGTCACCCGGTTCGGGCCCCGGGTGCCCCGGGTGTATGTCGGAAGCGCGGCCGCGTCGGCGGCCGTCCAGAGCGGTGCGGAAGGGTGATCGAGACGGATCGCAACAAGCTGTTGGGGATCGGCGCCGGAGTCGCGGCGGCCGGCCTGGCCACGGTGGCGGGGGTGGCCATCGACCGCCTCTGGCGGGACCGGGAGCACGCGGTCGCGCTCGGCACCGACGAGGACTTCACCGTGGAGCCGACGAGCACGGCCGTGGTGGTCGCCGACGACGGCGTGCCGCTGCACGTGGAGATCGACGAGCCGGACGAACCGGTACCCGGCCGGCCGACCATCGTCCTCGGGCACGGCTACACGCTGGACCTGCGGTGCTGGGTCTACCAGCGGCGGATGCTGCACGAGGCCGGCTACCGGGTCGTGGTGTGGGACAAGCGCGGGCACGGGTCGTCCGGCACGGGCGAGCCGTCGCACAACACGGTGGAGCAGGTCGGGTCCGACCTGCACCGGCTGGTCGACGAGGTCGTCCCGGAGGGTGACCTGGTCCTCGTGGGGCACTCGATGGGTGGGATGGCGATCATGGCCCTCGCCGAGGCGGACCCCCAGCTGTTCCGCGAGCGGGTGGTCGGCGTGGCGCTCGTCTCGACCAGCGCCGGTGGGCTGGAGCGGGTCACCTGGGGCATGGGCAAGCTGCTCGGCGGGGTGGTGAACCGGCTCGGCCCGGTGGCGATGTCGACCATGGCCGGCCGGCAGGAGGTCGTCGACTCGGTGATGCGCGGCGGGCGGCAGCTCCAGGAGTTCCTGGTCGACCGGGGCTCGTTCGCCTCGCCGGTGCCGTTGTCTGTGGTGCGGCTCACCGCCGACATGATCTTCGGCACCACCATGGAGGTGATGGCCTCCTACACCCCCGCCCTGAACCGGCACGACAAGCGGGCGGCGCTGGCCAACCTGGACGGGGTGGAGGTGCTGGTGCTCAACGGGGACAAGGACATCCTGACCTCGACCGAGCACAGCGACGAGATCGTGGAGCTGCTGCCGGGTGCCGACCACGTGGTGGTGGCCGACGCCGGGCACATCATCATGCTGGAGCACCCCCAGGTCGTCGGCGAGCAGATCCTGGCCCTGGCCCGGCGCGCCGAGCGGGCCGCCGTCACCCCGGCGCCGGCGGCCTCGCGGGCGACCCGTGGGTCCCGGCGCAGGGTCACCGACCTGGACAAGCAGCGCCGCGACCGGGCCACCCGCCCGACGAGGCGCCGGGCGCAGCCGCGGCGCACGGACGCGTGACCGGGCAGCAGCTGACCCGGCGGCTGGCCGACGCGGAGGAGACCCGCCGGTTCGGTGCCGCCCTCGGCAGGCTGCTGCGGGCCGGCGACCTGGTGCTCCTGGTCGGTGGGCTAGGCGCCGGCAAGACGACCCTGACCCAGGGCCTCGCCGAGGGGCTCGGGGTGCGGGGACCGATCATCTCGCCGACCTTCGTCATCTCCCGGGTGCACCCCTCGGAGGTCGGCGGCCCGGCCCTGGTGCACGTGGACGCCTACCGCCTGGACGGGGCGGCCGAGCTGGACGACCTGGACCTGGACGACTCCGTCGAGTCCTCGGTCACGGTCGTGGAGTGGGGGCAGGGCCTGGTCGAGCAGCTGACCGAGGCCCGGCTGGAGGTCGTGCTCCGGCACCCCGAGGAGGTGGCGGAGCCGCCGGTGGCGGGACGTGCCGTGCCGGACCCCGGCGCGCTGCCGGACTATCGGGTCGCCACCCTGCGGACCGTGGGGCAGCGCTGGTCGGAGAGCGAGGTCGTGCAGGCCCTGGCCGAGGTGACCTCGGCCGCCCCGTAGAGTCCGGGTCATGGAGGGACAGATCCTGACCGTGTGCACCGGCAACATCTGCCGCTCGCCGCTGCTCGAGCGCGTGCTGCAGGGGATGGTGGACGAGCGGTGGGGCGCCGGCACCGTGCCGGTGCGGAGCGCTGGGACGATGGCCATGGTCGGCCATCCGATGGACGAGCAGTCCGCGGAGCGCCTGGCCGGCTTCGGCGGCAGCGCCGACGGCTTCGTCTCCCGGCAACTCACCCGCGACCTGGTGGCCGCGGCCGATCTGGTGCTGACCGCGACCCGGGAGCACCGGGCCGCCGTCGTGAAGACCTATCCCAAGGCGTTGCGCTACACCTTCACCGTCGGCGACTTCGCCGACCTCGCCGAGCACCTGCCCGCGGAGGACCTGCCGGACACCGACGACAGTGCCCAGTGGGTCCGGGAGGTCACCGGGGCGCTGGCCGCGCAACGGGGGCTGCGTCCCCCGCGGGAGGCCGCCGCGGTCGACATCGTCGACCCCTACATGCGGTCCGCCGCCACCTACCAGCTGATGAGCGACCAGGTCGCCGCGTTGCTCCCGCACCTGTCGCGGGCGCTCACCGGGCGCTGACCGGGAGGCCGCCCGTCAGGGAGGCATCAGTCGACGGGCTCGCCCGGCTGCCGGACGTGGTCCGGCACCTCCTCGACCCCGTCGGCGTGCTCCTCGCGGACCCGCTGCAGGAAGTTGCGGGTCCGGTTGTGCTGCGGGTTGACCAGGACCTCCTTCGGTGGCCCTTCCTCGACGACGACCCCGCCGTCCATGAAGACCACGTGGTCGCTCACGTCCCGGGCGAAGGCCATCTCGTGGGTGACCACGACCATGGTCATGCCGCTCAGCGCCAGGTCGCGCATCACGGCCAGGACGTCCCCGACGAGTTCGGGGTCCAGCGCGGACGTCGGCTCGTCGAAGAGCATTAGCTTGGGGGACATCGCCAGCGCCCGGGCGATCGCCACGCGCTGCTGCTGGCCGCCGGAGAGCTGGTTGGGGTAGGCCCGCGGTTTGTCCTGCAGACCGACCCGCTCCAGGAGGGTCAGCGCCTCCTGTTCCACGGCCCGGCGCTTGCGCCCCTGGACCACGACGGGTGCCTCGCAGATGTTCTCCAGCACCGTCTTGTGCGGGAACAGGTTGAACCGCTGGAAGACCATGCCGATGTTGCGCCGCTGCGCGGCGATCTGCCGGTCGGTCAGGCGGTAGAGCTTGCCGCCGTCCTCCCGGTAGCCCATCAGGTCGCCGTCGACCCAGATCCGGCCGCCGTCGATGGTCTCCAACTGGTTGATGCAGCGCAGGAAGGTGGTCTTGCCCGAACCCGAGGGGCCCAGCAGGGTGACGACCTGGCCGGACTCCACGGACAGGTCGATCCCCTTGAGCACCTCGTTGTGGCCGAACGCCTTGGTGACGTTGACCGCGCGGACGAGTGGCTGCATACCCATCACACTCCCTCCGCCGTGTCGTTGGCCGCTACCGGCGCGGCGTCGCGGCGGGCGCCGTAGCCACGGTTGAAGTAGCGCTCCAGGTAGTACTGACCGACCATCAGGATGCTGCCGATGATCAGGTACCAGATGCAGGCGGCCACGAGCACCGGGAAGACCTCGTAGGTGCGCGACCCGATGGACCTGAGCTGGAAGAACAACTCGGTGCTGACCGGCACGCCGATCAGCAGGGAGGTGTCCTTGACCATCGAGATCAGCTCGTTGCCGGTCGGGGGCACGATCACCCGCATCGCCTGGGGGAGCACGATCCGCCGCATGGTGGTGCTGCCGTCCATGCCCAGCGCCTCGGCGGCCTCCGTCTGGCCGCTATCGACGGACAGGATCCCCGCCCGGGCGATCTCGGCCATGTAGGCGGCCTCGGACAGGCCCAGGCCGATCGCGCCGCCGGCGACCCCGACGAAGACCTGGTTGGCGTCCAGGGTCAGGAAGCGCCAGTCACCATCGATCCCGAACAGGCCGAGGATCTGCTGGTCGAACGGGATGCCGATGTCCAGGCCGCCGATGAACAGGATGCCCAGGCTGCCCATGATGGTGAGCAGCACCAGGCGGGGCACCCCGCGGAAGAACCAGACGAACGCGAACGCCACGCCGGAGAGCACCGGGTTGGGGGACAACCGCATCACGGCCAGCAGGACGCCCAGCGTCACGCCGATGAGCATGGCCAGGGCGGTGACCACCAGGGTGCCCATCAGCAGGCCGTTGATCACCGGCGGCTTGAACATCGACTCGAAGACGAACGGCCAGTTGAACTTCTCGTTGGTGATCAGCATGTTGACGAACATCGCCACCAGCACGCTGATGATCGCCACGCCGAGCCACCGCCCGGGGTGGCGGACCGGGACGGCGTCGATCCGCCCCGGTCGTTCCTCGGCCCCCGCCTCGGGGCCGGCAGGGGTCTGACTCATCTCAGGGGTTGACGGCGAAGTCGTCGATCGCGCCGTCCTCGACACCCCACTCGGCGAGGATCTCGCCGTAGGTGCCGTCCTCCTCCAGGGAGGTCAGGGCCGCGGCGAGGGCATCGGCGAGGTCGGTGTCCTCCAGCGGTGCCACATAGCCGTAGGGGGCGGCGTCGTAGACCTCACCGACCGCCTCGATCTGGCCGTTTGTCTGGGAGACCGCGTAGCCGATGATGGGGGAGTCGGCCAGCATCGCCTGTGCCTTGCCGGTCACCAGCGCGGAAGTCGCCTCGTCCTGGCCCTCGTAGGACTGGACGGTGAACGGGTTGTCGCCGCAGGCCTCCTGCCGGACCGGCAGGTCGTCCTCCTCCTGGACGGTGCCCGTCTGCACGGCGACGATCAGCCCGCACGCGTCGTCGGGGTCGACGCCGTCGGGGTTGCCGGTCGCCACCGCCCACTGGGTGCCCGCGTTGTAGTAGCTGATCATGTTGACCTGCGTCTTGCGGTCCTCGTTGATCGTGAAGCTGGAGACGCCCACGTCGTACTTGTCGCTGGAGACGCCCACGATGATCGTGTCGAAGGAGGAGTTCTCCCACTGCGTCTCCAGGCCGAGCTTGGCCGCGACGGCGTCGAACAGGTCGACGTCGAAGCCCACGATGGTGGAGCCGTCCTCGTCGAAGAACTCGTTGGGCGCGTAGGACGCGTCCGTGCCGACCCGGAGCACCCCGGCCTCGGCGATGTCCTCGGGCACCATGGCGGCCAGCTCCTCGTCGGCCTCGACCGTCGTGCCGCCACCCGCGCCCTCCTCACCGGCGCTGCTGTCGCCACCCCCGGCATCCCCGGGGTCGCCCTCGTCGGACCCGCACGAGGCGAGTACGAGCCCGAGGGCCGCCACTGCGATCAGGGAGCGGGTCGCGCTCTTGGTGGTTCGCCGGGTCATGGGGTCGTCCTTCCGTCGGGCGGTCTGTGGGGTCATCCTGCACCAAGTTTCCCGTGGACAACAGCACCCACGGTGTGTGTCCGCCGAGCGCCTCCATGTATCAGGACGGTCGGGGGCGACTCTTCCCCCGCGATGCACCGAAGGACCTTCCGGGACGATTTCGGCGGCAGGACTAGCCAAATGCCTGCCAAACATCTAGTCTGCTGATGGTCAAGAAACAGTAAAAAGCCCTCGGTGACCCGGAGGCGAGCCCGACTGAGTCGACACAACGCCAGGAATGAGATGTCTGCACATTTGCGAGCCGAGGCAGGGGAATCGCTGCTCGGAGCGATGGGCGGGGGAAGTGTAGCCGACGGACGCCACGCGCCACCGCTGTTCGTGATGCCCGACTTCGGCACCCGGGCCCAGGCCTCCGGTCGTCGGCCGGTGGGCCTGCGCCGGTACCTCACCCGCTACCTGTATGCCGTCCGCGCGCTCGATCTCGCGATGGTGCTTATCGCGATCGTCGCGGTCCAGTTCGTCGGACTGGGCGAGGTCAACCTGTTCCCGACCTCGGAGTCCTCACCGGACCAGCTGCGCACGATCATCCTCGGTCTGGGCCTGGCCGTGGGCTGGATGCTCCTGCTGCAGTGGCACAACACCTACGACGCCCGGGTGATCGGGCACGGCATCCAGGAGTACCGCAACGTGGTCACGGCCAGCATCTGGCTGCTCGCCGCGTTCTCCGTCGCCGCCTTCGCCTACCAGGTCAACGGTGCGCACCGCTACGTGCTGTACGCCTTCCCGCTGGCCACCCTGCTGCTGCTGGCCGGCCGCTGGACGGCGCGCAAGTGGCTGGTGACCCAGCGCGCGGCCGGCCGGATGTCGGACCGGGTGCTCCTGGTCGGTGACTACGATCACGTCCAGGGCCTGTCCACCGCGCTGGCGCGCACCCCGGGCGCTGGCTACAAGGTGCTCGGCGTCTGCACCGACGACCCGGCGGTCAAGTTCGACGAGAAGACGCAGGTGCTCGGCCGGGAGGCCGACGTGTTGGTCCAGGCGCTCGCGCACCGGGTCGACGTCATCGCCGTTTCCAGCTCGGCCGGTCTGGGCACCAAGGGGCTGCGCCGGCTCGGGTGGGCGTTGGAGGGCACCACCATCGAGCTCGTGGTCGCTCCCGGCATCATGGACGTCGCGGGCCCGCGCGTGGTCACCCGCCCGATCGACGGGCTGCCGCTGATCCACGTCGAGGCGCCGCGCTTCACCGGTCCCCGCGCCATCGTCAAGTCGGTCCTGGACCGGGTCGGTGCCGCATTCGGGCTGCTGCTGCTGGCCCCGGTGTTCCTCGTCGTCGCGCTGCTGGTGCGGATGGACGACCCGGGGCCCGTGTTCTTCCGGCAGGAGCGGGTGGGCCGCAACGGCACCCCGTTCCAGATGATCAAGTTCCGCAGCATGGCCGTGGACGCCGAGGCGCGGTTGGCCGAGCTGCAGGCCCAGAACGAGGGCGCCGGACCGCTGTTCAAGATCCGGGAGGACCCGCGGGTCACCCGGGTCGGCAAGTACCTGCGCAAGTACAGCGTGGACGAGCTGCCCCAGCTGGTGAACGTCCTGCTCGGGCAGATGAGCCTGGTCGGCCCCCGGCCGCCGCTGCCCAAGGAGGTCGAGCTGTACGAGCAGGACACCCGTCGCCGACTGCTGGTGAACCCGGGCATGACCGGCCTCTGGCAGATCAGTGGCCGCACCGAACTGGCCTGGGAAGAGGCTGTCCGTCTCGACCTGTACTACGTGGAGAACTGGACGCCGCTGCTCGACCTGATGATCATCTGGCGCACCTTCCGGGTGGTCCTGGACAGCCGGAAGAGCGGCGCGTACTGAGCGCCCCTGCCCGGCCGCGAGCCATCGGCCCGACCACTACGGTCGGCTCGGTGGCTCGCCGCAGTTGCGGGCCGATTAGGGTTCGCGTGTGAGCGAGCAGCAGGCACCGCGGCGGATCGGCTACCTGGGTCCGGCGGGGACCTTCACCCAGCAGGCGCTGCGCCGGTTGTATCCCGACGCCGAGGAAACCTGGGCCGCCCCGGGTGTCGAGGCGGCCCTCGACGGGTTGCGGTCGGGGGAGGTGGACCGGGCCGTGGTGCCGTTCGAGAACTCCATCGAGGGTGGGGTGTCCTCCACCCTGGACCAGTTGATCCACGGCCTGCCGCTGGTGATCACCCGGGAGACGCACATCGCCGTCGAGTTCGCCCTCGTGGTCCGGGAGGGGACCACCCGCGAGGATATCCGGCGGGTCTCCACCCACCCGGTCGCCATGGCGCAGACCCGCGAGTGGGTCGCCCGGAACCTCCCGGGCGTCGAACTGATCCCCGAGTCCTCGACCGCCCGCGCCGCGGCCCTGGTCGGCGCGGAGGTCTACGACGCCGCGATCTCGGCGGCGCTGGCCGCCGAGGTGCACGGGCTGGTGGTCCTCGAGGACGGGATCGCCGACCACCGCGGCGCGGTGACCCGGTTCGTCGAGCTGGCCCGCGGGGACGTGCCGCCGCCACCGCCCACCGGGGCCGACACCACCACCATGGTGGCCTTCATCCGCGACAACCGGCCGGGTGCGCTGCTGGAGCTGCTCGAGCAGTTCGCGGTCCGCGACATCGACCTCTTCCGGCTGGAGTCGCGCCCGACGGGGCAGGGGATCGGCAAGTACTGCTTCACCATCGAGGCGGTGGGACACATCGCCGAACCCCGGCTGGCCGAGGCGCTGGTGGGCCTGAAACGGACCTGCGCCCAGGTGCGCTTCCTCGGCTCCTACCCGCGGGCCGACGGGGTCGTCCAGCCGGTCGCCGACGAGGCGGGCCCCACGGCATACCGGGAGGCCCAGGACTGGGTCACCCGGCTGCAGGGCCGCGCCTGAGCGTCCGCCGCGGCGCTCAGGCGGCCAGCTGCAGCCAGCGCAGCCAGCCGGCGTGCAGCACCAGCCAGGCGATCAGCCCGTACCCGGCCTGCCCGGGGTGGACCGTGTCGCCGGCCGCGAGGTCGGACTGCCACTGGTCGTGCTCGCGCAGCGGGGCGAAGCAGTCCACGAAGGGGACGCCGCGGCGGGCGCAGACGTCGGCCTGCGCGTCGGACAACTGGGCCAGCTTGGCGTTGACCTGGGCATCCAGCTGGGGGGTCGGGCCCACCACGAAGGTGGAGATCCCCGTCGTCGTGGCCTCGTCGAGGATGTTGGCCAGGTTGAGCCGGGACCGGGCCGTGGTGATCTCCTGGGCCACGTCCTCGGACCCGACGCCCACGACGAGCCGCCGCTCCCCACGGTCCTTCCAGCGCGGCGGGCACTCGGTGCGCCACCGGTGCATCACGTCGGCGCTCGAGTCGCCCCGCACGCCCAGGTTGTAGGCGCTGAGGTCGGCCTCCTGCAGCGGGGTCCGGCCGACCACCCGGCTCACCCAGCCCAGGGCCTTGGGGTCGCCGTAGCCGGCGACGAAGCCGTCGCCGGCGAAGCACAGGCCGATGTCGCGTGGGCCGTCGCCGACCTGGAAGTTGGCGCTGGGGGTGAACTCGACGGGGGCGCCGTCAGTGCCGGACGTCACGAATGCTCTCTCCTGTTCATCGGGTGCGGTTCACTCGTCGAGGTCGTCGTCGAGGTCGTCGTCGAGCCGGGCGAGCCAGGTGGCCAGCCGGTCGACCGGGGTCTCGAACTCGGGATGGAGGTCCACGAAGGTGCGCAACTGGGCGGCCAGCCAGTCCAGGCTGACCTCCTCCTCGCCCCGTCGTGAGGCGAGCTCCTCGATGCCCCGGTCGGTGAAGTACACAGGGGCAGACTATCCGGCCGGGAGGGCGAGATCCCGGTGCCATGACTGGGTGGTGTAGACGGTCTCCCAGCCGAGGGAGCGGTAGAGCCCGTCCGCGCCGGTGGGGGAGTCCGCGTCGACCTCGAGCCCGACCCGGTTGCGGCCCCGCTCCGCGGCGTCCGCGATCACCGCGTAGAGCAGCGACTTGGCCACGCCCCGGCCCCGGGCCCGCGAGTGCACCCCGATGTACTCGACGTAGGACCCGTCCGGCTGCTCCTGGCCGTCCCGGGTGGTGCGGCCGGTCACCGCGACCGCCACGAGGGCCCCCGCCGGCTGACCGTCGACCTCGGCGAGCCACCAGTGGTCCCACCGGTGCCCCGGGTCGGCGCGCAGCCGGTGCAGGAACTCCTCGAAGGTCTCCCGGTAGGAGTTGAAGTGGTCGGCGAACGAGGCCTCCAACACCATGTGCACGTCGCGCAGGTCCTGCTCGTCCGGCAACCGGCCGCCGCCGTCGCGGGCGACGAGACGCACGGTGACTCCCTCCCGGGGCTCCGGGAGGGAGGTCGCCTCCTCAGGCGCCACCGGCCGGGTCATCTGCCACCAGTCGCGGACGTGCCGGAAGCCGGCCGCGGTCAGCCACCGGGGCTGCCGGTCGTCGTCGGCGAACGCGCCGGAGTCCATCTGGGTCCGCTCCAGACCGCGGTCCACCCCGATCACCGTCGCCAGCTCCTCGGCGCGCTCGAAGCACCATGCCGCGACCGGGTCCGCCAGGTCGTCGGGCAGGTTCGGGTCCACGGTCACGCCGACCAGGACGCGGCCGCGGGCCCGGTCGTGGCAGCTCACCCAGCCCCGGGCGACGCCCTCGGGGTCGCGCACCATGAGGTGGTTGCGGGTGTCCGCGCCCCGCCCGGCGACCTCCGCCTCCACCATCTCGCTGTCCGCGCCAGGCCAGCCGCGGGCTTCCTTCTCGTGTCTGCGGAGCAACGCCACGAGGTCGTCGATGTCGGCGTCGGTCGGCTCGTATGCCGACCAGTCCGGCAGTGGTGGGGTGAGGTGGTCGGCGCGTTCGGCGAGACTCATGCCGGCTATTTTTGCATCCGCATCGGGTGGGTGGCCCCCACGAGCGGTGACGGGGCGCTCAGGCGAAGGGTGGCGGGTCCGGCAGCGGTATGTCGTGGGTCAGCCGTTCCGCACGCCCGCGGACCAGCCACAGCAGCAGGTCCGCGGGACTGCCGGTGACCACCGGGCCGGTGCCCGCCCCCACGGGCAGCTCCTGGCCGTCGGGGGTCCGCAACCGCAGGTCGAGTCCGCCGGCGCCCGCCGTCCGGGCGGCGCGACGCAGGGTGCGCTGCACGAAGCCCGGGTCGCTGTCGGCGAAGGTGTAGCCGGCGAGCAGGTCGACGTGGTGGACGACCACCTCGAGCAGCCGCATGGTGGGCACCTGGTCCCCGCGGACCGGGGTGCCGGTGCGGGTAAGCACCTCCGCCTGACCGGCGGGGCCGCGCAGGTCGACCGCGTGCGTGGCGAACCGCTGCGCGCTGTCGGTCAGGTCTGCGAGCAACTCGGACGGTCCGCGTCCGGCGCCCTCCTCGATGGCCGCGGCCCGTTGCTCCTCGGAGCCGTAGGCGTCCCGGCGCTCGCCGGTCCGGGCCCAGTGCAAGAGGTTGTCCAGGGCGTCGGCGTTGCGGGCGACGTGGGTGATGACGTGGGCCCTCGACCAGCCGGGGCACAGCGTCGGTGCGGCCAGGTCCTCCGGGCGCAGCGCGGCGACGGTGTCCACCAGGGCACGGGTCTCGCCGGCCAGCAGCTCCAGGTTCGCGTCCAGGTGGGAGCCGGCCACGGTCAGTCCTCCTCGGGGTGCGGGCCGGGGTCGTGCTCCCGGTTCAGCGCGACGTCGGATACCAGGGCGATGTGGTCCTCCATCGCCACGCGGGCGCCGTCGGCGTCCCCGGCGCGGATCGCCTCGGTGATCCGGCGGTGGGCGGCCAGCGACTCCCGGGGGCGTCCCGGCTGGGCCAGTGACTCTAGGCGGGTCTCCCGGATCAGCTCGGAGATCTCGGCCATCAGCCGGGCCAGCAGCGGGGAGTGCCCGGCGGCGGTGATGGCCGCGTGGAAGGCCTTGTCCCCGTCCACCCCGCGGGCACCGGCGTCGATGTCCGCCTCCATCTTGTCCAGGGCGGCGTCGATCGCCGCGAGGTCCGCGTCCGTGCGCCGAACGGCCGCCAGCCGGGCCAGCGTGCCCTCCATCGCCGCGCGGGCGTCGATGACCTCCGGGAGCCTCGCCTGGTGGCTGCGCAGCGCGGTGAGCACCTGGTGCTCGCTGCGCCGGTCCAGCAGCATGGCGCCGTCGCCGTGCCGCACCGACACGACACCGAGGACCTCCAGGGCCACCAGAGCCTGGGAGATCGAGGCGCGGCTGACCCCGAGCGTGGCCGCCAGGTCGCGCTCCGGGGGGAGCCGGTCCCCGGGAGCCAGGCCCCGGGTCTCGACGTGGCGCAACAACTGCTGGACGATCTGCTCGTAGAGCCGCTGGCGCGGCATCCGGGACAGGGCAGAGTCCGGCTCCTCCGTCGGTGAGGCCATCATGGGCACAGGATATTGACTTCCAGGCGGATTGTCCTATTGGCTAGGCCAATCCGCTCGTCTAAGGAGAAATGGCGCATGAACCAGACCTCGACAGGTCCCCTGGCCGGCACGCTCGTCGTCGACCTCACCCGTGCCCTGGCGGGCCCGCACGCGGCGATGATGCTCGCCGACCTGGGGGCTCGGGTGATCAAGGTGGAGGTGCCCGGCAAGGGGGACGACACGCGGGGTTGGGGGCCGCCGTTCATGCCGACCGACGAGGGTGACGTCGCCACCTATTACCTGTCCTGCAACCGCAACAAGGAGTCCATCGCGCTGGACCTGAAGGGGGAGGACGACCGGGCGGTGCTGACCGAGCTCATCACCCGGGCGGACGTGCTGCTGGAGAACTTCCGTCCGGGCGTGCTCGACCGCCTCGGGTTCTCCACCGCCCGGCTGGCCGAGCTCAACCCCGGCCTGGTCGTGCTGTCCGTGTCCGGCTTCGGCCACGACGGCCCCGAGGGGGGACGCGCGGGCTACGACCAGATCGCCCAGGGCGAGGCCGGCCTGATGTCCCTGACCGGGAGCGGGCCGGACGACCCGCAGCGGGTGGGCGTCCCGATCGGGGACGTGCTGGCCGGGATGTACGGCGCGTACGGCGTGGTCTCCGCGCTGCTCGAGCGGGCCCGCACCGGCAAGGGCCAGGTGGTCCGGACCTCGCTGCTGGCCAGCGTCGTCGGGGTCCATGCCTTCCAGGGCACCCGGTGGACCGTCGCCGGTGAGGTGCCGGCGGCCCAGGGCAACCACCACCCCTCCATCGCGCCGTACGGCCTCTTCCGCTGCCGGGACGGAGCGGTCCAGGTGGCCGTGGCCAACCAGTCGCTGTGGGAGAAGTTCTGCGCCGCCTTCGACCTGGACCCGGCCATGGACGGCCTGGCGACCAACCCGGACCGGGTCGCCAACCGGCCCCGCCTCATCGAGGTGATCGAGGACGCCTTCGCCGACCTGGACGGTGCGGACCTGCTCGACCGGCTCGCCCAGGCGGGGGTGCCGGCGGGTCGGGTGCGCACCCTGCAGGAGGTCTACGAGTGGGACCAGACCCGCTCGCAGGGCCTGCTGATCGACGTGGAGCACCCGCTGCTGGGCACCATCAGCCTGCCCGGCCCGCCGTTGCGGACCTTCCGGGTGGAGGACGGCGCCGAGGTGGAGACCACCAAGCGCGACCACTCCGCACCCCCGGCACTGGACGCCGACGGGGAGTCGATCCGGCAGTGGCTCGCCGAGTCGTGAACGCCACCCTCGAGCTGATCACGACCACGCTGGACCCTGGCACCTTCGTCCGCTGGGACGGGGCCCCGATCCAGGTGGACGCGGACGAGGCGTATGCCGGCAGCCTGGCCCGGGCGGCCGAGCGGTCCGGCCTGGACGAGTCCGTCGTCTCCGGGGAGGGGCTGCTCCAGGGTCGCCGGGTGGCGATCATGGCCTGCGACTTCTCCTTCCTGGCCGGGTCGATCGGGGTCGCCGCGGCCGAACGGCTGGTGTCGGCCGTCGAGCGGGCGACCGCCGAGGGCCTGCCACTGCTGGCGGCGACCGCCTCCGGCGGGACCCGGATGCAGGAGGGCACGACCGCGTTCCTGCAGATGGTGAAGATCTCCGCGGCGCTCAACGACCACAAGGCGGCGGGGCTGCCCTACCTGGTCTACCTGCGGCACCCCACGACCGGTGGCGTGCTCGCCTCCTGGGGTGGGCTGGGTCACGTCACCGTGGCCCAACCGGGGGCGCTGGTCGGTTTCCTCGGCCCGAAGGTGTACGAGGCGCTGCACGGCGAGCCCTTCCCGGACGGCGTGCAGACCTCGGAGAACCTCTTCGCGCACGGGCTGATCGACGGTGTGGTGCCGCCGGAGGGGCTGCGGGACCTGGCCGCGGCGGCCCTCACCGTGCTCCTCGCCCCGCGCCGCGGTTTCCCGGTGCCCGAGGTGCCCCCGCGCGACGACCTGCCCGACATCCCCGCCTGGGAATCCATCCAGCTCTCCCGGCGGCCGGAGCGACCCAGTGTGCGCAGGCTGCTGCGGATGGCGGCCGAGAACGTGGTCCCGCTCAGCGGGACCGGCGACGGCGAGGTGGATCCGGGGGTGATCCTGTGCCTGGCCACCTTCGGCGGGGCGCCCTGCGTCCTGCTCGGACAGGACCGCCGGGGGCAGACCGACGAGCAGCCGATGGGCCCGGGTGCGCTCCGGGAGGCGCGGCGCGGGATGCGGCTGGCGGCCGAGTTGGACCTGCCGCTGGTCACCGTGATCGACACGCCGGGCGCAGCCCTCAGCCAGGACGCCGAGGAGCGGGGGATGGCGATGGAGATCGCGCGGTGCCTGGCCGACCTCAGCTCGCTGCCGGCACCCACCATCTCGGTACTGCTCGGGCAGGGGACCGGTGGTGGCGCACTGGCGCTGATCCCCGCCGACCGGGTGATCGCCGCCCAGCACGGGTGGCTGTCCCCCCTGCCGCCGGAGGGCGCCAGCGTGATCCTGCACGGCAACACCTCGCACGCCCCGGAACTGGCTGCGGCCCAGCAGGTCCGCTCGCTCGACCTGCTCCGGCAGGGCGTGGTGGACCACGTCGTGCCCGAGCTGCCGGACGCCGCGGAGGAGCCCGAGCAGTTCTGCCTCCGCATGGGAGCCGTGCTCCGGGCCACCCTGTTCGAGGTGCTCGCGCAGGACCCCGAGCAGCGTTTCGCCGACCGTCGGACCCGGTACCGGCGGTTGGGCCTGCCGACCGGGCGGTGACCGGAGGATCACGGCTTCGCAACGGATCGGCATACGTGTGTGTTGTTTCTTGACCTGCGCTGTGACCGTGGCTACTGTCCAGCGAGGACTAGTGGATAGGCCACTGGCGCCCTGGGACGGAGTAGTCCCTCGAGGGAGGACGGATCAATGAGGAACCCAATCTCGCCCCTGGTGGCCCTGGCCCTCGGCTCGAGCCTGGTGCTCGCAGCATGCGGCGGTGGCGGTGGCGACGACAGCGGCAGCACGGCTGGCGGCGACTGCGAGGACGTGACGCTGCGGCTGTCGCACCAGTGGCCCGAGGCAACGGGTGAGGACGGGGACTTCCGGTCCCTGATCGCCCAGAAGTTCGCCGAGGGGGTGGAGGAGGAGACCGACGGACAGGTCAAGGTCCAGGTCTTCCCGAACAGCACGCTGTCCAAGTCCACCGAGCAGTACGACGCGATGATGAACGGCTCGATCGACATGTCGGTCTTCCCGCTGGACTACGCCTCCGGCCGGGTGCCGGAGTGGAGCGTCACGCTGATGCCCGGCCTGGTGCGCAACCACGCGCAGGCGCAGTCCTGGGAGGGCAGCCCGATCGGCGACGCGCTGGTGGCCAACATGGAGGAGAACGGCGCCCACCTGCTCACCTGGGTGTGGAACGCCGGCGCGATCGGGTCCAAGACCGACCCGATCGTGAGCCCCTCCGACGTCGAGCCCGGCATGACGATGCGGGCCGCCGGCTCCTATGTGGAGTTCATGCTCGAGGACGCGGGCGCGGGCATTTCCAGCCTGCCCAGCAACGAGATCTACACCGCGATGCAGACCGGGGTCCTGGACGCCGCCGTCACCTCGACCGGCTCGTTCGCCTCCTACAACCTGCAGGAGCAGGTGAAGTCCTTCACCTCGCCGACCGAGAACACCTTCTGGTTCATGTTCGAGCCGCTGATCATCTCCACCGGCTCCTACGAGAAGCTGTGCTCGGACCAGCAGGCCGCCGTCGACAAGGTCGGTGCGGACCTGCAGGACTACGCCTACACCGCCTCCGAGGAGGACGACGCCCGGGTCGAGAAGATCTTCGCGGACGCCGGCGTCGAGGTCGTCCAGATGGACGACGCCGCCTTCGACGAGTGGCTGGAGCTGGCGCAGAAGCAGTGGGATGCCTACGCCGCGGATGTCGAGGGTGGTGCCGAGTTGCTGGAGCTCGCCCAGGAACAACACGACTGACCGATGAAGTCGATCCTCACCTTCCGGTGGGCCAACGCCCTCTCCGAGCTCACCGGCTACCTGTGCGGCATTGCCCTGCTGGCGGCGACGGCGGTGACCGTCCAGGCGGTCACCGCCCGCTACTTCCTCGGGGCGCCGACGGTCTGGCAGACCGAACTGACCATCTACCTGCTGATGTTCGTCACCTTCGTGGGGGCCGCCTACGGGTTGAAGCACCACGCGCACGTGGGCGTCGACCTGGTCGTCGAGGCGCTGGGGCCACGCCCCCAGCTGATCCTGCGGCTGGTCACCGCGGTGCTCTGCCTGGGCGTGGTCCTCATCGTCTTCTGGACCTCGTTCAAGATCTGGCTCGAGGCCTATGAGGGCGGCTTCACCTCCTCCACCGCGTGGCGGGCGCCGCTGTCGGTCGTCTACACGATCCTGCCGGTCGGGATGGGCGCGGTCGCGCTGCAGTACGTCGCGATGATCGTCGACGGGGTCAGGGGACTGACCGGCAAGATCCCGATGTCCGAGGTCATGCTGATGGGCCACGGCGGTGAGAAGGCGGTCGTCGAGCAGGAGATCGAACAGATCGGCGTCGCGGCCGCGGCGGAAGCCGAGGCAGGGGCCGAAGCGGAGGCCGAGGCGGCCGCCCAGGACGAACCGCGACCCACCGACGACGACACGGAGGCCGGCCGATGAGCTCCTTCGCCCAAGGCGGCATCATCCTGGCGATGGCGATGGTGCTGTTCCTGACCGGCATGCCGATCGCCTTCGCGCTGGCCATCACGGCCATCCTGTCCATCGTCATCTTCCTCGGGCCGGACCAGTTCGACCTATTCGGCAAAATGGTCTTCGACTCGATGAACGACTTCGGGTTGCTCGCCATCCCGCTGTTCGTGCTGATGGGCAACCTGTTCGGCGGGTCGACGGCCAGCAAGCAGCTCTTCGAGGCCGGTGAGGCCTGGTTGTCCCGGGTCAAGGGCGGGCTGGCGATGAGCAGCGTGCTGGCCTCGGCCATCTTCGCCGCGCTCACCGGTGCCAGCGCGGCCACCGCCGCCGCGATCGGCCGGGTCGCCATCCCGGAGATGGCGACCCGGGGCTACTCCTCCCGGATCGCCACGGGTGCCGTCGCCGCCGGTGGAACCCTCGGCATCCTGATCCCGCCCAGCGTGACGTTGATCCTTTACGGCATCGCGGCGGAGCAGTCGATCGGACAGCTTTTCGCCGGCGGCATCATCCCCGGCATCGTGATCACCGCGATGTTCTGCATCTGGATCTTCATCGCGACCCGGATGGAGGAGCGTCGGGCGAGCCGTCCGGACGTGCTGCCGCACCACGGTGCCCGCAAGGTCACGGCGCGGCTGTACTCCTGGCCGGACCGGTTCGTCAGCCTGGCCAAGGTGGTGCCCTTCGCGCTGCTGGTTTTCGCGGTCCTGTTCGTCCTCTACCGGGGCATCGCGACCCCGAGCGAGGCCGCCGCGGTCGGCGTGGTCCTGGTGATGGCCCTGATCGGGATCGGCTACCGGGGACTGCGCGGCAAGGACCTGATCAAGGTCCTGCTCGAGACCACCAACCAGAGCACGATGATCCTGCTGATCACCTGCTTCTCGGCCGTGATCGCCGTGGTGCTGAGCTACCTGCGGATCCCGCAGGACCTGGCCACCCTGGTGACCGACCTGGACATGAACAAGTGGGTGGTCATGCTGATCATCAACGTGATCCTGTTGGTGATGGGCTGCTTCCTGCCGCCGGTGTCGATCATCGTGATGGTCACCCCGGTGTTGCTGCCGGTGATCCTGACCCTCGGCTTCGACCCGATCTGGTTCGGGGTGCTGATGACCATCAACATGGAGATGGGCCTGATCACCCCGCCGGTCGGCCTGAACCTCTACGTGATCAAGGGGATCGCCCCGGACATCCCGCTCAAGGAAGTCCTGATCGGTGCGCTGCCCTACGTCGGAATCCTCGCGCTGGCCCTCGTGTTGTTCTCCGTCTTCCCCGAGATCATCACCTGGCTGCCCGAGAAGCTCTACTCCAGCGGCGTCGCCACCGGCGGATAGCCCGGCTCCCCGAAGGACGCACCGGAGAGGGGCACGACCACCACGGTGGTCGTGCCCCTCTCGCGTGCGTCCGTGACGAGTGCCGGGCCCCAGCTGACCGACGCCTCGGCCGGGCCAGGTGGGTCAGCGGGCGAAGGCCTCGTCCTGCAGCACCTGCTGCTCAGCGGCGTGCGCCTTGCCCGATCCGGTGGCCGGCGACGCCGAGGCCGGGCGGGCGCCGACCCGCAGCGGGCGGGTCTCGCCGAACTCGGCCAGGGCCTCGGGCAGGTTGATCGCCATGAACGGCCAGGCGCCCTGGTTCTTCGGCTCGTTCTGCACCCAGACCAGCTCGGCGTTGGGGAAGGCCCGGACCGCCTCGGCGATCTCCCGGCCGGGGACCGGGTAGAGCTGCTCGACCGGCAGCACCACGGTGCCCTCGTCCTCGCGCTTGGCCCTGTCGTCCTCCAGGTCGTGCACCAGCTTGCTCGAG
Source organism: Ornithinicoccus hortensis (assembly GCF_006716185.1). Classification (NCBI taxonomy): domain Bacteria; kingdom Bacillati; phylum Actinomycetota; class Actinomycetes; order Micrococcales; family Intrasporangiaceae; genus Ornithinicoccus; species Ornithinicoccus hortensis. The sequence continues at coordinate 3,354,036 of NZ_VFOP01000001.1, read as the reverse complement.
GCGAGCAGGACACGGGTGACCTTCGAGGCGTCGGCCACCGGGCGCGGCGGGAGCACCGGCTGCCAGCGGCCCTCGGTGAAGTCCTCCGGCTTGCTGGCGGCCGCCTTCAGCCGCAGCATCGCCTTCGGGGTGAACACCACGAGCGGCCGGCGCGGGCGACCGAACGCCTGCCGACGCAGCAGGTGGAAGTAGGAGGCGGGCGTGGACGGGTAGGCCACCCGCATGTTCTCCTCGGCGCACAGCTGTAGGAAGCGCTCGATCCGCGCGGAGGAGTGGTCCGGTCCCTGCCCCTCGTAGCCGTGCGGCAGCAGCAGCACGACCGAGGAACGCTGGTTCCACTTCTGCTCCGAGGAGGAGATGAACTCGTCGATGATCGTCTGGGCGCCGTTGACGAAGTCGCCGAACTGGGCCTCCCACATCACCAGGGCGTCCGGACGCTCCACCGAGTAGCCGTACTCGAAGCCCATCGCGGCATACTCGCTGAGCAGCGAGTCGTAGATCCACAGCTTGGCCTGGTCCTCGGTCAGGTGGAGCAACGGCGTCCACTCATCCGCGGTCTTCTTGTCGGTCAGGACCGCGTGCCGCTGCACGAAGGTGCCGCGGCGGGAGTCCTGGCCGGCCAGCCGGACCGGGGTGCCCTCCATGAGCAGCGACCCGATCGCGATCAGCTCGCCCATCGCCCAGTCGATCCCGCCCTCGCGGGTCATCTCGGTGCGACGCTGCATCAGCTGCGCGAGCTTGGGGTGGACCGTGAAGCCCTCCGGTGTGTCGCTGAAGGCGTCGCCGATGCGCTGCAGGGTCTCGGCGCTGATCGCGCTCTTGTGCTTGGTGACCGGCGCCGCCTCGTCCTCCTCCTGGGCACGGGGGCGGTCCAGACCGCGGGAGTCGCCGTCCTCGCCGCGCAGCGCGGCCTTGGTCTCGGTGAACACCTGCTCCAGCTGGCGCTGGTAGTCGCGCAGCGCGGCCTCCGCGTCGTCCACGGTGATGTCACCGCGACCGATCAGCGCCTCGGTGTAGAGCTTGCGGACCGAGCGCTTGGACTCGATCAGGTCGTACATCAGCGGCTGGGTCATCGAGGGGTCGTCGCCCTCGTTGTGACCGCGGCGGCGGTAGCAGACCATGTCGATCACGACGTCCTTGTGGAACGCCTGCCGGAACTCGTAGGCCAGCTCGGCGACCCGCACGCACGCCTCGGGGTCGTCCCCGTTGACGTGGAAGATCGGTGCCTGCACCATCCGCGCCACGTCGGTGCAGTAGACGCTGGAGCGGGAGGAGCTCGGGCTGGTGGTGAATCCGACCTGGTTGTTGATGACCACGTGGATGGTGCCGCCGGTGCGGTAGCCGCGCAGCTGGGACAGGTTGAGGGTCTCGGCGACCACACCCTGGCCGGCGAACGCGGCGTCGCCGTGCAGCAGCACGGGGAGCACGGTGAACGCTTCGCCCGCGAGGTCGAGCCGGTCCTGCTTGGCCCGGGTGATGCCCTCGAGAACCGGGTTGACCGCCTCCAGGTGGGAGGGGTTGGCGGCCAGGTAGACCTTGGTGGTCTTGCCGCTCTCGGTGGTGAACTCGCCCTCCGTGCCCAGGTGGTACTTCACGTCACCCGAGCCCTGGACCGAGCCCGGGGCCTGCTTGCCCTCGAACTCGCGGAAGATCTGCCCGTAGGACTTGCCGGCCAGGTTGGCCAGCACGTTGAGCCGGCCGCGGTGCGGCATACCGATGCAGACCTCGTCGAGGTCCTCCTCGGCGGACATCGTCAGGATCTGGTCCAGCAGCGCGATGACCGACTCGCCGCCCTCGAGGCTGAACCGCTTCTGCCCGACGAACTTGGTCTGCAGGAAGGTCTCGAAGGCCTCCGCGGCGTTCAGCCGGCGCAGGATGCGCAGCTGCTCGTCGGCCGAGGTCTTCTCGTAGGGGACCTCGACCCGCTGCTGGATCCAGGCCCGCTGCTCCGGGTCCTGGATGTGCATGTACTCGATGCCGACGGTGCGGCAGTAGGAGTCGCGCAGGATGCCCAGGATCTTGCGCAGCGTCAGCCGCGGTGTGCCGCCGAAACCGCCGGTCGGGAACGACCGCTCCAGGTCCCACAGGGTCAACCCGTGGTTGGTGATGTCGAGGTCGTGGTGCCGCCGCTGGCGGTACTCCAGCGGGTCGGTGTCGGCCATCAGGTGACCGCGCACCCGGTAGGAGTGGATCAGCTCCTGCACCCGCGACGCCTTGGACACGTCGTCGTCGTGCGTGGCCGTGATGTCCGGTGCCCACCGGACCGGCTCGTAGGGGATCCGCAGCGAGGTGAAGATCTCGTCGTAGAACCCGTCGGAGCCCAGCAACAGCTGGTGCAGCACCCGCAGGAACTCCCCGGACTGGGCGCCCTGGATGATCCGGTGGTCGTATGTCGAGGTGAGGGTGAGCACCTTGCTCACCGCGTTGTTCGCGATCAGCTGGGGGCTGGAGCCCTGCCACTCGGCCGGGTAGTCCAGCGAGCCGACGCCGATGATGGCGCCCTGCCCCTGCATCAGCCGCGGCACGGAAGAGACCGTCCCGATGCCGCCGGGGTTGGTCAGCGAGACCGTGGTGCCCTGGAAGTCCTCGAGTGTCAGCTTGTTGTCGCGGGCCTTGCGGACCAGGTCCTCGTAGGCGCCCCAGAAGTTGGCGAAGTCCATCCGCTCGGCGCTCTTGATGCTGGGCACCAAGAGCTGCCGGCTGCCGTCCGGCTTCGGGACGTCGATGGCCAGGCCGAGGTTGACGTGCGCGGGCACGACCAGGGCGGGCTTGCCGTCCTGCTCGGCGTAGCTGTAGTTCATCTCCGGCATCGCGGCCAGGGCCTTGACCATGGCGTAGCCGATGAGGTGGGTGAAGGACACCTTGCCGCCGCGGCTGCGGGACAGGTGGTTGTTGATCACGATCCGGTTGTCGATCAGCAGCTTGGCCGGCACGGCCCGCAGGCTGGTCGCCGTCGGGACCTCCAGGGAGGACTCCATGTTGGTGACCACCCGCGCGGTCGCCCCGCGCAGCCGGGTGACCTGGGCCGCCTCCTGGGGCCCGGCGTCCCTGCGGGCCGGGGCGTCCCGGGGGGTGGGGGAGCCCTCGCCCTTGGCGGACTCGGACTTGGATGTCTCGGACTTGGTCGCGTCCCTCTTGGCGGTTTCGGCCTTGGCGGGCTCGGCCTTGGCCGGTGCCGCCTTGGCGGCGGGCTGCTTCGGCGCGGCGGACTTCTCCGGCGCGGCCGTGGTCTTGGCGGGCTCGCTCTTGGCGGCCTTGCTCGTCGCGGACCCGGTGCCGGGCCGGTCGCCGTCACCTGCCGTCGTGCCGTTGCTGCCGGCGTCGCCGGGGGTGAAGGTGGCGAAGAACGCCCGCCACTCGGGGGCTACGGAGGACTCATCGGCCTGGAACTGCTCGTACATCGATTCCACGAGCCACTCGTTGGCTCCGAAGTCGGCCAGGGGATTGTCACTGCTGGGGGGCTGTGCTGCCACGGCGTCCGCGCCTCTTCCTCACATGGTTGACAGACGATCTTCTGCGGGCTAAGCCTAGCCCGCCGCGGCCACTTCGTGGGCCCCCGGGTCGGCCGAGTCGCCAGACGCGTCAGACGATGTCGCGGCGGCGCGTCAACCAGGTGCCGATCGCGGTCATGACCGCGGCGTATGCGAGGAGCACCAGGGCCCCGGCCCACCAGGCCAGTTGGTCGCCGGAGGCACCCATCTGTTCGGCCGCCGAGGCGTCCATCCCGCCGAAGGTGTCCAGGGCCGCCGAGGTCGCCTGGCTGGGGAAGAACCGGGCCACCTCGGACCCGCCGTCCACCAGGCTGAGGCCGAAGCCGACCAGCGGCTCCACGATCCAGGCGAAGGCGATCGCCACCAGGAGCGCGGCGATCTGGTTCGGGATCAGCACCCCGATGCCCAGGCCCATCAATGCCCAGAGCCCGAGCACCAGCAGGGCCAGCGCCAGGGTGCGGACCAGGCCGCCGGGGCCGGGGAACAGCGGGATGCCGTTGGCCGCCAGCAGCGCGCCGCCGCCGATCATCGCGCCGGCCAGGTGGACCACGCCGTTGACGGCACCGATCACGATCAGCGAGATCACCTTGGCAGCGATCACCCGGCTGCGGCGGGGCGCGGCCAGGAAGGTCCCGGTGGCGGTCTTGTGCCGGAACTCCTGGCCGATCGAGAGCACCCCGATGACCAGGGCCAGCAGGTAACCCAACTGGATGCCGCCGGTATATGTCTGCCGGACCAGCGTCTCGTCGGGCACCAGGGACCGCATCTCGACCGTCTGGCCACCCATCGGCATCTCGCCGTAGATGGTGAACGCCGCACCGATCGCGGCGAACGCGGCGCCGGTGAGGAACATCCCGATCAGCATCCCCCAGAACAGCCGGGTGGAGCGGTACTTCAGCAACTCGGAACGGACGAGGGCGATCATCGCTGGTCCTCCCCGTCGACGGTGTTCATCGGTCCTACCCCTTCGGGACCCGGGCCGGCCCCGGCCCGGTTGCGGTTCTGGTGCTGCGGGGACTCGGTGAGTTCGAAGTAGAGGCGCTCCAGGTCGGTGCGCAGCGTGCGCATCTCGTGGACCGGGGCACCCCCGGCGAGCGCGAGGTCGCCGATCCGCACCATGTCGTCCCCGACCACGCGCAGCGCCCCGGGACCGTGCTCGGGGCTGTGGTCGGCGGTGAACCCGCCCTCGCGCAGCATCCGCAGCAGCCGGTCGGCGTCGGACGTGCGCAGCAGCGTGTTGGGGTCCCCGTGCAGGTCGTCCATGGAGCCCTGCCGGACCAGCTGGCCGTTCGCGATGATCACGACGTCGTCGACCGTCTGCTCCACCTCGCTGAGCAGGTGCGAGGAGACGAGGATGGTCTTGCCGCCGCCGGCCAGGTGCCGCAGCAGCCCCCGCAGCCAGCGGATCCCCTCGGGGTCCAGGCCGTTGGCCGGCTCGTCCAGGATCAGCACGTCCGGGTCGCCGAGGAGGGCGGCCGCGAGACCGAGCCGCTGCCGCATACCCATCGAGTAACCCCCGGCCCGCTTGCGCGCGGCCGCGGGGATCCCCACCAGCTCCAGGAGTTCGTCGACCCTGGCGTCGGGGATGCGGTGCGTGGCCGCCAGCACCCGCAGGTGGTTGCGACCCGTCCGCCCGGGGTGGAAGTTGGTGGCCTCGAGCGCTGCGCCGACGGTCGAGAGCGGGGCCGGCAGGTCGGCATACCGCTGCCCCCCGATCAACCCGCGTCCGGCGGAGGGCCGGATCAGGCCCAGCAACATCCGCAGGGTCGTGGTCTTGCCGGCGCCGTTCGGGCCGAGGAACCCGGTGATCCGTCCGGGCTGGACGCGGAAGGAGAGGTCGTCGACGGCGGCGAAGTCCCCGAACTTCTTGGACAGCCCCTCGACCTCGATCGCGGTGCCGGGTGGCGCGGACGGTGGCGGCGCCGGGGGCGCGGTCGCGTCGGTCATGTCAGCCAGTAGAACATTCTCGTCCGGTGCGGCGCAGCAGGTATGTCGATCCGGCCGGACTCACAACTTGATCACGACGGTCTTGGTCTGGGTGAAGGACTCGAGGGCCTCCAGGCCCTTCTCCCGGCCGTAGCCCGACTTGCCGAACCCGCCGAACGGCAGGTCCACGCCGCCGCCCGCGCCGTAGTTGTTGACGAAGACCTGACCGGCGCGCACCCGGCCGGCCAACCGGTGCGCGCGGCTCAGGTCGCGGGTCCACAGCGCGGCGAGCAGGCCGTATTCGGTGGAGTTGGCCAGCGCGACCGCCTCGTCCTCGTCGGTGAAGGTCATCGCCGCCAGGACCGGTCCGAAGACCTCCTCCTGCGCGATCCGGCTGTGCGGGTCGACACCGTCGACGACGGTGGGGGCGAAGTAGGCGCCCTCGGCGAGCGCCTCGTCCGCGGGGCGTCCGCCGCCGGTGAGGACCTCGCCCTGGCCCAGGTCGGTGAAGAAGCTGGAGACCCGCTCCCACTGCTTGGCCGAGACCAGCGGGCCCAGGTCGGGGTCGTCCAGACCGGGACCGATCGTGGTGCCCTCCAGCCGCTGGACCACCTTGCTGACCAACTCGTCGTGGACGTCGGCGTGCACCAGCAGCCGGGAGCCGGCCGAGCAGGTCTGGCCGGCGTTCTGCAGCACGCCGCGGGCCACCGCCTCCGCGGCGGCCTCGAGGTCGGCGTCGGCGAAGACCACCTGGGCCGACTTGCCGCCCAGTTCCAGCACCGTCGGGACCACCCGCTCGGCGGCGGCGTGGGCGATCTGCGAGCCGATCGTGGTCGACCCCACGAAGCTCAGCTGGGAGACGCCCTCGTGCGCGGTCAGCGCCGCCCCGGCCTCGGCCCCGATCCCGGTCACCACGTTGACGAGACCGGCGGGCAGACCCGCCTCCACGGCATACCGGGCGAGGGCGACGGTCGTGCGCGGGGTCTCGTCGGCGGGCTTGAGCACGATGCCGTTGCCGGTCACCGCGGCCGCGGCCAGGGTGCGGGAGGCGAGCTGCAGCGGGTAGTTCCAGGCGACGACCGACCCGACCACGCCGAACGGCTCGCGCCGCGTGTAGGCGTGCAGGTCGGCGCCCTTGGGGATGGTGATCCCGTAGAACGCCTCGACCACGTGGGCGTAGTAGCGCAGGTAGCGGGCCGCGGTCCGGGCGTCGGCGCGTGCCTGGCTGAGCGGCTTGCCGGTGTCCTCGCACTCCCAGCGTGCCAGCTGCTCGGCCTCCCGCTCCACGGTCGCTGCCCAGCGCTCGAGCAGCTCGGAGCGCTCCTCGGGGGAGGTGTCCGCCCAGGCCGGCTGCGCCGCCGCGGCCGCCGCGACCGCCCGGTCGACCTCGTCGGCGCCCGCCCGCGCGACCAACCCGATGGTCCGGCCGGTGGCCGGGTCGACGTTGTCGTAGGTGTCGGCGCTGGGCACGGACTCACCGTTGATCCAGGACTGCGTGGTCTCCATGGGGCTCCGCTCGGGTGCGTCAGGTCTGGGTGGGCACCATGCAACCACCCGGGTCGGGCGGTGCTGCCCCCGGGTCTCCGGCGGGCGTCGAGGGTGGGTTGGTCGCGGTCTGGCGGGCGAGGAGCACGTCGGTCGCGGTCTGGCGCGGCCGGGTCCTGGCTTCACCCCGGAACCTGGCGCTATCGACCGGGAAGGTTCTGCTACGAAGGGCAGGATTATCGGGTGACCCGATAATCCTGCAGGGGGATGGCGGAGGCCGCCGGCCCCGGTGAGGGGCCGACGGCCTCGCGTTGCGCCCCCGGCAGGATTCGAACCTGCGCTCCCGCCTCCGGAGGGCGGTGCTCTATCCCCTGAGCTACGGGGGCAACAGCGCAAAAGAGTACCAGCCGGAACGGGGTGCTCCGTGCACGGGCCGACGCCCCGGGGTGGGCCGGAGCGGGCCGCACGCGGCACTAGAATCGGCCCGGTGACCCCTGAGCAACTCGCTGCTGCCATCACCGCCGCCCTCGAGCAGGCCGTCGCCGCCGGCGACCTCGCCGTCGAGGTGCCCCGCGAGGTGCGCGTGGAGCGACCCCGGAGCCAGGAGCACGGGGACTGGACGACCAACGTCGCGCTGCAGCTGGCCAAGGCCGCCGGGATGCCGCCGCGAGAGCTGGCCACCCACCTCGCCGGCCGCCTGGACGCGGTGGACGGGGTCGCGGGCGTCGACGTCGCGGGCCCCGGCTTCCTCAACATCCGGCTCGACGCGGGGAGCGCCGGCGAACTGGCGCGGACCATCGTGGCGGCGGGCACGGCATACGGCACCAACGACGCGCTCGACGGCCAGGTGATCAACCTAGAGTTCGTCTCGGCCAACCCGACCGGGCCGCTGCACATCGGGCACACCCGGTGGGCGGCCCTGGGCGACGCCCTACGCCGGCTCCTCCAGGCCAGCGGGGCACGGGTCACCGCCGAGCACTACATCAACGACGCCGGCTCCCAGATGGACAAGTTCGGTGCCTCGATCGTGGCCCGCGCGCGCGGCGCCGAGGTGCCCGAGGGCGGCTACGCGGGGGAGTGGATCGAGGACCTGGCGACCCGGCTCCTGACCGAGCGTCCCGACCTGCTGGACCTGCCGGACGCCGAGGCCACCGCGCTGGCGCGGGCCCGGGGCTACGAGCTGCAGCTCCAGCAGATCAAGGACACCCTGGAGGAGTTCCGGGTCGAGTTCGACGTGTGGTTCTCGGAGAAGTCGCTGCACGACTCCGGGGAGGTCGAGCGGGCGGTGGCGCGGCTGCGTGAGCAGGGCCACGTCTTCGACGCCGAGGGCGCCGTCTGGCTGCGCACCACCGACTTCGGTGACGACCGCGACCGGGTCCTGATCCGGGCCAACGGCGAGCCCACCTACTTCGCCTCGGACGCCGCCTACTACCTGAGCAAGAAGGACCGCGGCTTCCCGCAGAAGGTCTACATGCTCGGCGCCGACCACCACGGCTACGTGGGCCGGTTGAAGGCGATCGCGGCGTGCGCCGGCGACGACCCCGCGACCAACATCGAGGTCCTCATCGGCCAGCTGATCAACATCTCGGGCGAGCGGATGGGCAAGCGCCGCGGCAACGCGGTCTTCCTCACCGACCTGCTGGAGTGGATCGGCTCGGACCCGGTGCGCTACTCGCTGGCCCGCTACCCGGCGGACTCCCCGCTGGACCTGGACGGGGAGGAGCTGCGCAAGCGGTCCAACGACAACCCGGTCTTCTACGTGCAGTACGCCCACGCCCGCACCTGCAACGTGGCCAAGCTCGCCGCCGAGGACGGGGTGGACCGCGACGGGGGCTTCGACCCGGCGCTGCTGGCCCACCCCACCGAGGCGGCGCTGCTGGCCGCCCTCGGCGACTTCCCCCGGGTCGTGGCGCAGGCGGCCCGGCTCCGCGAGCCGCACCGGGTCGCCCGGTACCTGGAGGAGCTGGCCGGGCACTTCCACACCTGGTATGTCGAGTGCCGGGTCCGCCCGGTCGACGTCGACGAGGAGATCACCGACCTGCACCGCACCCGGCTCTGGCTCAACGACGCCACCCGGCAGGTGCTGGCCAACGGACTCGGCCTGCTGGGCGTGACCGCGCCCGAGCGGATGTGACCGGGACCCGCCGACCCGACCATCCGGCATACCCTCGCTGGACGAGACCGACCCCATACGAGACCGACCCGAACCGACCGACCCAACCGACGAACCCGACGCAGGAGTGACCCATGACCCAAGCCCAGTCCCCGATCCGGGTGGCGCTGCTCGGCGCCGGCACCGTGGGGGCAGCGGTGGCCCGGCAGCTGTATGCGCGGGGCCCGTTGCTCGCCTCCCGGGTGGGTGCGCCGCTGGAGCTCAGCGGCATCGCGGTCCGTGACCTGTCCCGCCCGCGCGACCTGCCCGGGGTGCCCGAGGCGTTGCTCACCGACCGGCCCGAGGACCTGATCGACGGCGCCGACGTGGTGGTCGAGCTGATGGGGGGCATCGAGCCGGCGCACGGCCTGCTGACCAGGGCGCTGGAGGGTGGTGCGCAGGTGGTCACCGCCAACAAGCAGCTCATCGCCCAGCGGGGAGCCGAGCTGGAGGCGCTGGCCGCCGAGCGCCGGGTCGGGCTGGACTACGAGGCCGCCGTCGCCGCCGCCGTGCCGGTGGTCCGTGTCGTCCGGGAGTCCCTGGCCGGTGACGACATCACCTGGATCGCCGGCATCCTCAACGGCTCGACCAACTTCATCCTCGACATGGTGGCCCGGCAGGGCATGTCGTTCGAGGACGCCAAGGACCGGGCGGGCGAGCTGGGGTTCCTCGAGGCCGACCCCACCGAGGACCTGGAGGGCATCGACGCCGCCGCCAAGATCGTGATCCTGGCCCGGGCCGCCTGGGGGGTCCCGGTCCGGATGGAGGACGTGCAGCGCGAGGGGATCAGCCAGTTGACCGACCACCACTTCGACACCGCGCGGGGGACCGGCCAGGTGATCAAGCTGGTCGCCACGGCGTGGCGCTCGGGGACCCCGGAGTCACCCAAGGTCGAGGTCGCCGTGCGGCCGGTCAGTCTGGCCGGCGACGACCCGCTGGCGCTGACCCGCGAGGGCGGCAACACGATCGTGATCGAGACCGCCTCGGCCGGGGCGCTGCGGTTCGCCGGTGCGGGGGCCGGGGGCGAGCCCACGGCGTCGGCGGTGCTCGGCGACGTGGTGGCGGCCGCGCGCCGGGTCGTCGCGGGACGCTCCTGATCCCTGCAGGGCCGGGGTCGGGGCGAATGTGCCCGCGGGTATCGTGAGGAGCACTGGATCCCCTGCAGAGGAGCAAGTGAATGAAGGACGTCGCCGGAGTCGCTCTCGAGGACATCGAGATCTCCGAGGAACTGATGTACATCGGGGGCGAGTGGGTCCCCGCCGAGGCCGGCGAGACGATCGAGGTGATCACCCCGATCGACCGCAACAAGGTCATCGCGACGACCCCCAGGGCCCGTGAGGCCGACGCCGACAAGGCCGTCGCCGCCGCGCGCGCGGCGTTCCCGGCCTGGGCCAACCTGACCTTCGCGGAGCGCTCCCGGGCCCTGCACAAGTGCACCGACGCCCTCGAGGAGGCCGTCGAGGAGCTGGCGCACCTGACCGCGCTGGACACCGGCAACGCGATCCGCACCCAGGCCCGCCCCGAGGCAGGCTCCCTGGTGTCCCTGTTCCGCTACATGGCCGGGATCGCCGGTGAGGTCAAGGGCACCGTGCTGCCCACCCCGGACAACCAGTTGCAGTACACCCGGCGGCAGCCGCTGGGCGTGGTCGCCGGGATCCTGCCGTGGAACTCCCCGCTGCTGATCGCCGCGTTCAAGGTGCCCGCGGCCCTGGCCGCCGGCAACACGATCGTGCTCAAGGCCGCCGAGGACGCCCCGCTGACGATCCTGAAGCTGGCCGAGATCATCGGCCCGCTGCTGCCGGCGGGCGTGCTCAACGTGGTCACCGGCCTCGGCGCCGAGATCGGTGAGGCCCTGGTCGTGCACCAGGACGTCGACAAGGTCTCCTTCACCGGGTCCAGCCTCGTCGGCCACGGGGTCGCCTCCAAGGCCGGTGCCCGCCTGGCGCACGCCTCCCTGGAGCTGGGCGGCAAGTCGCCCTCCATCGTCTACCCCGACTCCTGCACCGACGAGGTCGTCGACCAGGTGCTGGCCGCGACCAGGTTCGCCCGGCAGGGCCAGAGCTGCACGAGCGGCTCGCGGCTCTTCCTGCACGACGAGATCCACGACGAGTTCCTGGAGAAGCTGGTGGCCAAGACCGCCAAGCTCAAGGTCGGCAACCCCCGTGAGGAGGAGTCCGACATCGGCTGCATCATCAACGCCAAGCAGTACGACCGGGTGCAGGGCTACATCGACGACGGCCTCGCGCAGGAGAACGTTGCGGTCGCCTTCGACGGTCGCGAGCAGCTCACCGTCGGGGAGCCCGGCTTCTACCACGCGCCGATGATCCTGACCCAGGTCTCCAACGACTGGCGGATCGCCCAGGAGGAGATCTTCGGCCCGATCCTGTCGGTCATCCGGTGGAAGGACGAGGACGAGGTCATCAAGATGGCCAACGACACCCACTACGGGCTGGCGGCGTTCGTCTTCAGCAAGGACATCAGCGCCGCGCTGCGGGCCGCCCACCGGATCGACTCCGGCTGGGTCCAGGTCAACCAGGGTGGCGGCCAGCTCGCGGGCCAGTCGTACGGCGGCATGAAGACCAGCGGCATCGGCCGTGAGGTCTCCCTCGAGGGGATGCTCGAGGGCTTCACCCAGATCAAGCAGATCAACGTCGCCCTCTGAGGCGTTCCTCCGGGCGCAGGATTATCGGGTCACCCGATAATCCTGCGCTTCGTAGGAGAAGCTTCCCGGTCGATAGCGCCAGGTTTCGGGGTAACCCGATAATCCTGCAGCCCCTGGGAGGCCGTCCGCCGGGTCAGCGCGCGGTCCAGGCCCCGTCCACGACGATGTTCGTCCCGGTAACCGAGCTGCTGTAGGGGTTCGTGCAGTAGGCGACGGCCTCGGCGATCGCCTCGGGGGTGGCGAACTCCTTGAGGGGCTGCGCCGCCAGCATGACCTTCTCGGCCACCTCGTCCTCGCTCATGTTGTGGGCCACGGCCTGGTCCTTGACCTGGGCGGCCACCAGCGGGGTCCAGACGTAGCCGGGGTTGATGCACATGCTGGTGACGCCCTTGTTGGCGCCCTCCAGCGCGGTGACCTTGGACAGTCCCTCCAGGCCGTGCTTAGCCGCGACGTAGGCGGACTTGAACTCGCTGGCCCGCAACCCGTGGGCCGAGGAGATGTTGACGATCCGGCCGTAACCCCCGGCATACATATGCGGCAGGCACGCCCGGATGAGCAGGAACGGCGAGGTGACCATGAGGCGCTGGATCAGCTCCCACCGGTCCACCGGGAACTCGTGGATGGGGGCCACGTGCTGGATCCCGGCGTTGTTCACCAGGATGTCGAACTCGAGCGTGAGCTCGGACTGGGCGGCGACGTCGGACAGGTCCAGCTGCCAGGTCTCGCAGGGGACGCCCAGCTCGCGGACCTGCGCGGCGACCGGCTCCATCTTGTCCGCGTCGATGTCGGCGAGGGTGATGGCCGCACCGTCCTTGGCCAGCCGGAGGGCGATGGCGGTGCCCAGGCCACCACCACCGCCGGTCACCAGGGCATGACGACCGCTGAGGTGGCCGGAGGCGGTGCCGTCGTGGGCGGGGGACTGACTGTGGCTGCTCATGGGGTCACCTTAGCCACGGCCCCACGGGCGTCGAGGCGAGGGCATGGGGCGCAAGGTGGTACGGTAGGAACCGCACTCGCGCGACAGTTCGGCTGAACCCGTTTTTCGTGGTTCCCGACAGCGTGTAGTGATCATCCACCGCGAGCAATCCGTGGTGTGGACCCACGCTCTTTGGGGTTGGGTAACCACTCTGTTCGTGCTGGTGATTCGCCGGGACGGACTCCGTCCGTCCTTTACCTGTTACCCCGGGCCCGACCGATATCCGGCGGGCCCCTACGAGGGGGAAGGAATCCTTCGTGACAGACACCACCAAGACCGCTGCACCCACCAAGTCGGGCTCGCTGAGCGCGATGCGGTTGGCCGAGTTGCAGGGCCTGGCCGGATCGATGGGCATCGCTGTGAGCCCGAAGATGCGCAAGGCGGACCTTGTGCAGGCCATCAAGGAGCGCCAGGGCGGGGGCACCAACGGCGCCACCCGGTCGGCTCGCTCCGCCGGGGGCTCCGCCCCGGCCCCCGCTGGGGACCGCACCGAGCAGGACAGCGCCCCGGCGCAGGGGGAGAAGACCTCGCGACGCGCCGAGCGGCGGGCCTCCGCCCCCGCGGGGAAGCCGTCGACCGACGCCGAGCCGGCCGCGGCCGGACGTGGCGACGGCGCCGGTGGCGACTCGCGCGACCAGGGCGGCGAGCGCCGCTCCGGCCGGCAGCAGGACCGCCAGCAGAACGACCAGGGGGACGGCGCGGCCGAGAAGAAGTCCGGCAACGACCGCCAGTCGGGTAACGACCGGAACCAGGGTCAGCAGGACCGGCAGGGCGGCAACGACCGGCAGAACGACCGGCAGTCCGGCAATGACCGCAACCAGGGTCAGCAGGACCGGCAGGGCGGCAACGACCGCAACCAGGGTCAGCAGGACCGGCAGGGCGGCAACGACCGCAACCAGTCCGGCAACGACCGCAACCAGGGTGGCAACGACTACGACGACGACAACCGCGGCGGCGGTCGTCGCCGGAACCGTCAGCGCGGCCGGGACCGCAAGCGCGGGCGCAACAACCAGCGCGGGGGCGGCGACCAGTACCAGGACGAGCAGGAGAGCTACAGCGAGGACGACGTCCTCGTCGGCGTGGCCGGTGTCCTGGACGTGCTGGACAACTACGCCTTCATCCGCACCACCGGCTACCTGCCCGGACCGAGCGACGTCTACGTCCCGATGGGCATGGTCCGGAAGAACGGCCTGCGCAAGGGCGACGCGGTCACCGGTGCGATCAAGGCCAACCAGCAGGGCGAGCAGCAGCACTCCGGCGGCAACAACCGCCAGAAGTTCAACGCCCTCGTCCGCCTCGACACGGTCAACGGGCAGACCCCGGAGCAGGCTAAGGCCCGTCCGGAGTTCACCAAGCTCACCCCCCTGTACCCCCAGGACCGGCTCCGCCTGGAGACCGAGCAGAAGAACCTGACGACCCGGATCATCGACCTGGTTGCCCCGATCGGTAAGGGCCAGCGCGGCCTGATCGTCTCTCCGCCGAAGGCGGGAAAGACCCTGGTGCTGCAGTCGATCGCGAACGCGATCACCACCAATAACCCCGAGGTGCACCTGATGATCGTCCTGGTGGACGAGCGTCCGGAAGAGGTCACCGACATGCAGCGCACGGTCAAGGGTGAGGTCATCGCCTCGACCTTCGACCGGCCGGCCGACGACCACACCACGGTCGCCGAGCTGGCGATCGAGCGGGCCAAGCGTCTGGTCGAGATGGGCGGCGACGTCGTCGTGCTGCTGGACTCCATCACCCGCCTGGGCCGTGCCTACAACCTGGCCGCCCCGGCCAGCGGCCGGATCCTGTCCGGTGGTGTGGACTCCAGCGCGCTGTACCCGCCGAAGCGCTTCTTCGGTGCCGCGCGCAACATCGAGCACGGCGGGTCCCTCACGATCCTGGCGACCGCGCTCGTGGAGACCGGGTCCAAGATGGACGAGGTCATCTTCGAGGAGTTCAAGGGCACCGGCAACATGGAGCTGCGGCTGTCCCGCCAGCTCGCCGACCGCCGGATCTTCCCGGCCGTCGACGTCAACCCCTCCGGCACCCGCCGCGAGGAGATCCTGATGCCGCCGGACGAGCTGAAGATCATGTGGAAGCTGCGTCGCGTGCTCTCCGCGCTCGACGCCCAGCAGGGCATCGAGCTGCTGCTGGACCGGCTGCGCAAGACCAAGACCAACTACGAGTTCCTGGTCCAGGTGCAGCAGACCTCCTCGATCAAGTTGGACGACGAGGACTGATCGTCCAGCGCTGACGATCCTGTATGCCGTGCGGCCCGGTTCCCCAGGTGGGGGACCGGGCCACACGGCATACAGGGGACCGGGAGACAGGGGGCCGTCCGGCACAGCCCATCGCGCACAGGGCGTTGGTCGACCCCGTCAGTCGTGCCTCAGGATCCCCGAGGTCATCGTGGTGATGATCGAGTCCAGGACGACCGCCCGCGGCATGCTCCCGTCGCGCATCGACTCCCACCCGACGTAGACCAGGGACCAGAAGCACTTCACGATCCACTCCCGGGACAGGTCGCCGCGCAGGCGGTCCGAGGCGCGGTCCAGGATCCGGCTGACCGGATCCGCCGCCGGGTCGACCTCACCCCACAGCTCCTCGTGCTGGGCGAGCGTGGGCTCGTTGTAGAGATAGGTCATCGCCGGTCCGCGGTCGATGATCGCCTCGGCCACCCGGCGGAGCGCATCCACCGGGTCCCCGATGTCCGGCTCGGCCCGCTGGAAGTCGGCCTCCAACCGTTCGAGCATGTGGTGGGCCAGAGCCGCCAGCAGGTCGGCGCGGTCGGGGAAGTAGCGGTGCAGCGTCGACCGGCCGACATCGGCGGCCGTGGCGATCTCCGTCAGCGAGGCTGTGGGTCGCGTGGGCAGGATTCCCGCCGCCGCCTCGAGGATGGCCAGCCGGGTGCGGGCGCGGGTCCCGGTCTCCTTCGTGTCTGGTGCCGACGTCATGGCGGCACAATACAACGTAGGTTCGTTATGAAACACAATTGACTCTCATGAGACACAAGTGCTCCACTTAGGGAGTGAATGAACCCACCGCTGATCCGCCACCCCCGGTCCCGCTCCGGTGGGAGAACATCCGGCTGCTGCTGCAGTACGTGCGCCCGCACCGGTTGACGGTGGCCGTCGGCGTGCTGCTCGGCCTGGGGACGACGGCCACGGCGCTCGCCACACCGTTGGCCACCAAGTGGGTGCTCGACTCGGTCGGTGCCGACGTCTCGCTGGCCGGCCCGGTGGTGCTCCTGCTGGTGCTCCTGGTCATCGGGTCCATCGCGGGGATGGCCCAGTGGATCCTGCTCGGCCGGTTGGCCGAGCACATCGTGCTGGACGCCCGGACCGGCCTGGTGGGCCGCTTCGTCCGGGGCACGGTGGGGGATGTCCAACGGCGGTCGCCGGGGGAGATGGTCACCAGGGTCACCTCGGACACGGTGCTCCTGCGTGAGGCAGCGTCGTCCAGCATCGTGCAGCTGATCAACGGGATGGTCTCCCTCGTGGGCACCATCGTCCTGATGGCTGTGCTGGACCTTCCGCTACTGCTCAGCACGCTGGTCGCGATCGTGGTCATCGCCGTCCTGATGGCGGTGCTGATGCCGAAGATCGGGGAGGCGCAACGCAAGGCCCAGGAATCGGTCGGGGAGCTGGGCACCGTCCTGGAGGGGAGCCTGCGCGCCCTGCGCACGGTCAAGGCGAGCCGGGCGGAGGACCGGCAGATCGCCCGCGTCACCGGGCGGGCCGAGGACTCGGCGCGACACAGCATACGAGCAGTGTGGGTCACGGCCGTCGCCTGGACCATCTCCGGCGGCGGCATCCAGCTGGCGATCATCGCGATCCTGGGGATCGGGGCCTGGCGGGTCAACGAGGGAGGCTTGGCCGTCTCCACGCTCGTGGCGTTCCTGCTCTACGCGTTCAACATCATCGACCCGATCACCACGCTCACCCAGACCTTCACCCAGTTGCAGTCGGGAGTGGCGGCCGCGGCCCGGATCCGGGAGACCGAGGACATCGCCGTCGAGGACGTCACGACGGGCCGCACCCTCGCGGACACCGGTGCGGGGCCACATGTCCTGGAGTTGCGGGGGGTGACGCTGCAGTATGCCGGCGCCGACCGGCCCGCTGTCCGGGGCCTGGACCTGGTCGTGCCCCGGCACGGTCACACGGCGATCGTGGGGCCATCCGGCGCGGGCAAGACCTCGACGTTCTCGATGGTGCTGCGCTTCGTCGCCCCGCAGGAAGGGACGATCCTGCTCGACGGGGCACCCTTCGAGGAGCTGAGCATCGACACGGTCCGCAGCCGGATCGGCTACGTGGAACAGGAGACGCCGCTGATCGCCGGGACGGTCCGCGACAACCTCACCTTCCGGCACCCGGATGCCACCGACGAGGAGATCTGGGCGGCGTTGGACGCGGTCCGGCTGACCGGCACGGTGCAGCGCCTGCCGGACGGTCTGGACAGCCCGGTCAGCGACACCACCCTCTCCGGTGGTGAGCGCCAGCGGATAGCCCTGGCCCGCGCCGTCGTGCGCGACCCCGAGGTGCTCCTCCTGGACGAGGCCACCGCCCAGCTGGACGGGCTGACCGAGGCCGCGATCCAGGAAGTCATCCACCGGGTCGCCCGCACCGGCGCCGTGGTCACCATCGCGCACCGGCTCTCCACCGTCATCGATGCCGACCAGATCCTGCTGATGGAGGCCGGTCGGGTGCGGGCACGAGGGACGCACGCGCAGCTGCTCGCGACCGACGAGTTGTACCGCGAGCTGGTGGCGGCGCTGCGGATCTCCGGCGAGGGCACCCCCGGCGCGGTGCCCTCCGCCACGGGTGACCCCGTGCCCGGCTGACCCGGGGACGGAGGAGCCGTTGCCTTGCTGCTGCGTCACGGCATACGACCCGCTCCCGCGGTACGGTGGCCGGGCGGGGTCGACGGGGGCCCGCCGGGTTGCCGGGAGGGACGGACACCGATGGACAACGAGATGGACACCTGGCTGCAGGTGCTGCTGGCGATCACCGTCGCGGTGGTGGCGCTCGGTCTGCTGAGCCTGCTGTGGTCGGCCGGGGAACGGCTGCTGCGGCGCGGGGGCACCACCCCCGAGGAGGACGGTGCGCCCATCGTGATCCGGGGTGGTCTCGACTACCGCGACCACCACGGCCCCGTCGTCGAGCGCCGTGGGCCGGACGTGGCCGAGCGTCGATACCGGGACGCCATCGACCGGTCCAGCGGGGAGAACCCCCGCACTTGAGCCCGCCTGCGGGGGGCGCCGCTGACCCCGGCGGCCCCACGGGCGGCGCCGCACGCGGAGAGTACTGTCACCGGTAGGTGACAGGACAGGAGTAGGCGATGCGGATCGGCATACCCGAAGAGGTCAAGGATCACGAGTACCGCGTGGCGATCACTCCCACCGGCGTGCACGAGTTGGTGGACCGGGGGCACGAGGTGCTCGTCCAGGCCGGGGCCGGTGAGGGGTCGGCGGTCCCCGACGAGGACTACGCCGCGGCCGGGGCCCGGCTGGTGCCGGACGCGGAGTCGGTCTGGTCCGGTGCCGACATGGTCCTCAAGGTCAAGGAGCCGGTCGCCGAGGAGTACCCGCTGCTGCGCGAGGGGCTGGTGCTGTTCACCTACCTGCACCTGGCCGCCAATGAGCCCCTCACCCGGGAGCTGCTGGACCGCAGGGTGACCGGGATCGCCTACGAGACCGTCCAGCTGCCGTCCGGGGCGCTGCCGCTCCTGTACCCGATGTCCGAGGTCGCGGGCTGCCTGGCTCCGCAGGTCGGGGCGCACGAGCTGCTCAAGGCCCGCGGCGGCCGCGGTGTGCTGCTGGGCGGCGTGGGCGGGGTGGCCAACGCCAAGGTCGTGGTCATCGGCGCGGGGGTCTCCGGGCAGAACGCCGCGAACATCGCCCTCGGGATGGGGGCCGACGTGACGATGCTCGACACCGACCTCGACAAGCTGCGGATGTCCTTCTGGCGCTACGACAACCGGGTCCACGGCCTGGCCTCGTCACGGCTGGCGATCGAGGAACAGGTGCGGCAGGCCGACCTCGTCATCGGGGCGGTGCTGTTGCCGGGCGCGCGGACTCCCCGGTTGGTGAGCAACGACCTGGTCGCCCAGATGAGGCCCGGGTCGGTGCTGGTCGACATCTCGGTGGACCAGGGCGGCTGCTTCGAGGACACGCACCCGACGACGCACACCGACCCCACCTTCGGGGTGCACAACTCGACCTTCTACTGCGTGGCCAACATGCCCGGGGCGGTGCCGCACACCTCGACCTACGCGCTGACTAACGCCACCCTGCCGTATGCCGTGGCGTTGGCGGAGAAGGGGTGGGTCCGGGCATGCCGGGAGGACCGGTCCCTCGCCGCCGGCCTCAACACCCACGCCGGCCAGCTCGCCAACGGGCCGGTCGGCGAGGCGACCGGGATCGCGGCGGTCGGGCTGGACGAGGTGCTCGGCGACTGACCTCCTGCGGCGACCGGTCGCGCGTTCGGTGGGGGTCGGGGGCCGGCAGGTCACGCGTTCGGTGGGGGTGGGGAGCCGCCAGCTCGCGCGTTCGGTGGGGGTCGGGGACCGCCAGGTCACGCGTCTGGTCGGAATAGAGGGGGCTGGCGGCGTGTTTAGGAGCATGCTGGCCGATCTGGCAGAATAACCCCTTGGCCCACCGGTTCACGGCACCGCACCAGCGTCGCCGACCCGGGGGAACCACCATCCCGAGGAGACCCACGCATGAAGAAGAACATCCACCCGGAGTACGTCGAGACCCAGGTGACCTGCGGCTGTGGCAACACCTTCACCACCCGCAGCACGGCCACCTCCGGCAGCATCCACGCCGACGTGTGCTCCAACTGCCACCCCTTCTACACCGGCAAGCAGAAGATCCTGGACACCGGTGGCCGCGTGGCCCGCTTCCAGGAGCGCTACGGCAAGAAGGCCGCCAAGTAACGACCCGCACGCCGGTCCTGCGACAGCACGTCGCAGGGCCGGCGTTGTCGTTGCCGCAGCACCGTTACCGTCACCGACCGGGAGGTCCGCCATGTTCGAGTCCGCAGCCGCGCTGCTGGCCGAGTACGAGGAGATCGAGCGCGCGCTCGCCGACCCCTCGGTGCACGGGGACCCGACCGCGTTGCGGCGCCTCAACAAGCGGTATGCCGCGCTGGCACCGACCGTGGCCGCGCACCGGGAGTGGGAGGCCGCCCGCGACGACGCGCAGACCGCGGCGGAGCTGGCCGACGAGGACGAGGCGTTCGCCGAGGAGCTGCCCGCCCTGCAGGAGCAGGAGGCCACCGCGGCCGAGCGGTTGCGGCGGCTCCTGCTGCCCCGGGACCCCGACGACGACCGCGACGTCATCCTCGAGGTCAAGGCGGGGGAGGGTGGTGCGGAGTCCGCGCTGTTCGCCGCGGACCTGGTCCGGATGTACCTGCGCTACGCCGAGCGCCGCGGCTGGCGGACCGAGCTGCTGGACGCCACCGAGTCCGACCTCGGTGGTTACAAGGACGCCCGGGTGAGCGTGTCGGCGCCGTCGGCGGTGGGTCCGGGGCAGGCCCCGTGGGCACGGCTGAAGTACGAGGGCGGGGTGCACCGGGTGCAGCGGGTGCCGGTCACCGAGAGCCAGGGGCGCATCCACACCTCCGCCGCCGGCGTCCTGGTGATGCCGGACCTGGACGACCCGGAGGAGGTGGAGCTGGACCCGCACGACCTCAAGGTCGACGTCTTCCGTTCCTCCGGCCCGGGCGGCCAGTCGGTGAACACCACGGACTCGGCGGTCCGGATCACGCACCTGCCGACCGGCCTGGTCGTCTCCTGCCAGAACGAGAAGTCCCAGCTGCAGAACAAGGAGTCGGCGCTGCGGGTGCTCCGTGCCCGGTTGCACCAGATCGCCGTCGAGGAGGCCGAGGCCGAGGCCTCGGCCCAGCGCCGCAGCCAGGTGCGCACGGTCGACCGCAGCGAGCGGATCCGCACCTACAACTTCCCGGAGAACCGGATCGCGGACCACCGCACCGGCTACAAGTCCTACAACCTGGACCACGTGCTCGACGGGGACCTGGACGCCGTCGTGCAGTCGGCGGTCGACGCCGACGAGGCGGCCCGCCTGGCCGCGCTGGCCGACTGATGGGGGACCGGTCCGGCACGCCGATCGGGGACGGGGCCGGCACGGGACTGGGCGACCTGCTCCGGTCCGCGACCCAGACGCTGGCCGGGACGGGGGTGCCGAGCCCGCGGGCGGACGCCGAGGCACTGCTCGCCCACGCCCTCGGTATGCCGACGGCCGAGGTGCGCCGGGCGGCCCTGCTCGGGCGCGGGGTCGGGGACCGCGAGCGGGCGGCCTACGAGCAGCTGGTGGCCCAGCGCGCCGCGCGGGTGCCCTTGCAGCACCTGACCGGGGAGGCGCACTTCCGCACCCTCACCCTGCGGGTCGGCCCCGGGGTCTTCGTGCCCCGGCCGGAGACCGAGGTGCTGGTGGACCTGGCGCTCGCCGAGCTCGCCGAGCCTGCGACCTACGACCGGGCCCGACCGGTGGTCGTCGACCTGTGCACCGGTAGCGGCGCGATCGCGTTGGCCGTGGCCGCCGAGCACCCCGCAGCGAAGGTGCACGCGGTCGAACTGGAGGAGGACGCCCACGCCTGGGCGCAGGCCAACGTCACTGCCACCGGGCTGCCGGTCGACCTGCGGCTGGGCCCCGCCCAGCAGGCCTTCCCCGACCTGGTGGGCGCCGTCGACCTGGTGCTGAGCAACCCGCCCTACATCCCGCCGGGCTCGGTGCCGGTCGACCCCGAGGTGCGCGACCACGACCCGGCGGCGGCGCTCTACGGACTGGGCGAGGACGGGCTGCAGGTCCCGCTGGAGGTGGCGGCGCGCGCGGCCGAGCTGCTGGTCGGGGGCGGGGTGCTGCTGATGGAGCACGCCGACGTCCAGGGGGATGACATCGTGCAGCGGCTGCGGTCGACGGGGCACTGGGCCGCGGTGGAGGACCATCCGGACCTGACCGGACGTCCCCGCGTGGTGCGGGCGGTCCGGGCGCGCCCCTGACGTCGGGTCAGCCGGCGACGACGACCCCCGTGAGGTCCTGCAGCGCCGCGATCGCCTGCTCCGGGCTGAGCACCGCGCCGCGCAGCGCATCCATCCGGTCCCTGGTGCACGGGCCGAGGTCCGCGCCGCGCAGGTCGGCCCCGGTCAGCTCGGCGCCGGTGAGGTCGGCCAGCAACAGCACGCACCCCTCCAGCACCGCCTCCCGCAGGTCGGCCCCGGCCAGGTTGGCCTCGGTGAGCCGGGTCCCGGTGTGGGTGCGCCGGCTCAGCACGATGCCGGGCAGCTCGGCGCCGTAGGCGTTGCACCCCAGCAGCAGGCAGCCCATCCCGCGGGTGGCCCCGGCCCGGAGGCCGGCCATCCGGCAGCCGTGGAACTCGGCGTCGGTGAGCACGCACTGGTCGAGCACCGCCTCCGACAGGTCCACCTGCTCGAAGCGGGCGTCGACCAGGTCGCACCGGTGCAGCAGGGTGCCGCGGGCCGAGCCCCCGCGCAGCACCGCGCCGCCGAGCCGGGAGCCGGCCAGGTCGGCACCGTCCAGCACGCAGTCGGTGAGCACCGCCCCGTCCAGGTCGAGGTCCCGCGCCCGGACCCCGGACAGGTCGCACCGGACCAGCTCGACGGGGTCGTCCGGGGCCACCCCGTGCAGCGCGTCCAGGTCGGTGGCGGTCAGGGTCCGGTCGGTCAGCTGCGGCACGGTGCCGATCCTGCCAGGGGCAGGTGACAGACTGTCTCCCGGTCCGCCGGGCGCAGCGCGCACGGGGCAGGGCGACCGCATGAGGCGATCAGGAGGAGTGGATGGGCGAGCCGGCCGAGGCGATCCTCGACTGCACCGACCCCGCGGGGAGGGACGAGGCCCTGGCGCGCGCGGTCGAGGTGGTGCGGGCCGGACGGATCGTGGTGCTGCCCACCGACACCGTCTACGGGGTGGGTGCGGACGCCTTCGACGTGGTCGCGGTGGCGATGGTGCTGGCCGCCAAGCACCGGGGCCGGGAGATGCCGCCGCCGGTGCTCGTGCCCAGCGCCCGCACCGTCGACGGCCTGGCCACGGCCATCCCGATGTACGCCCAGATCCTGATGCGCCAGTTCTGGCCCGGCGCCTTGACCGTGGTGCTCCGGGCCCAACCGTCCCTGGTCTGGGACCTCGGTGATACCAACGGCACCGTGGCGGTGCGGATGCCCGACGACGAGGTCGCCCTGGCCCTGCTCCGTGAGGTCGGCCCCATGGCGGTGACCAGTGCCAACGTCAGCGGCAACCCGGCCGCCACGACGGCCCGGGAGGCGCTCGACCAGCTCGGCGGGTCGGTCACGGCATACCTCGACGGCGGCCCGCGCACCGGCGGCGAGGCGTCCACCATCGTGGACTGCACCGGCGAGGAGCCGGTGGTCCTGCGCCACGGCGCGATCAGCGGCGACCGGTTGCGCGAGGTGCTCGGCCCGACGACGCTGCACGATTCCCCGGAGGCGGCGGCCGGCGGTGGCGCCCACGCGGCGCCGGCCGGGGAGCAGGACGCGGTCGACGGGGAGCCCGCACCGGTCGCGGACACTGCCGCGGATCAGGGGCCCCGGCTCGTCGGCAGCGTGCGGCCCAGTGGCGTCCCGACCCCCGCCACGGCGCTGCGCACCCTGGCCGGGCCCCCGAGCCCTGGACCCGGAGGGTCTCCGGCCCCCTAGAGTGGTCGTCAGCACCACGCCGTCCGCCCGGACACCCGGTCGGGCGCCCGACAACCCCCACACCCCAGCACTGCAGGAGTAGCCATGAGCACGCCGGTCACCGCGGACACCTACTACGGCCCCAGCTTCGCCGCGCTGCTGGAGCAGGACCCGGCCATCGGCGAGATCCTGGTCAGCGAGCTGGACCGGCAGCGCACCGGCATCCAGTTGATCGCCAGCGAGAACCAGACCAGCCCGGCCGTGCTCACCGCCCTCGGATCGACGCTGTCCAACAAGTACGCCGAGGGGTACCCCGGCGCCCGCTACTACGGCGGCTGCGCCGAGGTGGACAAGGCCGAGAACCTGGCCATCGAGCGGGCCAAGGAGCTGTTCGGCGCCGACCACGCCAACGTCCAGCCGCACTCGGGGGCCAGCGCCAACCAGGCCGTGTACGGGGCGTTCACCAAGCCCGGTGACACGATCCTGGCGATGAGCCTGGACCACGGTGGCCACCTGACGCACGGCTTCAAGGTCTCCTTCTCCGGCAAGTGGTTCAACGCCGTGCACTACGGGGTGAACAAGGACACCGAGGACATCGACTACGACCAGGTCGAGGCGCTGGCCAAGGAGCACCGGCCGAAGATCATCCTGGCCGGCGGCTCGGCCATCCCGCGGCTCATCGACTTCGAGCGGTTCCGCGCCATCGCCGACGAGGTCGGCGCGATCTTCTGGGTCGACGCGGCCCACTTCATCGGCCTCGTGGCCGGCCAGGCCATCCCGTCCCCGGTGCCGCACGCCGACGTGGTCAGCTTCACCACGCACAAGGTGCTGCGCGGCCCGCGCGGCGGGGCGATCGTCTGCAAGGCCGAGCACGCCAGCAAGATCGACCGCGCGGTCTTCCCGATGATGCAGGGCGGCCCGCTGATGCACGCCGTGGCCGCCAAGGCGGTCAACTTCGCCGAGTGCGCCACGCAGGAGTACCGCGACTACGCCGCCCGGGTCATCGCCAACGCGGCCGCGCTCGCCGACCGCCTCGGTACCCACGGCATCCGCCCGATCACCGGCGGCACCGACACCCACCTCTCGCTGCACGACCTGCAGGGCGTGGGAGTCACCGGGATCGACGCCGAGAAGCGGTGCGACGCCGCGGGGATCGTGCTCAACAAGAACGCGATCCCGTTCGACCCGGAGAAGCCCAACGTGGCCTCCGGCATCCGGGTCGGCAGCCCGTCGGTCACCACCCAGGGGATGGGCACCGAGCAGATGGAGCAGATCGGGGACCTGATCGCCCGCGCGGTCACCGAGACCGACGGCACCCCGGAGCACCCGGTCGCCCGGGAGATCCGCGACTCGATCGGCGAGCTGCTCACGGCCTTCCCGGCCTACCCGGCGCCCTGAGCGGGTGCCCGACGGGTCGGTGAGCAGGACGTGGCGGGACGGGTAGCCGGTGCGTGAATACCTGATGGTGTTGCTCGTGGCCGCCATCACCACGTATGCCGCCACGAACCTGGTCCGCCGCCTTGCCCTCGCCGTCGGTGCGGTCACGCCGGTGCGGGCCCGGGACGTCCACTCGGTGCCGATCCCCCGCCTCGGGGGAGTGGCCATGTTCGTCGGCTTCGCCGCGGCGGTCCTGGTCGGCAGCCGGCTGCCCTTCCTCGGCGACCTGTTCGCCACCAGCCAGGAGATCTACGGCGTGCTCATCGGCGCGGCCGTGATCTCGCTGCTCGGGGCGATCGACGACGTGCGCGAGCTGGACTGGCTGACCAAGCTCGCCGGCCAGGTGATCGCCGCCGGCGCGATGGCCTACTTCGGGGTGCAGCTGTGGTCGCTGCCGGTCGCCGGCGTCACCGTCCTACCGGGCCCGGTGCTGGTCACCATCACCATCATCATCGTCGTGGTCTCCACCAACGCGGTGAACTTCGTGGACGGGCTGGACGGGCTCGCGGCCGGGGTGGTCTTCATCTCCGCCGGCGCCTTCTTCGCCTGGGCCTACCTGGTGAGCCGGGACTTCAACCCGCCCAACGTGTTCACCACGGCCACCTTCATCACCGCCGCCCTGATGGGCTGCTGCCTGGGCTTCCTGCCGCACAACTTCCACCCGGCCCGGCTGTTCATGGGCGATGCCGGCGCGCTGCTCCTGGGCCTGCTGCTCGCGGCGGCGACCATCTCGATGACCGGCAGCGTCGACCCCAGCTCCAGTGCCGCCACGACCTCGGCGCTGGCGGCGGTGGCCCTGCCGGTGGCCATCATGGCGCTGCCCATCCTGGACATGGGGTTGGCGGTGGTGCGGCGCACCCGGCGCGGGCAGGTGCCGTGGAAACCGGACGCGCACCACCTGCACCACCAGATGCTCAAGATCGGGCACAGCCACCGGCGGGCGGTGGCGCTGCTCTACCTGTGGGCGGCGCTGATCGCGGTCGGGGCGGTGTCCTTCGCCTTCTTCCCACCGCTCGCGACATGGGCGGTGATCGGCGTCGTACTGGTCCTCGCCGCCGTCCTCACCTGGCACCCCGGAAGCTCGAGGAGAACGCTCTGACCTGCACGTTCGACCCGAACCCCGCGCTTGTGATAGTTTTCACAAGACCCCGAACCCGCACTCGTCAACGAGAGACCTGCCTGTGACCAGTTCCCGGCCCGCCCCGTCGCTGATGGTGCGTCGCGCTGCCCTGGTCGCCGGCGCGGGGGTGCCGCTCTGCGCGGCCGTCGCGGCGGTGGTGGGGGAGCCCCGCGGGGCCTCGGCCGCCACGGCGGCACTGGGTGCGGGGTTGGCCGGAGCCGCCATGCTCGGCGGCGCCAGGGGTGTCCAGTGGCTGCTCACCCAGCCCGGCGCGCTGGTCCTGCCCGGCGGCCTGATGATCTTCTTCGTCGTCATCGTCCTGCTGCTGTCCGCGGCCATCGTGCTGCAGTCCCTGGGCTGGGTGCAGGAGACCCCGTTGGCGCTCTCCGCTCTGGCCTCGGTGCTGCTCACCCAGGCCGCGATGGTCAGCGGCTACCTGGCCGCGCGGCACCCGGTGATCACGCCGGCCCCGCCCGGCCCGGAGGGGGATCGCTGATGCGGGTCCACGGGGCGAACCACCCGGACGACCGGTCGGAGAAGCCGGGCTCGGCGGCCGACCACCAGCTGGGCGTCAGCCTGCTGTCCACCCTGCTCGCCGGACCGATCATGTTCGGCGGTATCGCCTGGTTGCTCGGCCGGTGGTGGGGTCAGCCCTGGCTGCCCGCCGTCGGCATCGCGGTCGGCATGATCCTGTCCATTTACATCATCTGGATGAGGTACGGTAAGCAATGACGTCCGTGTGTTCCCAGGTCGCCGTGGCGCCCGTTGCCCGTGGAACGTCAGTTCCCCCCTCATCGGCCCAGACACCCACTGGCCCTGCCTATCAGACAGAGGAGTTTGCGTGAGCCCCGTGACCATGGGAGCCGTCGTCGCTGCCGGTAGCGAGTTCCACGGCCCGTCCCCGGCCGACTTCTGGCAGCCACTGATCGGCTCCGGCGAGTGGGCGATCACGCGCCCGATGTTCGTCCTGGTGCTGGTGACCGGGATCCTGGCCCTCTGGCTGACCCGCGGCACCCGCAACCTCAAGCTCGTCCCGGGCACCGGCCAGTTCCTCACCGAGACCGTCTACGGCTTCGTGCGCAACGACATCGCCCGCGAGCTGATCGGCAGCAAGCACTACCACCGCTTCGTGCCGCTGCTGTTCTCGATCTTCATCTTCGTGCTGCTCAACAACCTGATGGGGATCACCCCCTTCGTGATGATGCCCCCCACGGGCGTGATCGGCGTCCCGATCGCGCTGACCCTGGTGGTCTACGTGGTCTACCACGTGACCGGCTTCAAGGAGCAGGGCTTCGTCGGCTACTTCAAGCACATGGTGCCCAGCGGCGTGCCGATGGTGATCGCCCCGGTCGTGCTGCTGCTGGAGATCTTCTCCTTCTTCGTCACCCGGCCGCTCACGCTGGCCCTGCGACTCTTCGGCAACATGTTCGCCGGCCACATGATCCTGACCCTGTTCGTCGCCGGCGGCTGGTTCCTCGTGCAGCAGGGCGTGCTGATGGCCCTGGCCGGCGCCGGCTCCTTCTTCATGGCCTTCCTGATGACCTTCTTCGAGTTGCTCATCCAGACGGTCCAGGCCTACGTCTTCACCCTCCTCGCCGCCTCCTACATCGGGGACGGCGTCGCCGAGGCACACTGATCCACCCGTCGATCCCTCGACGGTTGCCACAACTACATAACGACTGCTCCACCACATACGAGTCCGGTCACCTGGCCGGACGGACACAAGAAAGAGGACACCAATGGACTCCCTCGCTCTCGTCGGTTACGGCCTGTCCACGATCGGCCCGGCCATCGGCGTCGGTCTGATCTTCGCGGCCTACCTCAACGGGGTGGCCCGCCAGCCGGAGGCTCGTGGTCTGCTGACCCCGTTCACCATTCTCGGCTTCGCCGTCGCCGAGGCCCTGGCCATCCTGGGCTTCGTGCTCTTCTTCCTGACCGGTAACTGACCCCCCGACGGGCCCGACCCGTTCTGCGTTCGAAGGAGACAAGGTGGCGTACACCAGCATGATGCCGCTCTTGGCCGCTGCTGAGGCGGGTGAGGCCGAGGAGCGGCTGCCGATCATGCCGCACACCCCGGAACTCATCTGGGGCCTGTTGATGTTCGGCGTGATCTACTTCCTGGTCCGCAAGCTCGCGTGGCCGCGGCTGGAGAAGCTGATCACCGACCGGCAGGCCGCCATCGAGGGCGGTATGCAGCAGGCCGAGGCCGCGCAGGAAGAGGCCGAGGCCGCCCTGCGCGAGTACAAGGCCCAGTTGGCCGAGGCCCGCGACGAGGCTGCGCGGATCCGCGAGGACGCCAAGGAGCAGGGCGCCCAGATCATCGCCGAGATGCGCGAGCAGGCGCAGGTCGAGGCGAACCGGATCTCCGAGACCGCCCACAAGCAGATCGAGTCCGAGCGGCAGCAGGCCGTGGTCTCCCTGCGCAACGAGGTGGGTCAGCTGTCCACCGACCTGGCGTCCCGGATCGTGGGCGAGAGCCTGCACGACGAGACCCGCCAGCGCGGCATCGTCGACCGGTTCCTCGCCGAGCTCGAGGCCGGCAACATCACGCCCGAGTCGGTCGGCAGCGCCGCTGATGGCACCGAGGGGCAGGGTTCCTGATGCAGGGTCCCTCCCGGGGCGCACTCAGCGCCTCCCGCAAGGTGCTCACCCAGGCGCTGGCGCAGGCCGGTGACCGGGCCCAGGTGGGCGAGCAGCTGCTCGCCGTCTCGGGTGTCGTCGGCGGCAACGTCACGCTGCGCCGCGCGCTGGCCGACCCCAGCCGGGAGGGCCAGGACAAGGCCGCCGTCGCCGCCGGACTGTTCGGCGGCAAGGTCGGGGAGCCCGCCCAGAAGGTGCTGGAGGCCGCGGTCTCCCAGCGCTGGGCCGCCGAGGAGGACCTGAGCACCGCGCTCGAGTCGCTCGCCGTCGAGTGCTTCCTGGCGCACGCCGAGGGCTTCGGCCGGTTGGGACGCGTCGAGGACGAGCTGTTCCGGTTCAACCGGATCGTCGACGGCAACGACGAGCTGCGTGCGGCGCTCACCGACAAGCGCTCCAGCGCGGCGGCCCGCGCCCAGGTCGTGGAGTCCCTCCTGGCCGGCAAGTCCGCACCGGAGACGGTGCGGCTCGCCGCCCACGCGGTGTCGGCCCCCCGGGGTCGTCGCTTCGACCACGCCATCGAGGACTACCTGCAGATCGCGTCCAAGCGGCAGGAGCAGGTGACGGCCACCGTCACCACGGCCGTGCCGTTGGCCGAGGCCCAGCAGGAGCGCCTGGTGCGCAGCCTGGCCGAGCAGTACGGCCGCGCGGTGCACGTCAACGCGATCGTCGACCCCGACGTCGTCGGCGGCATCCGGGTCGAGATCGGTGACGAGGTCATCGACGGGACCGTGGTGAGCCGGCTGGAAGAAGCCCGACGCCGGCTGACCAGCTGAACCCACCGCCCCACAGCACACTTCAGGAACCTTCAGGAACACGGACTTGGCCCACCACCACCGAGGTGACCGGCCGCAGAGGAGAAGACAATGACGGAGCTCACGATCCGTCCGGAGGAGATCCGCGACGCACTGGACAAGTTCGTCCAGTCCTACGAGCCGGGCGCCGCCTCCCGCGAGGAGGTCGGGCGCGTGGTCGACGCCAGCGACGGCATCGCCCACGTCGAGGGCCTGCCCTCGGTCATGACCAACGAGCTGCTGCAGTTCGAGGACGGCACGCTGGGCCTGGCCCAGAACCTCGACGTCCACGAGGTCGGTGTCGTCGTCCTGGGCGAGTTCACCGGCCTGGAGGAGGGCCAGGAGGTCAAGCGCACCGGGGAGGTCCTCTCCGTCCCGGTCGGCGACGGCTACCTCGGCCGCGTGGTCGACCCGCTGGGCACCCCGATCGACGGGCTCGGGGAGATCACCGACCTGGAGGGTCGTCGCGCCCTGGAGCTGCAGGCCCCCACCGTGGTCCAGCGCAAGTCGGTGCACGAGCCGCTGCAGACCGGCATCAAGGCGATCGACTCGATGATCCCGATCGGCCGCGGTCAGCGCCAGCTGATCATCGGCGACCGGCAGACGGGCAAGACCACCGTCGCGATCGACACGATCCTGAACCAGAAGGCCAACTGGGAGTCCGGCGACCCGGACAAGCAGGTCCGCTGCATCTACGTCGCGATCGGCCAGAAGGGCTCGACCATCGCCTCGGTGCGCGGCACCCTGGAGGAGGCCGGCGCGCTGGAGTACACCACCATCGTGGCCGCCCCCGCGTCCGACCCGGCCGGGTTCAAGTACCTCGCCCCCTACACCGGCTCGGCCATCGGCCAGCACTGGATGTACCAGGGCAAGCACGTCCTGATCGTCTTCGACGACCTGTCCAAGCAGGCCGAGGCCTACCGCGCCGTGTCCCTGCTGCTGCGCCGCCCGCCGGGCCGCGAGGCCTACCCGGGTGACGTCTTCTACCTGCACTCGCGGTTGCTGGAGCGTTGCGCCAAGCTGTCCGACGACCTCGGCGCGGGGTCGATGACCGGTCTGCCGATCATCGAGACCAAGGCCGGCGACGTCTCGGCCTACATCCCGACCAACGTCATCTCGATCACCGACGGGCAGATCTACCTGCAGGGTGACCTGTTCAACGCCAACGTGCGGCCGGCCATCGACGTGGGTATCTCGGTGTCCCGCGTGGGTGGTGCCGCGCAGAAGAAGGCGATGAAGGAGGTCTCCGGACGCCTGAAGGTCGACCTGGCGCAGTTCCGCGAAATGGAGGCGTTCGCGATGTTCGCCTCCGACCTGGACGCGGCCTCCCGCGCCCAGCTGGAGCGCGGTGCCCGAATGGTCGAGCTGCTCAAGCAGCCGCAGTCCAGCCCGATCCCGATGGAGGAGCAGGTCGCCATCATCTGGGCCGGCACCACCGGCGAGCTGGACTCGGTGGCCACCGAGGACGTGCGCCGCTTCGAGGCCGAGTTCGTGGAGTACCTGCGCCGCGAGCAGGGCGGGATGCTCGAGGGCATCCGGGAGACCGGCAAGCTCGGCGACGACACCCGCTCGTCCCTGGAGAGCGCGATGAAGGCGTTCAAGGAGCAGTTCCGCGCCGGTGACGGCGGGAGCATCGCGCCGGGGACCGCCGAGGACGACGAGAATATCGAGTCCCTCGAGGACGAGGACGTGAACCAGGAGCAGATCAAGCGCCAGAAGCGCTGACGCCCACGGCGGCCGGGTGGTCCCGCGAAGGCGACCACCCGGCATACCGGAAGCACTGCCCCACCACCCACCGACGGCTGAAGAAAGAGGCGAGATATGGGAGCGCAGCAGCGGGTCTACCGCCAGCGCAGCCGGTCCGTCCAGTCGACCCAGAAGATCACCAAGGCGATGGAGCTCATCGCGGCCTCGCGGGTGGTCAAGGCCCGCCAGCGGGTCGCCGAGACGACCCCGTATGCCCGTGCGATCACCCGCGCGGTCTCGGCCGTGGCGACCTTCTCCGACGTCGACCACCCGCTCACCCTGGAGCGGGAGGCGCCGAAGAACGCCGGCGTGCTCATCATCACCAGCGACCGCGGTCTCGCCGGCGCCTACTCGGCGAGCGTGCTGAAGACCAGCGAGCGGCTGCGGGAGCTGCTGCAGGACGAGGGCAAGACCGCCCAGCCGTACCTGACCGGTCGCAAGGCGGAGGGCTACTTCAAGTTCCGCCAGCGCGAGTACGTCGAGTCCTGGAGCGGGTTCTCCGACGCACCGACCTTCGAGGTGGCCAAGGAGATCGGGGAGCGGCTCACCGCCGACTTCATCGCCGGCGCCGAGAACGGTGGGGTGGACGAGATCCACGTCATCTACACCCGGTTCGTCAACATGGTCACCCAGGAGGTGCAGGTCGTCCGCCTGCTGCCGCTGGAGGTCGTGGACGACGACGCGCCGGCCGAGGCCGAGGACCTGTACCCGCTGTACGAGTTCGAGCCCAACGGCCCGCAGGTGCTGGACGCGCTGCTCCCGCAGTACGTCACCTCCCGCATCTACAACTGCCTGCTGCAGTCGGCCGCCTCCGAGCTGGCCGCCCGGCAGCGGGCGATGAAGTCCGCGACGGACAACGCCGAGGAACTCATCAAGACCTACACCCGGTTGGCCAACCAGGCCCGCCAGGCCGAGATCACCCAAGAGATCAGCGAAATCGTGGGCGGCGCCAGCGCCCTCGCCGACGCCAAGTGAGAAGGAAGCACTGAAGATGACTGCCACTGTCACTGACACCACGCAGCCGACCCCGACCGAGGGGGGCGTCGGTCGCCTCGCCCGCATCATCGGCCCCGTGGTCGACGTCGAGTTCCCTCCGGGTCAGATCCCGGCCCTCTACAACCTGCTGACCACCCAGGTCGACCTCGGTGGAGGGTTGCAGAACGTCAACCTGGAGGTCGCCCAGGACATCGGCGACAACATGGTCCGCGCCATCTCGCTGCAGCCGACCGACGGCTTGGTCCGTGGCTCGGCCGTCCAGGACACCGGTGGCCCGATCACCGTCCCGGTCGGCGACGTCACCCTCGGCAAGGTCTTCAACGCCACCGGTGACTGCCTGAACCTGGAGGAGGGCGAGACCCTCGAGGTGACTGAGCGGTGGGGCATCCACCGCAAGGCCCCCGCCTTCGACCAGCTGGAGTCCAAGACCCAGATGTTCGAGACCGGGATCAAGGTCATCGACCTGCTGACACCGTACGTCCTGGGCGGCAAGATCGGCCTGTTCGGCGGCGCCGGCGTCGGCAAGACCGTGCTCATCCAGGAGATGATCGCCCGGGTGGCCCGCGACCACGGTGGCGTGTCGGTGTTCGCCGGGGTCGGCGAGCGCACCCGTGAGGGCAACGACCTGATGGTGGAGATGGAGGAGGCCGGCGTCCTCGGTCAGACCGCCCTGGTCTTCGGCCAGATGGACGAGCCGCCGGGCACCCGGCTGCGGGTCGCGCTGTCCGCGCTGACCATGGCGGAGTACTTCCGCGACGTCCAGAAGCAGGACGTGCTGCTGTTCATCGACAACATCTTCCGGTTCACCCAGGCCGGCTCCGAGGTCTCCACGCTGCTGGGCCGGATGCCCTCCGCCGTGGGCTACCAGCCGAACCTGGCCGACGAGATGGGTGTGCTGCAGGAGCGGATCACCTCCACCCGTGGTCACTCGATCACCTCGATGCAGGCGATCTACGTCCCGGCGGACGACTACACCGACCCGGCGCCGGCGACCACCTTCGCCCACCTGGACGCCACCACCGAGCTGTCCCGCCCGATCGCCTCGATGGGTATCTACCCGGCCGTGGACCCGCTGACCTCGAGCAGCCGGATCCTGGACCCGCGGTACATCACCAGGGAGCACTACGACACCGCCGTGCGGGTCAAGTCGATCCTGCAGCGCTACAAGGAGCTGCAGGACATCATCGCGATCCTCGGTATCGACGAGCTCTCCGAGGAGGACAAGATCCTGGTCGGCCGCGCCCGGCGGATCCAGCGGTTCCTGTCGCAGAACACCTACGTGGCCAAGCAGTTCACCGGCATCGAGGGCTCGACCGTGCCGCTGGCTGACACCATCGAAGCCTTCACCAAGGTCGCCGACGGCGAGTACGACCACGTCCCGGAGCAGGCCTTCTTCATGTGCGGTGGCCTGGAGGACGTGGAGCGTCAGGCCGCGGAGCTGGAGAAGAACTCCTGATCCCAGGTGTACCCGGTGCCGGACGCCCCGCGCGGCGTCCGGCACCACGGCACCCGGCTACACTCGAGAACGAACCGACGAAGGGACAGAACGCGTGAGTGCGTTGCAGGTTGAGCTCGTCGCCGCGGACCGCAAGGTCTGGTCCGGCGAGGCCCGGTCCGTCCAGGCCCGGACCCCCGACGGGGTGCTCGGGATCCTGCCCGGACACGCCCCGGTGCTGGGTGTCCTGGTGCCCGGCGAAGTAGGGATCGACACCTCCAACGGCCGGGAGACGGTGCACGTCGAGTCCGGCTTCCTGTCGGTCGACCACGACCGGGTCACCATCGTCACCGAGCAGGTGGAGGGGACCCTGAGCGCGAGTTCCACGGACTGACGTGAACGGCGGCGCGATCCTCCTCGTGGCGATGGGTGTCGTCGCTGCCTGCCTGCTGCTCGGGATCGGCCTGTTCGCCTTCTCCCGGCTGCTCTCCCCGGGCAGCCACCAGTCCGTGCTGTGTTGGTACCGCGACGCGGCCCAGGACTGGACCAAGGGATACCTGCGCTACGACCACGACCGCCTGGACCACCTCGGTCCGGGCGGTCACTCATCGCGCGTCCTGCACAGCTGGCAGCGGGCCCACCTGGACCTCGGGATCGCCCGGCCCGCCACGGCCGAGCAGTGGCCACCGTCGGCCAGCGGGATCCCCGGCATCCAGGTGTCCTGCACCTACGGCACCCAGACCTTCGACCTCGCCCTGGGCGAGGAGCACTACACCGCGCTGCGGTCCTGGCTGGAGTCGGTTCCGCCGGGCTGGAACGTCAACGTCGCCTGATCCGCGACACCGGCTGCATGGACGGTCGACCGTTACTGGTCGCGGCCGCCCCCGGGTTGCCACAGCACGTCGCCGCCGCGGTCCAGGTTGGCCACCCGGCCCAGGATGAACAGCAGGTCCGAGAGCCGGTTCAGGTACTTCGCGGTCAACGGGTTCACCCCGCCCACGCCCCGCTCGGCCTCGGCCGCCGCCGGCTCCACGCCATACGCCTCGATCGCGGCCCACGCCGAGCGCTCGGCCCGGCGGACCACCGTGCGGGCCACGTGCAGGTGGGCAGCGCCGGGGGAGCCGCCGGGCAGGATGAAGGAGCGCAGCTTGGTGAGTTCCTCGTTGTAGGTGTCGCAGTCGGCCTCCAGCTCGTCCACCCAGGCCGGGAGCACCCGCAGCGGCGGGTGCTCGTAGCTGGCCCGCAGCGGGTTGCACAGGTCCGCGCCGACGTCGAAGAGGTCGTTCTGGATCCTGGTCAGGGTGCGCACCATGTCCGCCCGCAGGTCACCCGTGGCCACCGCCACCCCGATGCAGGAGTTGGCCTCGTCGGTGTCGGCGTATGCGGTCAGCCGGGGGTCGTTCTTGCCGGTGCGGCTGAAGTCGCCCAGCGCGGTCGTGCCGTCGTCGCCGGTCCGGGTATAGATGCGGTTCAGGATCACCATGCCGCGATCCTGTCAGAGCCCGTTCCGGCCGGCCCGGCGGGTCCACCCGGAGATCCCGGCGCCATCGTTATCGAACTGTTATCGTGGCGTGAGCAACCCTTCCCCACCCGGCGGCGTTATTCACAGTAGACATGCGGGGTAGGCGCAGGGCGAAAGGGGCAACACCATGACGAGTGCTGCAGGCGTCTGGCGGGGACCGGCCGAGGTCTTCATTGATTCTCCCGGCCGGGAGGCGACGGTGCGGGGGGTCCTCGGCGTGCGCACCGTCCCCGAGGTGCGGGCCGCGCTGCAACGCTTGCTCGCCGCCGGCGAGGGCGACCTCGTGCTCCACCTGGCGGACACCGAGATCTCGGACGCGACGGGTCTGGGCGTCCTCGTGGGTCTGCACCAGCGGGCCCGCCGCAGCGGCCGCCGTCTGGTCATCGCCGAGGCGTCCGAGCGGCTCGAGCGGCTGTTCCGCCTCACCAAGTTGCACCTGGTGCTGACCCGGCTCGACACCGCCAGCGCGCTGTCGGGCTACCAGCGGCCGACGGCCATCGTGCCGCCGCCCATCCCGCCCAGCGTCATGCGCTGAGCCGGGCCCCGGCTTTCCCCTCGCCAGTCCCTCACCTCACGGCTCACCCCACGGCGGTGGCCGAGGCGCGCCGCGGGTCCGCCCCCGCGGACAGGGTCCCGTCGGCGGACAGCAGGGCGGCCCCGACGCCGCCGAAGTACATGTCCTGCGGCTCGTACTCCCGCAGCGGCAGGTCCTGGTCCGCCAGGGCGGCCGACAGGTGCTCGTCGCGCTCCAGGTCGATCTGGGCGCCCCCGTCCTCCAGCAGGCGCACGTGCAGCCGTGGCGCGTTGATCGCGTGCTGCAGCTCCTCGTCGTGCACGCAGAAGTGCAGCAGCACCTGCAGCAGCGCCGTGGTGATCCGGTCGGCGCCGGGGGTGCCGATGGCCAGCACCGACCCGTCCGCGTGGCGGGCGGTGGTCGGCGCCATGTTGGAGGCCATCCGGGTGCCCGGGGCCAGCGCGTGCAGCCCGCGGCGGTTCAGCTCGGGCTCGCCGAGGGCGTTGTTGGCCATCAGCCCCGTGCCGGCCACCGTCATCCCCGAGCCGTAGCCGGCCGAGGCGGTGAGGGCGCAGGCGAAGCCGTCGGTGTCCACCACCGAGACGTGCGCGGTGTCCGGGGAGGTGGGCAGCCCCGTGTCGCCCAGCGTGGCGATCGTGGACAACAGCTCCTCACCGGCGGCCCGGAGGTCCTCGGCGGTGTCCAGCCGCTGCATCCGCAGGTCCAGCACCTGCCGCATCGCCCGGGCCGCGCGGACCGGGGTGACCGGGCCGTCGACCTCACCCAGCACCCGGAGCATCGCGGTGAGCACCGGCCCCCCGATCGAGGGAGGCGGGTTGCAGGCCAGGCGCCACCGGCCCAACCGGGTGGGCAGCGCGGGCCGCAGGTCCGGCTGGTAGGCGGTGAGGTCCTCCCGGGTGAGCAACCCGCCCCGCTCGCCGATGTCGGCCGCGATCCGGAGCCCCAGGTCCCCGGTGTAGAGCGCCCCGGCACCCTCCGCGGCCAGCTCGGCCAGGGTGTCGGCCAGGGACCCGTCCACGATCAGGTGACCGGCCGGCCAGGACGTCCCGTCGTCGGTGTAGACCGCCCGGGTCGTGGGGTCCCAGTTGAAGATGGTGTGGGCCACCAGCGGGAAGTAGGTTGCCGCCGTCTGGCTCAGCGGGAAGCCGGCGCGGGCGCTGTGCTCGGCCACGGCGAACAGCTCGGCCCAGGGCGCCCGCCCGTACCGCTCGTGGGCCAGCCCCATCGCCGCCACCATCCCCGGCGTCGCGACCGACCCGGGGCCGGCATACGTCGTGAGGCCACCGCCGTAGGTCGTCACGCACTCGATCAGCCCGGCGCCGAAGCGTTCGGGGTCGGCCCCGCGACCGGGCATCTCCACGTTGCCGTCGATGACGACCGGGTCGCCGTCGGCCGGCCAGATGTTGATGTAGCAGCCGCCCAGCGGGGAGACCACGCCCGGTTCGGTGACCGTGGCGGTCACCATCGCCGCGATCGCCGCGTCGATCGCGTTGCCGCCCGCGGCCAGGGCCACCTGGCCGGCCTGGGTGGCGATCGGGTTGGGGGCGGCGATGGCGGCCTGACGGGTCATACGGTGATTCTGTCAGGCCGGCGGCCGGGGGAGGGTGCGTGGCGGGCCACGAAGAGGTCGGTTACGGTGCCGACATGTCGACCGAGCACCAGTCCGTCACCCGGTTCCGCGAGGAGCTCACCCGCCGCGGCGGGCAGGGCGAGGTGCGGGTGCTGCCCGAGTCGGTGCACACCGCGGCGCTGGCCGCGCAGGCACTGGGCTGCGAGGTCGGGGCGATCGCCAACAGCCTGCTGTTCGACGCCGACGGCGCACCCGTGCTGGTGCTGACCTCCGGAGCGCACCGGGTGAACACCGAGCTGGTGGCCCGGCGGATCGGGGTGTCCTCGTTGCGGCGGGCCACCCCGGAGTTCGTCCGCGAGCACACCGGCCAAGTGATCGGCGGGGTGTCGCCCATGGCGCACCCGGCGCCGGTGCCGACCTACCTCGACCCGTGGCTGGCCCGGCACGAGGTGGTCTGGGCCGCGGCCGGGCACCCCGCTGCGCTGTTCGCGACCACGTATGCCGAGTTGCTGGCGATGACCGGGGCGACGCCGGTCGAGGTCGAGTAGCCGGTCAGAAGAGCCGCGACTCCGCGTCGTCCATCCCTCGGAGCGCCTCGTAGTCCAGGGTGACGCACCGGATCCCGCGGTCAACCGCCAGGGTCCTGGCCTGCGGGCGGATCAGCTGGGCGGCGAACACCCCCTGGACCGGGCCGCGCACGGTGAGGGCAGGGTCCCGGTTGAGCAGCTCCAGGTAGCGGGTCAGCTGCTCCACGCCGTCGATGTCGCCGCGGCGCTTGATCTCCACCGCGACCGTCCCGCTGTCGGCGTCCTTGCACAGGATGTCGACCGGGCCGATCGCCGTGGGGTACTCCCGCCGCAGCAACGTGTACCCCTCGCCCAGCGTGGTGATGTGCTCGGCCAGCAGCGCCTGCAGCTGGGCCTCCACCCCGTCCTTGACCAGCCCCGGGTCCACCCCGAGTTCGTGCGCGGTGTCGCTGTGCACGGCATACAGCCGGATCCGGAGGGTGTCCTCCCGCTTGCCGTGCCGCACCAGCCAGACCGCCTGCACCCCCTCCTCGCGCTCGGCCTCGTCCGGGTCGAGCTCGGTCATCGAGCAGGGCGGCGCCATCCAGTTCAGCGGCTTGTAGGAGCCGCCGTCGGAGTGCACCAGCACCGAGCCGTCGGCCTTGACCATCAACAGCCGGGTCGCCAGGGGCAGGTGCGCCACCAGGGCACCCTCGTAGTCGACGCTGCACTCGGCAATCACCACTCGCACGCCGGTCACCCTAACCCGCGTCGCCGGAGGGGACGGTGAGAGGATGCGGCCCATGGCTAAGCAGATCCGGACCGTCGGAGTGATCGGGCTGGGCACCATGGGTGCCGGCATCGTGGAGGTTTTCGCCCGTGGGGGCCTGACCGTGATCGGGGTGGAGAGCACCGAGGAGTTCGCCGACCGGGGGCGCGGCATCCTCACCCGGTCGATGGACCGTGCGGTCTCCCGGGGGAAGCTGGACGAG
Source organism: Ornithinicoccus hortensis (assembly GCF_006716185.1). Classification (NCBI taxonomy): domain Bacteria; kingdom Bacillati; phylum Actinomycetota; class Actinomycetes; order Micrococcales; family Intrasporangiaceae; genus Ornithinicoccus; species Ornithinicoccus hortensis. The sequence goes on along the minus strand of NZ_VFOP01000001.1, from coordinate 3,315,395 downwards.
GCCGGTCGCCAGGAGATCCTGGACCGGATCACCGTCACCACCGAGATGGGTGACCTCGCGCCGGCCGACCTGGTCGTCGAGGCGGTGCCGGAGGTGCTGGAGCTCAAGCACGAGGTGTTCGGCAGGCTCGACGGGATCGTGGCCGAGGACGCGGTGCTGGCCAGCAACACCTCCAGCCTGTCGATCACCGCGATCGCCGCGCCCACCAAGCACCCCGAGCGGGTCATCGGGGTGCACTTCTTCAACCCCGCCCCGGTCATGCAGCTGGTTGAGGTGATCCACACGCTGCGTACCGACCAGGCGGTCACCGACGCGGTCCGCGACCTGGTCACCGGTCTGGGCAAGCGGCCGGTCGTGGTCGGGGACCGGGCCGGGTTCGTGGCCAACTACCTGCTGTTCGGTTACCTCAACTCGGCGCTGACGATGGTGGAGCACGGGCACGTGAGCCGGGAGGACCTGGACACCGCGATGCGCGTCGGTGCCGGGCTGCCGATGGGGCCGCTGACCCTGATGGACCTGGTCGGCCTGGACGTCTGCCACCACATCGGCGACGTGATCTACGGCCACAGCCGCAGCCCGCTGCACGCCCCGAGCTCGATGCTGGAGCGGATGGTCGTCTCCGGCCGGCTGGGCCGCAAGAGCGGCCGCGGCTTCTACAGCTACGAGGGGCCCGGCGGGCGGGACGTGGTCGCCGACGAGCTGACGCCGGGGGAGGACGCCGAGAGCGCGGGGATCCGGACGGTGGCCGTCGTCGGTGACGGGACCGTGGCCGGAGAGCTGGTGGCCCGGGTGGAGGGAGCCGGGTATGCCGTCACGCACCTGACCGACGCCTCCGGCGACCTGTCGGGCGTCGCCGCGGCGGACCTGGTGATCGAGGCCCAGGAGGAGGACAGCGCCGCCGAGGACGGGGCCGCGGGACGGGACGTCGACGAGCTGTTCGCCGCACTGGGGGAGGCGGCCAGGTCCGGCGCGGTCCTCGCCACGGTCAACACCTACTCCGCGGTGGCGCTCGCCGCGATCAGCGGCCGGGCCGAGGACACGGTGGTCCTGCGGGTCCACGCACCGACCGGCAACGGCCAGGTCATCGAGGTCGGCACCACCCACACGACGTCCGCCGCGACGGTCGCCGCGCTGCGCGGGTTCATCCGTGGGCTCGACGCGGAGCCGGTGGTCAGCCGGGACCGGACCGGACTGGTGGTCGACGCCCTACTGATGACCTACCTGAACGACGCGGTCCGGATGCTGGACGAGGGCTACGCCACCGTCGAGGACATCGACACCGCCATCCAGTTCGGCCTCGGCTACCCGATGGGGCCGTTCGCGATGATCGACCACATCGGCGCCGACGAGGTGCTGGCGGTCACCGAGGAGTTGTTCTCCGGCACCGGCGGCTTCGCCCAGCACCTGATGCCCTCCCCGCTGCTCGTCGAGCACGTGCTGCTGGACCGGCCGTTCACCCAGGGAGCCTCCGACGACTGATGCCCCGCTCCAACCGACCCCGCGGCAGGCGGGGTGCGCGACGGTCCGGCCGGCCGTCCGGCCCGCGGCCGCTGCAGCTGCCCGCCACGACGCAGGTGGAGTTCGCCGGCCAGGCGTGGACGGTGCGACAGGTGCGCGGCAACGACACCGGGCGGAGCTTCCGCTGCCCGGGGTGCCAGCAGGAGCTCTCCGCCGCGCTCGGGCACACCGTGGTCTGGCCCAGCGAGGGCATGCAGGGCCTGGAGAACCGCCGGCACTGGCACACCGCCTGCTGGAACGCCCGGGGCACCCGGCCGCCGGGCGGTTCCTGGGCCTGAGGCGCCCTGCCCCCGCTCAGAGGCGGGGCGCCGTGGTGTCCTTCGGCGGCCCGGGCCGCTCCTCCTTGAGGCGGGCGGTCAGCCGCTTGGTGCGCTGCAGGCCCCAGTAGGCGAAGACGAAGTAGACGATCGTGCTGCAGAGGGCCACCGTGTAGAAGGTCTCCCGGTTGACCAGGTAGGTGTACAGGTCCGGGCTGTCGAACAGGGTCCGCCACGCCTGCACGAGGCAGACGACCAGCGCGGCGATGTAGACCACCTTGATGCCCCGGCCGAGGAGGGTCGTGTCCTTGATCGACTCGACACCCTCTTCCTCGGCGAGGCTCTCGTGGTACTCCGCGACCTGGGCCTGGAACTCCTGCTCCCGGGCCTCACCCTCGGGGTAGGACTCCCCGGCGCCGAACCGCTTGGCCAGCCAGGTGTAGGCCATGATCGAGATCAGCCAGGTGGGCAGGAAGATGTAGAAGTAGGGCATGAAGTCGAGCAGGATCATGCCGACGGCCGCGAGCAGGGAGATCGCCCAGCTGAGCAACGCGGGCACGTTGTGCTTGTCACCCTTGTACCGGTACCAGAAGCGGGTCAGCCCGAGTCGGGGGAACAGGTGGTGTTCGGCCAGCACGATCCCGCCGACCGGCACCAGGATCACCCCGGCGTAGGTGAGCAACGGCAACAGGTTGATGTAGATGAACGGGAAGCAGCTGGCGACCGCCACGCCGATGCCGGTGACGAGGGTGACCTTCACCCGGGAGAACTGGGGGAAGACCGCCTGGGCGGCCAGGCCTGCCCGGTAGAGGTTGGAGTTGGCCGTCGTCCAGCCGGCCACGATCACCGTGACGAAACCGGCGATGCCGAGGGCGTACCAGGCGACGTCACCGGGGTCGAGAGAGACGATGCTGGTCTGCAGGATCACCGCGGTCGCCGCACCCATCAGGCCGGCGGAGATCCAGGCGACGTAGTGGCCGAACATCATGCCGGTGCTGGTCGCCAGGCCGGCCGACTGGTTCTTGGCGTAGCGCAGCAGCGCCATGTCGATCAGCCCGAAGTGGGCGAAGGTGTTGGCCGCCCACGCGAAGCCGGCCACCTCGAGCATGCCGATCCCGGGCTGGCCCTCGGCGTTGATCCCGGTGAAGACCGAGGCGGAGGCCACGTCGACGAAGTCGGAGAATCCGTTGAGGGTGGTGTACCCCGTGATCGACTCGGTCAGCGCCGGGAGCAGCACCATCCCGCCGACCGTGAACATCACCATCAGCCAGGGGCCGCAGATGCCGGCGAACTCGGCGAGTGCGTTGAACCCGAACACCGCCACCAGGACCGCGACGAGGCTGAACAGCACGGCGATGATCACGAACCCGATGTGGTTGGGGTAGGGGTCGACCTGGGCCGGGATGTTGAAGATGCGCCGCACCGCGGTCGCGGACACCGTGATCATGGCTGCCGCGATGACCGCGAAGATGACGGCGTTCGCACCGTTGTAGACGCGGGAGAAGGAGTCTCCGGCGATCTTGTGCAGATAGGTGTAGAGGCTCAGCCTGGCCTGCATCGCGATCGGCGTGGTGATCAGCCAGAAGCTGAGGATGGCCAAGGTGTTGCCGATCAGCAACCCGACCAGGATGTCCCAGATCCCGGCGCCCAGGGCCACGAAGGTCGCCCCGAAGACGAACTCGGTGGCGGCGACGTGCTCGGCGGCGTACAAACCGGCGAAGTGTCCGCTCGTCTTGAGCCGGTGCTTGGGGACCGGGAGCTGCTCCGGGTCCATCGCGGCCAGCGTGGCCCGCAGGTCCTCACTCGTGGGGTTGGCCATCATTCACTCCTGACGGACAGTCGCATACGGGGTCATTCCTCGATGAATCGGGTGCGTTCGATGACCTGGTCGGTCACCCACTGGGACTCGGTCAGGGCCTCGTCGACGGTGATGTCCCCGGCCAGCGCGAGCGAGAAGCGACCACCGACGGCCGTCCCGATGCTCTGGAACTCCGGGATCCCGACGTACTGGATGCCGGTGTAGGGCACCTCGTTGTCCGTTGGGTTGGCCGGGTCGGCCGTCTCGATCGACTCCAGCGCCAGCCCCGCGAACGGAGCGGCCTGCTGGTAGTCGGGGTTCTCGTAGAGGGAGGTCCGGGTGCCGGGAGGTGCCTGGAGCCAGCCATACTCCTGGGCGACCAGTTCGGTGTACTCCGACGATGTGGCCCAGGCGACGAACGCCAGGGCGTCCTCATGCTGCGCCGAGCTCTCCGGGACGGCCAGCGCCCAGGCCCACAGCCAGTTGGACCGCTTGCCCTGGCCGGCATCCGGTGCCAGCGCGAAACCCACGCTGTCGGCGACTTCGGACTGGTCCGGATCGCTGATGTAGGAGGCGGCTGCGGTGGAGTCCACCCAGATGGCGCACTCGCCGGCGGCGAACAACTCGAGGTTCTCCGCGTACCCGTTCTCCTCGGCACCGGGCGGGGCGTACTCGCCCAGCGCCACGTAGTCGGCGATCGTGGTCTGCCACGGCTCGGTGTCGAACTGTGGTGTCCAGTCCATGTCGAACCAGCTGCCGCCGTGGGAGTTGGCCATGGCGGTGAGGAAGGCGACGTTCTCGCCCCAGCCGGGCTTGCCGCGCAGGCAGATTCCCGCGGCGTCCCCCTGCTCGCCGAGCGTCGCGGCCGCCTCCTTGAGGAACTCCCAGGTGGGTGCCTCGGGCATCTCCAGGCCCGCCTGGTCGAACAGGTCGGTGCGATACATCGTGAAAGCGGACTCGCCGTAGAAGGGGAGGGCGTGCGGAGTGCCCTCGTAGGAGAGGGCCTCCCGGATCGAGGGGAGCAGGTCGTCGACGGCGTACTCATCTGGCAAGGAGTCCAGCGGCACCAGCCACTCGCGCTCGGCCCAGATCGGCACCTCGTAGGTGCCGAGCATGACGACGTCGAACTGCCCGGCGTCCGTGGCGATGTCGGTGGTCACCCGCTGGCGCAGCTCGTTCTCCTCGAAGGTGACCCACTCCAGGTCCACGTCGGGGTGCCCGGCGGCGAAGTGCTCGGAGAGCTCCTGCATCCGCTCGGCATCGGCGTTGGAGACCGTCGCGATCGTCAGGGTGCCGTCGCCGGCGGGCCCACCCGCGTCCCCACCCCCGTCGCCGGACCCGCACGCGCCGACCCCGACGAGCACCGCGGCGGCCACCACCGCGCCCCTCCGGTTGCTGTGCTGCCGTTGCATCTCCGAGCCCTCCTCGCCTCGTGAGCGCTCATATGTGCAACTGATTTGGTCATCTGAGCGCACTCGAGAGTCTGGCGTCCCTCGCGGCGACGTGTCAATGCCTGTGCCAGCACACTTTTGCCAAGTCTTGGTCCGGATTCCGTCAGTGAATCCCAGATCGCCGTGCCGGAATCTTGGGGTGGGACCGTGCAGGCGCAGCGGGAGAAGACTCACCCCTGGGGGACGGGTGAGTGCCCCATGGGGTGGGGCAGTCACCCGTCCTCGGAGGTCGTCACACGTCCTGACGCAGGCTGGGTGGGGTGGACGTCAGCCCCACCCGGGAACGGGTCAGAGCTTGGCCTGGCGGGGGACCAGCAGCTCTTCGTAGAGGAGCAGCAGGCCGGCCGCGACCGGGATGGCGATGAGCGCGCCGAGGACACCGAGCAGGGTGCCGCCGGCGAGCACCGCGACCACGGTGACGGCGCCGGGCACCGACACGGTGCGGTGCATGATCCGCGGCACGATCACGTAGTTCTCGATCTGCTGGTAGATCACGTAGTAGGCGATCACGATCAGCGCCAGCGTGGGGTCCTGGAAGAGCGCCACCGCGGCCACGATCGCGGCACCGAGGGTGGCCCCGATCAGCGGGATCAGACCGAGGATGCCCACCAGGGCGGCCAGCACCACGGCATACGGGATGTCGAGGAACTCCATCATGATCCAGGAGCAGAGGCCGTTGACGGTGGCGACCAGGATCTGACCCAACGCATAGCCACCCACCCGGCGCATGATCTCCTCCGCCAGGTAGATCACCCGGGGGCGGCGGCTGGCGGGGACCATCCGGTAGGCCGCGTCCTTGACGGCGGGCAGCGCGGCCAGGAAGTACAGGGTCAGGATCAGCGTGGTGAAGATGCCGACCAGGCTGATCGCCACCCAGCCGGCCGCGCCGAGCACGCCGCCGAAGACGGTGCTGACGAAGGCGCTGTCGGAGAGCCGGCGTTCAAGTTCGTCGCCGAACCGGGAGGTCAGGTCGAACCGGTCGTCCAGGTCGTTGAACCAGGGGGTGTGCTCGAGGTCCTCGATGTAGCGCGGGGCCCGCTCGAAGAAGATCCCGGTCTCGCTGACGATCGGCGGCACCACCAGCAGGCCGAGCAGGGCCACCCCGCCCAGGAGACCGAGGAAGACCACGAAGACCCCGCCGGGGCGGGGCAGACCACGCCGGGTCAGCGCCTCCACCAGCGGGTTGAGGGCCACGGTCAGGAAGAAGGCGACCAGGATGAAGGTGATCACCGAGCTGAGCCGGGCCAGGTTGGTCGCCAGCAGGTAGGCGGTGAAGACGCCCAGCGCGGCGACGAAGCCGAAGTAGAACGGCGACCGGATGTTGATCCCGACCGAACCGGTCCGGTCCTCCGTCGCGGCCGGTGGCTGCTGGTCGGTCTGGCGGGTGGGCGGTGACGTCGGGGCGGACGGGGCGGGTTGGTGGGCGGCCTCGACCTGCTCCCGACGCAGCCGGTTGCTCTCGGCCAGCAGGTCCAGCTGGCGCTCGCGGTAGGTCCGCCAGCGGCGGACGATGTTGGGCCCACGGGTGTTCCCGGGCCCGTCCGGACCGGTGGACCCGGACCCGTTGACCGCGTTGCCGTCGGCGCCCGGCCCGGGGTCGGCCGTGACGGCGGTGCGGATCCGCGCGGGCAGCTTCAGCAGCGCGAGCGGGCGGCGGCGCTCACTCCCCACCGGGTTGCACCAACTCGATGAGGACGCCCCCGGTGTCCTTGGGGTGCACGAAGTTGATCCGGCTACCGGCGGTGCCCCGGCGCGGCTCGTCATACAGCAGGCGCAGCCCGGCCGCCCGCAGGGCCGCGCCCACCTGCTCCACGTCCGCGACCCGGTAGGCGAGCTGCTGCAGGCCGGGGCCGGAGCGGTCGATGAACTTGGCGATGGTCGAGTCCGGGCCGGTGGGGGCGATCAGCTGGATCTGGGCGCCGGTCGGGTCGCCGCCGACGGCCACCATCGCCTCGCGCACCCCCTGCTCCTCGTTGACCTCCTCGTGCACCACGGTCAGCCCCAGCACGTCCCGGTGGAAGGCGATGGCGGCGTCCAGGTCCGGCACCGCGATCCCGACGTGGTCGATCGAGAGCAGCAGCGGGGTCACGGAGGAGGGCAGGGACGACATACCCCGAGGGTACCTACTGGCGCCGTCAGGGGCCGGAAGGCGGGCGGGGCGGGGAGCGTCAGCGGCGCCGTCTAGAGTGGCAGGGCCGGGCCGCGCAGGCCCGCCATCACGCCGTCGTCGTCGCTGGAGGACACCATGACCGAGACCGTTACCGCCCCGGACACCGCCGGACAGGCTGCTGCCGGGCGTCCCACCTCGGTGATCGTCGCCGGCGCCCGCACCCCGATGGGTCGGATGTCGGGCGCGCTCAAGGACTTCAGCGGGTCCGACCTCGGCGGCCTGGCGATCAAGGGCGCCCTGGAGAAGGCCGGCGTCGCCGGCGACCAGGTCGAGTACGTGATCATGGGCCAGGTCCTCACCGCCGGCGTCGGCCAGATCCCGGCGCGGCAGGCCGCCGTCAAGGGCGGGATCCCGATGGACGTGCCCGCGCTGACCATCAACAAGGTGTGCCTGTCCGGGCTCAACGCGATCGCCCTGGCCGACCAGCTGATCCGCGCCGGCGAGTTCGACATCGTGGTCGCCGGCGGCCAGGAGTCGATGACCAACGCCCCGCACCTGCTGCCCAAGAGCCGCGCCGGGTTCAAGTACGGCGACGTGACGCTCCAGGACCACATGGCCTCCGACGGGTTGTGGGACGTCTTCACCGAGCAGGGGATGGGCAACCTCACCGAGGCCGCCAACGAGGGCGACCGGGAGGTCTCGCGCGAGGACCAGGACGCGTTCTCCGCGCGCAGCCACCAGTTGGCCGCCAAGGCGTGGAAGGAGGGCACCTTCGACGACGAGGTCATCACCGTCTCGATCCCGCAGCGCAAGGGCGACCCGATCGAGTTCAAGTCCGACGAGGGCATCCGTCCGGAGACGACCGTCGAGACGCTCGCCGCGCTGCGCCCGGCGTTCCGCCCCGACGGCACCGTCACGGCCGGCTCCTCCTCCCAGATCTCCGACGGCGCGGCCGCGGTCGTGGTGATGAGCAAGACGAAGGCCCAGGAGCTCGGCCTGGACTGGATCGCCGAGATCGGTGCCCAGGGCGTCGTGGCCGGCCCCGACTCGACCCTGCAGAGCCAGCCGGCCCGCGCCATCGCGCTGGCCTGCAAGAAGGAGGGCATCGAGCCCACTGACCTGGACCTGGTCGAGATCAACGAGGCGTTCGCCGCCGTCGGTGTCGCCTCCACCCGGGAACTGGGGATCGACCCGGAGCGGGTCAACGTCAACGGCGGCGCCATCGCGCTTGGCCACCCGATCGGCATGTCGGGTGCCCGGCTCGCCCTGCACCTCGCCCTGGAGCTGAAGCGCCGTGGTGGCGGTGTCGGTGCTGCGGCGCTGTGCGGCGGCGGTGGCCAGGGCGACGCGCTGATCGTGCGGGTCCCCGCGCGGGCTGACGAGGGCTGAGCCGTGCTGTTCGCCTTCTCCATCGCCCCCTCCGGTGCCGCCGACGAGGACGGCTCGGTGAGCGAGGCCGTCGCCGACGCGGTCCGGATCGTGCGCGAGTCCGGTCTGCCGAACGAGACCACCTCGATGTTCACCACCATCGAGGGGGAGTGGGACGAGTGCATGGCCGTGGTCAAGGCCGCCTGCGACGCCGTCGCCGCGCACTCGCCCCGTGTGGGCCTGGTCCTCAAGGCCGACCTGCGTCCCGGCTACACCGGGCAGTTGCAGGCCAAGGTGGACCGGGTCGAGGCGCACCTGCGCGACGGGACCACCGACTGAGTGCGGTGGACCCGGGGACCGGCTCCCCGGCATACGAGATCGTCGGCCTGCACGTCGAGGACGCGGCGGCCCTGGGCCGGATCCACTGCCGGATCTGGCGCGAGACCTACGACGGCCTGATGGACCCGGAAGCGCTGGCCCGGTTGGACCCGGTGCGCTTCGGGCAGAACTGGGCCGAGCGAGCTGCCCGGCTCGCCACCACCGGGGCCCTGCCGCGTGGCGAGCAGATCCTGGTGGCGCGGTGCGAGGGGGTGCCGGTCGGGTTCATCAGTACCGGCGAGCCCCGTGACGAGGTGCCGCCGGTCGACTGGCAGCTGTGGGCGCTCAACGTGCTGCCCGAGCACCAGGGGACCGGGGTCGGGCAGCGGCTGGTCGACGAGGGGCTCGGGGACCGTGCGGCCTACCTCTGGGTGGCGGAGGGGAACGACCGGGCGCTCGCCTTCTACCGCAGGCGCGGGTTCGTCGCGGACGGTGCCTCGAGCGAGCGGTCCGACGGCATGACCGAGCAGCGGATGGTGCGGACGGCGTAGCAGCCGCGGCCGTGGACGGTCGAGCCCGCCCACGGCCGCGGCTGACGGCCGGCCCGACCGAGCACCCGGGCCGATCCGTCACCCTCCGTTCAGGAGGGCAGCGCTGCCGCCTGGACCGCGGCCGCCACGGCGGGGGCGACCCGGGCATCCAGCGGGCTGGGCAGGATCGTGGTCGGCGTCAGGTCCTCGGCCGCGAGGGCGCTGATGGCATCGACCGCGGCCATCTTCATCGCCTCGGTGATCCGCGGGGCACCGGCGTCCAGCGCCCCCTTGAAGATGCCGGGGAAGGCCAGCACGTTGTTGACCTGGTTGGGGTAGTCGCTACGGCCGGTGGCGTAGACGCTGGCGTAGCGGGCCGCGATCTCCGGCGACACCTCCGGCCTCGGGTTGGACAGCCCGAACAGGATGGGGTCCGGGTCCATCGTGGCGATCAACTCCTCGGGCACCGTGGTGCAGGACAGGCCGAGCAGCACGTCCGCGCCGCGCAACGCCTGGTCGATCCCGCCGGTGAGCCCGCGCGGGTTGGTGATCGCGGCCAACTCGGTCTTCGCCGGGTTGAGGTCGGTGCGGTCGGCCTCGACGATGCCGCGGCTGTCCACCACCGTGATGTCCTCGATGCCGGCGGCCCGCAACAGCTTGGCGCAGGCGGTGCCGGAGGCTCCGGCCCCGATGACCGCGACCCGGAGGTCCTGCAGCCGGCGGCCGGTGACCGTGGCGGCGCCCCGGAGCCCCGCGAGCGTCACCACCGCGGTCCCGTGCTGGTCGTCGTGCATGACCGGACAGTCCAGCGCCTCGTCGAGGGCCGCCTCCAGCTCGAAGCAGAGCGGGGCGCTGACGTCCTCGAGGTTCACCGCACCGAAGCTGTGCCGCAGCCGGACCAGCGTCTCGACGGTGTCCTCGACGCTCATCCGGGGCAGCACCAGCGGGATCGAGTCCAGCCCCGCGAAGGTCTTGAACAGGGCCGCCTTGCCCTCCATCACCGGCATCGCCGCGGCCGGGCCGATGTTGCCCAGGCCGAGCACGGCGGTGCCGTCGCTGACCACGGCCACCAGTCGTCCGGCCCAGGTGTAGGTGCCAGCCAGTTCGGCGCGCTCGGCGATCGCGTCGCTCACCTCGGCCACCCCGGGGGAGTAGGCGATGGAGAGGGCACGCCGGGTGGTCAGTTCCACGCTGGAGTGCACCCGCAACTTGCCCCCGAGGTGGAAGTCGAGGATCTCCTCGCGCTGCGGGGTCGTCGTCGCGGCCGGGCGGGTGACCGGCGGAGTGGTCAAGGTCATGCTGGCCTCCTGGATCGGGCAAGAACTTCTGTGTTTCACGAGTCTGGGCCAGTAGTGCGACCGCGTGGTGCGATTCAAACGGAAAAGATCGAGGTTCTTGACGGTATGACAAGGTGGCACGCGGGTGGGCGCGCGGTAACAGCGAGCGCCCAGATTTCGCAATACCACAAGGGGTGTGTTTACCATTTCGTTATGAAGCTTTCGCATTCCCTGATCGCGGCTGCCCTGACGTCGACGCTGGTGCTCTCCGCCTGCAGCAACGACGACGAGCCTGACGACACCGCGACCAGCACCACCGAGGACGGCTCCGGCGCCTCCGGTGGTGCCTCTGGAGACGGCGCCGACGCCACCGGCGACGCCGCCGACCAGACCGGCGACACGGCGGACGAGACCGGTGACGTGGCCGACCAGACCGGCGACACCGCCGGGGAGACCGAGGACGCCGCCGGGGAGACCGACGACGCGGGTGCCGACGAGGCCCTGACCGCAGCCCTCGGCATCGACGAGGCCGACACCTGGGCCAAGGACCTGCTCACCACGGCCATGGAGTCCACCCAGCTGGACGGCAAGGAGGCGACCGAGCTCCGCGAGAAGGCGTTCGCGGGTGCCGAGCTGGAGGCCCAGCGTGCTGCCGGCCTGCTCGAGGCGGTCACCGGCAAGCCGGCCGAGTGGGACGCGGAGGAGTCCCCGATCGACTTCCAGGTGCTGGCGATCAGCAAGTCCGGCGAGCGCGGCCCGGGCCTCGTGCTGGTGCAGTCCATCCCCGAGGAGGGCAACCCCGTCCTGTCGCTCATCGCGCGGCAGAAGGACCGGGAGCAGTTCCGGATCGTCTGGCAGGGCCAGATGCTGTCCGGCACCTCGATCGGTGAGTTCGAGCGCCGCAGCGTCGGGTCCGGGAAGTTCATGCTGGATGAGGACGAGGGCCTGGTCGCCTCCCCGAAGGAAGTGCTGGACGACCTCGCGGCATACCTCTCCTTCCCGAACGAGGGGGAGAGCCCGGACATCAAGACCAACGGCTACGCCCCCGCGGTGCGCGAACAGGCCCAGCAGCAGGCCAACGACGTGTCGGTGCAGGCGGACTTCACCCAGACGCACGAACTCGGCGACCAGCAGGTGCACACCCTGGAGCTGGCCGACGGCTCGGCGCTGACCTTCGCGGTGCTGGACCGCACCTCCGTCTTCGACGTCTACGACGGCATGGAGCTCACGCCGCCGGACAGCTTCTGGTACTTCACCCGCGACCGTTCGATCACCGAGGAGGCCACCTTGCACACCTCGGCCTTCGTCGCGCTGCACATCCCGACCGACGGGCAGCCCGAGGTGATCGCGGCCCGCGAGCAGATCGTGGACTCCGAGGGCGACTGAGCCCTCCTGGCGCACCCCGCGGCCGCCGGTGATCGGGCGCGGGTGGCTGCCGGACCGGGATTCGGAGTCGGACCCGGGTTCGGAGACAATGGAGCCATGACCCAGCAACCCTTCAACGCCGCAGCCCTGCGTGGCGCGGTAGACCTGTCCGCATTCCGCCGTCCGGCACAGGACGGCCAGCAGCCCGGTCAGGGTGGTCCCGCCGCTCCGGGCGGGCAGGGCGCTGCAGCCGGGGACGCCGGCAGCTCCAGCGACGCCGTGGTCGTCGCGACCGACCAGACCTTCAACCAGATCGTCACCGACACCCTCAAGGTGCCGGCCGTGCTGGTCCTGTGGGCCGAGCAGATGCCCGAGTCCGGCCGGTATGTCGACACGCTCGCCTCCCTGGCCCGCTCCTACGAGGGGCGCTTCCGGGTGATCTCGGTGGAGATGAACGCCAACCCGGGCGTCGTCCAGGCCCTGGCTCCGCTGCTGCAGCAGGCCTTCGGGCAGCTCAGTCAGCTGCCGGCCGTGATCGGTCTGCTGTCCGGCCAGCCAGCCCCGTTCTTCCTCGGCGCGCAGCCGGAGGAGCAGGTGCGCCAGTTGCTCGACCAGTTCCTCGAGGCCGCCGTCGCCAACGGGGTCACCGGGCGGGTCGACCTCGCCGGGGACGCCGCCCAGGACGGTGAGGAGGGCGCCGAGGCCGAGCTGCCCCCGCTGCACCAGGAGGCCTACGACGCGATCGACCGCGGGGATCTCGACGCGGCGGTCACGGCATACGAGCAGGCGCTGGCGCAGAACCCCTCCGACGAGGAGGCCCGCCTGGGCCTGGGCCAGGTGCAGCTGTTGCGGCGCACCCAGGACCTGGACATCGAGGCGACCCGCAAGGCCGCGGCCGACGACCCCAAGGACGTGTCCGCGCAGATCGCGGCGGCGGACCTCGACCTGGTCGGGGGACACGTCGAGGACGCGTTCCTGCGGCTGATCGACGCGGTGCGGGTCACCGCCGGCGACGACCGCAACGCCGCGCGGGAGCACCTGCTCTCGCTCTTCGAGGTCGTCGGCGCGCAGGATCCGCGCGTCGCCAAGGCCCGCTCGTCGCTGATGAGCGCGCTGTTCTGAGCCGGCCGAACCGCCAGGTCGCGCGTCCGGTGGCCCCGGAGGGCCGCCAGGTGACGCGTCCGGTGGCCCCGGAGGGCCGCCAGCTCACGCGTCCGGTGGGGCTGTAGGGCCGCCAGGTGACGCGTCCGGTCGGGGGGTGGGGTCAGGGGGTGGTGAGGGCGGCGTCCACCAGTTGCTGGGCCTCGGCCTGTACCTGGGCCAGGTGGTCGGGGCCGCGGAAGGACTCGGCGTAGATCTTGTAGACGTCCTCGGTGCCGGAGGGGCGGGCGGCGAACCAGGCGTTCTCGGTGACCACCTTGAGCCCACCGATGGCGGCGCCGTTGCCGGGCGCCTCGGTGAGGGTCGCCGTGATCGGCTCGCCGGCGACCTCGGTCGCGGTGACCGCGTCGGGGCTCAGTGCCTTGAGCTTGGCCTTGGCCGCACGGTCCGCGGGGGCGTCGATGCGTGCGTAGGCGGGGTCACCGTGCTCGGCAACGAGCTCGGCATACCGCTGCGAGGGGGACTTGTCGGTCGCGGCCAGGATCTCGCTGGCCAGCAGCGCCAGGATGATCCCGTCCTTGTCGGTGGTCCACACCCGACCGTCGCGCCGCAGGAACGAGGCCCCGGCGGACTCCTCGCCGCCGAAAGCAACCGAGCCGTCCAGCAGGCCGGGGACGAACCACTTGAACCCGACGGGGACCTCCACCAGGGTGGCGCCGAGCGCGCCAGCGACCCGGTCGATCATCGAGGAGGACACCAGGGTCTTGCCGATCGCGGTCCCGGAGGGCCAGTCGGGTCGCGCGCCGCCGTAGAGGTAGTCGATGGCGACGGCGAGGTAGTGGTTGGGGTTCATCAGCCCGCCGTCGGGGGTGACGATGCCGTGCCGGTCGGAGTCCGCGTCGTTGCCGGTGGCCACGTCGTAGTCGGAGCCGCCCTGCATGGCCTCGATCAGCGAGGCCATCGCGTCCGGTGAGGAGCAGTCCATCCGGATCTTGCCGTCCCAGTCCAGCGACATGAACCGCCAGGTCGGGTCGACCCGGGGGTTGACCACGGTCAGGTCGAGCCGGTGGGCCTCGGCGATCGCCTGCCAGTAGTCGACCGCGGCACCGCCCAGCGGGTCGGCGCCGATCCGCACCCCGGCCTCCCGGACCCGGTCCAGGTCGACGACCTCGGGGAGGGCGGCGACGTACTCGCCCATGAAGTCGTATGCCGTCGCGTGCGCCCGCGCGCGGGTGAACGGGATCCGCCGCACCCCGTCCAGGCCGGCCTGGAGCAGCGCGTTGGCCCGGTCCGCGATCCACCCGGTGGCGTCGGTGTCGGCGGGACCGCCGTGCGGCGGGTTGTACTTGAACCCGCCGTCCCGCGGCGGGTTGTGCGAGGGGGTCACCACGATGCCGTCGGCCGAGCCCGGCCCGGACCGGGCCGCGTCGCCGTTGGCCTTCAGGATGGCCCGGGAGACGGCGGGCGTCGGCGTGTAGCGGTCCGCGCTGTCGACCAGCACCGTCACTTCGTTGCCGGCGAGCACCTCCAGCGCGCTGGCCCAGGCCGGTTCGGACAGGGCGTGGGTGTCCCGGCCGAGGAAGAGCGGGCCGTCGGTGCCCTGGGCCTTGCGGTAGTCGCAGATCGCCTGCGTCGTGGCCAGGATGTGCTGCTCGTTGAAGGCCGTGTCCAGGGAGCTGCCCCGGTGGCCGGAGGTGCCGAACGCCACCTGCTGGTCGACCTGCTCCGGGTCCGGCGTCAGCGCGTAGTAGGCGGTGACGACGTGGGCGACGTCGATCAGGTCCTCGTCCCGCGCGGTCGTGCCGGCTCGCTCGTGTCGGGCCATGGTGCTAGTCCTCCTGGTGGGCGGTGGTGTCGGGGTCGGTCTCGGGGGCGCTGTCTGGGGTGTCCTCGGGCCCGCTCTCGGGCTCGCCGTCGACGGGGCCCTCGGGCACCAACCACAGCACCCCGAGGGGCGGGATGTTCAGCTCCACCGAGAACGGCTGCCCCTGGTGCCCGTTCTCCTGGGCGTGGACCTGGCCCAGGTTGCCGACGCCGCTGCCGCCGTAGTCGTGGGCGTCGGTGTTGACCAGTTCGCGCCAGGTGCCGCCGCGGGGCAGGCCCACCCGCACCCGGGAGCGCGGTTGACCGCCGAAGTTGGCGACCGCGACCAGCACCGGACGGTCCCCGTCCTCGAGGGGGTGCCCGTAGCGGATGTAGGCGAAGGTGTTGCCCCGTGCGTCGTCGGCCTCCAGCCACTGGAAGCCGGAGGGGTGGTCGTCCAGCTCCCACAGCGCCGGGGTGTCCCGGTAGGCCTGGTTCAGGTCGCGCACCAGGTGCTGCACGCCGACGTGGGCCGGTTGGTCCAGCAGCCACCAGTCCAGGCTGCGGCCGTCGGCCCACTCCGACTCCTGGGCGAACTCCTGCCCCATGAACAGCAGCTGCTTGCCGGGGTGGGACCACATGAAGGCCAGGTAGGCCCGCAGGTTGGCCAGCTGCTGCCAGCGGTCGCCGGCCATCTTGCGCAGCATCGAGCCCTTGCCGTGGACCACCTCGTCGTGGCTGATCGGCAGCACAAAGCGCTCGCTGAAGGCATACATCAGCGAGAAGGTGAGCTGGTGGTGGTGGTACTGCCGGTGGATCGGGTTGCGCGCCACGTAGTCGAGCGAGTCGTGCATCCACCCCATGTTCCACTTGAACCCGAAGCCGAGGCCGTCGTAGTCGGTGGGTCGGGTCACGCCCGGCCAGGAGGTGGACTCCTCGGCGATCGTGACGATGCCGGGGGTGCGCTTGTATGCCGTGGCGTTGGTCTCCTGGAGCAGCGCCACCGCCTCGAGGTTCTCCCGTCCGCCGAACCGGTTGGGGATCCACTGGCCCTCGTCGCGGGAGTAGTCCAGGTAGAGCATCGAGGCGACCCCGTCCACCCGCAGCCCGTCGGCGTGGAAGGACTCCAGCCAGAACAGGGCGTTGGCGACCAGGAAGTTGCGCACCTCGGGCCGGCCGAAGTCGAAGATGTAGGAACCCCACTCCGGGTGCCAGCCCTTGCGCGGGTCGGGGTGCTCGTAGATCGGGGTGCCGTCGAACCGGGCCAGCGCCCACGGGTCGGTGGCGAAGTGGCCGGGGACCCAGTCCAGGATTACCCCGATCCCGGCCTGGTGCAGCCGGTCGATGAGGTAGCGGAGGTCGTCGGGGGAGCCCAGCCGGGAGTCGGTCGCGTAGTAGCCGGTCACGTGGTAGCCCCAGGAGGGGCCGTAGGGGTGCTGCATCACCGGCATGAACTCCACGTGGGTGAACCCCATCTGGGCCACGTAGCTGACCAGCTGGTCGGCCAGCTCGCGGTAGGAGAGTCCGCGCCGCCACGAGGCCAGGTGCACCTCGTAGACGCTCATCGGGCCGCTGTGCGGGTCGCGCTCGGCCCGCCGCCGCAACCACTCGGCATCGCCCTCGCTCCACTCGTGGTGGCTGCGCGTGACGATGGAGGCCGAGGAGGGCGGCACCTCGGCGGCCTGGGCCATCGGGTCGGCCTTGAGCCGCCGGTGCCCGTCCGGGCCGGTGATGTCGAACTTGTAGCGGTTGCCCTCGCCGACGCCGGGGATGAACAGCTCCCACACCCCGGTGCTGCCCAGGATCCGCATCGGGTGCGCCGAGTTGTCCCACTGGTTGAAGTCGCCGACCACGTGCACCCCGCGGGCGTGCGGCGCCCACACCGCGAAGGAGGTGCCCCACACCTGGCCCAGCGGGCCGTCGTAGACCTGGATGTGGGCGCCGAGGACCTCCCACAACTGCTCGTGGCGTCCCTCGGAGAACAGGTGCCGGTCCATCTGCCCGAGCGTGGGCAGGAACCGGTAGGGCTCGTCCTGCAGGTGGGTGACGCCGTCGCCCCACTGCACCTCGAGCCGGTAGTCGGTGACCTCGGACTGGTCCAGCACCGCCACCCAGATGCCGTGCGTCTCGTGCTCCATCGGCACCCGCTCGTCGCCGGGCAGCAGCACCGTCACCGAGGCCGCCAACGGCCGGAGCGCGCGGACCGTCACTCCGCCGTCGTAGGGGTGCGCACCCAGCACCGAGTGCGGGTCGTTGTGCAGGCTGCGGACCAGGCGTTCGACGTCCTCGCCGGAGAGCGGCTTCACCGCGGGCCGGTGCTCCGCGCCGTCGCCGTCGCCGACTCCGTCGCTGTCCGGGCCATCGCCGCCGTTGTCCTGGTCCGCGTCGCCGGCTCCGGGGGCGTCACCGGCTTCGGCACCCGCCGTCTCCCCGGCAGGCCCGGGGGCGGACCCGTTGTCGGTGCTGTTAGTGCTGTCGGTGCTGTCGGCGCCCTCGGTACCGGCCGTCGGGGCGGCGCTCGCCGCGCCCGCCGCGGCAGGGCCGGGAGCGCCGGACTGCGCGGCAGCCGAGGAGGAGGGGGCCGCCTCGGCTGCCGCTGCTCGGGAGGTGTCGGCCCGTCGGGCCAGGAGGTCGGCCACGGCGTCCACCGGGATGCCGACCCAGGTCGGTCGGTTGCGGGCCTCGTAGACCACTTCGTAGAGCGCCTTGTCCACCTCGAGCGCGTCGAGCAACACGCTGTCGGTGTCGGGGTCGCCCGGCTCCCCGGTCGCTTCCTGCCGGTATCCCCGCAGGAAGGACTCGCGGCACGCGGCCGTCCAGCCGGTCCGGTCCAGCTGGCGCTCCTGGGCGAGGGTGCCCGAGACGTACCCGAACGAGCGGAGCATGCCGGCGACGTCGCGCAGCGCCAGGTCGGGTGCGGTGCGTTCGGTGAGGGCACGCAGCGGCTCGCCCTCGAAGTCGACCAGCACCCAGCCGCGGTCGGGGACGTCGAGCACCTGGCCCAGGTGGTAGTCCCCGTGGACCCGCTGGAGGTCCGGCCAGGGGGCCTGCCCCGCCTCGGCATACAACGCGTCGATCGCCTCGGAGTGCTCGGCGAGCGCCGGGACCTCGGTCAGGGCGGCGGCCTTGCGGGCGGCCATCCGGTCCAGCACCTGCGAGCGGGCCGCGTCGTCGACCGGGGTCGCCCCGAACGCCTCCCGCAGGGCGGCGTGCACCTGGGCGGTCGCCCGCCCCAGCTCCTCCGCCGGGCCGGCGAAGTCCTCGTCGTCCCCGGCCGCGACCAGCGCCCGGCGCCAGGCGTCCTCGACACCGGGCAGGAACTCCTGGACGAAGGCCAGGTGGCCGGTGACGCTCTCCCCGGTCGGGTCCGGCCAGGTCCCGGTGACCGAGCCGACCGGCGGGGGGACCAGGGTGCTGCCGGTCGCGGCGAGGGCGGACTGCACCGCGACGTCCGGGTTGTCGCCGGGGTGCAGCACCCGGAACACCTTGATGATCAGCGGGGCGTCCTCGCCCTCGGTCCTGACGATGATCGAGGTGTTGGACTGCTCGCCGGTCAGCACGGCGCTGCGGACCACGACGGGCCGCGTGCCCGGCTCGCCGACGGTCTGCCCGGTCGCGCCACCCTGCCCGGGGCTGCCTTCTCCGTCGGTGTCGCCGTCCCCGTCGGCCTCGGCCGTGCCGCCGGAGTGCACCAGGTCCAGCAGGGCCTGGACGTAGACCGGGTCGGCGGTGCCGTCATAGATGTAGCGGGTGCCGAGCTCGGAGTGCTCGGCGGTGGCCACCAGCGCGGTGTGCATGTCGTCCACGGGCGTGCTGCGGTAGGTGAGCGGCACCTGGTAGACGACCGGCTCGGGACCGGACTCGTCCAGCACCAGGTGCGTGTCGATGCCCACCTCGCCCGCCGGGTCCTGCAGCCGGAACCCCCCGATCCGCCGCAGCTGCGGGGAGCGGCCCTTGCCGGCATACCAGCGGCGTCCGGCCACCCAGGCGGGCAGGAACTCGGCGAAGCTCGGGGTCAGGGTGGCCATCGGGGTCACACTCCTTGGTCAGGGGTCAGGCCGAGCCAGAAGAAGTCTCGGGAACCCATGGTGAGCTGGATGGTCCCATCACTGGCGACGTGAGGGAAGCCCGTGCCGCCGAACAGGTCGACCGCGTCGGCCCCGCGCAGCGCCTCCGGCAGCAGGATCCGGGCGGCCTGGGGGCGGGAGGACAGGTTGTGCACGCAGAGCACGGCGGGGTGCCCCTCCACCTCCTCGGGGTTCACCGAGGCCGGCAGCACCCGCACGAACGGCAGGATCGCCTCGTTGTCGGACTCGCACAGGTGGAACTCGCCGAGCCCGAAGACCGCGTGCCGGGACCGGACCTGCAGCATGCCGCGCATCCAGTACAGCAGCGAGGACCCGGTGGCCATCTGGGCCTCGACGTTCACCCCGCCGAAGTGGTAGACGAGGCTGGAGACGACCGGCAGGTAGAGCTTGCCCGGGTCGGCGGTGGAGAAGCCGGCGTTGCGGTCAGGGGTCCACTGCATCGGGGTGCGGACCGCGTCCCGGTCCTGCAGCCAGATGTTGTCGCCCATCCCGATCTCGTCCCCGTAGTAGAGGCAGGGCGAGCCGGGCAGGCTCAACAGCAGCGCGTTGATCAGCTCGATCTCCTCGCGGGAGTTGTCCAGCAGCGGCGCGAGCCGCCGCCGGATGCCGATGTTGGCCCGCATCCGGGGGTCCGGGGCGTACCAGCCGTACATCGCGCTGCGCTCCTCGGGCGTGACCATCTCCAGGGTCAGCTCGTCGTGGTTGCGCAGGAAGGTGCCCCACTGGGTGCCCTCCGGGATGTCCGGGGTCTCCTCCAGCACGGTGCGGATCGGCTCGGCCTTCTCCTCGCGCAGCGCGTAGTAGAGCCGGGGCATCACCGGGAAGTGGAAGCACATGTGGCACTCCGGCGCCTCCGGGGTGCCGAAGTAGTCGACCACCTCGGCGGGCAGCTGGTTGGCCTCGGCCAGCAGCACCCGGCCGGGGTACTCGGCGTCGACCATCGCGCGCAGCTTGGCCAGGAACTCGTGGGTGCGGGGGAGGTTCTCGCAGTTGGTGCCCTCCTCCTCGAACAGGTAGGGGACCGCGTCCAGCCGGAACCCGTCGATGCCCATGTCCATCCAGAACCGGACGACGTCGAACATCGCCTCCTGGACGGCCTCGTTCTCGAAGTTCAGGTCCGGCTGGTGGGAGAAGAAGCGGTGCCAGAAGAACTGCCGGCGGACCGGGTCGAAGGTCCAGTTGGAGACCTCGGTGTCCACGAAGATGATCCGGGCGTCGGCATACCGGTCGTCGGTGTCGGACCAGACGTAGAAGTCGCCGAACGGTCCCTCCGGGTCGGACCGGGAGGCCTGGAACCACGGGTGCTGGTCGGAGGTGTGGTTCATCACCAGGTCGGTGATGATCCGGATGCCGCGGGCGTGCGCCTGGGAGATCAGCTCCTGGAAGTCCGGCAGCGTGCCGAACTCGGCCAGCACCGCCGTGTAGTCCGCCACGTCGTAGCCGCCGTCGCGCAGCGGCGAGGCGTAGAACGGCGGCAGCCACAGGCAGTCCACGCCGAGCCACTGCAGG
Source organism: Ornithinicoccus hortensis (assembly GCF_006716185.1). Lineage (NCBI taxonomy): Bacteria > Bacillati > Actinomycetota > Actinomycetes > Micrococcales > Intrasporangiaceae > Ornithinicoccus > Ornithinicoccus hortensis. The sequence goes on along the minus strand of NZ_VFOP01000001.1, from coordinate 3,294,902 downwards.
TAGTCGAGCCGGTTGATCAGCCCGCCGAAGTCGCCCGACCCCGAGCCGGTCGAGTCGTCGAAGGCGCGCACCAGCACCTCGTAGAAGACCGCCTTCTTGAACCAGTCCGGGTCGTTCTTCAAGCCGGGTTGGTGCAGGTTGAGTCCCCGCAGCTGCATTCAGAACCTCCGTGCGTGGATGATGTGGACGGGCAGACCCTCGGCGCCGAGCCGCACGTAGTTGTGCGCGCTCCACTGCCACTGGTCGCCGGTGAGCAGGTCCTGGGCGACGAAGCCGTCGTGCCAGCCCAGCCCGAGCGCCGGCATGTCCAGGTGGACGTGGGTGTCCCGGGTCGAGTGCGGGTCCAGGTTGGCCACCACGATGATCACGTCCTGGTCCGACCCGTCGTGGGCCCCGCCGCCGCGTTTGGAGAAGACCAGGAAGTTCTCGTCGTCCGCGGCGTGGAAGTGGATGTTGCGCAACCAGTGCAGCGCCGGGTGCTCGCGCCGGATCTGGTTGAACCGGGTCAGGAACGGCGCCAGGTTGCGCCGGCCCTGGGCCTCGCCGGTGCCCTCCCACTCGCCGTCCAGGTCCCACCGACGGTTCTTGAACTCGTACTTCTCGTTGTCGACGTGCTCCTCGGCGCCGGGCCGGGCCACGTGCTCGCAGTGCTCGTAGCCGGTGTAGATGCCGTAGGTCGGCACCAGCGTCGCGGCGAGCGCGGCCCGCAGGATGAACGCGGTGGGTCCGCCGTACTGCATGTAAGGCGTGAGGATGTCGTGCGTGGTCGGCCAGAACGACGGCCGCATGTAGGTCGCCGCGTCGCCGGCCAGCTCGGTGACGTACTCGCGCAGTTCGTATGCCGAGTTGCGCCACGCGTAGTAGGTGTAGGACTGCTGGAAGCCGACCTTGGCCAGCGTGTGCATCATCGCCGGCTTGGTGAACGCCTCGGCCAGCCAGATCACGTCGGGGTGGTCCACCGCGACGTCGGCGATCAGCCACTGCCAGAACTCGACCGGCTTGGTGTGCGGGTTGTCGACCCGGAACACCTTGACGCCGTGGTCGATCCACACCTGGACGACTCGTCGCACCTCGGCGTAGATCGCCGCGGGGTCGTTGTCGAAGTTGAGCGGGTAGATGTCCTGGTACTTCTTCGGGGGGTTCTCCGCGTAGGCGATGGTGCCGTCCGCGCGGGTAGTGAAGAACTCCGGGTGCTCGGTGACCCACGGGTGGTCGGGAGCGGCCTGCAGCGCCAGGTCCAGCGCCACCTCCAGGCCCAGCTCGCCGGCCCGGGCGACGAAGGCGTCGAAGTCGTCCCAGTCGCCGAGCTCGGGGTGCAGCGCGTCGTGCCCGCCCTCCTCGGCGCCGATCGCATACGGGGACCCGGGGTCGTGCTCCTGGGCGTCGAGGGTGTTGTTGCGGCCCTTGCGGTTGATCCGGCCGATCGGGTGGACCGGGGTCAGGTAGACCACGTCGAAGCCCATCCCCGCGATCGCGGGCAGCCGCTCGGCGGCGGTGGTGAAGGTGCCGCTGGTCCAGAGCCCGGTCGTCGGGTCCTGGGTGGCGCCCTCGGAGCGGGGGAAGATCTCGTACCAGGCGCCGGTGAGGGCCAGCGGCCGCTCCACCCACCAGGCGTGGTCCGCGGACGGGCTGACCATGTCCCGCAACGGTGCGGCCTGCAACAGCTCGACCACGTCGGGCCCGGTGCCGGCGGCCAGCCGCGCCTTGACGGGCCGGTCGGTGTCGCGCAGCGCGGTGACGGCGTCCGTCAGCAGGGTGTCCTGCTCGGGGGAGCGGTCCACCTCGGTGCGGGCCCGCTCGAGCACCCGGGCGCCCTCCTCGAGCATCAGCTCGACGTCGACCCCGGCCTCGACCTTGATCGTGGCGTCGTGCCGCCAGGTGCCGTAGGGGTCGCTCCACCCCTCGACCCGGTAGGACCACACCCCCGGGCGGTCGGCATACACCTCGGTGCGCCAGTGGTTCAGGCCCGGGTTCACCAGGTGCATCCGGACGTGGTGCTCGGTCCCGTCGGGGTCGGTGAGCACCGCCGTCGCGTTCACCGCGTCGTGTCCCTCGCGGAACACCGTCGCGGTGAGCGGGAACAGCTCGTTGACCACGGACTTGGTGGGTCGCAGGCCGCCGTCGACGGCGGGGGAGACGGACTGGACCGGGATCCGGCCGATCGGGGTCTGTCCGACCAGGGTCAGGGAGTGCCGGTCGATGGGCGTGGCGGGGGTCGCCTCGGTGGCGTGGCGTTCGGTCACGTGGCCGACGCTACCGGTCCCCAGACGGCAGTGCACAAGGTTGCGCGGATCTGACCTATCCTCGGGCTCGTGAAGGCGATCCGTAGGCTCCATGTCGGCACCGTGCTCCCGACAGAGCTGTCCCCCCTGACCGAATTGGCCCTGAACCTGCGCTGGTGCTGGCACCTGCCCACGCAGGACCTGTTCCGGGGCATCGACCCCGAGCTGTGGGACTCGGTGCGGCACGATCCGGTGGCCATGCTCAGCGCGCTGGCGCCCGAGGACCTGGAGCGGTTGGCCGGCGACGCCGGGTTCGTCGCCCGGGTCCAGGAGGCCGGTGCCGAGTTGCAGCGCTACCTGACCGAGCCGCGCTGGTACCACCAGGCCGCGGAGGCCGCGGGCGAGGCGGGGCAGGAGGGCCAGGCCGAGGGCTTCCCCGAGGCGATCGCCTACTTCTCCCCGGAGTTCGGTATCACCGCCGCGCTGCCGCAGTACTCCGGCGGCCTGGGCATCCTGGCCGGTGACCACCTGAAGTCGGCCTCCGACCTCGGCGTGCCGATCGTCGGGCTCGGGCTGTTCTACAAGAGCGGCTACTTCCGGCAGCGGCTCAACGCCGACGGGTGGCAGCAGGAGTCCTACCCGGTGCTGGACCCCGACGACCTGCCGCTGTCGATGCTCCGGGAGGAGGACGGCACCCCGGCCGTGGTCTCCCTGGTCATGCCGGGCGGCGGACACCTGGACGCCTACGTGTGGCGGGCCCAGGTCGGCCGCGTGCCGCTGCTCCTGCTCGACTCCGACGTGGAGACCAACGAGCCCAGCAAGCGGGACCTGACCGACCGCCTCTACGGCGGTGGCGGGGACCAGCGGTTGCAGCAGGAGATGCTGCTCGGCATCGGTGGGGTACGGGCGCTGCGCCTGTGGTCCCGGCTCTCCGGGGCCGCCGTCCCGTCGGTCTACCACACCAACGAGGGGCACGCCGGCTTCCAGGGGATCGAGCGGATCAGCGAGCTGGTCGGCGACGGACTGGGCTTCGACGAGGCGCTGCGGGCGGTGCGGGCCAGCACGGTCTTCACCACGCACACCCCGGTCCCGGCCGGCATCGACCGGTTCGGGGTCAACCAGATCCAGCTGCACTTCGGCGGCCAGGCCGAGTTGCCCGGCGTCCCGGTCGACCGGCTGCTGGCGCTCGGTGCCGAGTCGTATGCCGGTGGGGACCCGGGCGTCTTCAACATGGCCGTGATGGGCCTGCGGCTGGGGCAGCGGGCCAATGGCGTCTCCCAGCTGCACGGCGAGGTCTCCCGCGGCATGTTCAACGGCCTGTGGCCGGGCTTCGACGACGCCGAGGTGCCGATCGGCTCGATCACCAACGGCGTGCACGCGGGCACCTGGGTGGACCGCAAGGTCCAGTCCCTGGCCCGGGAGTTCCTGGGGGACGCGGCCTTCGGTCCGGACCCGTGGCCGCGGGCCGGCCAGGTGCCGGCCGACCGGATCTGGGCGACCAAGCGCGAGCTGCGCCAGCAGCTGGTGGACAACGCCCGGAACCGGTTGCGCAAGTCGCTGCGGCACCGCGGCTCCACCGCCGCGGAGCTCGGGTGGGTGGACGACGTGCTCGACCCGGACGCGCTGACCATCGGCTTCGCCCGGCGGGTGCCGACATACAAGCGGTTGACCCTGATGCTGCGCGACCCCGAGCGGCTGGCCAAGATCCTGCTCGACCCCGACCGTCCGGTGCAGCTGGTCATCGCGGGCAAGGCGCACCCGGCCGACGACACCGGCAAGAAGCTCATCCAGGAGATGGTGCGGTTCACCGACGACCCGGAGTTCCGCCGGCGGATCGTGTTCCTGCCCAACTACGACATCGCGATGGCCCAGCGGCTCTACCCGGGGTGCGACGTGTGGCTGAACAACCCGCTGCGCCCGTTCGAGGCGTGCGGCACCTCCGGGATGAAGGCGGCGCTGAACGGCGCGCTGAACCTGTCCATCCTGGACGGCTGGTGGGACGAGTGGTTCGACGGCCAGAACGGGTGGGCGATCCCCACCGCCGACGGCGTCGAGGACCCGGAGCGGCGCGACGACCTGGAGGCCTCCGCGCTCTACGACCTGCTGGAGAACTCGGTCGTGCCGACCTTCTACGAGCGCGACGAGCAAGGCGTCCCGACCCGGTGGCTGGAGATGATCACGCACACCCTGTCCACCCTGGGCCCGAAGGTGATGGCCGACCGGATGGTCCGGGACTACACCCAGGACCTCTACCTGCCGGCCGCCCGCGCCGGGTGGGCCGTCTCGCGCGAGGACTTCGCCGGGGCCCGCAGCCTGGCCGGCTACGTCCAGCGGCTGCAGGCCGAGTGGCCCAAGGTGCGGGTCGACCACGTCGAGGCCGAGGGCGTCGGGGACACCCCGCAGCTCGGTGAGACCGTCACCGTCCGCGCCTACGTCGCCCTGGGCGACCTGGCCCCTGACGACGTGCAGGTCCAGGTGGCCTTCGGTCGCGCCTCCGAGGACGACGAGCTCGCCGACGTGGAGACCAGCGCGCTGGAGTTCACCGAGTCCTACGAGGGCGGCCGGCACCGGTTCGACGGTCATCTGCGGCTCTCCCGCACCGGCTCCCTCGGCTGGACCGTCCGGGTCCTCCCGGCCCACCCGCTCCTGTCCTCGGTCGCCGAGCTGGGTCTGGTCGCCAACCCGTAGCCACAGTCGGAAGGGCGCCGGCCACGCCCGGCGCTCCTCCGTGCCCCCACGTCCGCACCCCGCCCCGCACGCCGCCCAGCCGGCGTGCGCGGCCGGTGCGGGTGAGCACGTCGCCGAGTGGACGCGTTGTTGCCGCTCCTGGCGCCGAAAGTGCGAATAACGCGTGCAGTCGGCGCTTTCCGGTCCTGGCCGGCCGGGTTGACGCACTCTCCTGTGGACGACGCTGACCCTGGCGGGCCCAACCGGGGCAGGCTGTCGTGGTGTCCACACCTGAGTCGCTGCCGGGTCCCGCGGCCGGTCCGCGCCGACGCCCCGGTTTCGTCCTGGCGCCCTTCACCCACCACCGGGCGAGGGAGGCGGGCATCGGCCGCAGGGCGCTGGAGTCGCCCGAGTTCCGGATGCTCCTGCGGGGGATCTACGTCTCGGCCGCGGTCACGGTAGACGCCCGGGTGGAGGCACAGGCGGCACTGCTGGCAGCACGGGACGGTGCCTTTGTGACCCACCAGACCGCGGCCCGGCTCTGGGGCGGCGTCGTGCCGCACTCCCCGGCCCTCCATGTCGGGGTCGGTCGAGGGACGCGCCGGGCGCGGCGTCGGGACCTCGTCGTGCACGAGTCTTCGCGCACGCCGTGGACGTTCCGCACCCTGCGGGTGACCTCGCCCCTGGATACCTTCCTCGACCTTGCGACGAGCCTGCACCTGGTGGACCTAGTGATCCTGGGCGACAGCCTGGTGCGGCGGGAGCGGTTCACACCGGTGGAACTGGTGCGGCACTGTGCGGGAGCCACCGGTCGCGGCGTGCGCGTGGCCCGGCGTGCGGCCGGGCTGGTCCGCGCCGGCGTCGACTCGCCGATGGAGACCCGGTCGCGGATGCTCCGGGTCCTGTCGGGGTTGCCCGAGCTCGAGACGGACATCAGGTTCAGCGACGCGCATGGCAGGCTCCTGCGTCGGCTCGACGCGGGTGACCGGGCGACGCGCACGGCCGTGGAGTACGACGGTCGTCAGCACATCGAACGCGAGCAGGCCTGGGAGGCCGATATCGGCCGCCGTGAGGAGTTCGAGGATGAGGAGTGGCGGATCATCACCCTGGTCAGCAGAGACATCTACGCGTCACCCGAGGCAACGGTCGACCGGTTGCGCCGCATCTTCCGCAAGCGGGGGATCCCGCTGGGCCGACCCAGCGAGGAGTGGCGCCGTCACTTCCCGGGACGGAGCTGATCCGCCACCTGCCCGCGAGCCGGCTCAATCGTCCCGAATGGACGCGTTGTGCACGGAATCCAGCTCAGAACCGGCAATACCGGGTCCACTCGGCGCACCCAGGCCGTGCGGGCGCAGCAACAGCGTCGATCGGGGAGCCACCAGGAAGGTGTTGGCCCCTTCACCGGTTGGTGCCTCGTCGACGCCTTCAATGTCGTCCGTCACGGCCTCGCCCGGGCGCTCCCACGTGCTGTCCCAGAGCACCTGCGCGCCGGTCAGCCCCTCGACCTCGGGCAGGCGCACGGTGATCTGCGAGGCGCCGGAGTGCAGCACCAGCAGCACCGCGTCGTCCTCGCCGTTGGAGTCCTCCAGCAGCGCCACCACCGTGCAGCGCGCGGGGTCGGCCCACTCCGCGGGGCTGAGCACGTGGCCCTCGGGGGCGAACCACCGCACGCGGGCCCGCCCCGGCTCAGGGTCGAACCGCGGGAAGTCCACCGGTCGGAGCGCACGGTGCTCCCGCCGTAGCGCGGTCAGCGCCGCCACGGTCGCCCGCAGGTCCTCCGCCTCCGCGGACACCTCCCAGTCCACCCAGCTCGTCTCGTTGTCCTGGCAGTAGGCGTTGTTGTTCCCGCCCTGGGTCCGGCCGATCTCGTCGCCGGCGGTCAGCATCGGCACCCCGGCGCTGAACAGGGTGGTGGCCAGCAGGTTGCGCACCGACCGGCGCCGCGCCGCCAGCACCTCCGGGTCCTGTGTGGGCCCCTCGACGCCGTGGTTCCAGCTGCGGTTGTCGCCGTGGCCGTCCCGGTTGTCCTCGCCGTTGGCCTCGTTGTGCTTCTCCTCGTATGCCGTGGTGTCGGCGAGCGTGAACCCGTCGTGGGCGGTCACGTAGTTCACCGAGGCGATCGGCCCCCGGTCCTCGAGCGCGAACATGTCCTCCGAGCCGGTGATCCGGGTGGCCAACTCCCCGATGCCGTGCCGCGTCTGACCGGCCGCCCCGCGGGCCGAGTCGGCCAGCCAGAAGGTGCGCACGGTGTCCCGGAACCGGTCGTTCCACTCGGCGAACGGTGGCGGGAACTGCCCGGTGCGCCAGCCGTGCACGCCGATGTCCCACGGCTCGGCGATGAGCTTGACCCGGGACAGCACCGGGTCGGTGCGCAGCGCCACGTGGAAGGCGTGGTCCGGGTCGTAGGCGTCGTCCCGCCCGCGCGCCAGGGCCGGCGCCAGGTCGAACCGGAAGCCGTCCACGTGGTACTCGGTCACCCAGTGCCGCAACGAGTCCAGCGCCATCTTGGCCACCATGGGACGCCGCAGGTCGACCGTGTTGCCGCAGCCGGTCACGTCGATGTCCCGGCCCCGTTCGTCCAGCCGGTAGTAGGTCGCGTTGTCCAGCCCGCGCCAGCTCAGCGTCGCCCCGCTGTCGGCGCCCTGCTCGGCGGTGTGGTTGTAGACCACGTCGAGCACCACCTCGATGCCCGCGGCGTGCAGCGCCCGCACGGCACCCTTGACCTCCTCGACCACGCCCTGCGGGTCCCGGCTCACGGCATACGGGGCGTGCGGGGCGAAGAACCCGAGGGTGTTGTACCCCCAGTAGTTGCTCAGCCCCAGCTGCACCAGCCGCGGCTCGTGGGTGAAGGCGTGGACCGGCAGCAGCTCCAGCGTCGTCACGCCCAGCCCGGTGAGGTGGTCCAGGATGGCGGGGTGCCCGAGCGCCGCGTAGGTCCCGCGCAGCTCTTCCGGCACGTCCGGGTGGCGCATCGTCAGCCCCCGCACGTGCGCCTCGTAGACGACCGTCTGCGACCAGGGCACCTCCGGCCGGACGTCCTGCCCCCAGTCGAAGGAGTGGTCCACCACCACCGAGCGCGGGACGTATGCCGAGCTGTCCCGTCCGTCGGGTACCTCGCCGTCGCCCGACCACTGCTCGTCGACCGTGTGGCCGTAGACCTCCGGCCCCCAGCGGACCTGCCCGTCCAGCGCCCCGGCATACGGGTCGAGCAGCAGCTTGGCGGGATTGTGCCGGTGGCCGTCGGTCGGGGACCACGGCCCGTGCGCCCGGTAGCCGTAGCGCTGCCCCGGTCCCATCCCGGGCACGTGGTCCCACCAGATGCCGTAGGCGGTGTGGGTCAGCGGGACCCGGTGCTCCCGGCCCTCCGCGTCGAAGAGGCACAGGTCGACGGCGGTGGCGTGCCGGGCGAAGACGGCCACCCACGCGCCGTCGACGTCCAGGGTCACTCCCAACCGGGGCGGGACATCGGTGGACCGGCGGGGGGCTGACATGGAGATCAGCCTAGGGAGTAGGTACGTTTGAACCCATGACCGACCCGACTTCGCTGCCCAACTTCCCCCCGCCGCCCGAGGAGCACCCGCTGCGCGGCAGGGTCCTGGACGCACTCCAGGACCTGCAGATGAGCCCCGACCTGGACAGCGCGGGAGACGTGAAGTTCACCTCGCGCGACCAGCAGCTCTTCGTCCGCTGCCTCAAGGGCGGGCAGGTCGACATCATGCGCACCTTCGGCCAGTGGAAGATCGCCGACACCGTGCCGGGTGACATGCTGACCCGCCTCAACGCCTGCAACGACGTCACCCTCGGGGTGAACCTGGTCAAGGCCGGGATCGCCGCCGGCAACCTGGTGCTGAGCGTCGAGCAGGTGATCGCCAAGAACGAGGACCCCAAGGGCAAGCTGCAGATCGCGACCGGCCTGATCCTGCAGGCGGTCGCCCTGTGGCACAAGAACGCCGTGTCCAAGTCCGAGCGGGAGGCGGCCCTCGAGGCCGGGGAGGAGCCGCCGGTCGCCCAGGACGAGAAGGGCAAGACCTCCCAGGTCGGACCGTGGCTGTCCGAGGGGGTCCGGCCGCGGGACGAGGGCGACTCGGCATGAGCGAGTTCGTCCGGGTCGAGGTGGCCGACGGCATCGCCACCGTGCGGATCGACCGGCCCAAGATGAACCCCCTCGACATCGAGGTGCAGGACGCGCTGGGGGAGGCGGCGGCACAGGTGTCCGCCGATCCCGACGTGGCCGCCGTCATCTTCTGGGGCGGGGAGAAGGTCTTCGCCGCCGGCGCGGACATCAAGGAGATGCAGGACATGTCCTACCCGGACATGGTCAAGCGCGCCACCGAGATCCAGGAACGGTTCACCGCCGTCGCGCGGATCCCGAAGCCGACGGTCGCCGCGATCACCGGCTATGCACTCGGTGCCGGCTGCGAGCTGGCGATGTGCTGCGACTTCCGGATCGCCGCCGAGGACGCCAAGCTCGGTCAGCCCGAGGTGCTGCTGGGGGTCACCCCCGGCGCCGGCGGCACCCAGCGGCTGCCCCGCCTGGTCGGCCCGGCCAAGGCCAAGGACCTGCTCTTCTCCGGGCGGATGGTGGACGCCGCCGAGGCGCTGGCGATCGGCCTGGTCGACGAGGTCGTGCCCGCCGACGCGGTCTACGACACGGCCCGGGAGCGGATGGCGCGCTACGTCGGGGGCCCCGCCCTCGCGCTGCGCGGCATCAAGGAGGCCGTCGACCGCGGGATGGAGGTCGACCTCGACACCGGCCTGGCGATGGAGGCGGCCCAGTTCGCCGGCACCTTCGCCACCGAGGACCGGGCGATCGGGATGACCTCGTTCGTCCAGCACGGCCCCGGGAAGGCCGAGTTCACCGGCCGCTGACCGCCCCTCACCTCACCTCACCTCAGGCGCAGGATTATCGGGTTACCCGATAATCCTGCGCCTCGTTGCGGGACCTTCCCGGTCGATAGCGCCAGGTTCCGGGGTGAAGCGATCCCGAACCTGGCCGGGCTAGGTCGTTGACCTAACTAGGTTGACTCGCTGACTAGTCAGACATACTGTGTAGCCATGCGCGGCGAGGAAGCCTGGCCCAGCGAGTGGCTGCGCGGGGTCCTGGGGGTCTGCGTGCTGCGGATCCTGGAGGACGGCGCCACCTACGGCTACGCCATCGCGACCCGGCTCGCCGGGGCGGGGCTGGGCACGGTCAAGGGCGGCACGCTCTACCCGCTGCTCACCCGGCTCGAGGCGGCCGGACACGTCGAGGTGGAGTGGCGCCCGGGCGAGGGAGGTCCGGGACGCAAGTTCTACGCCCTGACCGAGGCCGGGCGCGCCGAGGCCGCCCGCCGGGCCGGCGACTGGGGACGATTCGCACACCTGACCCTCGCGCTCATCGACCCACCGACATCCACCAGCGAGAGGCCAGCGCGATGAACGACACCGACGACCGGACGGCCCGGACCGGCCAGACCGGCCAGACCGGCCAGACTCCCCGGAGAGGCCAGACCGGCCCGGAACGCAACGTCCATACCCCGCACATCGACGCATCCTGGCGGGAGGCGTTCGTCCTCGAGCAACGGCTGGCGGACGTGCCGGGCGACCGGATCGGGGACGCCCTGGCCACGGTCGACGCGCACTGCGCCGAGTCTGGGGAGGACGTGCACGCCGCGTTCGGGGACCCGGTCGGCTATGCCCGGTCGCTGCTGGCCGACGGGGGAGGGCCGAGCAGCTCGATCCGCCCCAGGACCGCCGTCGGCCTCCTCCTGGGCCTGATCGGCCTGGTGGCGGTGACCCGCGCGGTCAACGCCTGGGTGGCCGACCCGGCGGTGCAGGTGACGGTCGGGGACCTGGTCGCGACGGGGCTCGCCCTAGCGCTCACGGCCGCGGTCGTGCTCCGGTCGGGCCCCGTGCTGGCCTGGATGGTCCGGCACCAGGCCCTGGTGCTCGTCCTGCCCTTCGCGGTGCTGGTCGCGCTCATCGTGCCGCAGGTGCTCTTGCGCGACATCGTCGCCGAGCCGTCCTGGCTCGCGGTGGGCGCCGTGGGGCTGGTGGCATTGACCCTGCAGGTCGTGCTGACCTGTGCCGACCTGGCCCGTCCCGACCCGATCACCGACCCGCGGGACGGGGCGCCGCGCCGGTCCTCCGGGGGCTGGATCTTCGCCTTCATCTTCCCGTTGCTGACAGTGCTCGTCCTCGCGGTCGACGCCGTGATCCGGGTCCTGCAGTAGGTCCGCACCGGTTCCGGGGCGGTTTGCGCCCGGCAACCCGATGTGCGTCGGGGCCGTGGCGGGTGCGAAGATGACCGCACATCGCCACCATCTGTGCAAAGGGACGTGAGACGTGAACATCGCTGTGTTGGTCAAGCATGTGCCGGACGCCCAGTCCGACCGGTCGTTCGAGGACGACTTCACCACGGACCGGGACGCCGTCGACGGGTTGTTGTCCGAGCTGGACGAGTATGCGGTGGAGGAGGCCCTCAAGCTCGCGGAGGACGGCGAGGGTGAGGTCGTCGTGCTCACGATGGGGCCGGAGCGGGCCGCCGACGCGTTGAAGAAGGCGCTGCAGATGGGGGCGGACCGTGGGGTCCACGTGCTGGACGAGGCGTTGGCCGGTTCGGACGCGCTGGCGACCTCCCTGGTGCTGGCCTCGGCGATCCAGAAGCTGGAGGGGATCGACCTGGTGCTGACCGGGTTCGCCTCGACCGACGGGACGATGAGTGTGCTGCCGGCGATGCTGGCCGAGCGGTTGGGGCTGCCGCAGGTGACCGTGGCCTCCGAGCTGACGGTGGACGGGTCGACGGTGCGGATCCGTCGGGACGGGGACGCGGCGTCGGAGACGATCGAGGCCTCGCTGCCGGCGGTGGTGTCGGTGACCGACCAGATCAACGAGCCGCGCTACCCCTCGTTCAAGGGCATCATGGCGGCGAAGAAGAAGCCGGTGGAGACCTGGTCGCTGGCCGACCTGGGGGTCGAGGCCGGGCAAGTCGGGCTGGACGCCGCCTGGTCCAAGGTGCAGTCGATCGAGGCGCGGCCGCCGCGCACGGCCGGTGAAGTCGTGACCGACGAGGGCGAGGGCGGCAAGGCCCTGGCCGCGTTCCTGGCCTCCCGCAAGTTCATCTGAGTCGACCCCGAACGGATAAGGAAGTAGCAAGTCATGGCTGAAGTTCTCGTTCTGGTCGACCACGTCGACGGTGCGGTGCGTAAGAGCACGGCGGAGATGTTGACCGCGGCGACCCGTCTGGGGGAGGCCTCGGCGGTGTATGTCGGGGCCGGCGCGGAGAAGATCGCGCCGCTGTTGGGGCGGTTCGGTGCGCACAAGGTGTATGCGGTGGACTCCCCGGAGGTGACCGGTTACCTGGTGGCCCCGGTGGCCGAGGTGCTGGCCCAGCTGGTGGAGAAGACCTCCCCGGCCGCGGTGCTGGTGCCCTCGAACGCCGAGGGCAAGGAGATCGCGGCCCGGTTGGCGGTGAAGACCGAGTCCGGTCTGGTGACCGATGCGGTGGACGTGGCGCCTGGTGAGGGTGGGGTGCAGACCACGCAGTCGGTCTTCGCGGGGAACTACACGGTGACCTCCCTGGTGACCCACGGGTCGCCGGTCATCACGGTGAAGGCGAACTCGATGCCGGTGGCCGAGGCTCCCTCGCCCGGGACCGTCGAGGCCGTCGAGGTGTCGGTGTCCGACGCGGCGAAGGCGGCGAAGATCACCGAGACCAAGCCGAAGGAGAAGTCGGGTCGTCCGCAGCTGACCGAGGCCCCGATCGTGGTCTCCGGTGGTCGTGGCACGGCCGGTGACTTCGGTCCGGTGGAGGAGTTCGCCGACAGCCTGGGGGCTGCGGTGGGCGCCTCCCGCGCGGCGGTCGACGCCGGGTGGTACCCGCACTCCTCCCAGGTCGGGCAGACCGGTGTGCAGGTGTCCCCGCAGCTGTATGTCGCGGCCGGCATCTCCGGGGCGATCCAGCACCGGGCCGGGATGCAGACCTCCAAGACGATCGTCGCGGTGAACAAGGACCCCGAGGCCCCGATCTTCGAGCTGGTCGACTTCGGCGTCGTCGGCGACCTGTTCCAGGTCCTGCCGCAGGCCACCGCCGAGGTGAAGTCCCGCAAGGGCTGACCGCGGCGGTCCCCGTCGCGAGGTCCCGGCGCGGGGAGGACGTAGAATTCTCAAGTGCCTGACCAGCTGACCTACCTCGACCACGCCGCGACCACCCCGGTGCTCCCGGAGGTGATCGCGGCGGTCGCCGAGGAGATGGCGCGGCTGGGCAACCCGAGCTCGCTGCATACCACCGGCCGTGCCGCGCGCCGGGTCGTGGAGGAGTCGCGGGAGTCGATCGCCGAGCACCTCGGGTGCCGTCCCTCGGAGATCGTCTTCACCTCCGGCGGCACCGAGTCCGACAACGTGGCGATCAAGGGCACCTGGCTGGCCCGCACGACCGCCGACCCGCAGCGGACCAGGATCCTGGTCAGCGGCATCGAGCACCACGCCGTGCTGGACTCGGTGGAGTACCTGGTCAAGGGCCACGACGCCCAGGTCACCTTCCTGGAGCCCGGCACGGACGGTGTGGTGCAGCCCGACACGGTGCGCGCCGCCCTGGAGGCCGACCCGACCTCGGCGGCCCTGGTCAGCGTGATGTGGGCCAACAACGAGGTCGGGACGGTGCAGCCGGTCGCCGAGATCGGCGCGGTCGCCCGCGAGTTCGGGGTGCCCTTCCACACCGACGCGGTCCAGGCCTTGGGTCAGGTGCCGCTCGCCCTCGACGAGCACCCGGCCGACCTGGTCACCCTGACCGGTCACAAGATCGGCGGGCCGCTGGGGGTGGGCCTGCTGGTGGCCGGCCGGGACCAGCAGCCGGTGCCGCTGTCGCACGGCGGGGGGCAGGAGCGCCAGATCCGCAGCGGCACGCTGGACACGCCGGCGATCGCCGGTCTCGCGGTCGCGGTCCGGCACGCGGTCACCCACCAGGCGGAGCTGGCCACCCGGCTCGTCACGCTGCGGGACCGCCTCATCGAGGGCGCCCTCGCGCTCGACCCCAGCATCGAGGTGACCGGCGCGTGGACCCCGGGTGACGGCATACACCGCCTGCCGGCCAACGCCCACCTGCGCGTGCCGGGGTGCGACGGCGACTCCCTGCTCTACCTGCTCGACGCGGCCGGGGTGCAGTGCTCCACCGGGTCGGCCTGCCAGGCGGGCGTGCCGCAGCCCAGCCACGTGCTCCTGGCCATGGGCATCGACGAGGCGGACGCCCGCGGCGCCCTCCGACTGTCCCTGGGCCACACCTCGACCGAGGCCGACGTCGACGCCTTCCTGGCGGCGCTCCCGGCCGCCGTCGAGCGGGCCCGCCGGGCCCGGGCGGCCAGCACCGGACGGGCCGGCTGATGCGTGTCGTCGCGGCGATGAGCGGTGGCGTCGACTCCGCGGTCGCGGCCTCCCGGATGCTCGAGGCCGGCCACGAGGTCGTCGGGGTGCACCTGGCGCTGTCCCAGTCGGCGGCCACGCTGCGCGAGAGCGCCCGCGGCTGCTGCACCCTCGAGGATGCCGGCGACGCCCGCCGGGTCGCGGACAAGCTCGGCATCCCGTTCTACGTCTGGGACATGGCGCAGCGGTTCAAGGAGGACGTGGTCGAGGACTTCGTCGCCGAGTACGCCGCCGGGCGCACCCCCAACCCGTGCCTGCGCTGCAACGAGAAGATCAAGTTCGCCGCGCTGCTGGACAAGGCGCTTGCGCTGGGCTTCGACGCGGTCGCGACCGGCCACTACGCCCAGATCGTCGAGGTGCCCGACGCGTCGGCCGACGGCGGGGTGCGCCGCGAGCTGCACCGGGCGGTCGACCCGGCCAAGGACCAGTCCTACGTGCTCGGCGTGCTGGACGCCGACCAGCTGGCCAGGTCGTTCTTCCCGCTGGGCGACACCACGAAGGCGCAGATCCGCGCCGAGGCGGCCGAGCGCGGCTTCTCGGTCGCCAAGAAGCCGGACAGCCACGACATCTGCTTCATCGCCGACGGCAACACCCGCGGCTGGCTGGAGCAGCGGCTCGGCGAGCGGCCCGGCGACATCGTGGACACCGAGGGCACCGTGCTGGGGGAGCACCGGGGGTCCTTCGGCTACACCGTCGGCCAGCGCAAGGGGCTGGGGCTGCGGGTCCCCGCCCCCGACGGACAGCCCCGGTATGTCGTGGCGACCGAGCCCCGCTCCAACACCGTCGTCGTGGGCACCCGTGACCTGCTCGGGGTGGACGCGATCACCGGGGACCACGCCCGCTGGTGCGGTCCCGCGCCGGAGGGCATCGTCACGGTCGGGGCCCAGGTCCGGGCCCACGGCGAGGAGGTGCCTGCCACGGCCTGGGCCGACGGGGACGCCGTGCAGGTCCGTCTCGAGCGCCGGATCCAGGGGGTCGCGCCCGGCCAGTCGGTGGTGCTCTACGAGGGCACCCGGGTCGTCGGGTCGGCCACCATCGCCGAGGCGGGGAGGGCCTGAGCGCCCACCCGGCGGACGGCATACGGAATCCGGGGGAGTCGTCGGGGGGGTGGCATGCTGGGGGCCGACCAGAGCGAGGACCAATGACCGGGGAGGACCCGAGGTGACGGGGCAGCGATGGCTGGCGGAGGGACGGCGCGCCTACGCGGGGGTCTCGTTGGGGCTGGTCGTGATGGTGGGCTGGGCGCTGGCCCGCCCCGCCCTGCCGGAGGCCTGGCAGCCCAACGGGGTCGAGATGGCCCTGCTGGCGGTCGCCGCCTACCTGATGTCCTACCTGGCGGTGACCGTGCTGGTCTTCGCGCTGACGCCCACCCGCACCACCCTGTCGTGGGCGGCCCGCTCCGAACCGGGGACCTGGTTCCAGCACTTCGTGCTGGGGACCAAGCCGGGTGCGGGTGTGGCGACGATGGTGAGCGTCCTGGCGCTGATGGCCGCGGTGTTCTGGCTCCCGGAGGGTGACCCGGGGTCGACCCTCTCGCAGGGCGCCCGGGGGGTGCTGGCGGCCGCGCTGGTGGTGATGGCCTGGCTCACCGTCGCGCTGACCCACAGCGTGGCCTACCTGTGCGCGGACGCCCGGTCGGGGCACCGGATGCTGGCCTTCCCGGGGGAGGGGCCACGCTCCTGGACCGACTACCTGTACTTCTCCATCTCGCTCACGACGACGTTCGCCGCCTCCGACGTCCAGGTGCTGCACCCGAGGATGCGGCGTAGCGTGGCGGCCCACGGGGTGGTCGCCTTCGTGTTCAACACGGTGATCCTGGCCGCCGTGGTCAGCGTGCTGCTGCGGTAGCCGCGGTCGGGAGGATGAATCGGATGGATGCGGATGAGTTCGGATGAATGAGGAGCAGATCGCGGCGTTCTGGGCC
This sequence comes from Ornithinicoccus hortensis, assembly GCF_006716185.1. NCBI lineage: Bacteria > Bacillati > Actinomycetota > Actinomycetes > Micrococcales > Intrasporangiaceae > Ornithinicoccus > Ornithinicoccus hortensis. The sequence continues at coordinate 3,278,693 of NZ_VFOP01000001.1, read as the reverse complement.
GATGCCCGGATCCGGGGCGGGCTGAACCCGGCCCAGGCCTACGTCGGTGCCGGTATCCCGGACACGGTCCCGCCCCCGGCCTGGTCCTTCGGTGACGACCCGGCGCAGGCCGACGAGCTGCTGGCGCTGGTGCTGGCCGGCCGCAAGACGGCGACCGCCAGTGCCTACTGGGACTACCGGGAGCCCGCCCTGTCGGCGCGGGAGGACGAGGGCGGCGGTGAGGGGGCGGTCGCGGTCGCCACCAGGACCGACCTGGACGCCGTGCTGCCCGAGCCCGGGCTGCTGTCGATCATCCTCGATGGCGCCGGGACGCCCCGGGCGCTGGTCAGGACCACCGACGTGGCGGTGGTGCCGTTCCGCGAGGTCGGAGCCGAGCACGCCCGCCGCGAGGGGGAGGGCGATGGCTCGCTGGAGCACTGGCGTGCCACACACCGCGCGTTCTTTGCCGCGAACGCCCCCGAGGGCGAGACCTTCCACGAGGACATGTTGGTGGTGCTGGAGCGGTTCGTCGTGCTCGTCCCGGCCTCGGCGCGCCGGGCCGCCAAGCGCCACGGCCTCTGACCGGGACCCCGGCCCCGCGCGACCGGACGCTCCGTCTGGCGGTCCCACGGGGCGACCGGACGCATGAGCTGGCGGTTCCTACCCCCGACCGGACGCGTGAGCTGGCGGTCCCGGGGGGCGACCGGACGCTTGATGTGGCGGCGCGGCTCAGTCCGCCACTGCGGGGACCCGGTAGGTTCCGGGGCTCGGACGCTCCACCAACCCTGCCTCGACCAGGTACCGCCGCAACGTCGCCACGTCACCGTCGATCGGTCGCAGCCCGGCGTTGATCTCGGTCTCCGTCAGGTCCCGTCCCTTCGGGAGGGTGCTGGCGATCCACGTCAGGAACTGCAGCCGCAGATCTTTCTTCACCGGCATCGACACCAGGTCGCCGTGCTTGTTGAACAGCCGGGCGAGGTCAGGCGGTGGGGTCGGAAAGTCCATGGGTCCAGCATGCCCTCTGCATGCAGGTGTGTCCCGTCGACTTCACCCAGGTTGTCGGCAGGGCAGACCTTCCAGTCATGATCGTGATCGCCAGATGAGGCGTCCGGTGCCCCGGGAAAGCCGACAGCTCGCGCGTCCGGTCGGGGGTAGGGGCCGCCAGGTGAGGCGTCCGGTGGATGGTGGGGGGCGCCGTAGGCTGTGCGCCATGAGCGAGTTCACCCGACCGACCGCCGCCGAGGAGTATGCCGTGCGCCTGGCCACGCGTGAGCGCTCACCGGTGCTGCGGGTGGCCCACCGGGTGTGGGGGGTCGCCTCGACCCTGGTCAACGGGGCCGTGGGGGACGGGTTGCTGCCCTACCCGGAGACGGGCGAGATCCTGGTCACCGACCGGGACGACGTCACGGTGCTGCGGCTGCCGACCAGCCTCGACACGGTCGACGCGACGCTGGAGCAGCTGGAGACCGACCTGTCCGCCCTGTCGGCGGAGGAGTTCCTGGCCCAGTGGCTGGCGACGAACTGAGCGCCCGCGTCGGCGTGACCGGCATCGGGTCCTGGCCCGGCACGGACGTCGGCGAGGCGCTGCGCGCGGTCCGGGACCTGCTTGGCGAGGTCCCGCCCGAACTGGTGGGTCTGCCCTACCTGCCCGAGCTCCCCGCCCGGGGGCCGGGTGCGGACATGGTCGGGCGCAGCGCCGGGCTGCTCGTCGGCCTGGCGGTGGACCTGCAGCCCCAGGGGTGGCGCTTGGTGGACCACCCGGGCCTGGACGCCGAGCGGACCGCGAGCCTGTGGCGCCAGGACCTGGACGAGCTCGCCGAGGCCTACGACGGGTGGTCGGGGCCGCTGAAGCTGCAGGTCACCGGTCCGTGGACGCTGGCGACCGGGGTGTGGTTGCCCCGGGGCGACCGGGTCCTGTCCGATGCCGGCGCGACCCGCGACCTGGCGGAGTCGCTCGGCGAGGGCCTCCGCGAGCACCTGGCGTGGGTGCAGCGGCTGCTGCCGGGCGCGGAGCTGGTGCTGCAGATCGACGAGCCGTCGCTGCCCACGGTGCTGCTCGGCAGGGTCCGCTCGGAGTCCGGCTACCGCGTGCTGCCGGCTCCGGAGGCCGACCGGGTCGAGCACACCCTCCGGTCCGTCCTCGAGACCGCCCGCGACGCCGGCGCCACCTCGACCGTCGTCCACTGCTGCGGCGACCTGCCGCCGCTGGACCTGATGCGCCGGACCGGGGCGGATGCCGTGGCGGTCGACCTGGCCCGGCTGGGGGACCCCGGCTGGGACACCGTCGCCGAGGTCGTCGAGTCCGGGACCCGGCTGTGGGCCGGTGCGCTGCCTACGACCAATCGGCCGCCGGCATACGACCGGGTCGTCGACCGGCTGGCGAGCCGGTGGCACCGACTCGGGTTGCCCCCGCAGACGCTGACCCGGGTCACCGTGACCCCGGCCTGCGGACTCGCGGGCGCGACCCCGGCGGACGCCCGAGCCATCACCACCGCCAGCGTGGATGCGGCCCGGGCGCTGGCCGAACTGGCGGCGGGCTGAGCACGCACCCGCCGCCAGCCGGACCGGTCAGCCGTGGTCCACGGAGAGCGTGAACCCGGTCGCCTGCACGTGCACGAACGGCTCGTCCTCCGCGACGAAGGCGACGGTCAGCGCGTGGGGTGAGTTCGGGTCGAGCGTGCCGTAGTCGAACCCGGTCAGCTCGTACTGCACGACCCCCTCGGTCGGCAGCTCGGTCAGCAGGTCACCGACGAAGACGTCGCCGCCGTCGACGGTGGCGTTGACGGCCACGTTCTCGATGCCCTCCACGGTGGTCAGGCCGAACAGCGGCGCCTCGTCGGCGTTGATGAGCGTCGGGTCCTCGCCCGCCCCCGGGTTGAGCCAGGCAACGCGGTTCGCCCCGGTCGACACCTCGAACCGGTCCTGGTCCACGACCCACTCACCATCGTCGGTCGTGCGGGCCGCCCACGCGTAGGCGAACGGCTCGCCGTCCGCGTCGTTGCCCCACGCGGTGACGGCCTGGGCGCTGTTGTGCGTCTCCTCGTAGGCCGGGCGGGAGGTCCACTGCAGGTTCTCCGAGGAGGAGAGGTCCTCTATCATCTCGGGCATCCCCGCGGACTCGGTCAGTTCCGACGCCTCCACGAAGTAGGCCTCGGACTCCGCGCTCAGCATCCCGTAGGCGCCCTCCGCGTCCCCCGCGAGCAGCAGGTCGGTGTACTCCTGCACCAGGGCCTGGCCCTCACCGTCCCCCTCGGTGTCCCCGTCGTCGGCCCCCTCATCGTCCCCCGACGTGGCGGACACCGTCTCGGTCTCCGCCTCCGTCTCCTCGGCAGGTGGGGCCACGGTCTCGGTCACCGTCTCGGTGACCGTCTCCTCCGTGCCGTCCCCCTCGGTCGGCTCGTCCTGCACGTCACCCCCGTCGATGGCATCGGTCGGCGTGCTGCCCGACTCGGGTGCCTCGTCGCCGCAGGCGCTCAGGCCAACACCCAGCGCCGCGGCGAGGGTCATCCCCACCAGGGCTCGCGTGGTAGGTCGGTTGGTCATCGAGCGTGTCATCGAATCCCTCCTCATCGAGCGGGGCGGGAACGCCCCGCACCATGTGGGACGAGGTGGACCCGCGCCCACGTTGCACCCGACACGTGATCCTCGTCACACCGCCGGTATGCCGTGGCCGCCGCCTCTGTCGGTGCCGTGGTGGAGTATTGACCCGTGACCACGACCGTTCCCGACGAAGCCCGCCACGAGTGGGAGGACCTGGCCGAGCAGGTCCGGGGCCACCAGTTCGCCTACTACGTGAAGGACTCCCCGACGATCACCGACGGGGAGTTCGACACCCTGCTGCGGCGACTGGAGGCCCTCGAGGAGGACTGGCCCGAGCTGCGCACGCCGGAGTCACCGACCCAGCAGGTGGGCGGCACCTTCTCGACCGAGTTCACCGCGGTCGACCACCTCGAGCGGATGCTGAGCCTGGACAACGCCTTCTCGCCCGAGGAGCTCACCGCCTGGGCGGACCGGGTCGAGCGCGAGGTCGGCGGGGCGGAGGTGCACTACCTGTGCGAGCTCAAGATCGACGGTCTCGCGGTGAACCTGCTCTACGAGAAGGGCCGCCTGGTCCGGGCCGCCACCCGTGGCGACGGCCGCACCGGGGAGGACGTCACCCACAACGTCCGCACCATCGACGGCATCCCGCACCACCTGGTCCCGCCGCACGAGCAGGACGGCGGCGACGCCGTGCCGATCCCGGACGTCCTGGAGGTCCGCGGCGAGGTCTTCTTCCCGGTCGCCGCCTTCGAGGAGCTCAACGCCTCCCTGGTCGAGGCGGGCAAGGCACCGTTCGCCAACCCCCGCAACACGGCGGCCGGCTCGCTGCGGCAGAAGGACCCCCGGGTCACCGCCTCCCGCCGGCTGAAGATGCTGGTCCACGGCATCGGGGCGCGGACCGGGTTCGAGATGACCCGTCAGTCCGAGGCCTACCAGCTGCTGTCGGCCTGGGGGCTGCCGGTCTCCGAGCACGCCAAGGTGCTGGACGACATGGACCAGGTGCGCGAGTTCATCGACTACTTCGGCGAGCACCGGCACGACGCGGCCGAGCACGAGCTGGACGGCGTGGTCGTCAAGATCGACGAGGTCGCCGTGCAGCGCCGACTCGGCTCGACCTCGCGGGCGCCCCGGTGGGCGATCGCCTACAAGTACCCGCCCGAGGAGGTCACCACCAAGCTGCTCGACATCCGGGTCAACGTGGGGCGCACCGGGCGCGTCACCCCATACGGCGTGATGGAGCCGGTCAAGGTGGCCGGGTCCACCGTCGAGCAGGCGACCCTGCACAACGGCTTCGAGGTGGAGCGCAAGGGGGTGCTGATCGGCGACACGGTCGTGCTGCGCAAGGCCGGTGACGTCATCCCCGAGATCGTCGGGCCGGTCGTCGACCTGCGCGACGGCTCCGAGGTCGCCTTCCAGATGCCCACCCACTGCCCCAACTGCGGCACCGAGCTGCGCCCGGAGAAGGAGGGCGACAAGGACATCCGGTGCCCCAACTCCCGCACCTGTCCCGCCCAACTGCGGGAGCGGCTCTTCTCGCTGGCGGGGCGGGGCGCCTTCGACATCGAGGCGCTCGGCGGCGAGGGGGTCAACGCGCTGCTGGACGCCGGCGTGATCGCGGACGAGTCGACGCTGTTCTCCCTCACCGCGACCGACATCGCCCGGGTGCCGCTCTACACCCGCACGGCGAAGAAGACCGACCCGGAGGAGTCCGTGGTCGACGGCCGGGTGCTGTCGGCCAACGGGGCCAAGCTGGCCGAGAACCTCCAGCAGGCGAAGTCCCAGCCGCTGTGGCGGGTGCTCGTGGCACTGTCGATCCGGCACGTCGGTCCGACCGCTGCCCGGGCGCTGGCCACCGAGTTCGGCTCGATGCAGGCGGTCCGGGACGCCGACGTGGAGACGTTGGCGGCCACGGAGGGGGTCGGCGGGATCATCGCCGAGTCGGTGAAGGCCTGGTTCGAGGTCGACTGGCACCGCGAGATCGTCGAGCGTTGGGCGGCCGACGGCGTCCGGATGGAGGACGAGCGGGACGAGACGGTGGAGCGCACCCTGGCGGGGCTGACCGTCGTGGTCACCGGGTCCCTCGAGGGCTTCAGCCGGGACGAGTCCAAGGAGGCGATCGTCTCCCGCGGGGGCAAGGCCGCCGGCTCGGTCTCCAAGAAGACCGACTACGTCGTCGTGGGCGAGAACGCCGGCTCCAAGGCGGACAAGGCCGAGGAGCTGGGCGTGCCGATCCTCGACGAGGCCGGCTTCCGGCGGCTGTTGGAGACCGGCGCACCCGACTGACCCGCACCCGGGGGGAATCTCTTCGGCACCGGTTGGCGTTGTCCCCAGTTGGTGAGAGGGGAGAAGTCGGTGCAGGCACAGGCCGGTCCGGGCCAGGTGGACTATGTCCCCGACCCCGCACGCTGGCGGGTCCTGCTGGTGCTGCTCGCCGCGATCTTCATGTCGCTGATCTCGGTGAGCATCGTCAATGTCGCCCTCCCGGCGATCCAGGACGGCCTCGGTGCCACCGACTCCGGGCTGCAGTGGGTGCTGTCCGGCTACGCGCTGACCTTCGGCGTCGTGCTCGTGGCCGCCGGACGGGCGGGCGACGTGCTGGGACGCGGAGCCATCTTCCTGGTGGGCGTGGTGGTCTTCACCCTCTCCTCGGTCGCCGCCAGTTTCGCGCCGAGCGCCGAGTGGCTGGTCATCGCCCGCTTCGCCCAGGGGGTGGGCTCCGGGCTGCTGAACCCGCAGGGCGTGGGCATGATCCAGGAGTACTTCCGGGGAGCCGAGCGCGGCCGCGCCTTCGGCTACTTCGGCAGCACGGTGGGGGTCTCCGTGGCGATCGGGCCGGTGCTGGGCGGTCTACTCATCGACGCGGGAGGTCACGACCTGGGTTGGCGGCTCACCTTCCTGGTGAACGTGCCCATCGGGATTCTCACCGTTGTCCTGGCCCTGCTGTGGTTCCCCAAGCCGCTGATCCGGCGCAGCGCCGCGGCCGGGACGGTGCTGAGCACCCTGCGCTCGCTGGACCCGGTGGGATCCCTGCTATTGGGCGTGGCCGTCCTGGCGATCCTGTGGCCCTTCATGGAGGCGCGCTCCTCCGCGGTGACCTGGCTGTTGTTCCCGGCCGGGATCCTCCTGGTCGGTCTCTGGCTGGGCTGGGAGCGTCGGTTCAAGCGGCGCGGTGGCAGCCCGATGGTGGACCTGAGCATCTTCCGCACCCGCAGCTTTAGCAATGGCACCCTGATCGTCACGCTGTACTTCCTCGGCATGACCAGCATCTGGGTGCTCATCGCGCTCTACATGCAGCAGGGAGCCGGTCACTCCGCGCTCGAGGCCGGCATCGTGGGGCTGCCCTCGGCAGTGCTGTCCGCCCTGGCGGCGAACTGGGCCGGCAACCGGGTGCTGCGCCTCGGGCGCCGACTCGTCATTGCTGGGCTGTATCTCGCGCTGGCCGGGCTCGGCCTGAGTGCAGCCGTCGTCGTGCTCCACGACGCCGTGGGTCTGAGTGTCTGGTGGCTGCTGCTGACCCTGTCTCTGATCGGGGTCGCCCAGGGCACGGTGATCAGCCCGAACCAGACCCTCACCCTGGCCGAGGTGCCGCTGCAGTATGCCGGCAGCTCCGGGGCGATCATGCAGACCGGTCAGCGGATGGGGACCTCCATCGGGATCGCCGTGATCACCGCTGCGGTCTTCGCCTCGCTGCAGTCGACCAGCTGGTCCACGGCGACCGCGCTGGGCTTCGGTCTGATCGCCGGTGTCATCGCGGTGGCCCTGGCCGTGGCCTACAAGGACCTCTTCGACCGCCGCGGGGGCTCGACGCCCCACGCCTGAGGACGGTCTCAACCGTCCCGTGCCCGACCGTGAGGAGGGCGCCGCGTCGAGTCATCACACCATCGTGCGGCACGGCAGAGCGGGACGCGTCACCGCAGCCGCGGGATCATGGGGCCATGCGCTGGCTGTGGTTCCCGATGCTCGCCCTCTTCACCTACCTGGCGGGCGAGGCTGCCTGGGAGGGGCGGTGGGCACTGGCCGCCGTCTACGTCACGGTCGGCGGTGGCCTGTCCTACTGGCTCAGCCCGTGGCAGGGTGGGAGGAGCGTGCGACACGAGGAGGTCCAAGCCATGCCCGAGCAGGAGCGACAGGTGGTCATCTACTGGCGGCCGGGCTGCCCGTACTGCATGCAGCTGAAGTCCGCGCTCGACGGCCTGCGCGACAAGGCCCACTGGGTGAACATCTGGCAGGACGACGCGGCGGCTGAGTTCGTGCGCAGCGTAAACGACGGCAACGAGACCGTGCCGACCGTAGTAATCGACGGCGAGCCGCACACGAATCCCGACCCCGGCATGGTCCGTGCGCGACTGGACGCCATGGCATGACAGAGATCTCGACCCGACGCGTCTACGACGGGGCGCCTCCCGGTTGGCACGCGATCCTGGTGGACCGGCTCTGGCCCCGGGGCATCGCCAAGGAGGATCTGTCCGCCACCTGGATCAAGGAGGTCGGCCCCTCCACAGAGCTGCGCAAGTGGTTCGGCCACGACCCGGACAAGTTCGAGGAGTTTGCCGAGCGCTACCGCAAGGAGCTCGACGGCTCAGCCGCCTTCGAGGAGTTGCTCGAGGAGGCCCGCGGCAACAAGCGGGTAGCTCTGCTCTATAGCGCCAAGGACGAGGAACACAACCAGGCCGTGGTCCTGGCCGAGTTGCTGCGGGAGAAGTTGTGACGGCGCCGGCCTAGCAATGCTTCACGGTGGTGTTGTGGAGCGCCCAGGTTGATATAGCGTCCGGCCACCCGTCGTTGACGCTACGCATAGACGGGATATATATTTCAGTTATGCGTAGTAATGGTCCAGCGTTGCTCCCGGTCTTCCGGTCACAGCATCAGGCGGAGTTGCTGATGTGGCTCTACCTGCATCCCCACACCGAGTACGGCGTCAGCGACCTCGCCCAGCGGATCGGAGTGCCTCTGTCGACCCTGCACCGTGAGGTTGTACGACTCGACGAGGCGGGCCTCATCACCAGTCGCACGCTCGGGCGCAATCGTTTGGTCCGAGCCAACCTGGACCACCCAGCAGCCAAGCCACTTGCCCACCTCCTGGAGGTCACCTTTGGTCCTCGTGCAGTGATCGGCGAAGAGTTCGCGATCCCGGGCGCGGATCGGGTCGTCATCTTCGGGTCGTGGGCGGCTCGCCATGCCGGGGAGGTTGGCACGCCGCCTCGCGACATCGACGTGCTAGTAGTCGGCACGGTAGACCGTGCCGACGTGTACGAGGCGGCCGACCGGGCAGCCGAGCGGCTAGGCATCGAGGTGAACCCCGTCGTACGCTCTGTGCACCAGTGGGTCGAACCCAAGGATGCCCTCGTGAAGCAGATCAAGGCATCGCCTCACCTGACGGTGAGTAGCGTTGATGAGATGGCGGGCGCGTAATGGGCAGGTGGAGGGCCGGTGAGGCCGAGATCGAGAAACTCCTGGCTGACGGTGAGCTACAGCAACTCTCCGGAGAGGTAGCCAACGGCCAGCTGCTGCTCACCAAGGCATTGACCACGCTGGCGACAGCCAGGTCAGCGATCGAGAGTGACCCGGACTCCGCTTTTGTGCTCGCCTACGACGCCGCGCGTCAGGCACTCACGGGGCTCCTCGCCCAGCAGGGGCTGCGACCGACAACCAGGGGTGGCCACTACGCCGTCGAGCGGGCGGTTCGGGCTCAGTTCGGGCAGGGCTTTCGCCAGTTCGGTGCGCTCCGCCGGCGCCGCAACGAACTTGAGTACCCCGAACGCCCGGGCGATGACGCCGACGCGACAGAAGCAACTGAAGCTGTCGAGAAAGCTCACGCGATCGTCACCGCAGCCACAGGCCTGCTCGGAGAGCTCGGGTTCTTCTGAACTATGGATGAGGACTACTGAGACGAGTTGGGGGCGGGCAGCAGCCCGACTTCGTGGATCTGGTTGGTGAACGCGGCATGTGCGCGGTCGCCGTCGAGCGGCTCGACATCCACCACGATGCCGGTCTCGACGTCCAGGCTGACCCAGTAGGCCGTGGGATAGTCGGCTCCCTCGTTGGCGCTGTCTGGCCGTCCGCCGGGCCCGAACTCCAGCGCCTGACTCACCTCACCGAAGAGCAGGGGACAGCAGGAGCAGCGCGGGTCATAGCCGTCACCGGCATCCTCCGCCGACTCCGGCAGCGCCCGCACCGTGGCCGTCCACGTGGTCCGGCCGAGTCGGTCGCGGGTGTGCACCTCGCTGACCTCGACCCCGTGGGACAGCTCCACCGGGTCGAGCATCGCCACCCAGCGGTAGTTCTCCCACATCGGGTCGTCGTAGTCCGCCTCGAACGGACGCTCCAGGACCAGCCCGTCGGGTCGGCGCAACGGCTCGAACTCCTGCGGTGGCCGGATCGGCGGGTTGCTGGACTCATCCGGCGGTGCGAGACCCGGCTCCGCTCCCCACCGGGGGAGACGGCGCAGCGGCCCGGGCAGCAACCGCTGGATCCCGGTGGGCGGCTCCTCGAAATACAGCACCGACCGCGAGTAGGGCACGCCCGTCTCGACGTGCCGCTCGCCCTGGTCCAGGACCTCCAGGTGCCCTGGTCGCCGCAGCCACGCCTCGACCGGGTCGGCACCCTCGGCCCGGTGCGTGAAGTGCAGGCTGCCGAACCGCCAGGGCGAGGAGCGCGCGAGGGCCCGGAAGTCGTCCGGTCCGGGGACGGGGAGGGGTGAGCTGCTCGGCATACGGCCGATCCTGCCAGCGGAGGGGCCTGTGGACGAGTGGTTTCAGCAGCCCGCGCGGGGGAACCTAGACTGGCCCCATGTCCGCACTGTCCCGCGACGATGTCGCGCATGTCGCCATGCTGGCCCGCATCCAGCTCACCGACGAGGAGCTGGACCGGTTGGCCGGTCAGCTCGACCAGATCGTCGGCTGGGTCGGCCAGATCAACGAGGTCGCCGCGGCCGACGTGCCGCCGATGAGCCACCCGTTGCCGCTGACCAATGTGACCCGCCCGGACGAGGTCCGCCCGAGCCTGACCGCCGAGCAGGCGCTCTCCGGCGCCCCCGTGGCCGAGGAGCAGCGTTTCGGCGTCCCGCGGATCCTGGACGAGGAGTGAGGACGAGCATGACGAACCCGACCGACCTCACCCGGCTCACCGCCGCGAAGATGGCCGACGGCCTGGCCGCCGGCGAGTTCAACTCCGAGCAGCTGACCCAGGCCCACCTGGACCGGATCGCCCGGCTCAACCCGACCCTGAACGCCTTCCTCCTGGTCGACGCCGAGGGCGCCCTGGCGACCGCCCGGGACATCGACGCCCGCCGGGCCGCCGGGGAGCAGTTGCACCGCCTGGCCGGGGTGCCGGTGGCGGTGAAGGACATCGCCTGCACCGAGGGCCTGCCGACGACCGCCGGGTCGCGCACCCTGCAGGGCTGGGTCCCGCCCTACGACGCCACGATCGTGACCCGGCTGCGCGAGGCGGGCCTGCCCATCCTGGGCAAGACCAACATGGACGAGTTCGCGATGGGCAGCTCGACCGAGCACTCGGCATACGGCCCCACCCGCAACCCGTGGGACACCGACCGGATCCCCGGCGGTTCCGGTGGTGGCAGCTCCGCCGCGGTCGCGGCCTTCCTGGCCCCGCTGGCGATCGGCTCGGACACCGGCGGCTCGATCCGCCAGCCCGCGGCCGTGACCGGCACCGTCGGCGCCAAGCCGACCTACGGCGGCGTCTCCCGCTACGGGATCATCGCGCTGGCCTCCAGCCTGGACCAGATCGGGCCGTGCGCGCGCACCGTCGAGGACGCCGCGCTGCTGCACGAGGTGATCGGCGGGCACGACCCGATGGACTCCACAAGCATCGAGGCGCCCGTCCCGGCCGTCCTCGAGGCCAGCGCCACGCGGGACCTCGCCGGCACCCGGGTCGGCATCGTCACCGAGCTGACCGGGGAGGGCTACCAGGCCGGGGTGCAGGCCCGCTTCGACGAGGCCGTCGAACTGCTCCGCGCCCGCGGCGCGGAGATCGTCGAGGTCTCCTGCCCGCACTTCCGCTATGCGATGGCGGCCTACTACCTGATCCTGCCGTCGGAGGCGAGTTCCAACCTGGCCCGCTACGACGCGATGCGTTACGGCCTGCGGGTCGGGCCGGACGACGTGGCCAGCCCCAGCGCCGAGCAGGTCATGGCGGCCAGCCGCGACGCCGGCTTCGGCGACGAGGTCAAGCGCCGGATCATCCTGGGCACCTACGCGCTGTCCTCGGGCTACTACGACGCCTACTACGGCCAGGCGCAGAAGGTCCGCACGCTGATCGCCCGCGACTTCGAGGCGGCCTTCGAGCAGGCCGACGTGCTGATCAGCCCGACCGCGCCGACCACGGCGTTCAAGATCGGGGACAAGACCGAGGACCCGATGGCGATGTACCTCAACGACATCGCCACGATCCCGGCGAACCTGGCCGGGATCCCCGGCCTGTCCCTGCCCAGCGGGGTGGCCGACGAGGACGGGCTGCCGGTCGGCCTGCAGGTCCTCGCCCCGGCGACCCAGGACCAGCGGATGTATGCCGTGGGTGCCGCCCTGGAGGCGGCGCTCGTGGAGCAGTGGGGTGGGCCGGTCCTGGACCGGGCGCCCGAGGTCGAGGCGACGGAGGTGTCCGCGTGAGCACGCAGACGGCAGAGGCAGTGGTCGGCTACGACGAGGCGCTGACCCGGTACGACCCGGTGCTGGGCCTGGAGGTCCACGTCGAGCTGAACACCGCGACCAAGATGTTCTGCGGGTGCGCCACCGGGTTCGGCGCCGAGCCGAACACACAGACCTGCCCGGTGTGCCTGGGCCTGCCCGGTGCGCTGCCGGTGGTCAACGCCACGGCGGTCGAGTCCGCGATCCGGATCGGGCTGGCGCTGAACTGCCAGATCGCCGAGTGGTGCCGGTTCGCCCGGAAGAACTACTTCTACCCGGACATGCCGAAGAACTTCCAGACCAGCCAGTACGACGAACCGATCGCGTTCGACGGCTACCTGGACGTGGAGCTGTCCGACGGCGAGGTGTTCCGCGTCGAGATCGAGCGCGCGCACATGGAGGAGGACACCGGCAAGTCCACCCACGTGGGCGGCGCCACGGGCCGCATCCACGGGGCGGAGTACTCCCTGGTCGACTTCAACCGGGCCGGGATCCCGCTGATCGAGATCGTCACCAAGCCGATCACCGGGGCGGGGGAGCGGGCGCCGGAGGTGGCCAAGGCATACGTCGGCGCGCTGCGCGACCTGCTCAAGGCGCTGGCCGTCTCCGAGGTGAAGATGGAGCAGGGCAACGTGCGCTGCGACGCCAACGTCTCGCTGCGGTCCCGCGCCGGGGACGACCCCACGTCGGCCGAGCAGGCGCAGGTGCCGCTGGGCACCCGCACCGAGACCAAGAACGTCAACTCGTTGCGCTCGGTCGAGCGGGCGGTCCGCTACGAGATCTGCCGGCACGCGGCCGTGCTCGACGGTGGCGGCTCGATCCTGCAGGAGACCCGGCACTGGCACGAGGACACCGGGGTGACCACCTCGGGCCGGCCCAAGTCCGACGCCGACGACTACCGCTACTTCCCCGAGCCCGACCTGGTGCCGGTCGCCCCGACCCGGGAGCGGGTCGAGGAGCTGCGGGCGACCCTGCCGGAGCCGCCCGCCGAGCGGCGCCGCCGGTTGCAGGCCGACTGGGGCTACAGCGACCTGGAGATGCGCGACGTGCTCAACGCCGGTGCCGTCGAGGTCATCGAGGAGACCGTCGCCGCCGGCGCGACGCCGGCCGCCGCCCGCAAGTGGTGGACCGGCGAGCTGGCCCGCCGCGCCAACGCCGAGGGGGCCGAGGTCACCGAGCTCGGCGTCACGCCGGCGCACATCGCCGAGCTGGACGGCCTGGTCCGCGACGGACGGCTCAACGACTCGATGGCCCGCCAGGTCCTCGAGGGCGTGCTCGCCGGGGAGGGCGGACCCACCGAGGTCGCCGACGCCCGCGGGCTGGAGCTGGTCCAGGACGACGGCGCGCTGGAGGTCGCCGTCGACAAGGTGATCGAGGCCAACCCCGACGTCGTGGAGAAGATCCGCGGCGGCAAGGTGCAGGCTGCCGGTGCCCTCATCGGCCAGGTGATGAAGGAGATGCGCGGCCAGGCCGACGCCGCGAAGGTCCGGGAGCTGATCCTGGGCCGCCTCACCTGACCCGTGCCGCGAGCAATGGAGGACATCTGGCCGCTGGTGCACGCCGAGCGGGCGGCGCTGATCGGGGACCTGGAAGGTCTCACCGACGAGCAGTGGCAGCAGCCGTCCCTGGCGGACGGCTGGACGGTGCACGACGTGGCCGCCCACCTGGTCGACAACGCGCACGCCACCGGCCGCTACCTGCTCCTGGCGATGGCCCGGGCCTGGTTCGACTTCGACCGGCAGAACGACCAGGGCGTCGCCCGGCACCGGGGGGCCACCCCGCGGGAGACCCTGGACCGGCTGCGCGCCGTGGCGGGCAGCACCGCCGCGCCGCCGAGGTGGCTCACCGCGCTGCCCAGCCGGTTGGTCGAGGAGGTGGCGCACGGCGAGGACATCCGGCGGCCGCTGGGCCTGACCCGCAACTACCCGGAGGCGGTGCTGGAGGCGGCACTGTTCCACCAGCTGGGTACCCCGCAGGCCATCGGCGGCGGCAAGCACCTGCGCTCCCTGGTGACGCTCACCGCCACCGATGCCGACCTCGTCCTCGGGCAGGGGCCGGTCGTGACCGGCCCGCTGCTCTCGCTGGTCCTGGTCGCGACCGGCCGTCACGTCGCCGTGGACGACCTGTCCGGGCCCGGGGTGCCACTCCTGTCGCGGGCCGGGTGAATCGGTCCTATCGTCGGTGCCCATGGCACCCGCAGGCAGACTGCTCACGAGCGCCGCGGTGGCGCTGGGGCTCCTCGTGGCCGGCTGTTCGGGGGACGACGCACCGTCCTGCGCGGTGACCGAACCCGTCGCGGCCGCGGACCTGCCCGAGGTGCTCCGCGGGTCCGGCGAGGCCTGGACAGGGCGGGACGGGCTGTGGACCACGGTCCCCGGTGCGGAGCAGTTCATCACCGATGACGGTCCGCCGCGGCTGAAGCACGCCTGGGTCACCCTCGACGAGGACGGGCAGCCGACGCAGGAGCGGGGGGACCCCGGGGTGGGAGCCGAGGGACTGGACGGGCAGGGTGCCGCGGCGGCCTCCCACGGCGGATACGCGCACACCGACGAGCTGTCCTGGTGGCCGACGGTCGTGGAGTTCCCCGCGTCCGGGTGCTGGTCGGAGACGGGCGTCGTCGACGGGGTCGAGGTGCGCGTGGTCTACCGGGTGCCGTGAGGGTGCTGCCGAAACGGGCTGATGGACAGTAGCCTCCCTCCATGCACGACGCACGCGGCACCCTGACCAGCGAGGCGTGGCTGCCCGCGCTGGAGGAGGAACGGGTCGACGTGCTCGGTCGGTTGCTGGACGCCGACCTGGCCCGGCTGGGGGTGCGCCCGGCCGCGCGGGCGCTGCTGCGGGAACTGATCGAGGGCGTGTGGTGGAGCCGGAGCGAGGGGGACGGGGACCGCCCCGAGGTGGTGGCCGTCGTCGGGGAGGTGATCCCGGTGGTGGCCGGCGACCCGGTGGAGCCGTTCCTGGCCCTCTACATCCGGGTGGTCTGCGAGGCCGCCTGGGACCTGACCTGGGACCACGGTCCGTTGCTCGAGGTGCTGGCCGCGGCCGAGGACGCCTGGGCCGCCACCCCGCCGGACCCGGGCTCGGAGGCGGCGGCCGCAGTGCGGGCGATGCTGGCGCTGCGGGTCGACCTGACGCTGGAGTCCGCCTGCAGCACCGGTGATCTGCGCACGACCGTCCGGGCGGCGCAGGCCGCCGGGGACCTGCTCGCCGGGGACGTCGCGGCCGCCGGGCAGGGCGCCGACTCGCCCCTGCGGCGGCACATCGTCGACCTGCTCTCCGGGCAGGCCGTCTACGCCGACGCCGTGGACGCGGGGGCGCGGGCCGCGGCCGACTTCCTCGACGGCACCGGCGACACGCTGGAGGAGGCGCTGGAGACCCTCGAGGCCGCGGAGGCCGACGTCGACGACGCGGCCGCCCGCAGCGAGATCCGGGCCCACCGGGTCGCGGTGGAGCGGCTCGTGGCGGCCCGGGACGAGGACTGGCTGCGGGTCGACGAGGGTGCGGTGGTGGCGACCTTCCCGTTCGGCCTGCGGCACGCCGACCAGGCCGCGGTCGTGGCGACGGTGCAGAAGCACGCCGCCGACTGGAGCCTGGGCTCGGTGCCGCTGGCCAACCACCCCACCAGCCTGCTCCTGGTCGACGACGTCTGGCGCGGCGACGACCCGCTGAAGCGTCGGTACGAGGGCACCCAGCTCGACCTCCCGGACCTGCTCCTGGTGGGGCGCGAGGGCGAGCCGGTGCGGGCGCGGGCCACCATCACGATCTCCCAGCTCGGCAACCACTACGTGCGGGTGGAGCTGCCGCTGGAGGGGGCGCGACCGCATACCCTGGCCTCCCTGGTGTGGATGGCGGCGCCGGAGTACGGCGACCTGCACGAGGTCGACCAGCGGCTCGTCTTCGCCCCGCCGGACCAGGACGACGAGGCGGAGCCGCCGGCCACCGGCGGCTGGGTGCGCCTGAGCGCGATGGTCCAGAAGGTGCTGACGGACCTGGTCGCCGAGCTCGAGCGGTCCGGTATGCCGACCGTCTCGCTGAGCTTCCGCCCCGGCATGTACCACGTGGTCACCACCATCGGGGAGGCCTCGGTCCTGCCGGGCGGCCGGGAGGAGGGGGCCGTGGCCCTGGATGCCGCCGGCCGGATCCCGCTGCTGTTCGGCAGCCAGTCCGTCTGCCACCCGATCCCCGCCGGCGTCGGGTCGATCGCGTTCTGGGCCCGCTACAGCGCCCCGCTGGGCACGGTGGTGGACTGCGCCGGCCTCACCGACGAGTACCTCCTGGTCAGCGAGAACCACACGCTCATCGCCTCGTTCAGCTCCCCGGACTACATGGTCTCCACCGTGGGGCAGGCCGCCGAGTTCGCCGCGAGTATCGAGGGGATGTTCGCCGCGTGGCAGGACGAGTTGAGCGCCTTCTACCTCGGGCTGACCCCGCACCTGCGCGACCTGGAGACGGACGCCGAGGTCGACCTCGAGAAGACGCTGGCCGCGCTGGAGCACAGCCAGCTGCGGCTGCGCCAGTTCCTCACCTCCGCGCGGGTCACCCTGCTGTTCATCGCCTCCCCGGCCCTGGTGACCTCGCCGGTGATGCGCGACACGATCACCCGCTTCCTGGACCTGCGGCTGGTGTGGACCCGCCGGGCCGACTTCACCGACGTGGCCGGGCAGGCGCTCGCAGACCGGGTGACCGACCTGATCGAGACCTGGCTGCGCCGCCGGGAGGAGGACCGGGCACGCCGCGAGGAGGACCAGGCCCGCCGAAACCAGCTGCGGATCGACACGATGATCGCCGTGCTCACCGGCATCGGGATCTCCGGCGTGCTGGCCATGGTGCAGACCGGCTTCGCCGTGGAGGAGTGGGGCTCGGTGGTGCTGGTGATCATGGTGCTCGCGCTGGCGGCGTTGGTCGGCTACGCCAGCTACCGCTGGTCCCGCCGCACGCTCACCCCGAAGGAGGACCCGTGACCGGCCTCCCGCCCGACCACCCGACCCGCGAGGTCACCGATCCCGAGGGGCTCGCGCAGGTGTATGCCGCGCTGCTGGTCCCGTCCTTCCCGCCCTCCGAGCTCGTCCCGCCGGAGTGGCTGACCGAGGGTGTCGCCTCGGGGCGGGTGGCCGTGCTGGTGGCCGAGGACGCGTCCGGCCCCGTGGCCACCTCCGTCAGCGAGCAACTCGGCGAGGGGGTGGTGCTGCTGACCTACTTCGCCACCCGGGCCGACATGCGCGGGCGCGGCATCGGGTCCGCGCTGTTCACCCGGATGCTGCACGACGTGCGCGCACGGGACCGGCCGACCCTGGTGGTCGCCGAGGTGGAACGGCCGGATCGGCATACCGGCTCGGAGGCCTTCGGCGACCCCGCCGCCCGGTTGCGGTTCTACGGGAGGCACGGGGCGCGGGTGCTGGACCTGCCCTACTTCCAGCCCGCGATCGACGAGGCCGCCGACCCGGTGCACGGCATGCTCCTGCTCGCACTGTGGGCGGACCCGCGGGTCGAGGTGACGGCGCAGGACGGGGGAGTCTCCGTGCCCGGGCCGGGACTGGTCGCGACCGCGCTCGGCTCGATCCTGGAGGACGAGACGGTCCCGTCGCCCGAGGGCGCGGTGCTGCGGGCCGCCGCTGGGGTCCCGCTGGTCCGGTTGTATGCCGTGGAGGACTACCCGCGGGTGGCGCCCTCGCGGTGAGCGCCGGCCGAGCACGAGGGGGCGCTAGGGGAGCGACAGGTGCAGCATCCGGTCGTCGTCCTCCGCGGGCGCACCCCGGAAGGTGTTGTTCGTCAGCACCCAGAGGCCGTCGGGCCCGGCGACGACGCTGCGCAGCCGCCCGTACTCCCCGGCGAGCAGCCGCTCCGGGTCGCCGACCTCCCCGTCGGCCCCGAGCGGCACCCGCCACAGCGACTCCCCGCGGAGCGCGGCCAGGTAGAGCGCGCCGTCGCCGCCGTGGGCCAGGCCCGACGGGGAGGCCTCGGAGGTGGCCCAGGTCAGCACGGGGTCGACGAACTCCGGTGCGCCGCCGGGGCCCTCCACCTCGGGCCAGCCGTAGTTGCCGCCGGCCTCGATCAGGTTGAGCTCGTCGAGCGCGTCCTGCCCGAACTCGCTGGCCCACAGCCGGTCCTGTCCGTCCCAGGCGAGGCCCTGCACGTTGCGGTGGCCCATCGAGTAGACCGGCGACGCCGGGGCCGGGTTGTCCGGCGCGGGCGAGCCGTCGCCCGCATCGACCCGCAGGATCTTGCCGGCCAGGGACCCGGGGTCCTGGGCGAGCGCGCCGTCGGAGGCGTCGCCGGTGCTGATGTAGAGGTAGCCGTCCGGGCCGAACTCGATCCGCCCACCGTTGTGGTTGCCGGCCCTCGGGATGCCGGTGACCAGCTCGGTCACGACCGGCTCACCGCCCTCCGCGCCGGCCCGCAGGTCGAGCCGCACCACCCGGTTGTCCTCCGCCGTGGTCAGGTAGGCGAGCAGCGTGTCCCCTCCGCCGCCCGGCGGGACCGCCAACCCGAGCAGCCCGCCCTCCCCGCCGGCCCGCACCCCCGGGACCGTCACCAGCGGCGACGGGTCCTGCCCCGGCGGCACACGCCATACGGTGGCGGTGTCCCGTTCCCCGACCAGGGCGGTGCCGTCCTCCAGCAGCACCAGGCCCCAGGGCACGTCGAGGCCGGTAGCCAGCACGGTCGGGCCCGCACCGCTCGTGGGCCGCGGGTCGGCGGGGCGGCCCGGCCCGGGATCCGCGGAGCAGGCCGTCAGGGCGAGCACCAGCGACGGCAGGACGAGGTATGCCGTCGGGCGGCGGGGCGGGGCCATCGGGGCACCCCCTCGTGGGTCGGGTCGCTGCGGCTAGCGTAGGCGGCGTGAGTGTGATCAGCGTGCCGCCGGAGATCGCCGACCTCGTGGGGGAGGTCCCCGGTGCCGACATCGTCACCTGGGACATGCAGGCGCCCGCGCCCCGCGAGGACATCGAGGTGATGGTGGTGCCCCCGTGGAACTCGCCGCGGGTCCGGGAACTGGCCGACCACCCGAAGCTGCGGGGCGTGGTGCTCTCCTCCGCCGGCTATGACCACATGGTCCGGTTCCTGCCGCCGGGGGTGACCCTGTCCAACGCCGTGGGCGTGCACGACACCGCCACCGCCGAGCTGGCCCTCGCCCTGGCGCTCGCGGCCCAGCGGGACCTGCCGACGTTCGTCCGGGCCCAGGCGGACCGGACCTGGCTGCCGCAGGCGGTGAACCGGTCGCTGGCCGACGCGCGGGTGCTGCTGCTCGGGTACGGCGGCGTGGGGCGCACGATCACCCGCCGGATGCTGGCCTGCGAGGCGCCGGTCACCGCGGTGGCCAGCCGCGCCCGGGCCGGGGACGACCTCGTCGACGTCGTGCACGGCATCGAGGAGCTGGACGCCCTGCTCCCGGAGGCCGACGTCCTCGTGCTGGCCCTGCCGCTGTCCGACCGGACCCGCGGGCTGCTCGACGGGCGCCGGCTGGGCCTGCTGCCCGACGACGCCCTGGTCCTCAACGTCGGGCGGGGCCCCCTGGTGGACACCGACGCGCTGGTCGCCGAGTGTTCGGCCGGCCGGCTGCGGGCGGCGCTGGACGTCACCGACCCCGAGCCGCTCCCCGAGGACCACCCGCTGTGGTCGCTGCCGAACGTGCTGATCAGCCCGCACCGCGGTGGGGCGAGCACCGCCTTCCCGGCGCGGCACGCGGCCTACGTCCGGGGGCTGATCGAGCGGTATGTCGAGACCGGTCGGCTGGACAACGTGGTCGCCGTCGGTCCCGGGGAGGGGGACGGGCAGTGACCAGGACGTTGGTGCTGGTCCGGCACGCCAGGACCGAGCAGGGCAACGCCGGGGGCGACCACGCGCGAGAGCTGCTGCCCGAGGGGCGGCGCGAGGCGGCCGCGGCCGGCAGGTGGCTGGTGCAGGAGGTCGGTGCCCCGGGGCTGGCGCTGGTCTCCTCGGCGGTCCGGGCCGGTCAGACCTGGGCCGGGATGGCCGACGCCGGTGGTCTGGGTGAGGTCGAGGTGTGGTCGGACCGGCGGCTCTACAACGCCGAGCCGTGGGTGCTCCTGGAGGCCGTCCGGGAGGTCCCCGAGGCCGTCTCCACCGTCGTGCTGGTCGCCCACTCCCCGGGTGTCCCGGCGCTGGCCGCCGGCCTGGCCGACGAGGAGGCCTCGGACGGGGCCGCCTTCACCAGGCTGCGGCAGGGCTTCGGCACGAGCACCTGCGCCGTCCTGGAGCACGAGGGCGACTGGGCCGACCTGGGTGAGGGGTCCGCCCGCCTGCTGACCGTCGCGTCGCCCCGAGCGCAGGAGTAGCTCCCGCCCGGCGGGCGGCGCAATCCGGTAGCGGCCAGAGGCCCGCAGGTGCCACGCTGGGACATGGCCGGCTCGAGCTGGGACCTGGTCCCCCCGGACGGGGACGAGGCTGCGACGCTGATCGGGTTCCTGGAGCGGAACCGGGCCAACCTGCGTGCCCGCTGCGAGGGCCTCGATGCCGCGCAGCTGGCCCGGACCCTCCCGCCCTCGACGATGACCCTGGGCGGGCTGCTCAAACACCTCGCGGTCGTGGAGTCGGGGTGGCTCTCCGAGCACTTCGAGGACGGGCCGCTCGTGCCGCCGTTCGACACGGCCCCGTGGGAGGAGGACACCGACTGGGAGTGGCACAGCGCGGCTGACGACACCCCGGAGGAGCTGTTCGAGGTGTTCGACCGCTCGGTCGGGCAGTCCCGCCGGATCGTGGCGCGGGCCTTGTCCGCCGACGGTCCGGCCGGGCAGAGCGGCCTGGACGCCCGGGCCGCCCGCACGGTCCACGACCAGGAGCGGGTCACGCTGCGCTGGATCCTGGTGCACCTCATCGAGGAGTACGCCCAGCACAACGGGCACGCCGACCTGCTCCGGGAGTCGATCGACGGCCGGACCGGGCCGGGGGAGAGGTGACTGGTCCGCGGGAGGTAACCTCACGGCATACGAGCAGCGTCGCCGGACCAGGAGGCACCATGAGCACCCAGAGCACCCCCCAGAGCGCGGACCCGCAGTTCCGGGTCGACGAGCGCCCGGACCGTGCGTCCGGGGAGCGGGTGGCGCAGGTGCTGGCCAAGCCGGCCTTCGGCGCGGTGTTCACCGACCACATGGCGCTGGTCGACTGGAGCCGGGCCGGTGGGTGGGTTGACCCGCGGATCGTGGCCTACGGGCCGCTGCAGCTGGACCCGTCCGCCGCCGTCTTCCACTACGGCCAGGAGATCTTCGAGGGGATGAAGGCCTACCGGCACGCCGACGGCTCCGTGTGGACCTTCCGGCCGGACCAGAACGCGGCGCGGTTCAACCGGTCGGCGGCCCGGCTCGCGCTGCCGCAGCTGCCGGAGGAGCTGTTCGTGGAGGCGATCCGCTCGCTCGTCACGGTGGACCAGGCGTGGGTGCCCGGTGCCGACCAGGGTGAGGCCAGCCTCTACCTGCGTCCCTACATGATCGCGACCGAGCCGGCGCTCGGCGTGCGGCCGAGCAACCAGGCGATCTTCGGCGTCATCGCCTCGCCGGCGGGGGAGTACTTCCCCGGGGGGCTGAAGCCGGTGAGCATCTGGCTGTCCGAGGACTACGTGCGCGCCGCCCCGGGCGGGACCGGTGGCGCCAAGTGCGGCGGCAACTACGCGGCCTCGCTGGCCCCGATGGCCGAGGGCCTGGAGCAGGGCTGTGACCAGGTGGCCTTCCTCGACGCGATCGAGCAGAAGTGGGTCGAGGAACTGGGCGGGATGAACCTGTTCTTCGTCTACCGGGACGGCTCGATCGTCACCCCCGAGCTGACCGGGACCATCCTGGAGGGCGTGACCCGGGGCTCGCTGATCGAGCTGGCCAAGGAGCGCGGCCACGACGTGATCGAGCGCAAGTACTCCATCGACGAGTGGCGCGACGGCGCGGCCTCCGGTGACCTGGTCGAGGTCTTCGCCTGCGGCACCGCCGCCGTCATCACCCCCGTCGGCACGCTGAAGTGGCGCGGTGGCGAGGTCGCGGTCGGCGACGGTGAGTCCGTCGGCGAGGTCGCCGCCGACCTGCGCCGCACCCTGCTGGACATCCAGTACGGCCGCGCCGACGACACCCGCGGCTGGGTGCACCGCCTCGTCTGACCCGAGGGCCCTCACCCCTCTCCACCCCCGACCGGACGCGTGGTCTGGCGGTCTCCACCCATGACCGGACGTGTGGTCTGGCGGTCCCCGCCCGAGGCTCGGGTCAGGGCAAGCCTCGCTAAGGCGAGCTCAGGGACCGGGTGACTCCGGGTCGGTGAGTTCCACCGTGAGGCCGTCGGGGTCCCGCACGACGAACGACCAGTAGCCGACCCAGAATGGTTCCGGCCGCAGCCTGTGGACTCCGGCAACCTTCACCCGGTTCACGGCGGAGCGGAATCCCGAGGGTGACAGGGCGATCGAGATCGACCGGACACGCTCAGTTTGGGGCGCCTCTGGCAGTTGGCCGTGACCCCACCCTGGCTGGAACGCCCAGGTGTCGGGTCGGTCGAGGGCGTCGACTCGCTGGAACGAGACCTGGACGCAGTCGTGCCGGAAGGCGATGTCACCCGGCTCGTCCCAGATCTGGGTGAGTCCCAAGAACTCGCCGTAGAACTGCCGCGTGGCGGAGACATCGGTGCAGTACTCGTAGCTGAACCAGGTGGCCATGTCTCGACGCTAGCGCCGACCGTCAGGGGCTGCGAGGTGGGCCGAGGACCCGCGTATCCCGGAACAGGGCAGGAGGTCGGGTCGCCAGGCCGGGCGTCTGGTGGGGTGGTGGGGCCGCCAGGTCAGGCGTCCGGTCGGGGGTTGTCGGGGAGCAGGTCGAGCAGGCGGCGGCGCAGGTCGTTGCTGCGCCGGGTGAACTCGCGCTGGGCCGCGACGTACTCCGCCTTGCCCTCGGCGGTCTCGATCCGCACCGGCTCGTAGCCGAGCTCGGTCAGGTCGTAGGGCGCGGCGCGCATGTCGAGCTCGCGGATCTCACGGGCCAGCCGGAACGCCTCGAGCGTCAGGGAGCTGGGCACCAGCGGCGTCAGCTTGAAACACCACTTGTAGACGTCCATCCCGGCGTGCAGGCAACCGGGCTGCTCCATCGCCAGCTGCCCCTCGCGGGTGGGGTGCAGGCGGTTGCGCGGGACCGCCGCGTCGGTGAAGAACCGGAAAGCGTCGAAGTGCGAGCAGGCCACGGTGTGCGCCTCCACCACCTCGTCGGTGCCCTGCCGCCCCAGCCGCAGCGGCCACCCCGCGTGCCGGATGGCCTCGTCGTCGGCCCGGTAAACCATCGCCCACTCGTGCAGCCCGAAGCACCCGAACCGGCCCGGGCGCGACAGGGTCGCGGACAGCAGCCCGCGCACGAAGCCGATCGCCCTGCCCCGCCGCGCCACGAAGTCGGCGAGGTCGACGCTCGCGCGCCCCCCGGCATACCGGTAGAACGCCCAGTCCGAGCGCTCCGCGGCGCCCTCGAGCTCGACCCCGGCCCCCGGGTGCCACCGGGCCAGCTGCGCCGGCCGGAAGGCGTAGTACTCGAACAGGAAGTCCTCGACCGGGTGCCGCCGCCCGTCCCGCCGGCGCTCCAGGCGGCCGGCGGTCAGCTCCTCGACGGCAGCGGCGTGCGCGGCTGCCCGCTGCCGCCACTCCGTCTCCGCCACCGCGGGCGCCTGCACCGTCACAACGCCCCAGGGTAGGCCGCCCTATACTCGCCGGATGAACGAGCCGGCCGGGACCCCCGAGCGCCGCGGCCGCGGTCCGGTCCTGCTGTTGCTCCTGCTCGCCCTGCTGGCGATGCTGGTCTCGCTCGGCCTGGTGATCACCCTCATCCTGTTGTGAACCTCACGGCCATCCCGTATGTCGGGGGCCGGGCCGACCCCGTACTCTCATCTCGTGCGCATCTGCAGATTCACCACCGGTGACGACCCTGAGTTCGGCCTCGTCGACGGGGCGGGTGAGAAGATCGCCGCGATCACCGGCGACCCCCTCTACACCAAGATCGAGCTCACCGGGCAGACCCACCGCCTCGAGGAGGTCCGGCTGCTGGCCCCGGTCATCCCGCGCAGCAAGGTGGTCGCGATCGGGCGCAACTACGCCGACCACGCCGCGGAGCTGGGCAACGAGGTCCCCGCGCAGCCGATGATGTTCTTCATCCCGAACACCGCCGTGGTCGGACCCGGCGACCCGGTCGTCATCCCGCCGGTCACCCAGGAGGTCTCCTACGAGGCCGAACTGGCCGTGGTGATCGGCCGGATGTGCAAGGACGTCGCCGCGGAGGACGCCGCGAGCGTGATCTTCGGCTACACCGTGGCCAACGACATCACCGCCCGTGACCTGCAGAAGAGCGACGGCCAGTGGGCCCGGGCCAAGGGGATGGACACCTTCTGCCCGCTGGGCCCGTGGATCGAGACCGAGCTGGACGTCTCGGACCTGCGGGTGGTCTCGCGGCTGGACGGCGAGACCCGCCAGGACGGCACGACGGCCGACATGGTGCACGGGGTCGCCGCGCTGGTGGAGTACGTCACGACGGCGTTCACCCTGCTCCCCGGTGACGTCATCCTGACCGGCACCCCCGCCGGCGTCGGGCGGGTCGAGGCCGGCCAGCGGGTCGAGGTCGAGGTCGAGGGCATCGGCTCGATGAGCAACCTGTTCGTCGCCGCGGACTAGGACCGGGCGACGGTGACCGATTCCCCGGTCGGAATCTTCGACTCCGGTTTCGGCGGGCTGACCGTGGCCCGCGCGGTGCTGGACCAGTTGCCGCACGAGTCGGTGCTCTACCTGGGCGACACCGCCCGCGCCCCCTACGGCGAGCGTCCGATCGCGGAGGTGCGCCAGTACGCCCTGGAGTGCCTGGACCGCCTGGTCGACCACGGCGTGAAGGCCCTGGTCATCGCCTGCAACTCGGCATCGGCAGCGATGCTGGCCGACGCCCGGGAGCGCTACGACGTCCCGGTGATCGAGGTGATCCGCCCGGCCGTGCGCCGCGCGATGGCCGCCACCCACTCCGGCCGGGTCGGGGTCATCTCGACCGCGGCCACCCACCAGAGCCGGGCCTACCCGGACGCCTTCGTCGCGGCGCCGCCCAGCGTGCGCGTCATCAGCCAGCCGTGCCCGCGCTTCGTGGAGTTCGTCGAGGCGGGGATCACCAGCGGCCCGGAGGTGCTCGCCGCCGCCCGGGAGTACCTGCACCCGCTGATCGAGGCCGAGATCGACACGCTGATCCTGGGCTGCACCCACTACCCGCTGCTATGGAGCGCCCTGTCCTACGTCCTGGGCGACTCGGTCACCCTGGTCTCCTCCGCCGAGGCGACGGCCGCGGAACTGTTCCGGATGCTCACCGACGCGGACCTGCTCCGGTCCGAGTCCGAGGGCGAGCCCACGCACCAGTTCCTCACCACGGGCGACCCGCACGGCTTCACGCCGCTGGCCCGCCGCTTCCTGGGCCCGGAGGTCGAACACGTCGGCCGGGCCTACGTCGGTCGCCCGGAGGAGTGGGACCGGGCAGCCGTCGGCACCGGCTGCTGAGCGGGCCACGATGACCGGGATGCAGCTCACCGTGGTCGGGTGCAGCGGCTCCCTGCCCGGCCCGGACGGTCCGGCCTCGTGCTACCTGGTCACCGCCCCCGGGCCGGCCCCCGGGGGCGGCACCCGCGCCTGGCGACTGGTGCTCGACCTGGGCAACGGTGCCCTGGGGGCCCTGCACCGGCATACCGACCCTGCCGCGGTGGACGCCGTGCTGCTCACCCACCTGCACCCGGACCACTGCATCGACCTGGTCTCCCTCGACGTCCTGGTGCACCACCGTCCCGGCCCACCGACCGGGCGGATCCCGGTCCACGCCCCCGCGGGCGCCGCCGAACGCCTGGGCCGGGCCTCGGGGGTGACCGGCCCGGACGACCTGACCGACAGCTTCGACTTCACGGACCTGGTCGACGGCCGTCGCGTCACGGTCGGCCCCTTCACGATCACCCCGGTCGCGGTCGAGCACCCGGTCGAGAGCTACGGCTTCCGCGTGGAGGCGGGCGGGGCGGTGCTGGCCTACACCGGCGACACGGACAGCTGCGCCGCGCTCGCCGACCTGATGACCGGGGCAGACCTGGTGCTCGCCGACTGCGCCTACGTCGACGGGCGGGACGCCATCCGCGGCATCCACCTCAGCGGCAGCCGCGCGGCCCGGGCGGTGGCCGGCGCCGGGGGAGTGCGGCGGCTGCTGCTCACCCACCTGCCGCCGTGGAACGACCCCGCCGTATGCCGTGCGCAGGCCACCGCCGTCTGGCCCGGTGAGGTGGGGGTCGCCGCCCCCGGACGCACCTACCGCGTGGGCTGAGCGCCTGTGGATGATCCATACCCGTTGTTCACCTGCGTCGCCTACGGTGGAGTGGTCGGCGAGGCAGAAGGGTGACGAACATGACGGAACTTCCCAGCCCGGTGCGTGAGTTCGTGGAGGCGGTCAACGCCCACGACGAGGACGGGTTCCTGAACAGTTTTGGCAGGTCGGGGGTGGTCGACGACTGGGGGCGGGAGTTCTTCGGCCGCCAGGAGATCAAGACCTGGAGCGACAAGGAGTTCATCGGGGCGGAGGGCACCATGGAGGTCCAGCGGGTCGACCTGCGCGAGAACCAGGTGGTGGTCCTGGCCTACTGGCGCAGCAACCACGCCAACGGGATGTCCCAGTTCACCTTCGAGGTGGACGGCGACCTGGTCAGCCGGATGACCATCCGCGGGGCGCACTGACCCGAGGCGCTACCGTGCGGTCATGACCGAGCGCGCCGAGTCCCAGCCCATCTCCTTCCTGCCCGTGCCCGAGCGGGACGAGGTCCCCGAGGGCGTGGCCCGCCTCTGGGACAAGTCGCAGGAGGCGTTCGGGTTCGTGCCCAACGTCTTCCGGGCGCAGGCCGTCAACGGTGACCAGTTCCTGGCCTGGTGGGGCTACTTCAACCTGTTGCTCAACAAGGAGGGCCACCTGACCAACGCCGAGCGCGAGCTGGTCGCCGTGGTGGTCAGCGGCCTCAACGGCTGCACCTACTGCGCCGTCTCGCACGGTGCGGCGCTGCGCGAGTACTCCGGGGACGCGCGCACCGCGGACCTGGCCGCCGTGAACTGGCGCCAGGCCGACCTGCCGGACCGGAAGCGGGCCATCGCCGAGTACGCCGAGCTGCTCACCCGGGCGCCGGACCAGGTCGGTGCGGAGGACCTGGCGCCGCTGCGGGAGGTCGGGATGGACGACCACGAGATCATGGAGCTGGTGCAGGTCATCGGGATGTTCAACATGACCAACCGGGTCTCCAGCGCGCTCGGGTTCGTGCCCAACGAGGAGTACCACTCGATGGCCCGTCCCTGACGGGAAGAGCCCGGCGCCGCCCGCGGTTGGCGGATGTATGACGCAACTGACGGCATACGCCCAACAACTCCTCGACGGCCCGACCTACGCGGTCCTGGCCACGGTCAACCGAGACGGCTCCCCGCAGACCTCCACGATGTGGGTGACCCGGGACGGCGACGACGTGCTCTTCTCCACGACCGCATCCCGGCAGAAGGCCCGCAACCTGCGTCGCGACCCCCGGGTGAGCGTGATGCTGACCGATCCGGACAACCCGTTCCGGTATGCCGAGGTGCGGGGGACCGCGACCCTCACCGAGGAGGGCGGGCCGGAGCTGATCCAGGAGCTGGGCCACAAGTACACCGGGGAGCCGTTCCCCGAGGACGCTCCGGGCGTCGTGCGGCTCGTGGTGCGGGTCACCCCGACCAAGGTCGTCGAGCACTGACGCCCGGCCCTGCTTGACCCCGGAACCTGGCGCTATCGACCGGGAAGGTTCTGCTACGAAGAGCAGGATTCTCGGGTAACCCGAGAATCCTGCAGGGGACGGTGCGATCATGCAGGGGTGAGCAGCCGGGCGGACGGAGCGGTCGCGGGAGTCGCGGCGGGTGCAGTCACGCTCGGTGTGGCCGAGGTGGGGGCGGCGCTCCTGGGGCGCACGGTCGGCAGCGAGGGGACGCCCTCGCCGCTGCTGGCGGTCGGTGGGGCGTTCGTCGACCGCACCCCGGCCTGGCTGAAGGACCTGGCGGTCACCGTCTTCGGCACCGCGGACAAGGTCGCGCTCTTCGTCGGGATGGGGCTGACCCTGGTGATCGCGTGCGCGGTCCTGGGTGAGGTCGCGGTGCGCCGGCGGACGGTGGGGCTGCTGCTGTTCGCGCTGGTCGGGGCCGTGGGCATGGCCGCCGTGCTGACCCGCCCCGGCGCTAGCGCGGCCGACGCGGTCCCGACGCTGCTCGGGGTGCTGGCGGGTCTCGGGGTCCTCGCCCGGCTGGTGGCGCCCGCGACGCAACCCCGATCGGGTATGCCGTCCGGCGCCACCGTGCCGACCCGCCGGTCGGTCCTGGCCTGGGGCGGGGGGCTGGCGGTGCTCGGCGCGGTCGGCATCGTCGCGGGGCGCGCCCTGGCCCGGGCCGGTGAGGTCGTCGAGGCGGCGCGCGAGGCCTTCAGGGTCCCCACGGTGCGCCGGCCGGTGACGGTGCCCGCCGGTGCGGAGCAGGGTGTCCCCGGCCAGGCGACCTACCTCTCACCGACCGACGACTTCTACCGGATCGACACCGCGCTGTCCGTGCCGCAGGTCGACCCCGCCACCTGGCGGTTGCGGGTGCACGGCATGGTCGACCGCGAGGTCGAGATCGACCTGGAAGAGCTGCTCGACCAGCCGATGGTCGAGGCGCTGGTCACGCTGTGCTGCGTGTCCAACACGGTCGGGGGCAGCCTGGTGGGCAACGCGGTGTGGACCGGGTGGCCGGTCCGTGAGCTGCTGGAACGGGCCGGGGTGCAGGACGGCGCCGACATGGTGCTGTCCACGAGCACCGACGGGTTCACCGCCGGGACCCCGCTCGAGGTGCTCACGGACGACCGCAACGCCCTGCTCGCCGTGGCGATGAACGGGGAGCCGCTGCCGGACCGGCACGGCTTCCCGGTGCGGATGGTGGTGCCGGGGCTGTACGGCTACGTCTCGGCCACCAAGTGGGTGGTGGACCTCAAGGTCACCACGTTCGCCGCCGACGAGGGCTACTGGACGCCCCGTGGGTGGGGGGAGCGGGGGCCGGTCAAGACGGCCTCCCGGATCGACGTGCCCCGGGCCGGGGCGGACCTGGCGGCCGGCCCCACCGTGATCGCCGGGGTCGCCTGGGCGCAGCACCGGGGCATCGACAAGGTCGAGCTGCAGGTCGACGACGGTCCCTGGGAGGAGGCCGAGCTGGCCCTCGAGCCGAGCGTCGACTCCTGGCGGCAGTGGAAGCTGCCCTGGGACCCGGCCCAGGGGGAGCACACGATCACGGTGCGCGCCACCGACGGGGAGGGGCAGACCCAGACCTCGGAGGAAGTCGGCGTCATCCCCGACGGGGCGACCGGCTGGCACCGGGTCGAGGTCTCGGTCGGCGCCTGACGGGCCAGGGTGCGCCGACTGCACGCGGTGTTGCCACTTTTTCGCCCGTTCGCGTGCACAACACGTGCAGTCGGTGGATAGACGGGCGTCCTCGTGGGAGCCGTCACCGGATCGCCCCATGATCGGCGCCACGCTGCCCTCGGACAGGCCACCTGGCACTACGATTGAGGAAATGCTAAAGTCATCAATCGCCCGTCTCCTTGCCCGTCCCCGATGAAGGTCCCGTGAGCAGCCCCGCCCCCGACGCACCCCTGTATGAGATCAAGGCCAACCTCTTCAAGGCGCTGGCGCACCCCGCGCGCATCCGCGTCCTGGAGATCCTGGTGGACGCCGACGGCCCCTGCGCCGTGAGCGAGATCCTCGGCGCCCTGGACATCGAGGCCTCCCTGCTGTCCCAGCACCTGAGCGTGCTCAAGCGGCACCACGTGGTGACCTCGGCGCGGGCCGGCAACGCGGTCACCTACGAACTGGCCCACCCCCAGGTCGCGGACCTGTTGCGGGTCGCACGCTCCTTCCTGCTCGACCGGCTGACGGTGCAGCAGGAGCAGTTGGCGCAGGCTGCGCTGCTGGACGCCCGATGAGGGTGCCGGCGCTACGCGGGCTGCTGCCCGACGTGAGCGAGTATGCCGAGATGCGCCTGCACTGGCGCGCGGACCTGGCGGCCGGTGCGACCGTGGGGATCGTGGCCCTGCCGTTGGCGCTCGCCTTCGGCATCAGCTCCGGGGCCGGTGCCGCGGCGGGTCTGGTCACGGCCGTCGTCGCGGGGCTGGTCGCGGCGGTCTTCGGCGGCTCCAACGTGCAGGTGTCCGGCCCGACCGGCGCGATGGCCGTCGTCCTGGTGCCCATCGTCGGCGACCACGGGGTCGCGGCGCTGGCGCTCGTGGGGATCCTGGCCGGCCTGATGCTGATGGTCACCGGCGTCCTGGGGCTCGGGCAGCTGATCGGGCTGGTGCCCTGGCCGGTCATCGCCGGGTTCACCGCGGGGATCGGCGTGATCATCTTCCTGCAACAGGTACCCCTCGTCCTGGGGGCGGCCGACGACGTGGGCACGCGGCCGCTGGTGGCGGCCTTCCACTCGGTGCAGCACGCGGACTGGTCCGCGGTCGGGTGGCCGCTGGTGGCGGTGGGCATCGTCATCGCCCTGATGCTGGTGGTCCCGCTGTGGAACGCCCAGTTCCCGGTGTCCCTGGCGGCGATCGTCCTGGTCACGCTGATGGTCGAGGCCCTCGACCTGCCGCTGGCCCGGATCGGTGAGATCCCCTCCTCGCTGCCGATGCCCTCGCTGCCGGTCTTCGACACGGCCCTGGTGCAGACCGTCTTCACCGCCGCGGTGGCGGTCGCCGCGCTGTCGGCCATCGAGTCACTGCTGTCCGCCCGGGTCGCCGTCGACCTGTCCGGCGACGCCCGCTACAACCCGGACCGCGAGCTGGTCGGCCAGGGGATGGCCTGCGTCGCCTCCGGGGTGTTCGGCGGGATCCCGGCCACCGGGGCGATCGCCCGCACCGCCGTGAACGTCCGCGCGGGTGCCCGCACCCGGCTGTCCGTGATCACCCACTCCCTGGTCCTGCTCGGCGTGATCTACCTGGCCTCTGGCCCGGTCTCCCGGATCCCGATGGCGGCGCTGGCGGCGGTGCTGATGCTCACGGCGGCACGGATGATCCCGTATGCCGAGATCCGCACCATCCTGCGCGCCACCCGCTCCGACGCCTTCGTCCTCCTGCTCACCATGGTGGTGACCGTCCTGGTCGACCTGATCGAGGCGGTCCAGTTCGGCATCGTCGTGGCGGCGCTGTTCACCCTCCGCGCGGTGGCCCGCACCAGCGGCGTCTTCCGCGAGGAGATCAGCAGCGACCCGGACCCCGCCGACGATCGGATCGCGGTGTACCGGCTGACCGGGTCGATGTTCTTCGGCGCCTCCGAGCGGGTGCGCAGCGAGGTCCGCGCCGAGGGCGACGTCGAGGTCGTCATCCTCGCGTTCTCGCAACTGCGCACGCTCGACGCCACCGGTGCCAACACGCTGGCCGAGATCGTGCGGGCGCTGGAGAAGCAGGGGGTCACCGTGCTGATCAAGGGCGTCCCCAACCGGCTGATGGCGCTGATGCGCTCGGTCGGGGTGATCTCCTCGCTCCGGGACCGGCGCCACCTGTTCCACACCTTCCCGCCGGCGCTGGAGCACGCGCGCAGCCACGTCCGGCGCAGCGCGGCCGCCCGGGAGCAGGCGCTCGCGGCCCCCGGCTCCGAGTCCTGACCCGGAACTGCGGTGCGGGCCGCGGCGTTGCAGACTAGGAGCAACACTCCGTCCAACCGACCGCAGGAGGAACCTCGTGGGCATCATGGACAACGTCAAGAAGGCTGCCGAGAAGGCCCGGGAGCAGGCCGCCGAGCTGGCCGACAAGCACGGAGACAAGATCGACCGCGCGATCGAGAAGACCGGCGCGGCCGTCAACGAGCGGACCGGGGGCAAGTACTCGGACAAGATCGGCAAGGCCCAGGACGCCGCCCGGAACACCGCGGACAAGGTCGCCGGCGACACCGGCGGGGAGCGGACCCACCGCCACCCGGACGCCGATGCGGGTGGCGAGCCGACCGCGCCACCGCCTCCGCCACCCGGAGCGGGGCCCGCCGCGACGCCGCCGCCTCCGCCACCGCCCGGAGCGGGCCCGGCCGCAACCCCGCCACCGCCCCCGCCCGGAGCAGGGCCGGCTGCAGCATCCCCGCCGCCGCCCCCTCCCGGGGCCGAACCGGGCGCGACGCCCCCGCCTCCTCCGCCCGGTGCCGAGTCGGGCGCGACGCCCCCTCCGCCCCCGCACGCCGAGCCGCAGGAGGGCGACCGCGAGGTGCCCCTGGGGCAGATCCCACCGCCGCCCGGCCAGACGCCGCCACCCCCTCCGCTGCCGGAGGACGATCAGGCCTGAGCTGAGCCCGCCACGAAACGGACCGGTCATCGTGACCGGTCCGTTTCGTCGTCTCCGGCCGGGGCGTCGACCGATGCGTGTCACCTCTTGACCGGGCGGGGTCGGGCGGCGCATGCTGTTGCGTATCGCGAGGAGTGTTGCTGACAACGCAACACCAGGGCGCCGGCGCAGCACCTCGCGCAGCAAGCGGGCGCACCCGATCAGAGAGGACCGTTTCCGATGGCCGTCAACCCCAACCCGGGCATCCTGCAGTACCCCCGGATCCGCAAGTCGCCCTACTTCTACTCCTCCCGCGAGCACGGCGTCGCGCTCTACAGCGTCTACAACCACACCTACCACCCACGGCACTACGGCGACCCGGTCGCCGAGTACTGGCACCTGCTCAACGCGGTGACCCTGTGGGACGTCGGCGTGGAACGGCAGGTCGAGATCACCGGCCCGGACGCCTTCGACTTCACCAACATGCTGGTCTCCCGGGACCTGACCAAGTGCAAGGTCGGCCAGGCCAAGTACGTCTTCGTGACCGCTCCCGACGGCGGCATCATCAACGACCCGGTGCTGCTGCGGCTCGGGGAGAACCACTTCTGGCTCTCCCTCGCGGACAGCGACGTGCTGCTGTGGGCCAAGGGCCTGGCCCACGCCAACGGGATGAATGTGCAGATCAGCGAGCCGGACGTCGGCCCGATGCAGATCCAGGGACCGAACTCGACCGGGGTGCTGGTCGACCTGTTCGGCGACTCGATCCACGACATCCCCTACTACTACGTGCGCGAGTACGAGCTGGACGGCATGGACGTGGTCGTCTCCCGGACCGGCTTCTCCGCCGAGATGGGCTACGAGATCTACCTGCGCAACGCCAGCCGCGACGCGAGCCGGTTGTGGGACGCCGTATGGGAGGCCGGGCAGGCGCACGACCTGAAGGTGATCGGCCCGTGCCACATCCGCCGGATCGAGGCCGGGATCCTGTCCTGGGGCAACGACATCTGGTACGACACCAACCCGTTCGAGGTCGGCTACGGCTTCGAGCAGACCTGGATGGTCGACCTGCAGCAGGAGGCGGACTTCGTCGGCAAGGAGGCGCTGAAGAAGGTCGCGGAGGAAGGCATCTCCCGCAAGCTGGTCGGCCTGCACATCGACGGTCCGGGCCTCGGCTCGTTCAACGACGGGGCGATGATCGACTTCTTCCCGGTGCTGGACGAGGCCCAGGAGATCGGCCGGGTCACCTCCGCCTGCTACTCGCCGCGGTTGGAGCGCAACATCGGCTTCGCCATGGTGCCGCTGGCGTATGCCGAGCTCGGCACCGACCTGCTGGTGCGGACCCCGCACGGGGTCGCCTCGGCGCAGGTCACCACCTCCCCGTTCATCGACCCGGGCAAGGACCTGCCCAAGGGGCTGCCGGTCGACCCGGTCGCCACGGCCGGGGACGGGGCCGAGGTCGCCGGCTGAGCCGCCTGGGAGAGGATGGGGCAGGGGCGAAAGGAGCGGGCCGTGAGCGCGGAACCGATTGTGCCGGTGCCGGATGCCGCGCTGCTCGCGTTGCGGTCCCCGCGTTTCGAGATGGTCCCGATGCGGGGCCTGGAGGAGGCGCTGGACCACCTGCCGCCCGGGGCCACGGTCCCGGTCACCTGCTCTCCCACCCGCGGGCTGGACGCGACGCTGCCGGTGGTGACCGAGCTGGTCCGCCGCGGGCACCGTCCCGTCCCGCACCTGGCGGCCCGGATGGTCCGGGACACCGCACAGCTGCGCGGCGTCGTCGCGGAGTTGGACCGGCTCGGGGTGCGCGACGTCTTCGTGGTCGCCGGAGACGCCGCCACCCCGGCCGGTCCCTTCGAGGGCGCCGCCGACCTGCTGCGGGAGCTGCACCGGATCGGGCACCCCTTCCTGGAGGTCGGGGTGACCGGCTACCCGGAGAGCCACTCCTTCATCCCCGACGAGGCGACCGTCTCGGCGATGGCGGACAAGGCCCCCTACGCGACCTACCTGGTCTCCCAGATCTGCTACGACGCCGACACCGTGGTGGGCTGGGTCCGGGCCGTGCGGGACCGGGGGATCATGCTGCCCGTGCACCTCGGCATACCCGGGGTGGTGGACCGCACCCGGCTGTTGCGGATCTCCACCCGGATCGGCCTGGCCGACTCGGTGCGCTTCCTCAAGCGGCAGACCGGGGTCGCGGTGCGCGCCGCCGCCGGCTACACCCCGGACCACCTGGTCACCGAGCTGCGCCCGCTCTTCGAGGACCCCGCGCTGCGGGTGCTCGGGTGGCACCTGTTCACGTTCAACGAGATCGCCCGGACCGAGCAGTGGCGGCAGGCCCTGCTGGCCGGGGAAGGAGAGGGATAAGTGAGTATGCCGTCCAACCTGGCCATCGCCCGCGACGCCGTGCTGCGTCCGCTGACGGACGTCGCCGCCGACATGGGGATCGGCCCGCACCTGCTCGAACCGTACGGGCGGGGCGCGGCCAAGATCGACCTGGCCGCCATCGACGAGCTGGCGGACCGGCCGAAGGCCAAGTACGTGGTCGTCTCCGCGATCACCCCCACGCCGCTGGGGGAGGGAAAGACGACCACGACGGTCGGCATCGGGCAGGCGATGGCCCACCTGGGCCACCGGGCCACGGTCGCGATCCGGCAGCCGTCGATGGGGCCGACCTTCGGCATCAAGGGCGGGGCGGCCGGCGGCGGCTACAGCCAGGTGGTGCCGATGGAGCAGATCAACCTGCACCTGACCGGCGACATGCACGCGGTCACCGCCGCCCACAACCAGCTCTCCGCGATGGTCGACAGCCACCTGCACTTCGGGGCCGAGCCGGTGCTCGACCCGCGCAGCGTCACCTGGCGCCGGGTGATCGACGTCAACGACCGGGCACTGCGCAACATCGTCATCGGGCTGGGCAGCCGGGCCGACGGGGTGGTCCGGGAGACCGGCTTCGACATCACCGCCGCCTCCGAGGTGATGGCGCTGCTGGCCCTGGCCGACTCGCTGCCGGACATGCGCGCCCGGCTCGGACGGATCGTGGTCGGGTCCACGCCCGACGGGGAACCGGTCACCGCCGAGGACCTCCGGGCCGCCGGCGCCATGACGGTCATCCTCAAACAGGCGATCAAGCCCAACCTGATGCAGACCCTGGAGGGCACGCCGGTCCTGGTGCACGCGGGCCCGTTCGGCAACATCGCGACCGGCAACTCCTCGGTGGTCGCGGACCGGATCGGGATCCACAGCGGCGAATTCCTGCTCACCGAGGCGGGTTTCGGTGCCGACATGGGGGCCGAGCGCTTCTTCAACATCAAGTGCCGGGCCTCCGGGCTCACCCCGGACGCCGCCGTGATCGTGGCGACGGTGCGCGCGCTCAAGGCGCACTCGGGCCGGTTTACCGTCGTCGCGGGCAAGCCGCTGCCGCCGGAGATGGTCGCCGAGAACCCCGACGACGTGCACGCCGGCGCCGCCAACCTGGTCAAGCAGATCGAAAACATCCGGGTCCACGGGGTCTCCCCGGTCGTGGCGATCAACGCCTTCCCCGGCGACCACGCGAGCGAGCACGACGCCATCCGGCAGATCGCCGAGGCGGCGGGCGCCAGGGTCGCCGTCTCGACCCACGTCGCCGACGGCGGCAAGGGAGGCGTCGAGCTGGCGGCCATGGTGGCCGAGGCGGCGCACGAACCCTCGAGCTTCCAGATGCTCTACCCCGACGAGGCCAGCCTGCGCGACAAGGTGTCGGCGATCGCCACCCAGGTCTACGGCGCCAGCGGTGTGGAGTACGCGCCGGCGGCGGCCCGGCAGCTGGACCGGTTCACCGAGCTCGGCCTCGGCCACCTGCCGGTCTGCATCGCCAAGACCCACCTGTCGATCAGCTCCGACCCCTCGCTGCTGGGCGCCCCGACCGGGTGGACGCTGCCGGTCCGGGAGGTCCGGGCCTCGGTCGGGGCCGGGTTCATCTACCTGATCTGCGGGGAGATGCGCACCATGCCCGGCCTGGGCCGCAACCCCGCGGCCATGCAGGTCGACATCGACGCCGACGGCGAGGTCGTCGGGCTGTACTGACCTCCGGAGCGGAGGCGTCGCAACCGGGTGGCCGACCGCGCGTCGGGCCGGCCACCGCCACCACGGAACGTAGGGTCGGAGACATGGCACACGAGACCGGGCTGGTGCAGTCGGTGGACCGCGCCGTCACCGTCCTGGAGATCCTCGGGCGGGACGGCGCCGTCGGGGTGTCCGAGCTGGCGCGCCGGATGGACATCCACAAGTCGACCGTGTCGCGGCTGCTGGCCACGCTCGAGCGCCGCGGCATCGTGGAGCAGCAGGCCGACGGCGTGCAGTACGGCCTCGGGGTGGGGCTGGTCCGGCTGGCCCGGACGGTGACCGAGGACCTGGACGTGGTCGCCCTGGCCCGGCCGGTCGCCGAGGAGCTCAGCCGGACCACCGGGGAGACGGTGAACCTCTCGCTGCTCCAGGACGGCGAGGTGGTCAACGTGGACGAGGTCAACCTCTCCGACAGCGTCCTGTCCGTGACCTGGTTGGGCCGCCACACCACGCTGCACAACACCGCCAACGGCAAGATCTTCCTGGCGCACCTGGACGAGGCGGAGGTGGACCGGGTCCTCGGGGCAGAGCTGGAGGCCACGACCGAGCACACGGTCACCGACCCGGCCGAGCTGCGCCGGCAGCTGGAGGAGATCCGCCGCTCCGGCCACGCCTGGCAGTACGAGGAGCTCGAGGCGGGACTGTCCGCGGTCGCCGCCCCGGTCCGGGACGCGGGCGGAGAGATCCTGGCGACGATCTCGGTGGCCGGCCCCAGCTTCCGTATGTCGACCGACCGGGTGCCCGAACTCACCCGGCTGACCGTGCAGGCCGCCGAACGGATCTCGCGCAAGCTGGGGCGGACCGAGCCCCGGGCCGGCTGACCCGACCCTGCCGGATCGCCGGGCCGCTCAGGTGGCCAGGCCGGTCGGGGGCCCGTCGAGGACCCAGCCGTCGTCCTCCTGGCGCAGCACGACCAGCAGGGAGTCCAGGGGCAGCAGGCCGTGCTCGCGAACCGCGCAGACCTCCACGGCGATCCGGACGCGACGGAGCCGGTCCGGGCCGGGCAGGACCTCGGGCGGTCGCAGGCGGAGTACCGCGGCCACCCCTGGCGCGGCGCGGAGCGCGGAGACCTCGTTGGCCGGGACCAGCCGGGCACGCGTCCCGGGGGACCGGACCACATCGGCGGCTTCGGGCGACAGGTCCGTCGCCAGCACCCGCACCGTGCCGTCCGGGTCGGTGGCCAGGGACAGGTCGGCCGGCCGGCACGGGGAGTCGCTCCCCGGCACCGGCCGGCCGGTCAGGACGGACCGCAGGACGACTGCCTGCGCCCGCCCCTCGGGCGTGGACTCAGTCACCGCCGCCCAGTTCCTCCAGCCCGACCGGCGCCGGGCCGTCGCCGGAGACCGCGGCCCCCGAGGAGGCGTCGTCGCCGCCGATCGACGGGTCGGGGGCGGGTGCCGAACCGGCGGAGCCGAGGGTCGACATACTGTCCGTTGATCCCATCGCGGGGTCGGGGGCGGGTGCCGCGGCAGCCGCGCCGACCTCGCCGGTGAGCAGGTCGCCGAGGGAGATGGTGATGGTCATGTCGGCCACGGTGGGCCTCCTTTCGGGTCGGTGCGGCTCACAGGTAGGCCGCGACGATGAGGGTGTCCGCGGCGTTGGTGTCGACCCGGATGGTCGACCCCTTGTCGCGGGCGGCGGTCAGCACCAGGTGGGTGTTGGTGTGCCCGTCGGTGCTGGTGCCGTCGATCTTGCGCCACCCACCGGCGGCGTTCAGCCAGGCCCACGCGTTCTTGCTGTGCGGGGTGGTGTAGATGCGGCCGATGGTGGTGTTGTAGGTGGCCATGGTGGTGCTCCTCGGGTGGTCTCGGGTCAGAGGTAGACGGTGTCGATGTCGGTGCCGGTCACGTGGATGTAGACCGATTTGCCGGAAGCCCGTGCGCGCACCAGCGCCGCGAACGTGTTGGTCACCCCGTCGGTCGAGGTGCCGGTCACCTTGCGCCAGCCGACCCCTGCCGGGTAGGCCCACGCGTTCTTGCTGTGCGGGGTCGCGTAGACGCTGCTCAGCGTTGTGGTCATCCACTGCGAGGCGCCGTAGATGGACTGGATGCCGGCGATGTCGTCGGCGTCCAGGTGCCGGTGCGGCCCGCCGTAGTAGGGGTACATCAGCGCGCTCGCGACGGTGGAGTGCGCCAGCCCGAGGGCGTGTCCGAACTCGTGCGCCGCAACCGTGTAGAGGTCGGTCCCCGAGGCCGGCAGGTTCACCGACCAGGTCTCGGCCTCGTCGAAGTGGGTGTCGCCCGCGATGTCCCCGCCGTTGGGTGGCGGGTAGAACGCGTGCGCCAGCACGCCGCTGGCCCCGTCGAACGGGCTCCCGTCGCCATGGTCGCCGGCCACGAACCGGATCCGGATCTCCGGGTTGTTCGCGTTCGGGATCTCGGTGAAGGTCAGCGGGGTGACCGCCGCCCAGTAGCCGAAGGCGGTCGAGACCGCCGCACGCACCTGGGCCTGGGTCAGGTCCGGGGTGAACTCCACGAAGCCGTAGCGCAGCGCGGTGGTGTTCCACTTGTTGCCCTGCGCGACGAACTCCGCGGTGTCCGGGAACCCGCAGCGCGGACGCTTCATCAGGTCCTGGGTCGCCTTGTCGACCTTGCCCGTCGGGTTCAGTCCGTAGCGTTCCTGGAACCGGGTCAGCGCCTCCTCGGTCGCCTCGTCGAAGGTCCCCTCGTCCGGCGCCGGGCTCGCCAGCTCGTGGCTCACCCCGAACCGGTCCAGGGTCGCCGACTCCAGATAGCCGAAGGTGGTCAGGTAGTGCTGGACCCGGCGCACGTCGGCACCGCTGTCGCCCTTCTTGACCCCGGTCGACTTCGGGACCATGTCGTCGGTCGCCATGTCGCCTCCTCGTGCCCGTCACGGGACGGGCTGGTCGTCGTATGCCGAGTGCTCGGCCGGCGCAGGCGCCTTGCCTGTGCACGGACGGCACGCTAGGAGGCGGGGTGTGACCCGGGCGTGACCGCGGCGTGACACCGGTGCCGGCGCCCCCGCCCGGTGCCGTGGGCAGGTATCACGGGAGGGGCAGTGGCGCTCCTCCCGGTGTCCGATCTCTGCTCGGAGCCCCGCCATGACCTCGATCCTGACGCTCTCCCCAGCCAAGCCGGTCCGCACCGGTGGAACCCGGCTGCACCTGCTGCCGGAGTGCGTGCTGAGCCAGGGCGGCCGGGAGTTGCGGCTGCGCCCGAGGGCGCAGCGGTTGCTGGTGCTGCTCGCCACCCACCGCGGGCGCCGGCTGCCGCGCGCCATGGTGGCCGGCACGCTCTGGCCCGACGTGACGGGGGCACGAGCCTACGCCAGTCTGCGCAGCACCCTCCGGGAGTTGCCGCGGGTGCCCGCCGTGGTGGTCGCCGAGGACGACGGGCTCCGGCTCGGGCGCGCGGTCCGGGTGGACTGGGTCGCGGCGGAGCGGGTCGCCCGCAAGGTGCTGGCCCGGCAGGGGCGTTTCCCGGCCAGGGTGGCGGTGCCGCTGCTGCGCCACCCGCTGCTGCCGCACTGGTCGGAGGACTGGTTGGCCGACGAGCAGTATGCGTTCGCCCAGCTGCGGGTGCACGCGCTGGAGTCGCTGTGCCGGCGGCTGAGCGACGACGGCATCCACGGCACGGCGATCGAGACCGGGCTGCTGGCGGTCTCCTGCGACCCGTTGCGGGAGAGCGCCCAGGAGGTGCTGGTGCGTGCCCACCTGGCCGAGGGGAACCGGTGCCTGGCGCTGGAGCAGGTCCGGCGCTACGAGCTGTTGCTGTCCGCCGAGCTCGGGGTCCCGCCCGGCCCCCGGTTGCTGGACCTGGTGGGCGGGGACGCCAGGATCAGCGGATCCCGGCGCGCATGAAGCTCTGCACGAACTGGCGCTGGAAGATCAGGAAGGCGATCAGCAGCGGGGCGACGACCAGCACCGTGGCGGCCGACAGCAGGGTCCAGTCGATGCCGGACTCGGTGCCGTTGTAGACCGCCAGGCCGACGGTGAGCGGGCGGGAGTTCACGCTGTTGGTGATCACCAGCGGCCACAGGAAGTTGTTCCAGTGGGTGCTCACCGAGACCAGCCCGTAGGCCACCAGCGTCGGCTTGGCCAGCGGCACGTAGACCCGCCACAGCCGCCCCATCCGGCCGGCGCCCTCGATCTCGGCGGCCTCGTCGAGTTCGATCGGCATCGACTTGAAGGTCTGCCGGAGCAGGAAGATGCCGAACGCGCTGGCGATGTAGGGCAACCCGATGGCCGGGATCGTGTCGACCAGCTTCAGGCTGGCCATCGTCGTGTAGTTCTCCGAGATCAGGATGTCCGGCGCGATCATCAGCTGCACCAGGACCAGCGCGAAGGCGATGTTGCTGCCGACGAACCGGAAGCGGGCGAAGGCATACGCGGCCAGCACGCCCAGCACCAGCTGGCCCACCAGGATCCCGCTCACCAGCAGGATGGTGTTCAGGTAGTAGCGGCCGAACGGTGCCCCGGACCAGACCGACGCGAAGTTGTCGAAGGTCAGCGGCGCCGTGAGGTCGAAGGAGGTGGCCGCGTCGCGGTGGTGCACCGAGGCCCACACCGCGAAGACGAGCGGGATCAGCCACAGGATGCCGAGCAGCCACGCACCGGCGGTCTCCAGGATCCGGCCGGGTCGCATACCGCCCTGCCCGGGCAGGGTCTCGACGTTCGTGGTCACCGGTAGTGCACCCGCCTCTCCAGCACGGTGAACTGGATGACCGCGGCCAGGCCGAGGATCACCACCAGCGCCATCGTCAGGGCGCCGGCGTAGTTCGGGTCGAAGAAGGTGAACGCTGTGTCGTAGATGTAGAACAGCAGCAGGTTGGAGGCGTTGTTCGGTCCGCCGCCAGTCATGATGAACAGGTGGTCGATGATCTTGAAGGCATCGGTCACCGCGACCACGAAGACGAACAGCGTGGTCGGCATCAGCAGCGGGAAGGTGACCCGGCGGAAGTGGTACCACCGGGAGGCTCCCTCCAGGGTGGAGGCCTCCTCCAGCTCCGGCGACATGTTCTGCAGCCCCGCCAGGTAGAAGATCATGAAGAAGCCGGCCTGCTTCCAGATCATCATCACCATCAGCGCCGGCAGCACCGTGTCGGGGTCGCCGAGCCAGTTCCGGGTGGGCAGGCCGACGGCGCCCAGCAGCCCGTTGATCGGGCCGACGCCGGGGGAGAAGAAGAACAGCCAGATGCTGGCCACCGCGACCATCGGCAGGATCGTCGGGGTGAAGTAGGCCAGCCGGACGAACCCCTTGCCCCGCAGCTTGCCGTTGACCCAGACCGCCATCAGGATGGCCAGCGCCATCGAGGTGGGGACGGTGCCGAGGGCGAACCACAGGTTGTTGCGCAGCACCTGCCAGAACACCGGGTCGTTGACCAGGGTCTCGTACTGCACCGCGCTCAGGTCGCCCCGCCTGGAGTGGGCCGAGGACCAGGCGGACCGGATGATCGGGTAGTGCGTGAACGCGATCAGCACCACGAAGGCGGGCGCCAGCAGGGCCCACGCGAACGCCTGGTCGCCCAGCCGTCCGCGCAGCGGGGCCCGGCGACGGCGCTCCTCGGGCGGGGGCGCCGTTGTCGGGGTGGGGATCGCTGCGGTCATCAGCCCTGGTACTGCGCGAGGATGCCGTCGATGTCGGACTGCAGCTGGGTGAGCGCGTCCTGCGGCTCGGCCTGGCCGGTCAGGACCGCGGCGATCGAGTCGTTGATCGCCTGCGACACCCGGCCGTTCTCGTGCGTCGTGGTCTCGCCCACGGCGACCTCGAGCTGGTCCCGCGCGACCGCGGCCTGCGGGAACTCCTCGGCATACTGCGCCATGGTGTCGGTCTCCCAGGCCTCCGGGCCGGTGGCCACGTAACCGGACTCCATCGACCACTCGGCCGCCATCTCCGGCTCAGTCAGGCACTGGGCGATCGTGTAGGCCGCCTCGCGGGTGCCCTCGTCACCGCGGTCGAAGATGTAGAGGTTGCCGCCGCCGGTGGGGGAGCCGGGCTGGGTGTTGGCCGGCAACATCGAGACGCCGAACTCGAAGTCCGCGTTGGACTTGACGTTGGTCAGGTTGCCGGTGGTGTGCCACATGATGCCGGTGCGGCCGGCGAGGAAGTCGTCGGGGGTGGACGCCCACTCGGTGGTGCCGCTGGGCATCAGCCCGTCGTCGGCCATCCCCTTCCACCACTCCAGGGCCTCCACCGAGGCGGGGTCGTCCAGGTAGCTGGCGATCCCGTCGACGCCGGCGGTGTCCGCCACGCCGCTCTGGATCGCCATCGCCTGGAACATCCAGTTGCCGAACTGGGTGGAGGGGATCTCCACGCCGTACTCGGCGGCCCCCTCGTCCTGGATCGTCTTGGCCTGCTCCTCGAGTTCCGCCCAGGTGGTGGGCGGTGCCTCCGGGTCGAGTCCGGCCTGCTCGTAGATCTCCTTGTTGTGGTACTGCACGATCGTGGACCGCTGGAACGGCAGGCTCCACAGCTCGCCCTCGGCCTCGCCGGAGGCCAGGTAGGCCGGGTAGAACCGGTCCTCGGTCCAGGACAGGTCGTCGTCCACGTCGCTCAGCGGCACGATGAGGCCGTTGTCGATCAGCGTGTAGAGATCCGTGGTCAGCAGGACCGCCAGGTCGGGTCCCTGGTCGCTGCGCGAGGCCGTCTGGGCCTTGGTCATCGTGTCGGCGTAGGTGCCGCTGTAGACCGCCTCGACGGTGATCCCCTCGTGCTGCTCGGTGCAGGTGGCGATCAGGTCGTCGACGACGTCGGTGAGCGGGCCGCCGACGGCGACGGGGTAGTACATGGTCAGCTCGGCGGTGCCGTCACCGGAGCCGCCGTCGTCCCCGCCGCAGGCGGCGAGCACGAGGGCACCGGAGGACAGGGCGGCCGCGAGGGCGAGAGTGCGGGGACGTGCGGACATGGTGGTACCTCTCTGCGGGGGTTAGGCGGATGCCGGGGCGACCAGCGCACGGCCGGTCGCTGCGTCGAAGAAGCGGAGTTCCTGCGGGGTCGTGGTGAGGCGGACCTGGTCGCCCTCGGTGGCCCGGACGATGCCGGGGATCCGGGCGACGAACTGCTCGCCGGTGTCGGTCAGGAGGGTGAGCAGGGTCTCGGCGCCGAGCATCTCCGAGGTCCGCACTCGGCCGTGGAACTCCAGCGGGCCGGACCCGTCCACGGCCAGGGACTCCGGTCGTATGCCGACCGTCACCTCGCTCGGCACCCGGGCCTGCAGTGACCAGGGGGAGGGGCTGCCGGCGACCCTCAGGTTCGTGCCGTCGGAGGTGCCGGGCAGCAGGTTCATCGGCGGTGACCCGATGAACGAGGCGACCTCGGTGTCGGCGGGCTCGGTGTAGAGGTCGATCGGGGCGGCGGCCTGGGCCACCGACCCCTCGCGCATCACGACGACGTGGTCGGCCATCGTCATCGCCTCCACCTGGTCGTGCGTGACGTAGATGACGGTGAGGCCGAGGTCCCGCTGCAGGTTGCGCAGCTCGATCCGCATCTGGTGGCGCAGCTTGGCGTCCAGGTTGGACAGCGGCTCGTCCATCAGCACGACCTTGGAGTCCGAGACCAGGGCCCGGGCCAGGGCGGCCCGCTGCCGCTGGCCGCCGGAGAGCTGGCTGGGCTTGCGGTCCAGGTAGGGGTCGAGCCCGACCTTGCGGGCCGCCTCCAGGCCACGCTCCTGCCGCTGCCTCTTGGGGACCTTGCGCACGCGGAGGCCGAAGACGATGTTCTCCAGCACGCTCAGGTGCGGGTAGAGGGCGTAGTTCTGGAAGACCATCGCGATCCGCCGCTTGGCGGCCGGCACGTCGTTGACCCGCTGCCCGTCGATCAGCACGTCGCCACCGGTCGCGGACTCCAGGCCCGCGATGATCCGCAGCGAGGTCGACTTGCCGCAGCCGGACGGGCCGAGCAGCACGACGAACTGTCCCTCGGGGGCGACGATGTCCACGCCGTGCAGCACATCCGTGCGTCCGCCGTGGCTGTCCGGGAAGGACTTGGTCACCCCGCGGAGTTGCACCTCGGACATCAGGCCTCCACGCTCACATGTCGGTGTGTCCACGTCGGTGGACGCGGTCCTCGACGCACGCTATCTAAATCGATTAAGGTGGTCAACCCATAGGCTGCCTCCCGGCAGTGGTCT
This sequence comes from Ornithinicoccus hortensis, assembly GCF_006716185.1. Classification (NCBI taxonomy): domain Bacteria; kingdom Bacillati; phylum Actinomycetota; class Actinomycetes; order Micrococcales; family Intrasporangiaceae; genus Ornithinicoccus; species Ornithinicoccus hortensis. Next base: position 3,234,064 of record NZ_VFOP01000001.1, on the reverse strand, counting down.
CCGATTCGAGGGCGAAGGAGCTGGCGATGGCGGCCGGACGACCGAGCATCCGCGACGTCGCGCGCGAGGCGGGTGTGTCCACGGCGCTGGCCAGCTTCGCCCTCAACGACCGGGCGGGCGTCGCGGCGGAGACCAAGGAGCGGATCCTGCGGGTGGCCGGTGAACTCGGCTACCGGCCGGACCCGACGGCGCGGGCGCTGCGGACCGGTCTGACCGGCAGCTACGGGCTGATGGTCCGCAACATGCAGAACCCCTACTTCCTGGAGGTCTTCCGCGGGGCCCAGGACGCGGCCTCGGCGCACAACAGCACCGTCTTCGCGGTGGACTCGGCATACTCGGTCGAGCGCGAGCGGGAGCACGTCCACCACCTCGCCCAGCAGCGGGTGGACGGCCTGGCCATCGCCCCCGTCGGGTCGGGCGACGCGGTCGACCTGTGGCAGGAGCTGTGCCCGGGCAAGCCGGTCGTCGTGGTCAACGCGGTGGCGCACCAGGAGGGCATCACCCGGGTAGGACCGGACAACGTGGCCGCCGTCGACCTGGCCGTCGAGCACCTGCACGACCTCGGCCACCGGCGGATCACCTTCTACTCCGCACCGGCCGGGGTGATGGCCGACCACGACCGGCTCGAGCGCTTCGAGCAGCGGTGCCGGGAGCTCGGCGTCGTGGCGCACCCGGTCGAGACGGCGCTCAACCTGGATGCCGCCTACCGGGTGACCTGCGAGCTGCTGGACGGCCCGGAGCCCCCGACCGCGATCGTGACCAACTCCGACTTCACCGCGCACGCGGTCTACCGGGCGGCCCGGGACCGTGGCGTGCAGGTGGGTGCCGAGCTCTCGGTCATCGGGCACGACGACCTGGCCACCTCCGCGCTGCTCGACCCGCCCCTGACCACGCTGCGGCTGGACCGGTTCGCGCTGGGCCGGGCGATCACCGAGCGGCTGCGGCCGCACGCCCGGTCCGGCGACTACGTGCAGCCGGTGACGCTGGTGGTGCGCGGCTCCACCGCACCGCCGCACTAGGCACGCCCTCGCGGGTCGCGCAGCAGCAGCTCGACGTTGCGGTCCACGGCGCTGCCGTGAGCCTCGAACCCGCCGACCCCGTGCGGGTCGTTGGCGGCCAGGGCCCGGTGCCACCCGGCCAGGTCCTCGACGGTCTCCACCGAGGACGGGCGCAGCGGCCCCTCGTGGTCCAGGATGGTCAGCCGGAGCGAGAGCAGCCCGTCCCCGTGGTCGAGCAGCTCGACCAGCCGGCCCTGCGTCGGCCAGTCCATCACCGAGGAGGTGCTGATCTCCCAGTAGCCGCCGCCCCCGGGCCCGGTGTGGGCGGTGATCCGGTTGCGGTGGATGTGCCCGCTGAACCAGGCGATGACGTGGGGGTGGGCCAGCAGCAGCTCGCCGACCTCCTCACCGAGCACCCGGGCCTCGGTCTCCTGGTCCGCCCCCGGTGCCAGCAGGTCGTTGGTCATCGAACTGCGCGGGTGGTGGGAGGCGACGACGACCAGCTCGTCCGCCGCGGTGGCCGCCCGCAGCTGCTCGCCCAGCCAGGCGAACTGCTCCCGGTCCAGGCTGCCCTCGAAGACGCCGGCCGGGTTGGTGCTGTCGAGCACCAGCAGCCGGATCCCCTCGAAGCCCTGGTAGGCGTAGTAGGCGGTGCCGTCGGCCAGGTTCTGGTCGGTGAAGCCGTGCCCGTCGGGCAGGCCCCGGTCCCAGTGCGCCGCGACGTACTCGGCCCGGCTCACCGGGCGCCGCCGTGGGTCGGGGTCCACCTCGCGGCGCAGCTCCCGGAAGGCGGGCATCGGGTCGCCGGTGAAGTCGGCGACATCTTCGGCCCGCACCGCGGTGACCTTGCGGTGGCCGAGCGTGATGTCGACCAGCTCGGGCGTGGCCGGCACCCGCCCCTGGATCAGGCCGTCGTGGTTGCCGAAGCAGGTGAGCCAGGGGATCTCCAGGCCGCTGGCCTCCAGCGGCTGCAGCGCACGGGACAGCAGGCCCGGCACGACGGGGAAGCCGTGCGCCCGACCCCACCGGTTGTCCGGGTCCTCCGGTGCCCAGGCCCAGTCGACGCTGCCGTCCTGGTAGCCCTGGTAGGCCGGCCCGCCGGAGTCCAGGTCGACGGTGCCGCCGCTGAACAGCCGCAGGAAGGCCTGCACCTCGTTCTGCTGCATGTTGTCGACGTTGTCGCCGGTGGTCACCACGGCCTGCAGCGGCGCGCCGGTCACGGCCGATCCCGGGTGCTCGTTGAGCCGCCGCACGAGCAGCTCGGTCGCGTGGGCCGCGAGCAGCTCCTGGGGACGCTGCATCGGCAGCATCAGGGTCGTCTCGGGCCGTATGCCGAGCTCGTGCACCGCCTCCAACCGGGAGGGGGACTGGGCGTCGATCAGCTGCACGTCGGTCAGGTGCGCCACGTGCCACAGGCTGCGCGGCGTCCCGGACGGCGTCCCGCCGGTGAGGTCGGTGCGCACGATGTGCGGCTCCGGAGGCCCGGCCGAGAGCCCGTGGTAGGGCGCCAGGTTGCCCTGGGTCAGCACCTCGGCGCGCACCACCGGCCGGTCCGGGTGCATGCGGTGCTCCGGTGGGGTCCCGGCCCCGTGGCCTGTCGTCATGCGGTCGCTCCCAACGTCGTCTGCTGTCTGGTCTGTGTGTGGGCGTGTCTGGGTCTGGATCGGGTCAGTGGCTGCGTTTCACCGCGCCGTCGGCCAGCGCGTCGGCCGCCTCGCCCAGCCGGAGCCCGACCACGTCGAGGCGGCGCAGCAGCTCGCGGTTCTTCAGCGCCGCGGCGTCGATCGGGCCGCTCAGCGTCCGGGCCACGGACTCCTGGTAGAGCCGGCGCACCTCGTTCTTGCGCACCGCCAGCGACCGGGTCCGGATCTGCAGCGGGTCGTGGGCGATCGCCGAGATCGCGGTGTCCAGGTCGGACAGGCCCTCCCCGATGGCGACCAGCATCTCGTCCTGCCCCGGACCGGGGGAGATGTCGAAGAGCGCCAGCTCGCGGACGTAGTCCTGCAGGTTGTCCAGGATGTCGTCGATCGAGCGGGACAGCCGGAACAGGTCCTCCCGGTCGATCGGGTTGGCGAAGGCCGAGGCGAGCCGGGTGACCGCCGCCGAGCGGCGCCGGTCGCCCTCGTGCTCCACCCGGGCCATCTCGGACCGGGCATCGTCCAGCGGGGCGGACCCCGCGACCGCGGCCCGGGCCACCTCCACCCCGTCGATGGCCGAGGCCACCTGCTCCCGCAACAGGGTGACCAGCGGGGCGTCGGGACGGCGGTTCAGCGCCCGGGAGATGCGGGAGAGCAGCTTCACAGCGCACCCCCGGCCCGGAGGCCTCCGGCCACGGCCGCCGCGATCCCGAAGGTGAGCGGCAGCGTGACGACCCAGGCGACCACGATGGTGGAGACCTGGGGCCAGCGGACCCGGCCCAGGCCCTGGCTGGCGCCCGCGCCGATCAGCGAGCCGGTCAGCGTCTGCGCGACCCCGACCGGGGTGCCGACCCCGGCCGACCCCAGCAGCGCCGCCGCCGTGGCGACCTCGGAGGTGACGGCATACACGGGGCGGACGGGCAGCACGCCCTGGCCGAGCCGGCGCGACATGCTGCGGTAGCCGGCCGCGCTGCCGAGGGTGAACAGCACCCCCAGGGCGACCAGGAGGAGGGTTGGGGCCGCCACCGAGCCGGAGGCACCCTGCCCGGTCAGGCCCAGGGCCACCGCGCTGATCGCCAGCATCTTCTGCCCGTCGCTGGCGCCGTAGCCCACGGCCAGGGCGGGGAAGGACAGGGCGTGCACCCGGCCCAGGCTGCGGCTGACGTGGCGCGAGCGCAGCCGGCGGGCGAAGACGGCGATCACGAACGCGGCGAGCAGGCCGCCCAGGACCGGGGCGAGGGCCATCATGCCCAGCACGATCAGGACCGAGTGCCAGGCGATGCCGGTGCCCGAGGCGGCGCCGTAGCCGGCGATCGCGCCGACGAAGGCCAGGGTGAGCCCGGTCGGGATGCCCAGGCGGGTCAGGCCGAGCACCACCAGCAGGCTGACTAGCACGGCCACCAGCATGCCGGTCTCGGATCCCTCGCCCTCCCACGGGACCATCTCCCCGGCGAACCGGGCCGCCACGCCGGTGCCGACCAGGACCGGTCCGAGGGCGACGCCCAGCCCGAGCAGCAGCAGCCCGAGGACGTGGCCGATCGAGTCCAGGGTGATGGTGGCGGCGAGCATCGTCGCGCCGGTGTTGGCGCCGTTGACCAGGGCGAAGGCGACGGCCGCCGCGAGCAGGGCCCAGTTCACCGGTTCCCCCGGTGGTCAGTAGGCATAGAGGTCCAGCAACCGGAGCTGCGGCGTGAGCACCGCCACCGAGTCCCCGTCGTTGTTGAGCACGTTGCGGCCGAGGTCGTTGTAGTAGCGGTCGGCGGTGTTGGTGCCGGGCCCGGTGTAGACGCGCAGCTCGCCACCGGGCGGGATGACGTAGCCCTCGCCCACGGTCAGCCGGTTGACCACGGCGTCCTGCAGCAGGTAGCCGCCGACGTCGATGGCCCGCCCCGAGGTGTTGGTGAGCACGACGTGCTCGCCGGTCTCCGGCTGCAGGTCGTCGCCGGGGACGTCGGCGACCACGTCCAGCACCTCGATGCCGTTGGCCATCGGGAGCGGGTCGTGCCCGCGCAGCAGACGGGTCATCTGGGTGGGGAAGTCGCTGATCACCTGGTCCACGCACAGGTCCGCGGCGGCCTGCACGGCCTCCGGGGAGTTGAGCGTGTAGACGCTGAAGCTCAGACCGTGCGCCCGGACCCGTTCGATGTCGGCCGGGTCGAGCGTGCGGTAGTTGGTGACCACACCGTCGGCGAACCCGGCCCACCGCTCCAGGGTCTCCTCGTCCTCCGGGATGGTGCCGACCTGCAGCACCGGGATGTCGGGCGCGAGCTCGTGGAAGGTGGTCAGCGAGGCCTCGTCGAAGGAACTCACCACCACCTGGTCCTGCGCGATGAGCCGTTGCCAGGTGCGGTTGGTCGCGAGCTCCTGGGCCAGCACCGCCTCGACGCCGGGGGAGTTCTCGGGGCTCTTCAGCTCGATGTTGACGGTGACGTCCGACCCGGCGAAGGGACGGGCCGCCTCGTTCAGGTGCGGAATGCGCTCGCCCTCATAGCGGGGGGAGAAGTAGCTGCCGGCGTCGAGCTGGCGCAGCTCGGCCCAGGTGAAGCTGGTGATCGGGTCGCCCGCCCGCTCCGGGAACACCTCCGCCACGTCGGTCGTCCGGCTCCCGGTCCCGTCGTGGAACAGGAACGGCACCCCGTCGGCGCTGAGCTGCACGTCGGTCTCCACGACGGTCGCCCGGCTGGTCCGCGCGTCCCGGAAGCTGGCCACGGTGTTCTCCGGGCTGGTGCCGCCGGACCCGCGGTGCGCCACGATCTCCGGCGCCGCGCAGTCGGTCGGGTCGGCCGTCGCGTTGGCCGTCGCGCCCAGCGGCGCGGCCACCGCCACCAGCGCGGTGGCGCTGCCGATCACCGCCCCCCGGACGACCTTCGTGCGGATGTATGTCGTTGCGCGCCTCATGCCGGCTCCGTTTCCGTGGGATCCTCAGCAGGCTATCTAAATCGTTTTAGGTCCGCAACGGGTTCGCCCGTGTGGAAACTTTTGGGTGCCATAGGCCCCACTTGTTCACACGCGAGTGATTCAAGGGCCGGGTGAGGCGGAGGTCGCGGTCGCCTCATGAGGGTTTCGGCGCACCGTTCCTGGCTCATTACAGGTTGGTCAAGATTTTCCCTAGCCGTGGAGCCGGAGTCGCACTACGATGGGAGGCAAGCACCGAGGGCCACGGGCTGCGCTAGGAGCATGCCATGGCGACGTATTCGATCGAACAGATCTACCAGGTTGCGCTGGAGGCCGGCTTCAGTCCGAGCCAGGCGACCACCTGGACCGCCATCGCCCTTGCCGAGTCGGGGGGAAACCTCAGCGCGGTCAACGACCAGGGCGAGGACTCCCGGGGCCTGTGGCAGGTCAACATCGACCCCGCGGTGCGGACCAACCAGTGGGGCGACCTCTCCGATCCGCGGGTCAACGCCCGCGCCGCCTTCGACATCTCCCGGGGCGGGATCGACATGCGGCCGTGGACGACCACGCACGACTTCAACAAGGGGACGGCCCACGACTACCGGACCTACCTGGACGACGTCGAGGCCGTGGTCGGCGTGCCGGGCGACTGGTCGGGGGTGTCCGGCTACAACGCCCCCGCACCGACCGGCCCGGCGCCGGAGCCGCCCGTCCCACCGGTCCAGCAGGCGCCGTCCCAGCAGGTGCAGCAGGCGCAGCAGCAGACGGTGACGGCGGCCGTGACGGCCGGTATGCAGACCGATACCGACGGCGACGGCCTCACCGACGCGTTGGAGCAGGCGGCCGCGTCGGACCCGACGGTCGCGGACACCGACGGTGACGGGCTGTCGGACGCGATCGAGGTCGGTGTGCTGCGCAGCGACCCGACGAAGATCGACACCGACGGCGACGGCCTGTCCGATGCCCGGGAGTACCTGTTGGGCACCGACCCCACGCTGCGGGACACCGACGCGGACGGGCTCACCGACGCGGCGGAGGTGAGTTTCGGCACCGACCCGCTCGTCCAGGACGCCGGGGACGGGGTGCCGCTGCCCGACCCGCCGCCGCCCGAGGCGCCACTCACCGAGCCACCGCTCAACGTCCAGCCACCCGCCGCCCCGGCTGACGGCATACCCCCTCCGTCCACGATGGCGCCGACGGTGACGAGCGTGTCGTACCACCCCGCCGACGGTGCAGGCGCCACGGCGGACGCGGCCCCGACCTGGGGCTCCGCGACGAGCGCGGCCGACGGATTCGTCGACGCGGCCCTGGCCCAGTTCGGCGACGAGTACGTCTTCGGGGCCACCGCGGTGGGGCCGGACCCGACCGCCTTCGACTGCTCCGAGCTGGCCCAGTGGGCGGCCGAGCAGGTGGGCGTGGACATCCCGCGCTCCTCGCAGGAGCAGTACCTCTCGCTGAAGTCGCAGGGCTCGCTGATCTCGGTCGAGGACGCCCTGCACACCAAGGGCGCCCTGCTGTTCTACTTCCCCTACGAACCGACCGGGGGGTCGCGGCCCCCGGGGGCGCACGTCGCGATCAGCCTCGGGGACGGCCGCACCGTCGAGGCGAACCCCGGCACCGGGGTGACCGTGCTGGAGGCCGGCGACCGGTTCCGGTATGCCGGCGTCATCCCGGGGATGACCGAGGACCCCGTCCCGGTGCCCACCACCCCGGTGGTGGCCCCGCCGCCGGCGCCGCAGCCGGAGGCGCCGGTCGGCACCGGCTACGACCTCATCGACGCCGGGTTGCCGCCGGACCAGTCGGTCGACACCGACGGCGACGGTCTCACCGATGCCTTCGAGGCGCTGGCGGGGACCGACCCGACGGTCGCGGACACCGACGGCGACGGGCTGAGCGACGGGTACGAGGCGATCGCCTCCCGGACCGACCCGCTGTCCGCGGACACCGACGGCGACGGGATCGGGGACGCCCAGGAGGTGGCCGAGGGCACCGACGCGGGCTCGCTGCCCGGGATCGCCGGCGTCGTGGGCCGGGGCGAGTTCGCCGAGAACATCCGCAACGGCTTCGTCGACACCGACGGCGACGGGCTGTCGGACACCTACGAGATCCGGACCGGGCTCGACCCCACCTCGGCCGACACCGACGGGGACGGGCTCTCCGACGCCTGGGAGGTGGCCCGGGGCAGCAACCCGTTGCTCGTCGACTCCGACGGCGACGGACTCACCGACGGATTCGAGCAGGCCGCCGCGGCCGGCGACCCGGACTGGTCGTCATGATCCCCGCGCCTGTGCGGACGGTCCCGGTGACCGTGCCGTTCAAGACGCGGTGCCCGAAGCCGGTGGGCCTGGTCCGCGCCCGGCTCGAGGACGCCCTGCTGTCCCCGGACTCCCCGGGAACGGCCCTGGTGGTGGCGCCCCCGGGGGCCGGCAAGACCACGCTCCTGGGCCGGGTGGCGGCCTCCGTCGGGAGCGCGGCCTGGTTCACCGCGGGGGTCGAGGACCACGACGAGCCGGCGGTGGTCCGCTACCTGGCCCGGGCGCTGCTGGGCCCGGACGGGCAGGACCTCCCGGCGGGTGCGGGGGTCGACGCGCTGCTCGCGGCGCTGGGTGACGACCCCGCCCGGGACGGGTCGCTGCTCATCGTCGACGACGTGCACGCCCTGGCCGGCACCGCGGCCGAGGACGCGCTGGAACGCTTTCTGCTGCTGCGCCCCGCCTCGGTCCGGGTGCTCCTCGGGTCGCGGCGGCCGCCCTCCTTCAACACCAGCCGGATGCTGGCCTCGGGCGACCTGGTCGAGCTCTCCGGGGACGACCTCCGGTTCCGGTCCTGGGAGGTCGAGGACCTGTTCCGCAGCGTCTACGACGAGCCGTTGGCCCCCGAGGCGGCCGCCCTCCTGTGCCGCCGGGTCGGGGGTCTCGCCGCCGCGCTGCAGCTGTTCCACCTGTCGGTGCGCGGGCTCACCCACGTGGAGCGCGAGGCCGAGGTGGTCCGGCTCAACGGCCGGTCCCGGCTGATCCGGTCCTACCTGGCCAGGACGGTGCTCGACGGGCTCTCGCCCGAGCACCGGGAGTTCCTGCTCCGGACCGCGCCGCTGGGGATCCTGGACCCCGCCCTGTGCGACGCACTCCTGGACCGGGGCGGCAGCAGGAGCGTGTTGCGTGGCCTGGAGTCCGGGCAGCTGTTCACGACCACCCCCGACGAGGGCCTCACCTACCGCTACCACCAGGTGCTGCGCGACCATCTGGAGGTGGTGCTCGAGGACGAGCTGGCGCCCGCCGAGGTCACCGGGCTGCACGCCCGCGCCGCCGCCCTGCTGGAACGCGCCGGGCACCACACCGAGGCGCTGCGGGCCTACAAGCGGGCCGGTGACTGGGGTGCCGCCGCCCGGTTGGTCCGGGAGCGTGCCGGGGTCGCCGACCCGGACGTCGGCCCGCTGTCCTCGGGAGCCCTGGACTCGGCCGAGCAGAACGATCCGTGGCTGGCCGTCGCCCGGATCCGCCGCCTGCTGCGGCAGGGCTCGATGGAGGCCGCGCTGGTGGCGCTGCGCCTGGTCGAGGCGGCCGCCGACGACCCCGACCTGGCCGCGCACTGCGCCGCGCAGCGGCTGCAGGCCGGCGCCTGGCTGGGCGGGCGGGCCCCCACCGCGGACGTGTCCCGCTCGCCGCTCGGTGCCGTGCGGGCGCTGACCCGCAGCGTCGGGCCCCCGGTGCCGGCGGCAGGGCCGGACGGGGACGCCGACCCGGTATGGGGTGTGGTCGCCACCATCGGGCACCTGCTCGCCGGGCGGGTCGCCAGGGCGCGGCTGGAGCTGGACCGGGCCTATCCCGACCTCACCGACGGCACCTGGCCCAAGATCGCCGCGGGGCTGCTCGGCGCCCTGATGGAGGTCGGGGCCGCCGGTCACCGGCGGTCCTGCTGCGCCACCCTGGAGGACCTGAGCCTGACGGCCGACGTCGAGGGGTACCCGTGGCTGGCCCGGGTCGCGCAGGGGCTGCAGGCCTGCCTGGTCCTGGAGACCGCCGGCCAGTCCTGGCGGATCGCCGCGTGCCGCAGCGCGATCGGCGCCTGCCAGCGGGACCAGGACGCCTGGGGCGAGCTGGTGATCCGGGCGGTGACGGCGGTCGCGCTCGCGCGCCAGGAGGAGTATGCCGAGGCGCGCGACCACCTGGACCGTGCGGCGGCGACGGCGGCCGAGCTGGGCGCGCCGGCCCTGGAGCTGTGGGTGCGGGCGCTCGTCCTGGCGGTGGACGCGGCCGCCGCGGGCGCCCCGGTGCCCGCGCCGGACCGGCTCGTCTCCGGCCTGGCCCGCGAGGCGGCGGTCGACAACGTCGCGACGGTCCTGGTGGCCTGCCGCGCGGCGGTCCAGCCCAGCGCCGCGCGCCGGGCCGAGGACCCGGGGGCGCGAGCCCCGGAGGCCCGGGTGAGCTGCCTGGGGGCGTTCCGGCTGTGCTACGGCAGCGACGTCGACCTCCTGCCGCTGCGCCCGCGGGCCCGGCTGCTGCTGATGCTGCTCGCCATGAACCACGGCGTCGACGTGCACCGGGAGCGCCTGATCGACGGGCTGTGGCCGGACGCGCAGCTCGGCGTCGGGACCCGCCGACTGCAGGTCGCCGTGTCCAGCATCCGCCGGCTGCTGGAGGACCACGGCCTCCCGGCGACGGTGGTCCAGCGGCACGGTGACGCCTACCGGTTGCAGCTGCCGGGGGCCACCGTCGACGTCCAGGACCTGGAGCGGGGGACCACCAGCCTCGAGCGGGCCTCGGCGACCGCCGACCCGGCGGAGCTCGCCGAGCAGGCCGGCGCCCTGATCCGGCTCTACCGCGGCGACCTGCTCCCGGAGGTCGGGGCGGCCGAGTGGGTGGTGGACGAGCGCGACCGGCTGCGGCTGGGCCTGGCCGGTGCCCTGGCCGCGTCGGCCCGCGCCTGCCTGGACCGGGGCCGACCGGACCTGGGGCTGTGGCAGGCGCAGCGGGTCGTGCAGCTCGACCCGTTGCGGGACACCGCCTGGCTCGTGCTGGCCCGGATCCAGCAGCAGCTGGGGGACCACAGCGCCGCCCAGGTCACGCTGACCGAGCACAGCCGGGTGCGGGACCTGGTCAACGTGCACGTGGTGGCCCCGCTGACCGCCTCGGCTAGGGCGATACCTCGACGTGCCGCAGCACGTGCGCCGGGGTGACCGCGGCCACGACCGCCTCGACCCGGTCGCTCTCCACACCGGGACCGACCCCGCTGACCCGCACGGTCACCGAGGGCACCGGCTCCCCGGGGAGGGCGGCGTGCGGGTCGGTGGACCACGCGGACCCACCGGACTCCTCGACGACCGCGGTGGCCCCGAAGAGCGCCTCCAGGGACAGCTGGACACCCCGGGGCGTGCCGAGCCAACCCTGCAGGTCGACGGCCGACTGCAGCAGCTCCCGTTGCCGCTCCACCGGCATCGAGGCCTGCACCGACATGCCGACCCAGTGCGCCAGCCACGGCACCAGGTCGTCGGGGGCGGTGGCCAGGTCCAGGTAGGCGGGCAGGTTGTCCAGCGTGCCGATGACCGGCGCCAGGACCTCGTCGAGCCCGGCGCACAGCCCCTGGGCGAACGCGTCCTCGGCATACAGGCCCGGCAGCGTCTCGCCCAGCGGGTGCGGGGAGACCAGGCCGGTGACGGTGCCGCGCATCAGCGCACCCGGACCTGGTGCTCGTAGGAGTAGACCAGCGACGTGGGGCCGAGGTCGACCCGCTGCACGGCCTTCTCCCGCCGCCCGCTGCCGGCCTCGGCCGGGAACAGCGCGATGCTGATCTCCTCGGACATGTCGACCCCCGGCACCCCGGCCAGGGCGGCATGCAGCTCGTGCGCCTGCACGTGCCGGCCGAACGGCCACCCGGTGCCGTCCGGGCCCCCGCGCAGTGGGTGGAAGTGCCGGTAGAGCGCCTGCAGCACCGCGTCGCGGACCTCCTGCGGGTCGTGTTGCGGGCGGGCCGTCACGCTCACCACCGCCGTCACCCACACGTAGTCCGGGGGCGTGACCAGCACCCGGGTGCCGATCAGCCGGCGGGTCTCCAGGCTCTCGCTGATCCGTTGCAGCATCGTCTCGGGAGGGTCCAGCTCGACCCGGTCGACCCGGCCGACCGGGTCGCTGGAGACGTGCGGCACCACCAGCAACCGCACCCCGCCGGCCTCCTCGGGCTCCTGGCTGGTGACGCACTGGACCCGGGCCAGGTCGGGGGCCACCTCGTGCGCCAGCTCCTCGAAGTCCTCGGCGGTCACCGCCCGCCCGCGCGACCGGAGCAGCATGGGGCCGCGCACCTTGGCGTCCTCCAGCGTCTCCGGGTCGGCCCCGCCGACCGCGGCGGACCGGTTCTCGACCCGCCCGACGTAGGGCACGCTGGACTTCAGCACCCGGATCTGGCCGGTGGCGACGTTGCCCCGCCGCCCACCGCCGCAGCGGTAGCCGCTGACCCGCACGGCGGCCCCCCGCGGGGGCACCGCGCCGTAGTGGCGCAGCCCGCCGTCAGCCTGCCGGACCGCGGGCCCGAACTGGACCTCCCCGGCATACGCGTCGAGACGGAAGTGGCGGTCCTCGGCCCCCGAGGCGGCGAAGTGGGCGACCTGCTCCCACAGCTCGGTCCCGGAGTCACCGACCACCTCGACGACCACGGGGTCGTCGGAGGGCACCACCGGGTGGCGCCGCAGCGGCATCCGCTGACCCGGGGTGCCGTCGGAGCGGCCGAGGTCCTCCTGGCCCACGACCTCGGCGTGCACGTAGCCGGTGGTGCCGCCGACGGTGACCGCCTCGATGCCCATGATCCGGGGGGAGGCGCTGTAGGTGGGCTGGTCCGGCTCCGCCTCGACCAACCGGCAGCGCAGCCAGCCGGCCCGGTGCCGGGCGATCACCGAGGCCTGGTGGGTGTCCGGGACGTGCAGCACGATGTCGCCGGGGCGGTTCAGCCCACCGGTCCCGTCGCTGTCGACCTGGCAGGCGACCCAGTCGCTGCCCTGCCACGCCTCCCACACCAGCGGCGGCCGGCGCGGGTCCACCCCGACCCCCGCCACGGTGCAGTCCATCCGGATCAGCACGGCGCAGGACGGGACCGGGTCGGAGAGCCCGACCAGCAGCTCGTCGCCGACCTCGGGCGACCGGGAGAAGCAGGCGAAGCCCTGGTCGCTGCCCAGCGCGCGGGTCGTCTCGGCGGGGTTCCCGCCGACCGTGCGCACCGCCGAGGCGGCGAACGAGCAGGGCACGATCTCCAGGTCCTGCACGGTGCTGAAGACCAGCGGTTCCTGCACGTCGGTGCGCGGCGTGGCCACCTCGGAGCCGGCGCGCACGAGGACCGGTTGCGGCTGCGGGGCGGACAACCAGAAGGTCACCGGCCCCCGGGCCGCTGCGGCCGACCGCAGCTCGACCCCGATCATCTCCAGGAACTTCACGTAGTTGCGGTCCGGCACCCGGTTCAACCGGTAGATCAGTTGGTCGACCATCTGCGCGAACGCCTCGATGAGTGTCACGCCGGGGTCGGACACGTTGTGGTCGGTCCATGCGGGGCAACGTTGCTGCACCAGCCGCTTGGCGTCGTCGACGAGTTGCTGGAAGCGGCGGTCGTCCAGGTCGGGGGCGGGGAGTACCACGGGGCACCACCTATTCCGGTGCGGGGCCCGGCAGGCCCTCGGGGACGTCGGGGATCACGTAGAACGGGAAGACCAGGTTGCGGGGGTCGTTGTCGCCGCGCAGCGTGTAATGGATGTCGACATACATCGTCCCCTCGGTCCGGGAGTCGAAGCTGATGCCGACGTCGAGCAGGTCCACCCGCGGCTCCCACCGCTCGATGGCCTCGCGGACGTCGTGCGCCACCCGCCCGGCCGTGGTCAGGTTCGCCGGGCCGAAGACGTGCTCGTGGATCCGGCAGCCGAACTCCGGCCGCATCGGGCGCTCGCCCGGGACGGTGCCCAGGATCAGCCGCAGCGACTCCTGGATCTCCCGGTCGCGGGCCACCAGCGCGATCCGGCCGGTCGCGTCGACGCCGAGCGGGTAGGCCCACCCGGCCCCCACGAAGTCGATCCCCGAGTCGAGGTAGCCGCTCATCTGCTCATCCTCCGATCATGACGGTCGGGCAACCCATCACGATCGGTGCCCCACAGGCGGACAGGTCGCCCATCCGGGCCGCCGGCAGACCGCCGATCAGCACGGTCGGGCAGCCCGGGGGGAGGATCACGGTCGGCGGGTGCGGGGGCACGCCCGGGAAGGCGCACAGGTGTTGGGTGCCGACGGTCGCGGCCGGGAGCCCGCCGATCAGCACGGTGGGCACGCCCGGGGGCCCGACCGTGCCGGGGTGTCCCGTCGGGTCGCCGACCCTGGCTGCTGGTGGCACGGGGACCGCCTCCTTCCGTATGCCGTGGGCCCGCTCAACCGGGTCCCGTGGTCAGTTGATCCGCACGATCGCCGCGGAGATCGCGCAGGTGGCACCCCCCTTGACCTCCGCCATGGTGCTGCCCTCGAGCTTGCTGGTCAGGCCGGAGAGGGCCAGCTGGGCGTTGGCCTGGACCGAGACGTTGGTGCCCTTGACCGAGACCTGGCCGCTGTCGCTGGTGAGGGCGACTCCCTGCTGGCCGGTGATGTTGACCTTGCCGCCCTTCAGGTCCAGGTTGGCGTTGGCGGCGTCGACCACGATCCCCTGGGTGCCCTCGATCTGCACCGTCCCGTCGCTGTGCAGGGTGATCTTGGTGGTGGCCGCGTCGAGGGTGAGGACGAGCTTGTCGTCCGCGGTCTGCACGGTGACGCCGTCGGACTGGCCCTTCTGGTCCAGCAGGTCCACGCGGTGCCCGAGACGGGACACCATCGACCGGCGGTTCACCTCGCCCTTGCCGCCGTCGACCACCGGCCCGCCCTTGCTGGGGGGAGCGTCGAGCCCGTTGTAGAGACCGCCGAGGACGTAGGGCCGGCGCGGGTCACCGCGCTCGAAGTCGACCAGCACCTCGTCGCCCACCTCGGGCAGCACCAACCAGCCCCGCTCCTTGCCGGCGCCCGCGTGGACCGTCCGGGCCCAGGGGGAGACGTAGTCGGCGTCGAGCCACGGCATACTCACCCTGACCCGGCCGATCTTGTCCGGGTCGTTGACGTCGCTGACCACGCCGACGACCGGCCCCCGGCGCCCCGACCCGTCCACAGCGGCCGGGCCGGAGGACGCCAGGCCGAGCATGGTGCGGTCGTTGCGGCCGGCCACGCTGAAGGTGGTCAGGTAGCCGGTGGAGTCGAACCGGTGCCGGGTGGAACTCACCGTGTACTTGCCGTCGAACGGCGACCCCAGGCCGGCCAGGGTGATCGCGCAGTTGGCGCACAGCGCCGGGTTGCCGCGGACCAGCCCCTCGACCGAGGCGAAGCTCCCGGCGACCTCCTCGGCCAGCGACGTGGCGGCCCGGTCCACCTCGGCCTGCACCCCGAACGGCACGTCGGTCGACACGTAGGTAGCGTTGCCGAAGACCTTGGCCAGCTTCTGGGCGTCCATGTCCGGCAGGTCGATGCTGTCGGTCTTCGCCGGTTTGGTGGCCGTCAGCCCCTTCTTCGTCTGCACGTCCCAGCCCCGGACCTCGACGTCCTTGACCTGTTGGGCGGAGCTGAGGGCGACCCGCGCCCGGACCAGGTCCTGCCCGAGCCGCAGGGCGAGCGGCACCCGGGCGCCGGGGCCGCCGGCGGCGGGCGCGGATGAGGCGGCCTCGGGCCGGTCGAAGTGCACCTTCCCCTCGCGGGCCCACAGGTCCATCCCCTCCTCGCGGGCCAGCCCCTCGAGGAAGTCCCAGTCGGTCTGCCCGGACTGCGAGACCTGGTCGTGCACGGTGGTGGTCTTGGTGATCTTCCCCACGGTCAGGCCAGCCCGCTGGACCACGGTGCGCACGACGTCGGAGGCGGTGACCTGGGTGTAGGCCACGGTGCGGCGCCCGTGGAAGAGCCGGTGCGCCGGGTCGTAGCCACGGATCACGGTGAACGAACCGCCCGAGTCGAACTCCGCCTCGACCGCGGTCACCTCACCGACCATCAGCAGCACCGGGGACCGCGCGTCCACCGTCTGCACCGAGATCCGCACCTTCGCGCCGATCTTCGCCCCGCTCTTGGCCACGACCGTGCGACCGGTGTCCCGGAACCGGAGGGCGAACATGTCCGGGAGCCGTTGGCTGTCGTCGACGTAGGCCTCGGTGAGCAGGCCGGCGATGTCCTGTGGGAGGGCTCGCCCGTCGACCTCGATCTGGCAGGTGCTGCCGCTGATCGGCATGGGTCACACCACCCCCAGCTCGTCCGGGGTCGGCAACAGCAGCCGCGTGCCGCGGCGCAACCGCAGCGGGTCGTCGATGCCGTTGAAGGCGGCGAGTGGGCGCCACAGATTCGGGTCGCCGTACTCGGCATACGCCACCGAGGCGAGCGTGTCGCCGTCGACCAGCTGGTGGGCGCGGCGCACCGCCAAGCCGCCGGAGGTCGGGTTCTGCCGCCACGGCTCGACCGGCATCTCCTCCAGCGACACCTGGCACAGCGCGCGGATCGGGGTGCCGTCGGAGCTGAACAGGGTGTACTTGGCGTTCACCGAGGTGATGAACGCGGCGAAGCTGGTGACCTTGCCCCAGTGCAGCGCGACCAGCGGCGGTGAGGGCTTCTCCTTGGCGGCGCTCTGCTCGGTCGGCGCGCAGCAGGCGAACAGCTTCTCGACGGTGCTGACCACGCTCGCGTCGTGCGTCGCGGTGGCGTCCAGGAACATCTCCAGGGTGAGCTTGCACGGGTCCGCGCCAGTGAACTGCGGGGGACCGGCCTTCTTGGCGCCGGCGCTGGGAGTGCGCTCCCACTTGGCCTGCTTCTGGATCGACACCTCCTTGGGGTTGAACTGGAAGCTGATCTCGCTCAGCGTCGAGCCCACCTTGGCGTTGGTGCCGTCGGCGGCCGGCTGCAGCTCGTAGACGACCAGCCTGGCGCGCTCCATCTGGGCCCGCGAGCTGTCCGCGGACGAGGCCTTCCCCGACGCGGCCACCGGGGGGACCGGGGGCGACTTCTCCGCCGCGGACACGGCCAGCGCCATCGCTGAGGACATGACCCTCACCCCTTCCCGACGGTGAAGCCGTGGTGGGCCAGCTCGATGGTCTCGGTGGCGACCTTGGCCGAGTCGGTGGACATGCTGGGGCCGGTCCACCGCACCGGGATGACCCCCTGCAGGGTCCACACGGCCACGTTCTGCCCGTCTGCGGTGAGCGCCCGGATGGTGGCGCCGACCGGCTCCGCCTTCTGCACGATCCGGGTGAGCCAGCTGACCGCCTCCCCGGTGTCCTGGCAGATCGGCCGGGACAACTTGACGTTGCTGTACTTGACCCGGGTCGGCAGCTGCCAGACGAAACCGTTGTTGCCGCCCTCCTCGCGCTGCTCCATCACCAGCTCCATCCCGAGCCCCTCGCAGGTGATGAAGGAGCCCAGCATCTTGCCCCCGACGTCCACGCCCCAGCACGTGGTCACCGTCAGCTCCTCGTCCGCCATGTCCTCCTCCTCACCGTCGCAGGTTGACCATCAGGCCGGACCGCTCCCGGTCCAGCCACAACTCGGTCCTCAGCCGTGCGGTGAGCGGCTCGTAGATCCGCTCGACCAGCTCGTCCAGTGCCCGACCCGTGGGCAGCAGGGTCGCGGGGTCGGCCGGCGCCGCGCTGGCGGCCTGGTCCACCGCGGCCGGGCCGACGTCCGCCGGGGGCTCCGGACGCGGCGGCGGCGCGGGGATGGTCTGGACCGACACCCCGTCCTGCTCCGCCGCCGACCGCTGGAGTAGCACCTCGGTGAACCCCGAGGTGCCCGAGGGTGAGGCCGGGCCGGAAGCCTGCGGCAGGTCGGTGAACGCGGGCGGGGCGCCGGGTCCTCCGACGACGGGCATCCCCACGGTGAGGGCGGGCCCTGCCGGTGTGCCGGCACGACCCGTCGCGCCGCCGTCCGGGTATGCCGTGCGCTGGACCGTCGGGGCACCGACCCCCCACCGCGGGCGGCGCACGGGCTCGATTGGCGGCAACGTCGGAACGCCGGGCTGCACCGTCGGAACCGCGGGGTCCGCCCCGTCCGGAATACCGTCGTCCGCGCCGCCGGAGAACATCCGGTGCAGCGGGACGGGCGCCTGTGCCGTCGGCAGGTCGTGCTCGACGGTGGCGGGGGCTGCGGCGGGACCGGTGTCCCCGGGGAAGGTGGCGGGAGCGCGCTGGAGCGGGACGTCGCCTGCGGCAGGCGGCCACGGCGACACCATCCGACCGACCCGCAACGACCCACCGGGACCGCCGTCCGGCCGCGGCAGGGGAATCGCGTCGCCGGTGAGCGGCGCGTGATCGAACGGCGCCCGGTCGAGCCGCGCCACGACGGGCAGTCCGCTGCCGGAAGCGTGGTCGTGGTGCGCCGTCGGTGCCGGCTCGGCGGCAACGGTTCGCGGTACGTCGAGCGTGAGGGGCGAGTCGAACGTATGGGGTGCGTCGAGGGTGAGGGGTGCGTCGACTGGCAGGGGTACGTGGGCCGCGTGCGGTACGGCTACCCCCTGGGGCCCCTCAACAGCCGTGGGTATGCGGTCCGCGTGCACCGTGTGATCCGTGACCGGCGCCTGCTCGCCGGTGAGGGGTGCGTGGGTGGGTCGTTCGATCACGGGCAGCCGCTGCACGACCTCACGCGCCGAGGTTCTTGCTCCGGGACGTCCGGTCGCGAGGTCGAGGGAGCGACCGCCGATAGGTCCGGAATCCCCGGACGGCGGTGCCTTGCCGAGTCGCTCGACCACCGGCAACTGTCCGGTCGATGGCGATGAGCTGTGTGGTCCGGGTGGTGTCGCCGGTGACGCGCCCGCCGGGAGAGCCTCCTCGGCCGGCAGCACGGCACCCGCCAGTGACGCCCCACCGGTGAGTGGTGCCTCCTCCGCCGGCGGTGCATCGTCGATCCCCGGTCCGTCGTCGACCTCTGGTGCCTCGTGGGTCCGCGACGCCTCCCCGACGGGCGACGCCGTGACGAGCGGCATCCCGACCTCTCGTTGGACCGGGGGGAGTGCCTCCGTGACCGTGTCGCCGACCTGCCCTACGGGGGGCATCGGTGCCGGACCGTCCGGCGTTGGTCCGACGTGGGTCGTATCGGGTCGTTGCGCTCCGCCGTCCGCGCCCTCCCTATGGCCGCCTGGCGGGGTGGAGTCGGCGACCCGTCGGCTGACGACGAGGTCGGGGCCGACCGATGACGCCCTCGGGGCGGCCGGGGCCTGCGCGGTGGACCCTCCCGAGGAGGTCGGGGGATGCGGCACGAGCAACGGCGCCGCTGGTGCCGGCGGACCGGGCGTCGGCGACTGCGCTGGGGCCGAGGACTGGGGCAGCGCTACCCGCTGGGTGCTCAGCGGGAGGGACGACGTCCTCGGCGGTGAGCTCGTCGGCTGGCCCGGGCTGAGCGGGGTGCCCTCGGACTGCGTGTGGCCGCTTGCATCGGGAGGCGGTGTCTCGACAGCGTGGTGGGGTACCGCTACGGCCGGTTCGGTGACGTCGCGGGAGGAGTCACTCTCTCCGCCGGGGCCTTGTGCCGGGGCCGGCCCGACCTGGCGGCTGAGCGTGAGTGGAGGTTGCTGGGCCTGCCCTCCGCTCGGCGGGGCCTGTGGGCCAGCCAGGGGAAGGTGTACCTCGGCCGCCCCGTCGCGGGGGGCCTCGCCCGCAGCCGCTGACGGCGCTGCCGACAGCGGTTCCGCCAGGCCGGTCAGCGGCACGTCCTCCGCCGAAAGATCGGGAGCCGACTCCTGCACTTCCTCCGCCTCTGCGACCGGCGCGTCTGCGACCGGCGCGTCGGCGCCTGGCAGGTCGGTCGCCGGTGGGTCGTGTGTCGTCGTTGCGTCGTCCGTCACAGTGCGGCTCACTTTGGGCTCCGGCATTGGCTCCGGCGGGCGCAGCGGCCCGGCCTCGACCTGTGCTTCCGCAGTGGGTGGCGGTGTCAGGTCACCGGCTGTCGGGGCTGCCGTCGTCCCGTGGTGGGGGCTCGGTGTTTCGACATGGGTACGCGGCGTTTCGACGGGTCCGAAGACGCTGGACGGCCCGGCGACCGGCGGCCGGACGACGGACGACCCGATGAGTGGCGACTCGCCGGCAGGCGACTCGGGGGGAGGTGCCCCGGTCGAACGCTGCACCAGGGGGAGGCCGATCGCCAGGCGGTGCCTCGGGGCCCTCGGCTCGGCGGGCCCGGGTACGGATCCGGACGCGGGCGGCGTCCCGACCTGCTCCGGTGTGGTGCTGCCGAGTGTCGGGCCCTGGTCGAGGACGGGGCGGGGCAGGGTGTCGGGCTCGGGCACGGGTGCCGCGCGCTGGACGGACGAGACAGGCCTGTCGGGCTCCGGCGCGCTCGCAGGCGGAAGGTGCGGAAGGTCTGGCCCGGCACCCGCCGACGCGTCCGGGACCGGTGCGGGAGGCGGATCGGCGGGTGCCGGTGTCAGGGGAGCAGGGACATGGATCGCCCCAGTGACGGCCGGTGTCCCGGGTGGCTCGCGGCGTTCGGGGGCGGGCGTCGGTGATGGGACGAGCACCGGCATCGTGACCGGCGTCCGCTCGGGCAGGTCGACGTGCAGCCTGGCGGGTGGCTCCGGCGCGGCGACGGGGAGTCGCCACACCGACAGCGGTGGGAGCGCCGGGGGTGGTGTGGGCGGAAGGGCCGACGGAGGAACGGGCAGGGGAGTCGGCGCGACGTCCCGCTGCACCGTGGGGTCGGGCGCCGCGGCCCGCTGCACCGTGGGGCCGGGCGTCGTGCCGTGCTGCCCCGCCACCTCCTCGGCGCCCGTAGCCACGTCGACACCGGCGACGTCCTCGGCGCCTCCCTGCTCCGGCGCCGACGAGTCCGGGGCGGGAATCTCCGGGGCCGGAGCGGTCGGAGTGGGAAAGTCCGGTGCTGGAAAGTCCGGAGCGGGCGCCATCACCGGGGCGCCGGACGACCCGCCCGGGTCGGCGAAGCGTTGCACGGTGCCGCCCGGGCGACGCTGAGGGGCGGCCTCGGAGGCGCCGCGCACGACGAACTCCGGCAGGCCGGTCAGGTGCACGGGCGGACCGGACCGGGCCAGCCCCTCGACCCGTCCGGACGGGCCGGTCGGGCTCCGCAGGTGACTGAGCGGCGCCACGAAGCGGGGGTCCTGGTGACTGCGCAGGTCTGCCTCGAACCGGTCCAGCGGGGCGATCACCTCGACCCCGTGCGTGCTGCGCTGCAGCGGGGGGAGCACCCACCACCCCGGGTCTGCGTGGGCCCGCGGCCGGTCGACACCGGCAGGGCCAGTGGCGGGGGCAGCGGCTGCTGGCGGGTCCGGAGGGGATGCGGTCCCCGGACCCGCCGCGCCGGACCGCCGGCCACGTGGCCACCAACCCACGGCTCAGCCTCCTTCGCTGATCCGGCGGTTCAGGTTCCCGATCTCGGTCACGAAGCGGGTGCGCTCGGGGTGCTCGAGATCGAGGATGTCCTCCAGGGACCAGTGGAAGTGGTAGGCGACGTACGCGACCTCCTCGTACAGACGCTCGGGCGCGTACGTCACGATTCCCCCAGGCGACCACCGGCGATGTCCACCTCGAAGGATTCCCGGCAGGACGGGCAGGTGACCGCGGCCCGGGTGTGGCCCTCCTGGTTGATCCGTCGGTACAGGTCCTGCAGGAACGCCAGGTCGGCGGCGAACAGGTCCTGGATGATCTCGGCATGGACGTTCTCGATGGTGCCGAGGCGGGTCACCACCCGGCCCAGCAGCACCACGGTCAGCCAGGCCGGGTTGTCCCGGACCCGGTCGTCCCGGAGCGGGATCAACTCGTCCCGGGCCGTGGCCAGCCGCATCACGCCGTCGCGGTGGATCGTCCCGGAACTGTCGACATACCCCCTCGGGAGAACGAAGGAGAACTCGGTGCGCAGCACCTCCGGCTCCGCTCGGCGCTCCTCACGGCGCTCGCTGACGTCTCCCTCGGTGTCGGGAAGCTCGTCACCAGGAGTCGGGAGGACCGCCGACCGGCGCATCACTCAGCCTCGAGCGTCTCGTAGGTGATCACGAGCTTCTCGGTGAGCACGGAGGTGTCGCCGGCCTTCAGCGAGCTCATCTCCAGGCTCTTGGGCCAGGCGTTGGTGAAGTTGTAGCGGGCCACCGGGCCGTTCTCGTAGTCGTAGATGATCACCGAGCCGCCCTTGCGGACGGCGCCCATCTTCCCGAACTGGGAGTCCTTGATCCAGTCCTTGAAGCTGTTGTCCTCGCTCAGCGGACGGGTCACCGTGAGCTCCCCGGCCTTCGGGCGGCCCGGCAACTTCTTGACCGTGTACTTCCCGTCCTTGTCGTTCTGCTTGAGCTCGATCACGTCCTGCTCCATCTTCAGGCCGCTGATCTCCTGGATCTTCTGGATCTGGACTCCGTCGACCTCCAGGCCGAACGAATAGCCGACACCTGAGTCGTTCTCGGGTAGTGGCATGGCGTCTCACCTCTCGTATGTCGTGGGCTGGGTGTGGTGGGGGGAAGGTCCCTACTCGGAGACCAGACTGGTGCCGCCGGAGAACTGCGACAGGCGGAAGATGACGAACTCGGCCGGCTTGACCGGGGCCACCCCGACCAGGCAGACCACCTGGCCGGCGTCGATCCCCTCGGCCGGGTTGGTCTCGTCATCGCACTTGACGAAGAAGGCCTCGTCCGGGGTGGCGCCGAACAGGGCGCCCTTGCGCCACTCGTTGACCAGGAAGGCGCTGATCGTGCGGCGCAACCGGGCCCACAACGCCGGGTCGTTCGGCTCGAAGACTGCCCAGTTGGTGCCGTTCAGGATGCTCTCCTCCAGGTAGTTGAACAGCCTGCGGATGTTGACGTAGCGCCACTCGGGATCCGAGGACAGCGTGCGGGCGCCCCAGACCCGGATGCCCTGGCCGGGGAAGGACCGGATGCAGTTGATCCCCACCGGGTTCAGCAGGTCGTGCTCGTTGCGGGTGATCTGGATCTCCAGGCTGACCGCGCCACGGACCACCTCGTTGGCCGGTGCCTTGTGGACCCCACGGGTGTCGTCGTTGCGGCCCCAGATGCCGGCCAGGTGGCCGGAGGGCGGCATGTAGGTCATCTGTCCGCTGATCGGGTCGGGGACCTTGATCCAGGGCCAGTAGAGCGTGGCGTAGGGCGAGTCGTAGCCGGCCGCCTCCACCCGCCATTCCTTGATCTGCTGGGAGTTTAGCCCGGGCGGTGGGTCGAGGATCGCCATCCGGTCACCCATGAGCTCGCAGTGGGCGATCATGCCCAATTGCACGGCCTGCACGGCCTCCAGGTCGATGGCTCCCTGTTGGTAGGCGCTCATCAGGTCCGGCACGCACAGCATGGTGACCTCGTCGACCGACTCCAACCCGGCGAAGCCGGTGCGTTCGGCGACGTCGCCCATGTAGTCGTCGGCGTCGATGTTGGCGGGCACCGCGGCCGGCGGCGGTGGGGTGGCCAGGGCGGTCTCGCCCGAGTCGGGTCGGGCCAGGGAGCCGCTGCCGGCGTCCTCGATGGTGACGACCTTCGACGCGGCGTTGACCACGGTGGCGACGTTGGCCTTGCCGGACTTCAGCGTCGCGCGGTCGTACTCCTCGACCACCTTGCCGCCCTGCTTGACGACGAACTTGAACATGTCGTCGCTGGGCGAGTCGCCCCCGGCGTCGGCGATCTCGACGGTGATCGACTCGGACTCGGCCGCCGGGTCCAGGGCGCGCACGGTGATCCGGCCCAGCTGGGCCTGCGGCCCGGGCGCGAGCTCCGGAGTCGCCTTGGAGCGGGAGGAGCCACGGGAGCCGCCCCCGTTCTCCTGGCCGATCCGGACGACGTAGCAGTTGCCACCACCGTTAAGGAAGTAGCCCTGCACGGACGGGGCGAGGTAGGAGCCGGGGATGAACCCGCCGAAGGTGGCGGTGAACTGGGTCCAGTTGCTCACCAGGGTCGGCTCGTTGAACGGTCCCTGGGCGGCCAGGCCCACGAACGCGGCGACTGCCGTCCCCACGCCCTCGAGCGGGCGGGAGCCGGCCGGCACCTCCTCCACATAGACGCCTGGGGAGAGGTAGGTAGGCATGGGCCCTCCTTCATCGTTGGTGCCAGCCAGCCTGCTGCGGTGTCCCCGTCCGGGACAGGGCCGGGCGGACGGAGCCGGGGGCAGGGTCAGGTGCCTCAACGGGTACCGCGACCGGGCTGCCCGGGGGCCCGCCCGGACTGCCCCATCGCGCAACGACAGATGCCCGCGGCGGTGCCTGGGAGTCGGCGACGGCGGCGGAGGGCGACGGTCATGCTGGAGCATGAGCATGTCCTGGGAGACGCCTGCTCGAGGCCGGCAACACAGCCGTGGGGAGTCGACGGCTGGCCGGCGGGAGGAGCGAGACAGGGCGCCAGTTCCGCCCGGGGTCCTGGCGCTACGGGCGCTGCAGCAGCACGTGGGCAACTCCACGGTGTCCGCGTTGCTGACCGACCCCGTCATGGTGCAGCGAGACCACGTCGCGACCGCGCGTCCCCGGGGCCAGGCAGTGGTTTCAGGCCCCGCGGTCACCGTGATGCGTCGGCTGCTGTTCGAAAGCACCATCGAGATACGCCGTCGGCTCCTGGAGTCACGACGCTTTCGAGTGACGGCCGGTGGCTTGCGGATCGTCGTCCTACCCAGCCCGGTCGATTCATCGGTGCCGAATGCGCGTGACTTCTCCTTCGGCGTGACACTGACCCGGGAGTACGACTGGTGGCCCGACGACGAGATCGGAACCTGCGAGGCCATGACAGGGGGTCCTCGGACGTTCGCCTTCGCCAATCTGCCGTCCGGGACGTATTACCTCACCATCTGGCGAACCTTCGATCATCCTCACTGTCCATTGCTGGGTGACGTACTCGTGTTCGATGAGGCGGTTGCTGCTGACTCTGCCGGTTGTCAGCGGGATCACGACATGACGGCACTGGAAGTCGTTCACCTCGCGCTCGACGCCGCCGGATTCATCCCCGTCCTCGGTGCCGTTCCCGACGGGGTCAACGCGGCCATCTACGCGGTCGAGGGCGACTGGCCGAATGCGGGGCTGTCCGCTGTCGCGATGGTCCCCGCGTGGGGAGATGGTGTGAAGCTCGGTGTGGTGGCGGGACGGAGCTCGATCAAGATCTCGGAGAAGGCGGCCTTCCGCCTGGGCGAGGAGGGGATAGCCAAGGGGTTGAAGGAAGTGAAGGCGGCGAGCAGAACCGAACGGTCAGCTGCGCGAGAGGCACTGACCGACGCGGATGGGCGAGCGCTGGACGAGACCTTCACGGGCGGGCGCAACGAAGGTGCTTTCCAGACGTCCGAGCGACTCAAACGTGGAAACCTCGGCGAGCGTCTCGCAACGGATGCCTTGGCACGTGATGGCCACACGATACTCAACTACAAGCCGGACATCCTGGGGACCAACCAGGGCGGCATCGACATGGTCACGATGAGGGACGGCTTTGTCTACTTTGTAGACAACAAGGCTCTGTCCCGTAGCGGCAACGTGTCGTCTGTCTCGGCGCTTACCACGAACTTTCCGGCCAATCGGGCCACCGCGCTCGAGGAGCTGCAGGGTGCCCTGGCGCACGCTCACGGCTCGTCCGAGCGTGCTGTGTTGGCTCGGGCGATCGCCGCTATCCAGGAGAACCGGGTCAAGAGAGCGGTCACGAACGCCAATCTGACGTCTGACAGCCGCATCCTGTCTGGAGTGACAGACCGGCTTGCCCAGCAGGGCATCGAGTTCATCGACGTGATGCGGTAATGGGCCTGGCCGGCCCACCTGCTATCGCCTGGCGAGCAGGCCACCCGTGAAAGCCGTAACACACCCGAGGAGGACGACCACGGTCCCCACGCCGACTCCGGCACTGGACTGGACATTGAGCGCGGTCAGGAGCAACAGGACGAAGACCAGACACAGCAAGGCTGCCACCCGGGTGAGCCGACCGGTCTGGCCGGTGAGTCCGAAGAGGACCACGACTGCAAGCAGCAGCGCGATGCTGCCGCCGCTGACGACCGCATCCACCGTGTCGCGGACCCGAACCTCCTCGAGGGTCGCCACGAGCCTGTCGTCCTGAATGCCGAGATGATCGTTGACCCGCGTGAACGACCACTGGTGTCCGGTGTTCTCGGGGTTTCTCGTCCATGGCAGGGCCGTGCCCACGGCGATTCCGCTGCTGCCCAGGACGGTCAGCGTGGCGCGCGTCAACGGACGTCGATCAGGCGAAGTCTGCACGAACCGGCCACGCGCCTCGACGGAGTCCTGGCCACTCCACGCGGTCACCGTGATTTCTCGGGCGTGCTCCGAACCGCCGTCGGGCCGGGGGGCTCGCATGGTGAGCCGCGCCGTCGCGGTCAGGCCGGCGGGCACCTCGAGTTGCGTCGGAGAGATGGTGAACCGGACCGCGCCCTCGTCGTCTGCGGCCGACAGCGTGACCCGCTGCGACCGGGTACCGCGCCGGTTGTCCAGCACCACCGAGGTGGCCCCGGCCGAGGTGTTCACCACCTGGACGGTGCGGGGGTCCAGTCGGACCGTGACCGGCGGGTCGACCACGGTCGCGGCTGCGGACTGTAGGAAGGTGGCGGTCGCGTGGTGCTGCCTGTACCCGTCAGATGCCGTCACCGTGAGTGTCCGTGCCAGCCTTTCGCCTGGCTCAGGGAGGGGAGCCTCGACCCGCACCCGGGCGGCCAGGGCGGCACCGGGCGGCACCTCCAGTTCGGGCGGGGTGAACCGGAAGGAGGCCTCCATCTCGGGGTCGCTGCCGCCGAGTCGCACCCGAACCGCCTCGTTGTTGCGACGGTTGTCGAGGATGACGCGGAACAGGGCCGTCGTAGAGTCCCGTGCCCGCAGGGTGCTCGGCTCGACCCGCATGCCCAGTGGGGCGGAAACCGCGCCGACGACCAGGTCGACGCTGACGTCGCGGCGCAGGGACACCGCCGACTCGCCTTGCACCCGAAACCGGAGCCGGGCCCGCTGCACGGGGACCAGGTCCTCGGCCCGGATCGCCAGATGCACCTGGACGGCCTCGTCCGTGCCGGGCAGCAACTGCACCCTCCCGGGGGTGACCCGCAGCCACGGGGGAGGGTTCACGACCGTCAGGCCGTAGGCCTCCACGGTCGTGGAGGTGTTGCTGACCCGCAGCGTCACGGTGCCGGGGGGCGAGCCCGGTGTCACCACCACCTCGGGCTGCAGGATCTCGGCATCCAGGGCCCAGCCGGGGTCCAGGGCGGGCAGCAGGATCCGGGTGGTCTCCTCCGGTGGCGCCGTGCTGTCCGGGTACCGGTCGCCCGTCGACTCCTCGAGGACGCGTTCGGTGCGCACGCGCC
This sequence comes from Ornithinicoccus hortensis, assembly GCF_006716185.1. NCBI lineage: Bacteria > Bacillati > Actinomycetota > Actinomycetes > Micrococcales > Intrasporangiaceae > Ornithinicoccus > Ornithinicoccus hortensis. The sequence continues at coordinate 3,207,266 of NZ_VFOP01000001.1, read as the reverse complement.
CGCTGACCGGTTCGTCGACCAGCACGGGTTGCGTCGGCTCGTCCTCATCGTCCCATCCGAGGTAGGCACCACAGAAGTTGCAGAACTGGGTGCTGATCGGGTTGCGTTCGCCGCAGACGGTGCACGGTTCCTCGGCCACCGGTCAGCTCCCTAGCCGGTCGGCTCTTCGGCCTCTTCTTCGGGCGCCTCCTCGCGCTGGACCGCCATGGCCTGCACGGGCTCCTCTTCCTCCTCGCCCTCCTGGCGCTGTATGCCGAGGGTCGGCTCCGTGGTGGCCCGCTGCACGGAGGACGGTCCGGCTGCGGTGTGCTCGTGCGCGGGGGCCGACATGGCCCGCTCGGCGGTCGCGGCCGCCTCCCGCTCGAACCGGTCTCCCGGGTCGCTCACCGCGATGCCGCCCCCGGCGGACGTCCCGTCGACCGGGCCGGAGCGCTGCTGGACGACGTGGGTGAGCTCGTGGGCGAGGGTGTGCTGCCCGGCGCTGCTCGACGGGTCGTAGGCATCGCGCTGGAAGACGACGTGCGAGCCCACCGTGTAGGCGTGCGCGTTGACCGACGCCGCCGAGGCGTGGGCGGCCCCGTCGTCATGGACCCGGACGTCGGAGAAGTCGTGGCCGAGCCGGCTCTCCATGTCGGCCCGCACCGGTTCCTCCAGCGGTCGGCCCGGTGAGTTGATGACGTCGTGCACGGGCGATCGCTCCTCCTCCAGCACGGAGGTGACGCCGGCGTTGCCGGCGGCCCGCTGGAGGCCGACCAGGTCGGCGGGGGACAGCACGTCCGTGCGACCCGCCACTGCGGCGTGGGCCGCGGCGCCGGTCGGCTCCTCCTCGATCCGGGCTGACTTGGGACGCAGCGAGGTGTCCTCGACGTCATGGCCGTGGTCGCGCATGGTGGTTACCTCCGGACGCGTGTGCCTCCCAGCCTGGTGCGTCCGCAGCCCGCGCGCGAGGAACTTCCAGACTCCCTCGGGTGCAGCCCTGGTGGCCCGTTGGGGCAGCGACCCGCGGCGTCGGGGCACACCTGCGGCGGACCGCCCCCGCGGGCTCGACCGCGGGGCTACCGTCGCCGCATGGACGTCGGACAGCGTCGCCGACACGAGCCGGGCACCCCCTCCCTGGGCAGGGCACTCCTGGCGGTGCTGGCCGCCCTCCTGTTGGTCTCGGGCCCGGCCGCGGCCGCGGCCCCGGAGGGGGAGGAGGATGCGCCGTCCGTGGAGTGGCAGGCCGCGATCAACGGGCGCCCGGTCACCGAGATCGACTCCAACGACCCGGTGCGGCTGGACCCGCAGGAGGGCGCCACGCTCACCCTCGACCTGACCAACACCTCGCAGCAGGAGGTGACCGTGCGGAGCGTGCGCCTGGACGGCAAGGTCATGGGGCTGACCATGTACAACTTCACGACCCGCATCGACCTCGTGATGCCGCCGAACAGCCAGACGACGCGGACCATCGACATCGACCTGATCGACCTGTCCGGGCAGGCCACGGGGCTCATCCCGTCCCGGCTGCTGCTGCTGGACGACGAGCGCAATGTCCTGCAGGAGCAGTCCTTCCCGGCCGACGTGCGGGGTTCCGCCAACTCCGTCTACGGCGTCTTCGGCATGGCGGTGCTCGGCATCACCCTCGTGCTGCTGGGCACCCTGCTGTTGGCGATCCGCCGCACCCAGCTGCCGGAGAACCGGTGGCGACGGGCGATGCGCTTCGTGCCCGCCGGCCTCGGCCTGGGTTTCGTGCTCACCTTCACCCTGTCGGCGACCCGTCAGCTGGCCCCGAGTGCCGGGTCCTGGACGACCGTCGTGCTGTTGTGCGCGGCGGGCGCGATGGCGATCGGCTACTTCCTTCCGATCGGGGTGGCGGACGACCAGGACGCCTCGGACGACCACGGCGACACGGACGACGACACGGACGACGACGGGGAGGACGGGGGACAGGACGGCGGGGAGGAGGATGACACCGCCACGTTGGAGTCGGTCGGGGCCGAGCACGCGTCCGACGGTGCGACGTCGGCGGGCGTGCGGGCCGACGGCCACTGGTGGACCAGTGGCGACCAGGGCCCGGCCGCGGCCGACCAGCCAGCGACACCCGAGGACGACTGGTGAGCGGCCGGCAGCTCCGGGCCGGCCTGGCCGGACTCCTGGTCCTCCTGCTCCTGGCCTTCGCCGGTGCAGGGACGGTCCTGGCCAGTGAGCAGCTCACCGACTCACCGGTCGCCGCACCCGGTGAGGAGACCCCGGGGGGAGAAGATCCGGGGTCGGGGGACGGCGATCCGCCCGTGATCGTGCCACCCGGTGAGGTGGTGCTGCCGGAACCGCCGCCCGAGTTCGCGCCCCCCGAGACCGAGCCGCCCGCGGAGGTGGCCCCTCCGGAGGTGGAGCCCCCTGTCGAGGTCGTACTGCCGGAGCCGCCGCCCGAGGGAACGCCGCCGGACGCACCCGTCGAGGGAACGCCCCCCGAGGCGGAGCCGCCCGCGGAGGTCGGGCCCCCGGACGCCGAGTTGCCTCCCGACTCCGAGCCGCCAGCGGAGATCGTGCCCCCCGAGGTGGAGCCACCCAGCGGGATCGCCCCGGCGCAGGTGCCCGAGATCGTCATCGACCCGGTCGATTCCAGCGGACCCACGGGGACGGTGGTCACCTGGATGGCGATGGTGACCGTGGACGGGGAGCCGGCGATGGACGCCGAGATCGAGTTCCGGGGGACGATGGACGGCCAGCCGGACATCGTGGAGACCGGGGTGGTCGGGAGCACGGGCGAGGCGATGCACTCACACACCAGGGAGGTTGCCGGGACGGAGACCCTGCAGGTGACCGTGACGGCGGGGGAGGAGACCGGGACCGCCACCACGACGTTCGTCTGGCAGGAGCCACCCCCCGAGCCCGTGGTGGAGCTCGACCTGGTGCCCTTGGACTCCAACGGTCCGGTGGGGGTGGATGTGACCTGGAGCGCGACCGTCACCGTCGACGGTGAGCCGGTGGACGGGGCGGCCGTGTACTTCTACGCCACGATGGACGACGACACCGTGCCCCAGGAGGAGTTCACCGACGGGAACGGGGTGGCCACCTTCGTGCACACCCGAGAGGTCCCGGGGGTGGACAACATCCTGGTCGAGACCTTCGCCTTCGAGGACGTTTCCGTCGAGACGACGTTCACCTGGCGACAGCCGCTGGGGGTCACGCTCTCGCCGGAGTTCGGCAGCGGTGAGCACGGGACGGATCAGACGTGGTCGGTGTCGGTGATGTCCGGGGAGGAGGGGGAGGTCGCCGGTGCGGAGGTGGTGTTCCTAGGGCAGCTGGACGGTGAGCCCGACGTGAGCGAGACCTTCACCACCGGCCCGTCAGGAGTGGTCGAGCACACGCATACCCGGGATGTCGTCGGGACGGAGTCGTTACTGATCACGGTGACCTACGGCGAGGAGACCGTGTCCGTCACGGGCTCCTTCGACTGGGTACCGGTGGTCGAGCTCGACCTGGTGCCGTTGGACTCCAACGGTCCGATAGAGGTGCCGGTGACCTGGACCGCGACCCTGACGGCCGACGGGGAACCCCTGGCCGAGCAGTGGGTCAACTTCCACGCCTGGCGGCAGGGCGACGATGGCGGCGAGGGGCAGGAGGCGATGACCGACGAGGACGGGGTGGCCACCTTCGTGCACACCCGGTCGGACCCGGGGGTGGACGACATCGTGGTCGACACCTTCGTCTTCGAGGAGGAGTTCGTCGAGACGACGTTCACCTGGCGGGAGCCGCTGGGGGTCACGCTCTCGCCGGAGTTCGGCAGCGGTGAGCACGGGACGGATCAGACGTGGTCGGTGTCCGTGGAGTCCGGGGACGACCCGGTGGCCGGTGCGGAGGTGGTGTTCCTCGGGCAGCTGGAGGGTGAGCCCGACGTGACCGAGACGTTCACCACTTCATCGTCAGGGGTCGTCGAGCACACGCATACCCGGGATGTCACCGGGACGGAGTCGTTGCTGGTCACGGTGACCTACGGCGAGGAGACGGTGTCCGTCACGGGATCCTTCGACTGGGAGCCGGTGGTGGAGCTCGACCTGGTGCCGCTGGACTCCAACGGTCCGGTGGGGGTGGAGGTGATCTGGACCGCGACCGTCACCGCCGACGGTGAGCCGGTCGTCGGGCAGTGGGTCGAGTTCTCCGCCACGGGTGAGGGGCTGGAGGCGATCTGGTACCTCGGCGAGACCTCGGCAGACGGCACCGTCCAGTTCGGGCACAGCAGGAGCGAACCGGCGGTGGACGACATCGAGGTCCGCCTGTTCGAGGAGGACACGGCGGTCACGACGACGTTCACCTGGCGGGAGCCGCTGGAGGTCACCCTGTCGGCAGGTGGCGGGAGCGCGGAGGTCGGCACCCTGGTGGAATGGACCGTGTCGATCACCTCCGGTGGGGAGGGTGTCGAGGGGGTCAGCGTGGGTTTCCTCGGCCAACTCGCGGGCGAGCCCGACGTCGAGGAGACCGTCACCACGGACTCTTCCGGACTCGCCACCCACACGCACACCCGGGAGGCGGCAGGGACGGAACTGATGACCGTTGCTGCGACCTACGGGGAGGAGACGGTCACCGTGACCGACTCCTTCGTCTGGGAGGAGCCACCGCCGCTCCTGGAGATCCAGCTCGAACCCGAAGACGCCTCCGGCTGGACCGGTGACCCGGTGACGTGGACCGCCACCGTCACGGCCGACGGCGAGCCGCTCGGGGAGACGTGGGTGACGTTCAGCGCGTCCATGGAGGGAGCAGAGACCGTCTACCTGGAGGACCTGACCGACGACGACGGCACCGCCCGGTTCGAGCACACCAGGACCCAACCGGGGGAGGACACCATCTGGGTCGGCGTGGAGGGCCTGGGCCAGGAGGTCTGGGCGGAGACCACGTTCGTCTGGGAGGAGCCTGTCCCTGTCGTCACCCTGACCCAGAGCAGCGGCAACGGCCAGGTCGGCACGCCGTTGACCTGGACCGCGACCGTCACCAGCGGGGACGACGGGATGGCCGGGGTCCCGGTGCGCTTCCTCGGCCAACTGGCCGGACAACCCGATGTCGACGTCACCATCAGCACGGACGCCTCGGGCATCGCGACCCACACGCACACCCGGTCGGTGGCCGGGACCGAGAGCCTCCTGGTCGCCGCGGACGTGGACGGGGAGGTCGTGTCGGCGACGGGGTCCTTCGTCTGGGAGTCCCCACCCGCTGTGCACCTCGACCTCACTCCCGAGGACGCCGCCGGTCCGGTCGGCGAGGCGGTCGAGTGGGTGGCGACGGTCAGCGCCGACGGCACCCCGCAGCCGGGCCAGTCGCTCATCTTCACCGCGTCCACGGCCGGTGCCGACGACGTGACGGTCGAGGGTGTGACGGGGGCGGACGGCACCGCGGTCTTCGCGCACACGAGGGCCGCCGCGGGCGTGGACAGCATCACCGTGCAGGGCGTCGTGCTCGGCCAGGAGGTGTCGGCGACGACCACCTTCACCTGGCAGGCCCCGCCGCCGGTCCTCCAGGTCGAGGTCACCCCGGCGTCCTCCAGCGGCGTGATCGGCAGCGCTACCACCTGGACGGCGACGGTGACCCTCGACGGGGCGCCCGTGGAGGGAGCCAGCGTCGAGTTCCTCGGCGTCCTGCCCGGGACGACCGACATCCTCGACCCCGCGGTCCTGACCGATGACTCCGGGGAGGCCGCCCACGGTCACACCCGTACGGTCGCCGGGACCGAGACGGTGACCGCCACGGCCACGCTCGACGACCTCACCGCGACGGCCTCGGCCCAGCGGACCTGGACGACCGCGGCCGAACCGCCCGCTCCGCCGGTCCCACCCGTCATACCGCCACCCGGGCCACCCGTCACGCCACCGCCCGTCACGCCACCGCCCGTCACGCCGCCGTCGGGTCCGCCACCCGTGGGCCCGCCGGCCACGACACCGCCCGCGTCACCGCCCGCGACGACGCCCCCGGCCGTCGTGCCACCGGTGACCGTGGCGCTGCCGGTCCCGGCCCAGCCCCCGGCCGCGGACCCCCCGAGTGTCGGGGACATCGTGGACATCATCGAGGACCCGGGGACCGATGACGGCGACACGGTCGCGGCACCGCCCGAGGTGCCCACCGCGCCGACGACGCCCACCACGACGACACCTCCGAGCGTGCCCCTCACGAACGTGGCCCTGGGCAGTCATTCGGCGACGCCGGGGGGCGACCTCGAGGTCAGCGGGTCCGGGTGCGCACCGGGCAGCACCGTGCAGATCCTGCTGGGCGGTGAGCCCCTGGCCACCGCGACGGCGGACGCGAACGGGGACTTCACCGCACGGGCCGCCGTGTCCAGCATGCCGCTGGGGCAGTATGCCGTGGACGTCGAGTGCGAGGGGAGGACCGGCGCGGCACAGGTCGACCTGGTCTCCACCGTCGCGTCGTCGACGGCCCCGGCAGCGGCCGCCTCGGCCGCAGCGGTCCTGACCTTCTTCGTCCTGCTCGGCGCCGGGGTGATCAAGGGGTCGGTCGGCTCCGCCGGGTGATCAGGGTGACCGACCCGGCTCCCCACCGTCCGGCCGACGCGCGCGTGCGACCGGCACCGCTGTGCCGCCTCGCGGACTGGGCGGTGCTCCTGCTGGTCCTCCTCATCCCGCTGGCCACGGTCGGGTCCGTCATCGCGGTGACGACCGGTGGTCCGGCCGCGGCGGACACGGCCACGTCGGGCCCGGACGCCACGGTGTCCTGCCCCGCCGTCGGAGGGGAGTCGTGGTTCTGGGCGCCGTCCCTGGGCCTGCCCCAGCCGGGGACCCAGGTATCGGTCGGGGAGCCGATGGCCCTGGAGGCCTACCCCGACCTCGAGGGCGGCGACTTCCTGGTGCGCTTCCGGGCATCCACGGGCGAGACGGTCTGCGCCGATGTGCCGTTCGGGACCGCGGCGGCCTCGATGACCTTCAGCACGCCCGGTGACCGGACGGTCGTGGCCACCACGCTGTCCCGCTTCCCGACGTGGGGCCCCGACGGGCCGCAGCCGTGGTACGAGAGCCCGCCGTCGGCGGCCGTGCCCGTCACCGTGCTCCCCGTCGTCCAACCGGACGTGGCCATCGCCCTGACCCCGAAGAGCGGCACCGGTGAGACCGGGACGTCCCGGCAGTGGGTGGCCACCGTCACCGCCGACGGCAAGCCACTGGCCGAGCAGCAGGTCTCCTTCCACGCCACCATGTCCGGGGCGCCGGACGTGTCGTTGCAGGGTCAGACCGACGCATCGGGCCAGGCGTCCTTCCAGCACACGAGGGCCACCGCCGGCCAGGACGCGCTCACGGTGAGCGTCACGGCATACGACCAGACGGCCACGGACTCGGGGAACTTCACCTGGATTGCCCCGGCCGGGCCGCTGAGCGTGCAGCTGACCACCAGCGGGACCAGCGGCGTCGTCGGGTCGCCGCTGGAGTGGACGGCCACGGTGACCACCGGTGGGACGCCCGTGCCGGGAGCCAGCGTCCGCTTCCTGGGGCAGCTCGGCGGCCAGCCGGACCAGGACGTCACCCGGACCACCAACGCCGCGGGCGTGGCGACGCACTCGCACACCCGGACAGCGCCCGGGACGGAGGCGCTGTCGGTGACGGCGACGGCCGACGGGCAGACCGCCACCGACTCAGGATCGTTCACCTGGCTGCCGCCGCCCGGGACCCCCGATGTGGAACTGGTCCTCACCCCCGTCGCATCCGGGGGGACGGTCGGCAGCACGGCGGTCTGGACCGCGACGGTGACCCTGGACGGCGAACCGGCCCCCGGCATACCGGTCGACTTCCGGGGCACCCTGGCCGGTGCTGCCGACGTCGTGGAGAGCAACGTGCTCACGGACGAGGACGGCCGGGCCAGGCACTCGCACAGCCGGTCCGTCGCCGGCACGGAGACGCTCACCGCCTCCGCCACCCTGGCCTCGACCGACGTCACCGACGAGACGACGTGGACCTGGACCGCGGGGCCGACGACGTCGACCACCGGGACGACCACGGGCCCGCCGGACACGTCGACCGGGACCACGTCGACGACCCCCGGCTCCCCGACGACCACAGGGCCACCGACGACGAACCCCCCGAGCACCACCGGTCCGCCCGGGGAGACCGGTGCGGACTCCGCCACGGACACCGGCGGCCCCACCGGCGAGGACGACGGGCCGCCACCCACCCCGATCCCGCCCATCGACACCCCCGAGCCGCCACCGGCGGACGCCCAGCCGATCGACGCCGTGGACCTGGGCCGCCGGTCGGTGATCCCGGGTGGTGACCTCGCGGTCAGTGGCGCCGGCTGCGCCCCGCGGAGCACCGTGGAGGTCCTGCTGGCTGGGGAGGTCCTCGCGACGACCACCGCGGACGGCACCGGCAGCTTCACCGTCCGGGCGCCGGTCGCCAACGTGCCGCTGGGGCAGTATGTCGTCCGCATCCGCTGCGGGAACGGTCACGGGGAGGCGGTGGTCGACCTGGTCTCCACGGTCGCCTCGTCGACGGCGCCCGCCTCCGCCGCGTCGGCGGCCACCGTGCTGACCTTCTTCGTGCTGCTCGGCAGTTCGATCCTGAAGACGGGGACCCCCGCGGGAACCTGAGGGCTCGCGGGATGCCGGTCCTCAGCCCCGTGGGGACCGGAGGTGGGCCGCCTGCTCGGCCAGCAGACCGTCGAGGACGGGCAGGTCGTGCCCGTCCACCTGCAGGGGGCTGACCGCGGAGGGGCGCGGGGACGGATAGGCAGGCGTGTCGGGGCTCTCGAGCCGGTCGCACCCGAGGGACACCCAGTGGGCCGGGAACGGTGGTGCGACGGAGAAGGTGAGCAGCGATGCGTTGGAATCCTCCGCCACGGCGCCCTCGGGTTGCAGCACGAGGGTCCGGAGCTCCCCACCGGGATCCTGAGTGGCCCACCCCCGGGCGGCGAGGTCCTGCTCGTTCAACTGGTGCAGTCCCGAGGTGTCCCGACGCGGCGCCGCCAGCTCGGCCCGCCACCGGGCCAGGAGTGCCCGGAGCCCGGTGAGGCTCTCCTGGTCGAGCAGGATGTAGCTCGGGGCCGTCCCGAGGGCGTCGCCGTCGGGTCGCAGGTCGTCGTGGTCGACCGTCGCGAAGTGCAGGGTCAGCACCGATGGCTCCGTGCCGTGCCGACGACTGACGATGATCGGCCAGGGACCGTCGCCGGAGGTGTCCCGGGACCGGGTCGAGACCTCGTGCACCGTGGCCAGCCCGCCGAGGCGTATGCCGTATCGCCGGGCAGCGTCCTCGGCCGGCACGTCGACCCACGTCGAGGGCATCTGTTGCTCCTTGCTCACTCCAGCACGGCGGTGGCTCCGCCGTCCTTGGTGCTGAACTTGAACGCTTCTCGTTTGGCCACGTCCCACCCCACGAACGCGATGGGGATGTTGTCCCTGCCCGCCTGCTGGTAGGCGTAGAGCCGCCGGTTGTCCAAGGTGTAGGTCATCCCGTCGATGAGGTTGTTGGAGGTGGACATCCCGTATGGCGTCTGCCCGGCGTGCGCTACGTGCTGCTTTCGTTTGACGAAGACCCTGATCGGGCCGCCCGGGATCATCCAGGTGGGCTCGTCGCGGAGTCTCTTGATGTTGTCCTTCACCGAGTATCCCTCGCCGAAGCCGGAGATGTGGGCCTGGGTGAATCGGATGGCCTTGGGGTGCGCCTTGGGCCCGAGGTACTGGGCGGCGAGCGACTCGCTGGACAGGCGGACCTTCAGCTCCGCGATGCTGGACCGCCCGGCCTCGCGGGCCAGCAGGTCGGCGGCGTCGGCGGGCCTTCCGAACGGGAGTAGATGTTCCAGGCCCTTCCCCCGGAGCGCCTGCGGGTACTTCACCACGATGGGTTGTAGCTCGGCGAAGGTGGCATAGGTCAGCATCTGGGCCAACACGCCCACGTCGAGTGACAGGGCCGACAGGGTCTTCAACTGCTCCAGCCCTCCGGCATCGGCGATCGTGCCCAGGATGAACCGCGCACGTCCTCCCGGCACCTGGGGGGTGTGTTGCAGGAGGGAGAGGAACAACCCGCCCACGACCTCGTGGAGCTGCCGCAGCGCGGCCACGTCGGTGTCGAGGCGCAGGAGCCCTTTGACGTTGCCCCCGTGGGGCAGGCCCGTGAGCCGCTCTTGCAGGCCCCGCAGGCCACCACTATCGGGCGCGAGCAGTGCCTCCACCGCGGTCGCCTCACTCTTGGGCCCGAGATAGGCGATGAGCTCGGTCGCCGGCATCTGCGTCAGCAGCCCGATGAGGGCGTCCGCGGTGCCGGCCGCAGTCCTGTCCTCGCGGGTCAGGAGACCGAGTAGCCGGGTCAACTGATCGGAGCTGTCGGTGTGGCGGGCCAACGTGGTCAGCCGCTCGATGGTCTTGGCCTTCGTGCGCCGCCCGGTGGGCCCGCAGAGCGCGAGCAGCTCCGCATAGTTCGCCGGGTAGGTCTTCTGGTATGCCGCCAGGTCCCATTCCCGCTGCACCTGGATCAATGCGGCCGAGGCCGCATTGCCCGCGTCGCGCTGCAGGGACGGGAGGTCGGCCGGTCTGATGGTCGGGGCGTGGGCCACCCGGGGTCTGCGGTCCGGCGCCGGTCGGCCGGACCGTTGGGGGACAGCCCGTGCGGGTGCCCGGCTCGTGGGGACCAGGGCGCGGTCGGACGTCATGGTCGCCTCCCTCTCGGGGCGCCGGCGGTGCCCGTGCCAGCCCGGGCACGGTCCCCCTCCAGCCCGAGCGGCAGTAGCCCCCCGGCGAGCGCGCAGCCGGCGAGCAGGAGACCCACCGATACGGGGGAGAGCAACCTGGCGCCCAGGATCCACACCGTGAGCAGGAGGACGAGGCCCAGGACGGCACCGACCGCACCTAGCCCGATGACCGTGCGGGTGGTGACCCGACGTTTCCGGCGCAGGACCGGGCGGAGCAGCGACTCGGCATACGCGGCGGCGAACAGCAGGCCGAGCACGAGGACGGCACCGGGCAGGCTGAGCAGGCGTGCCCAGGGCGCTCCCTCAGGCGGGCGCAGCCGAGCCTCGACGTCCACGGACTCCCCGGACGCCGAGCTGACGGAGGCACGCAGCGGCCCGACGGTGTAGATCCGCGCCCCGCTCAGGTTCACCGTCTGCGCGTCGGTGACCACGCCGGATCCGGCGGGCAGGTCCTGGCCGGCGAGGGTCAGCTGCAGGGTTGAGCCGGCGGGGATGCCCGGTCCGTCGAGGGTCGCTACCTCGCGCCCGGCATCCAGCTGGGCGGTGACGTCGGGGTCGGCGGCCGTCGGGCCGACCATCGCGGCGACGACCGCCAGGGCGGCCAGGCCCCCGGCCACCAGGTGGGCGTGTCGGACCAGCGGACCACGGGGCGCGGCGGGTGCCTGCCGGGCCGCGGTGGTGTCGGGAGCCGGGGCACCGGCGGGGCCGGACGGGGCGGCGGGTGCGGCGGCGGCCGGGGAGCCTGCCGGCGCGGCGGTCTCTGTCGACCCGCCCCGTCGCGTCGGGGTCGGCGGGGCAAGGGCTCCGGACACCTGGGCGCCGACGATCGCCGCGCCCAGCGCCACCCCGTGCTTGGGCTGGGCGCTGACCGCGACCGGCCGACCCAGTCGGCGGGTCAACAGCTCGGTGACCAGCGGGATGCGGGCGGAGCCGCCGACCAGGAGCACCGAGCCGAGGTCCGCGGCGGTGAGCTCGGCGCTGGCTAGGGCCCGCTCCAGCGCGGAGACGGTCTCCTCCAGGGAGGGTCGGATCAGCTCCTCCAGCTCTGCCCGACCCATCCGGACCGTCCGGTGCTGACCGGCGAGGTCGACCGGGATCGAGACCTCGGTGTCGACCGAGAGCGCCTCCTTGGCCTCGGTGCAGTCGCGCCGCAACCGGGACAGCGCGGTCAGCACCGCGTCGTCGTCGGGGTCGACGTCGCCGCCGAGGTCGCCGAGGGTGGCCCAGACGTGCTGGAGCACCGCCGCGTCGAAGTCCAGGCCGCCGAGGTGCTCGATCCCCTCCGGGGTGCCGTGCAGGGTGAACTCGGTCGGACCGTCCTTGCGCAGGACCGCCGCGTCGAAGGTGCCGCCGCCGAGGTCGTAGACGGCCAGGGTGTCCCCGGTGTCGTCGCGCTCGGTGGAGGCGAAGTGCACCGCCGCCGCGGACGGCTCGGTGCAGATGACGACGGACCCGACCCCCGCCATACGGCCGGCCTGCTCCATCAGTTCGCGGCGGTAGGGCCCCCAGTTCGCCGGGCAGGTGAGCACCACCGTCCCCGGGGCACCGCCCTGGCCGGCGCTGACGTGTGCCACGACCCAGGAGAGCAGCTGGGCGGTCAGCGCATGGGCCGACATCGGCGTCCCGCCGACCAGGATGCTGGTGTCGTCGCCGATCCGGCGCTTGAACTCGGTGGCCAGCCTCCCCGGGTCCGCGGCACCGCGGCGCACCGCCGGCTCGCCGACGAGGAACTGCCCGTCCTCGGCGCGGAACAGGGCGGACGGAATCTGCGGGCTGTGGTCGCCCAGCGGGACGATCTCGGCTCGCCCCTCGCGCCAGACCGCGGCCGCGGTGTAGGTGGTGCCCAGGTCGACCCCGAGGCTGTAGCCTCCGCCGGTCCCTCGTGCCGTGGCCATCAGCGGAGCAGGGTCAGGTAGTCGCCGAACTCGCGCTCCAGCACGAGCCTGCCCAGCTTGCGGTACTCCTGCTGCACGGCCGCCACCAGCTCTCCCATGCCGACCGGCCGGCCGGCGGCCGCCGCGAGGTAGGCGGCGGTCGTCGAGGCCGCGCGGATGTCACCGCCCGCCAGCTCGAAGGAGCGCGCGCAGAAGCCGAGGTCCAGGTCGTCGGCCACCGGCAGCGGTGCGGCCAGGCAGCGCGCCCACAGTTCCCTTCGCAGCTCCTCGGTCGGGGCGGGGAAGTCGATGATCGCGTCCAGCCGGCGGGTGAACGCCTCATCGATGTTGGCCCGCAGGTTGGTCGCCAGCACCGCAAGTCCGTCGAAGGACTCCAGCCGTTGCAGCAGGTAGGCGCTCTCGATGTTGGCGTAGCGGTCGTGCGCGTCCTTGACCGAGCTGCGCTTGCCGAAGACCGCGTCCGCCTCGTCGAAGAAGAGCACCGCGTTGACCCCGGCGGCCTCGGTGAAGATGCGCTCCAGGTTCTTCTCGGTCTCCCCGACGTACTTGTCGACGACCGTGGCCAGGTTGACCGTGTAGAGGTCGAGCCCCAGGTCGCCGGCGATCACCTCGGCCGCCATCGTCTTGCCGGTCCCGGAGTCGCCGGCGAACAGCGCGGTGATGCCCACCCCCCGCCCGCCCCCGCGCCGCATCCGCCACGTCGTCAGGACGGTATGCCGGTGCCGGGCCCGGGCGGTGACGTCCCGGAGTGCGGTGGCCACCGCGGGCGTCACGACGAGGTCGTCCCACCCGACCTCCGGCTCGATCCGGCGGGCCAATCGCTCCAGCCCGGCGGCGTTCTGCGCCTGGACGCCGAGCCGCAGGTGCTCGGGGCGCAGGGGTGTCCCGTCCGCCGCCGCGGCGGTCCGGGCCGCCGCGACCGCGCGGGCGACCTGCGCCGGGGCCAGCGCCAGGTGCTCGGCGACGCCGTCCAGCGCCCCGATGTCGGAGTCCAGGTAGCGGGCCCACACCCGGGCCCGGTCGGCGGGCTCGAGCGGGGTGACGGTCAGGCTCAGCGGCGTGCCGCCGGCCCACCGGGGGTCCCACGAGTCGTGCCCGGTCAGCAGCACCGGCACCTCGGCCGTGGTGAGCACCCGCAGCGCCTCGGGCGCCGCCGCGGCCAGGACCTCCACCGGGCCGGCGACCAGGCCGGCACCCCCGAAGAGCGCTTCGCGGCGGGCCGAGCGGAGCAGCTCGACCGGGGCCGGGTGCTCGGGGACCCGGGTGAGGTCGATGGCCACGGTGCCCAGACCGGCTTCCGCCAGGCCCGCGGCGGCGACCGACGCCCCGGTGCCGGGCGCGTGCTCGCGCAGGTGCAGCAGGCGGGCCCCGGACCCCAGGGCGCGGCTCAGCCGGGTGGCCAGCGGCACCGGGTAGGGATGGGCCTCGAGCAGGTAGGGCACCAGTTCGGGGGCCGGGTCGGGGTGACCGAGCAGGTGCGCCGTGACCCGGTCGGGCACCCGCAGCGCCCGGGTGAGGAACGGTCGGTCCTCGTCCTCCACCCGGAGCAGGCCGAGACGGACCAGGGGGCTCGCCGGCCCGAGGCGGGCGCGGGCACCGGCATCCTCCGGGGCGGCCCCGACCACCTCCAGGGCCAGACCGGTCGTCGCCCGGCGTCTACTGACGTCGTCGTTGAGGTAGCCGTAAAGGCGCTCGAACCGGCTGTCCAGGTCGGGGAGCAGGGTGGTCAGCACCAGGTCGAGGTCCAGGTCGTCCAGGCCGGCGGTCCCGGCCAGCCGGCGCAGCAGCAGCGGGTGACCCCCGGCCTCCAGCTCGTCGCCCAGGGCCTGCACCGCCCGCCGGCCGGCGTCGTCTGCATCCGGCCCGGACGGGACCGGGGCCAGGAGGCGTGCTGCGGCCTCGTCGCTGACATACAGCCCCCGGAACGGGTCGTCCGGCTCGGGGTCGTCGGCCTGCCGGTGCCGCACCAGGGTGCGCACCCGGTCCTCCAGCAGGGCGAGCCGGGCGCGCAGGTACTGCAGGTCGGGTCCCGCCGCCGTCATGGCTTCTTCTTCGATCGGCGCGGGGTGGTGCGGGCCATCGCCGGGCGGGCGGCGCGCCGGGTCGCCGCGTTCTGCGGCTCCCCGCGGGGTGGCCCACCGTCGAGGCCGCCGAGCGCCACCCGGGGGGCCTCCTGCACCGGCGGCCCGGTCTCGAAGCCCTGCCCGGTCTCCAGCGGGGCCGTGACGACCAGGTCCAGCGAGGGCTTGAGCTCGCCGCCGAGCGCGGTCCAGACGTCGGCGAAGGACCGGTCCTCGGGCGGGGGGAGGGCGATGGTGATCGTCACCGGGATGTCGGTCTCCGCCAGCGACCCGGTGAGCAGCTCGACCGGCATCCGCTCGAACCGGAGGAAGGACTCCAGCAGGTGGGACAGCAGCCGGTGCTCGTCCTCGGGCCGGGCCGTCCAGGCGGTGATCAGGTAGGACAGCTTGAACTGTCGTGCCGGCAGGTGCCGGCCGATGATCACCTGGTCGGGGGAGTACTCGTTGACCATGCCCCGGGCCCGTCTCCGCAGGTCCTCCCGGATGTCGTAGAGGTAGACGTCGATGGTGGGCGCGCTGCGCCGCCCCGCCCACTCCTTGGTCGGGGCATCGAAGACGACCTCGACGTCCTTCGTTCCAGTCGCCTCCCGCTCGATCAGCGACTTCACGGCGGAGTCCACCTCGTGGATCACCCTCGCAGTCTGGCCGCTGGTGACCCGGTGGGGAACCGGCCGCGGAGCCGTCCTCGGGGCACCGCCGGTTGCCCCGAGAGGCAGAGGGCACTGCCCGGTATGCCGTACCTGTGCCGGAGCACTGTCGGTGCCCCCGGGCCACGCCTACGCTGGAGCGACGGGTGGTCGTGGGCTACCCGCCCCAGCCTGGTGAGGAGGCGTGGCCGGTGGCCGATCCCGTGGTCGAGCTGGAGCCGGCGACGGCCGCCGTCGAGCCCGGGGGCCAGACCCGCGTGGTGGTCACCGTGATCAACGAGGGCACCATCGTCGAGGGGTACCGGGTCGAGGTGCTCGACGATATGGCCGGTGCGGGGCCCGGCGTCGCCGGCCCGGCGTCGTGGTCGGAGGTGCTGTCGGCCGAGGGCGGGGATGCCGGGGCGCCGGACACCCCGGACGTGACGGTCTATCCGGGTCAGCAGCAGAGCGTGGTCGTGGTGTTCTCCCCACCGGTCGGCACCAAGGCCCCCGGCGGGCGCTGCGCGTTCGCCATCCGGGTCAGCTCGGTCGTCGACGCCGACACCAGCACCGTGGTCGAGGGGGACCTGGAGGTCGGCAAGGTCAGCGCCCTGCAGGCCAAGGTGGTGCCGGTGACCTCGAAGGGCCGCTGGCACGGTCGGCACGTGGTCGAACTGTCCAACTGGGGCAACACCCCGGTGCGGCTCACCGTCGCCGCCGAAGACCCGGACCGGGCGCTGGGGTTCCTGGTACAGCCGGAGACCGTCGAGCTGCCGGTGGGCGCCACCGCCCCGGTCCGGCTGCGGGTCCGCACCCGCCACCCACGGCTGCGCGGACCCGCCACCCGGCTGCCGTTCACAGTGCGGGCCCGACCCGCCGACCGGGCGCCCGGGACGGCCCCCACCGTTGTGCCGGGGCTGCCGCCGGGCACCCTGCCGGAGCCGGACACGGCGACGGTGGACGGTGCGTTCACCCAGAAGTCCATCGTGACCACCGGGACCGCGATCGGCGCCGGGCTGGCCGTGGTCGGGGTGGCCGCGCTCACGGCATACGGATTCAGCCTCCGGGGCGGCTCGGGGGAGACCTTCGAGGAGTTGGGGGTCCCCGACACCCCCGAGATCACGGTGGAGGCCCAGGGTCCCGACACCGTGCGGGTGAGCTGGCCGCCGGTGGAGAACATCGAGGGCTACAAGCTGTACACCGTGGACGCCGAAGGGGTGCGCAGCGGCGAACCGGTCGCGGTGGACCCCGACGTGGGGGCGATGACCGTGGCCGACCTCGAGCCCGAGCAGGAGTACTGCTTCTCCCTGGTCGCCGTGCGCGGCGAGATCAACTCCCCGGGGTCGGCGACCCAGTGCGCCCAGACCGAAGAGGCCGTCGCGGCGCCGACGACCGAGGACGGGGCCTCGGAGACCTCGGAGGAGACGTCGGTGGACCCGGGCCGTGGGACCACCGAGCCGGAGGCCACGACCGACGTACCGCCCACCGACCCGACGGCGGAGGAGACGGGCGGAGAAACGGCGACAGACGAGCCGGGAGAGACCACCGCGGGCGAGCCCACGGGACCGACCGTCCCGACGGTCCCGCCCCCGCCGCCGGTGGACGGGCCGCCGTTCGAGGCCGGGGAGTGGGCGGCCGTGCTGGTGACCTTCCCGGCGGAGGGCAGCGCGGGGGAGTTCGCGGCGAACCAGCGGGTCGACGCGCTGGGGGCCGAGGGGGTGGCGGCGCTCGCCGTGGCCACCGACGAGTACCCCGACCTGGGGTTCGCCCAGCAGGGGTGGCTCGTCGTCATGGACGACGGGTTTGCCTCGGCGGCGGAAGCGACCCAGGCGTGTCAGGACGTGCAGGCGGCGCTGCCGGCCCTGGTGCCGTTCTGCGACCCGCCGGTCCAGCCGGTCGCCGCCTCGGCGGGCCAGCCCGGTTAGCGCACCACCGGCGCGACGTACTTCACCAGCTCGAAGTCGATGCCGGTGACCACGCCGGGCCCGGTGGGGTTCGACCGCTCCACGAGTTTTGCGAAGTCCGGGGCGGTGAGGTCGACCTCGTGGACCGTCTTCGTGAGGTCGACCCCGCGGACGGCCTTGCCGAACGTCCGGGTGGCCGCGGTCGCGACCGGGCTGACCGAGCTTCCCTCGATCGAGGTCCTGGCAGCCGTCAGGTCCAGTCCCTGGGTCGCGCGCACCACCTCGGAGACCGTGCCGGTTTCCTTGGGTGGCAGCGGCTGCGGGTTCAGGCTGACCTCGATTCCACCCAGGGCCGCACGGGAAATCCAACCCTTACGCGCCACCTGGGAGATGCGCTCGGGGACGGCCTCCTTCTTCGCTGGGTGCACCTGCACGGTGCCGGACCAGCCGGAGGGTTGGGCGAAGAAATCGGTGCCGTGCCAGCGCTTGCCCGGCGCGACCGACACCCGCAACGTCAGGGGAGCGTCGATCGGCACCGCGCCCACCCGGTAGTGCCGGCGGCAGGTCTCCTCGTCGTCGTCCTCCCACAGCGCGGTGAGCTCGCCCACCTCGGCCATCGGCGGGGCCAACATCCCCGGCTCGCCGGGCATGGGGGTGGTCACCGTGACCGCCAGGTCGTCGGTGCCGCGGGCGAACTCGATGATGCGTCGCGAGACCTCCCGGTCACCCAGCACTGTCCGCAGCTCCACGACGGCGCCCGCGGCGATCCCGGCCAGCGCGTTCGGCCGGACCGCCGCGCCCATCGGGGTCAACCCGGCGATCGTCGCGCTGTCGAGGTCGACCGCCGGAGCGCTGCGCTCCACGACCTCTACCGACCCGGCGTGCTCCGGCGGGACCTCCAGGGTGGGGGCCGGGGCGGTCGGTGCCTCCGGTGGGTGCTCGATCAGGAGTGCCGCGGCGGTCAGCTCCGTCGACACCAGGTATGGCGTCACGCCCGCGACCAGGCGCGCGCGGGTCGGGTCCTCGGTGCCGCCGAGGGTGCGCGGCCAGCTGATCGTGCCCTCGACGATGCCGGACCGGTCGTAGCCGCGGGCCACCAGCGCCAGGCTCAGCACGCCCGGCGGCGCGCCGTCCAGGCGCAGGCCGCGCAGCTCGGTGCCGGACCCGTCGAGCACGTCGACGACCGAGTCCAGGAACCAGTAGCCGGCGTCCGCCAGCTCCTTCAGCTTCTGGTTCACCGGGTCGATGGCGTCCTCCAGGAACCGGCCGTTCACCAGGTCGGCGAAGTCGGTGCCGGCGATGAGCTGCTGGAGTTGCTCGACGAAGCGCACGCCCCGGAAGAAGGCCACCACGTCGTCGATGAAGAACGCGATGTCGGTCACCAGGCTCATCGAGTCGATGTCGGGTGCCAGCACCTTCAGCGAGCGCAGCGGCAGGATCTTCACCGCCCCGGTCGCCGACGTCGGCAACTGCACCGGGAAGGTGAAGGACAGCCCGAATCCCAGGGACACCCGCGGGTCGGCCCACTTGCCGAAGTCCGTCGGCTGGGTGCTGCTGGCCACGATCCTGCTGCGCCCGGTGGTGCAGGTCAGCAGGACTGTGCCGGTGTCCTCGCGGGTGACGGAGATCCACAGCTGGGGCGAGATGGTGATCTCGAGGTCGTAGAGGGTGAACCCGCGGTGCAGCAGGTCCGCCGCGCCGAGGCTTTGGGTGAGCTGGGCCGCCAGCTTGGGAGCGACCGAGGGCCAGGCCTGCTGGATCAGCGTGTCGAACGTTCCGGCAAGGTAGTCGACCGGCTCGGGGGCGCCGTCCCCGGTCGCCTTGGCCAGTCCGATTCCGGTTCCGATGGGGAGTGTCATGACGAGGTCTCTTATCGCGCTGTCAGGGCGCCTCGTGAGTGGCGCCGGACCCGTCTGTGAGGCACCACCTGGCAATCAAAAATCGTAGGGCCGGTCGCGAGCCGGTGTCCAGGCATTTGACCCGCGGCCCGGACCGCCCCGGACGTCCACGGGACGGGGCAGCGGTGGCCGGTCGTCAGTGGGCCGGCCGGGCCACGAGCCCGAGCTCGGACAGGCCCGCCACGTCCTCCACCCGGTCGTCGTCGGAGCGGAACGTCGCACCGATGCTGATGGTGAGCCGGGAGACCGGGACCTGTGAGTCGAACGCGACGTCCTGCACCTCCGGCGACCGGTCCAGGTCCACGGTGCGGCAGGTCCCGTCCGGGAGCATCACGTGCAGCTGCGTGGGGATCTGCTGGAGCGGGCGGGTCGAGGGGTCGGTGACCCCGGTGATCACCCGCAGGCCGCGGACCCGCGTCTCGGGGAAGGAGAGCACGACCCGGCCGCCGGGCGCGGCACCGCACCGCGCGGGCTCCTCCGGAGGCTCCCACTCGGTGACCCAGGCCGTCTCGGGGTTGTGGTCGATCAGCCCCGTGGCGCCGTGGTCCCCGACGACGGCGTCCTCGGGTTCGGCCCGGACGGTCACGTCCGTCACCGCCTCGAGCTTGTCGGTCAGGTCGTACCACCGGTCGGTGCCCCAGCCGATCGGGTCCCGGCCGATCACCGCGAAGGCGCCGCCGACGAGCCCGACGAGCAGCACGACGATCCCGACCCGGCGCCACCGGTAGAGCGGCGGCAGGCTGCGCCGGTAGGCGCGTCGGGCGACCCGGGTATCGGAGCGCAGCAGCCGCTGCCACCACCGACGGCGCCGCGGTGCGGGCGCCCGGACCGGCGCCCCGTGGCCCAGGACCTGTCCGCAGTGCCCGCAGAACCGGCGGCCCGCGACGACGTCCCGGCCGCAGCTCGGGCACACCGGCCCGCGTGGCGGGACCGGCGCGGCGGTCGCCACCGGTGGGCCCGGGTCCGGTCCCGCGAGTGCGGCGGTGGCCGTCGCTGGGGTCGTCGCGACGGACGCCGCGCTGGAGGGGGCCTCGCTGGTGGGGGTCGTGCTCGTGGCGGCTCCGGTGGCGGGAGCCGCGGCGACGGCCTGGTCGGGCGGTGACTCCGGCAGCGGGGCGGTCGGCGGATCCAGCAGCGGCCCAGTCGGCTCGCCGCCTCCCTCGCCTGGGTCGTCCCACCCCAGGTAGATGCCGCAGAACAGGCAGAACTGGGTGCCCGGCGGGTTGGGCTCCCCGCAGCCGGTGCAGACGTCGTTCATGACGGTCACCTCCGTGGGACGAGGGTCGACGGGACGGGCCGGGTGCTCGATAATGGGAAGCTCCGACACAGGAACTCCCGACGAGGCCCGCAGAAGGGGGCATCGTGGCCGTCTGCACCAGCTGTGGCCTCCACAACGAGGAGGACGCGGTCTTCTGCGCCCGGTGCAACCACTTCCTGGAGTGGGAGGAGGAGGGAGCGGGGGAGCCCACGCCACAGCCGGCCCCCGAGGTCGAGGCCGAGCCGGCAGCCGAGGTCGAGCCCGAGCTCGAGCCGGCGCCCGAGCCAGAGGTCAAGCCCACACCCGAACCGGCAGCAGAGGTCGAGCCGGCGCCCCGGCCCCCGCCGGAGCCACAGGCCGAGCCCCGTGCGGCAGCCCCGGAACCCGTGGCGCGTGCGCTGGACACGATCGACGAGGGCGCCCGGCTGGCCCGGGAGCAGAACCGGCCGGACCTGGTGGAGCACCTGGAGCAGGCCCGCGGACGGCTCCGGCAGGGCAGCGCGACGGTAGCGGTCGTCGGGGAGTTCAAACAGGGCAAGTCGACGCTGGTCAACGCGCTGCTGCAGACGGCGGTGTGCCCGGTCGACGCGGACGTCGTGACGGCGGTGCCGACGGTGGTCAGCCACGGGGCCAAGGCGAGCGTCACGGCATACCGGCAGCCCGACGGTGACGGACCGGTCCGTCCGGTGCAGGCCTCGTTCAACGACATCCGCGCGCTCGTCGCGGACTCCTCCGGGGACGGCGGTCAGCGGTATGTCGAGGTGCACCTGCCGCACCGGATGCTGCGGGCCGGTCTGCGGCTGATCGACACCCCCGGGGTGGGTGGGCTGGACTCGGCATACGGGCAGCTCGCGCTCGGCGCCCTGCAGACCGCCGACGGCGCGCTCTTCGTCACCGACGCCTCCCAGGAGCTGACCCAGCCGGAGGTGGACTTCCTGCGGTCGGCGACCTCCCGGTGCCCGAACGCGGCCGTGGTCGTCAGCAAGACGGACCTGTATCCGGAGTGGCGCCGGATGGTGGAGCTGAACCGGGGCCACCTGCGGGCGGCCGGGATCGACCTGCCGGTGCTGCCGGTGTCCTCCTTCCTGCGGCTGCGGGCCACCACCGACCCCTCGCTGAACGAGGAGGCCGGGTTCGCCCCGCTGGTGACCTTCCTGGCCTCGGTGGTGAGCAGCCAGGCGGGCCGCGCGGCCGAGCAGGCCGTGGCCGAGGTGGACTTCGTGGCCGAGCACCTGGCGGCCGCGACCCGGGCGGAGAAGGCGGTGCTCGCCGAACCGGTCCGGTCCGAGGAGGTCATCCAGGACCTCGGCCGGACCCACCAGCGGGCGGCCGGGCTCGCGGCGGCCTCGGCCGGGTGGAAGGTGGCGCTCTCCGACGGCGTGCAGGACCTCATCGCCGACGTGGACCACGACCTGCAGCAGCGGCTCCGCTCGGTGCTGCGGGAGGCCGAGGGCGTCATCGAGGCCGGGGACCCGTTGGAGACGTGGGACGACACCGAGGCCTGGTTGCGCCGGCAGGTGGCGACCGCGGCGGTGCAGAACCGTGAGCTCTTGCTGTCCCGCGCGACCGAACTGGCCGCCGACCTCGCGGCGGACTTCGAGCTGGCCGGTGGCGCGTTCGCGCTGCGGTTGCGCGGCCTGAGCGACGTGACGGAGACCGCGGCGATGCCGGACTCCGCCGCGATCGCGGTCCGCCCGGGCCGGCTGCAGTCGATCATGATGGTGACCCGGACGACGACCTTCGGCCCGATGCTGATGTTCAGCGTGGCCGGCCTGTTCGGCCTGGCCATGCCGCTGGTCGGGGTGGCCGCGGCGGCGCTCGGGGCCGGGCTGGGTCAGCGGGCGATGCGCGAGGAGGGCCAACGGGTGCGCGCCGGTCGCCGGCAGCAGGCCAAGGCGGCGGCCCGCAAGTATGTCGAGGAGGTCTCCTTCGTGCTGAGCAAGGAGAGCCGGGACAGCCTGCGCGAGACCCAGCGGCAGTTGCGGGACGACTTCCAGGCCCGCGCCGAGGTGCTGGAGGCCTCGGTCTCCGCCGCACTCCGGGCGGCCCAACAGGCCAGCGCGCTGGGCCCGGAGGACCGGGCCACCAGGTCGCGGGAGCTGGCCGCCCGGGACCAGCGGTTGGCCCGGCTCACCCGCGGACCCGCCGGCGGCGGGGTCTGAGGAGGGGAGGGAGTCGTGGCGGAGAGCCTGGTGGCACGCGTCGGCGCGGCCGTGGACCGTGCCGCGGAGCGCGCCCCGACTCAGCAGCTGTCCCAGGAACTGGTGGCGCTGCGCGAGCGGTTGGACGGCCCGCTGCGGCTGGCCATCGCGGGCCGGGTCAAGGCGGGCAAGTCCACCCTGCTCAACGCCCTCGTCGGGGAGAACCTGGCGCCGACCGACGCGGGGGAGTGCACCCGGGTGGTCACCTGGTACGGCTACGGCGCGGCGCCCCGGGTCCGGCTGCACCCCCGCCAGGGGCCGGTGGTCGACCGGCCGTTCCGGCGGGACGACGGCGCCCTCAGCATCGACCTCGGCGGGCTCGCGCCCGAGCAGATCGACCACCTCGAGGTGCGCTGGCCCACCCGGCGGCTGCAGGGGCTGACCCTGGTCGACACCCCGGGCATCGCCTCGCTCTCGACCGAGGTGTCGGCCCGCACCCACGAGGCGCTGACCGGCGACGTGGGGACGGTCGCCGTCGCCGACGCGGTCCTCTACCTGCTCCGGCACGCCCACGCCAGCGACCTGAACTTCATGGAGGCCTTCCGGGACCGGCAGGTCACCGAGGGGACACCGGTCAACACCGTCGGCGCACTGTCCCGGGCCGACGAGATCGGCTCGTGCCGGCTGGACTCGATGGAGGTCGCCACCCGGGTCGCCCAGCGGTATGCCGAGGACCCGCGGGTGCGTCGGGTGTGCCCGACCGTGGTCCCGGTGAACGGGCTGCTGGGACACGCCTCGGCGACACTGCGCGAGACGGAGTTCGCCGCCCTCGCGGCGATCGCGGGCGGTCCGCAGGACGAGGTGGGGAAGTTGTTGCTGACGGCCGACCGGTTCGGCCGCAACCCCGCACCGCGCAACCCCGGGCCGGAGGTGCGCCAGCACCTGCTGCGCCGGTTCGGCCTGTTCGGGGTGCGGGTGGCGGTGCACCTGGTCGGCAGCGGTGAGGCGGGCACCGCGACCGAGCTCGCCGAGGGGTTGCGGCAGCGGTCGGGGCTGCAGGAGTTGCGCACCCTGCTGACCGTCCAGTTCACCCAGCGCAGCAGGTTGCTGCGGGCCCAGTCCGTGCTGGCCGGCCTGCGCTCGGTGCTGCACCGGGGCGACTGGCCCGACGCGGCGGACCTGCTCGGCGAGGTGGAGCACCTGGTCTCCAGCTCGCACGAACTGGAGGAGCTGCACCTGCTGGGACAGCTGCGGACCGGGGCGCTCGAGCTGCCGGCCGAGCGGTCCGCGACGCTGCAGCGGTTGTTCGGCGGGTCCGGGACCGGCGTCGCCGCGCGGCTGGGTGTCCCCGACGCCCCGCCCGC
Source organism: Ornithinicoccus hortensis (assembly GCF_006716185.1). NCBI lineage: Bacteria > Bacillati > Actinomycetota > Actinomycetes > Micrococcales > Intrasporangiaceae > Ornithinicoccus > Ornithinicoccus hortensis. The sequence goes on along the minus strand of NZ_VFOP01000001.1, from coordinate 3,183,449 downwards.
GCAGCTGCGGCAGGAGGCCGTGGCACAACTCGAGTCCTGGCACCGCGTGGCGCGGCACCCGCTCACCAACCGACAGCTCCATGTCCTGTGCCAGAGCGCCGTGCGCAGCCTCGAGACGATGCTGGACGGCGACCTCTCGACCGGGCGTTAGATCAGACCCTCGCGCAGTGCATATGCCACCGCGTGGGAACGGTTGCGCAGCTGCAGCCGCGTGGTCAGGTCGTGGAGGACGTTCTTGACGGTGCGCTCGCTGTAGCAGAGCTCCCGGGCGATCTCCGCCGTGTCGTGGCCGTCGGCGACCAGGCGGAGCACCTGGACCTCCCGCGGGGTGAGCCCGGTGAAGGTCAGCCCGCGGGGCGTGAGGACCTGGCGCTGCAGCCGGCCGAGCTGGGTCATCAGGCGGCCCAGCATGTCGCCGGGGACCTCGCCCTCACCGGCCTGCACCCGGGTGATCACCCGGACCAGGTTCTCCCCGGTGGCGTCGCGGCGACGGAGTAACCCGGCCACGCCGGACTCGGCGGCGGTGACCAGGCCCGCGTCGTCGATCGCGGTCGCCACGACGATCAGGTGCGGCAGGTCGCCCCGGCGCAGGGCGTGCAGCACGCGGGTGGTGTTCTCGTCGATCTGTTCGGTGACCACGATGGCGACGGTCGCCTGGTCGAGCCCCGCCTCCTCGACGACCCGGACCTCGGGTCTGCCGCGCAGTTGGCTGACGACGCCGGCCTGGGAGATCGGGTCCGCGCCGTGAACATAGGTGGTGACTGGTGCACTCATGGTTTCCCCTCGGGACGTGCATGGTGTTCTCTGGCACCACGATCGTGTCCCTTGGGCCTCAACAAGCGCTCAACACGGGCAGCCCGGGCGCCCGAACGGGCAGCGGGGCCTGCGCCGCCGGCCTGCCCATCCGGGTCCCCACCCACCGCCAGGAAGGCGGTCAGCCGACCGGGGCGCGGACCTCCCGGCGCAGGATCTTGCCGGTCGGTCCCTTCGGCGGCTCGGGGAGCAGCCACACCTCCCGCGAGTACTTGTAGGGAGCGATCCGCTCCCGCACGAAGGCCTGGATCTCCGCCGGGGTGGCCGTGCACCCCGCCTTGAGCGCGACCGCCGCGGCGATGTCCTCACCCAGCTCGGGGTGCGGTTGCCGACGACCGCGGCCTCGGCCACCGCCGGGTGCTCGTAGATGACCTCCTCGACCTCCCGCGGGTAGACGTTCAGGCCACCGCGGATGATGAGGTCCTTCTTGCGGTCCACGATGGTGAAGTAGCCCTCGGCGTCGCGGACCGCGAGGTCGGGCAACCCCCAGTAGCCCTTCATCACGTTGGGGCCCTTGATCAGGATCTCCCCGACCTCCCCCGTCGGGCAGGTCGGCGCCGTCCGGGTCCACGACGCGCATCTGCACGTCACGCACAGCGAAGCCGACGGTCCCGGGCTTGCGGGTCCGGTGCGGGTGGTTGAACGAGGCGACCGGCGAGCTCTCGGACAGCCGGTAGCCCTCGAGGATGACGCAGCTCGGAGTCGTAGTCCCAGTCCCACTCGCTCTTGAACAGGGCGCCGAAGGCCGCGGGGATGTGGATCTCGTCCGCGGTATCCGGTGCGCCGGCCTCGATGAGGTCCACCCGGACCTCTGGGTCCTCGGTCAACCGGGCGGCCAGGGGCACCCGGCCGACCCTGCTCCAACGATGACGTAGTCGTACATGACTTCCTCGCATTCCTCGGCGAACCTGGGGTGCCCGGCCGGAGCGGTGCGGCCCGGCGCTGGGCGTGTGGTCCAGCGTGCTGGCACCACCGGGTTGATGCGATGGCAGTCGCCCACAGTGTTGGGAGCACCGGACTGTAGGCCGGCCACAAGACCTGCGTCGGCGGCACTGCATACGGACACCCTTCGCGGTCTGCGGGTCAGTCATCCAGGTAGCGCCACACGCAGGACGGGTCCCCGGCTAGGCCGGTCATTTCGAAGGCGCGGAACCGGCGCAACCCGTCGGCCACCATGGACCCGCCGCCCTGGCTGGTCTGCACCTGGAGCTGGAGGAGGCGCTGCTGCATCCGCGCCCGTGCCGCCCGCGCCTCGGCCAGGAACCGATCGACCGTCTGCCGGACGATGGCCGGCGTCAGGACCCCGTTCCTGCGGAAGGCGCTGTCCAGCATGCCGGCCAGCGTCAGATAGGTGGTGCCCTGATGTCCCGGCATCACCGTGGACGCCGGCCGCGCCGTCGTCGGTCCGTCCGGGACGTGGGAGCCGTAGTGGTCGGGCGCGCCGAGGTCCAGCGGGTTCCTCGGCATGAGGTACACGATGCCCGTCGCCGTCGGGGTCCAGATCTGGTCGAAGGACCCGCCGACGACACCGCCCACCTGGGCTTTGAGGTATGCCGTGGCCTGGCGTCGGTGGCGCTCCACATCAGGGATCTCGGCACGCCGGGGGAGGACGATCTCGATCTCGACGCTGCGGTCCATCGCCATCTGCACCATCGGGTCGGGCGAGCGTTGTGGGCTGCCGATGCCTGCGCCCCGCGGGTCGACCCGGCGGCCGGGCCGCAGACGCCGCACCACGCTGGCCGCTACCGACGCGCGCTCGGCCGACAGGATCGCATTGTGCGCGGCGCTGCCGCTGGGGCTGGCCCACCCGACGACCCGGACCGACGTCCCGGCGTGCAACCACGCGGTGCCGGCGCGGTCGAGGAAGGTCGCGACCTGCGCCTGGTGCTGTGGGTGCATCGCCGCCTCGTCGACCGGGTAGTTCCAGAGCAGCAGGTGATCAGGGGAGCTGCTGGTCCGGGGCGTGGGGTCGGCACGGAAGGCATCCGTCTCGGGCGTCCGCTGGAGGGACACCAGCACCCGGGGCAACCGGCGTAGGTGCCGGACGGTGGCCCGGTTGCCCGCGCTCCGCTGGAGCAGCGCGACGTCGGTGTGGGGCCAACGGGCGGGTCCGGCGGGCCGTTGTCCGGCCAGGTCTTCGGCCTCGCGGCGCGCCGTCGGAGCCATCCGCATCAGGTTCGGTCCCTCACGCGGATGAGGCGTAGCGCGGTCGACGGCACGCATCCCATCACGGTAGGGCTCAGCAGGGCACCCACCGGGGTCCTCGGGTGCCGGGCCGAGGGCAGTCCTCGGTGCGCGTTCGGGCGGCCGGCGGGGCACGGCATACCGCTGGTGTATGCCGCGGCTACGGTGGGGTGCGCCCGGTGCACGCGTGGATTGTGAGGAACGCATGGGTTCAGGTCCGTACGGCGGCACCCTGGAGGAGGCTCGCCAACTCCGCCTCCTGCTGACCGCTGCGGAGCGACTGTTCCGGGTGCAGGCCTTCGACGAGTTGCTCGAGGCCGTGCTGTCCACCGCGAGGACCTTGCTCAACTGCGATCTGGCCCACGTCAACCTGCAGGGGACCGAGGCGGTCGGGGATCAGTCCGTGCGCGCCCTCGATGGTGCACTGACGGAGGCCTTCCGCCAACAGCGGACGCCCGCGGGGTCCGGACTGACCGGCAGGGTCGCCGACTCCCGCAGCCCGTACATCACGCAGGACTACCTGGCCGACGAGTTCATCCGGCACGACCCGTTGGGCGACGACTCCGTGCGGGCGGAGGGCCTGGTCTCGATGGTGGGTGTGCCCCTGTTCCGCAACGAGGACGTGATCGGGGTCCTGATGGCGGGCTACCGACGACGCACCGAGCTGGACATGTCTCACGTCAGCACGTTGTCGACCCTCGGTAGCCTCGCCGCGCTCGCCCTGAACAGCGCCCGTCTCCACGAGGAGAACCAACGGGCCGTGGCCGAGTTGCGGCAGGCCAACGCATCGCTGCGGGCGGGCAAGGCTGACCTGGAGTCCTCGGCCGTCGCCCACGACCGGCTCACCACCCTGGTTCTCCGGGGGGCGGGCCCGGACGAGATCGTCGGTGCTGTCGCCGACATCCTCGGCGCCCGGTGCGTGGCCCTCGACCCGGACGGTGCCCCTTCCGGAGGCGAGCCCACGACGCTGGACGCGACGTTCCGGATCGGGGCCGAGGAGTGGGCCCAGATCTGTCGTTCGGGTCGCGCCCAGCAGTCCGCCGGGGCAGACGGCAGCGCCCGGTGGATCGTGCCGGTGTCGGCGGGGTCGGAGGTGCTGGGCGGGATCGCGCTCTCCCGACCGGAAGCGCCCACGCTGATGCCGCTCGAGGTGCGCACCCTGGAACGCGCCGGCGTGGTGTTCGCGCTCGTGGCCACCCGTGCCCGGGCTGTCGACGACGCCCGCAGCCGGATGACCAGCGACCTGGTCCGCGCCCTCGTCTCAGCCGAGGGAGCCGACCCGCTCAGCAGGGAACGGGCTGCCCAGGTCGGCCTGGTCGACGGGACGGACCTCATCGTCCTCGCCGTCTCGACCGTCGACGCCGGGCAGGAGTCGCTCCGGGAGGTCCGGGGCTTCGCGACCTCCCGGGGCGGGTTCGCCTCGCACGCCGGTGCCGAGACGGTCGTCATCATCCGGGGGACCGATGAGGAGCAGGCCGCTGCGGACCTCGACGAGCGGCTGGGTGCGAGCCTCGACCGTTTCACGATCGGGGCGAGTCGGCCGGTGACCGGGCTGGCGGACCTCCCACAGGCGTTCCAGGAGGCGAGCGCCTGCCTCCGCGCCCGGGAGGCGCTGGGAGGTCGCCAGCGATGGGCCACGATCGGTGCCCTGGGGTACCTCGGTCTGCTGCTCGGGAAGGGGGAGGGGAACTCGCCGGCGGAGTTCATCGCGCGCAGCATCGGCCCGGTCCTGGAGTACGACGCCCGCCGCGGCAGCCGGCTCCGCGAGACCGTGGAGTGCTACCTGGAGTCCGGGCGCAGCCTCCGGGAGGCCGCGACCAGGCTCACCGTGCACCCGAACACGGTGACCCAGCGGTTGGGTCGGGTGGCCGACCTGCTCGGACAGGACTGGCAGGAGCCGGAACGCCTCGTCGACCTCCAGGTGGCGCTCCGGCTCAGGAGGTTGCAGGAAGGCTGACCGAAACTCATGGGGTGGGAACCATGAACCGTGTCCCGATGATGTGGTTCGACACATGGTGACCACGCTCCCCGCCGCCCTAACCTCGGTCCATGTCCTCGGCCCCGCTCCCGCTCGACGGCATCCGCGTCATCGACCTCAGCAGGGCGCTGTCCGGCCCCTTCTGCAGCACCCTGCTGGCCGACCTGGGCGCGGACGTGGTCAAGGTCGAGACGCCACAGGGGGACATGATCCGGACCTGGGGACCTTTCGACGGGGACACCAGCCTGTATGACGTCTCGGTCAACCGGAACAAGCGATCGGTCGTGCTGGACCTGCGTTCCGGGGAGGGGATGTCCGTGCTGCGCGAGCTGCTCGGCACCGCGGACGTCCTCGTCGAGAACTTCCGCCCGGGCGTGCTGGAGGACATGGGTCTTGGACCCGAGGTGCTGCGCCAGGACTTCCCCGGGCTCGTCCTGACGAGGGTCAGCGGGTTCGGACCGGTCGGCCCGCTAAAGAACGCCGCCTGCTTCGACCAGATCGCGCAGGGCATAGGTGGCTTCATGTCGGTGACCGGCACGGACGGACAGCCCACCCGTGCCGGGGTGCCGATCGCCGACCTGCTCACCGGCATGTTCGCGGCGCTGGGCACCACGGCCGCTCTTGCCGGCCACGCCCGTCAGGCACCGGTTCGATCCGTCGAGGTCTCGCTGCTGGAGAGCGTGATCGGGGTGCTGACCTTCCACACGCAACGCTTCCTCTCCCTCGGGGAGTCCGCGGGACCGGCCGGGAACGACCACCCGGTCATCGCGCCCTACGGGGTCTTCGAGTGTGCGGATACCGGCATCAATATCGCCGCTGCCACCCAGGCCCAGTGGGAGTCGTTGTGCGAGGTGGTGGGCCTGGAGGCCCTCATACACTCGACCGACTACCGGGACCAGGACGCCCGCGTGCGCCACCGTGGGTCGCTCACCGAGGAACTCAACCGGAGACTCTGTACGCAACCCTCGGCATACTGGTTGAGCCGGTTCGCCGAGGTGGGGATCCCGGCCGGGAGGATCAACGACATGGCGGGCGTCTTCGCCGATGCCCAGGTGCGGGCGCTGGGGATCACCGCACAGGTCGAGCACCCGGGGCTCGGGCCCGTCGAACTGCTCCGCGGGCCGATCCGGTTGGATGGAGAGCTCCCCGACGTCAGGCGGCCCCCTCCGGTGCTCGGCGAACACACCGAGGAGGTCCTCGCCCAGCTCGGCCACCACTGATCAACCACCCACCACCAGCGTGGCCACGGCGCCGCGACCTCCCCGCACAGCGAAGGACGACCCATGACACCCACCCTCACCCTCCGGCGAGCCCTGGTATGCCTTCCGCTCGTCAGTCTGCTCGCTCTGACCGCCTGTGGTTCCGGCGGCGGCGGCGGTGCCGAGGACGCGGTGACCCTGCGGCTCTCGCACCAGTGGCCCGACGTCGGCGTCGACGGGGACGGGGATCACCGGGCGCTGATCGCCCAGCGGTTCGCCGAGGAGGTCAGCGAGCGCAGTGACGGCTCGATCGAGGTCCAGGTCTACCCCAACGCCAGCCTGGTCAAGGCGACCGAGCAGTACTCGGCGATGACCAACGGCTCGGTCGACGCCTCGGTCTTCCCGCTGTCCTACGCTGCGGGGCACGTGCCGGCGTTCGACATCACGCTCATGCCCGGCCTGATCCGCAACCACGAGCAGGCGGAGGCGTGGGGGACCTCCACGATCGGTGAGTCGGTGGAGGAGATCACCGAGGAGCACGGCGTGAAGATCCTCATCTGGATGTGGGGCTCGGGGATCTTCGCGACCAAGGGCGACCCGATCGTCACTCCCGACGACATCCGCCCCGGCATGGTGATGCGCGGCGCCGGCGGTGCCACCGAGGAGGTGCTCGAGGCGGCCGGCGCGGGGATCACCAGCCTGCCCTCCAACGAGATCTACTCGGCCCTGCAGACCGGGGTGTTGGACGGAGTGAGCACCTCGCCGTCGTCGACGATCTCCTTCAACCTGCAGGAGCAGATCGACAGCTACACGGCCTCCACCGAGAACTCGTTCTGGTTCATCGCCAACCCGCTGATCATCAGCAACGAGAGCTGGGACAAGCTCTCGCCGGAGCAGCAGGACATCGTGCAGAGCGTGTCGGAGGAGCTGCAGCCGGAGGCGTACGCGATGGCGAGCGAGGACGAGACGGAGGCCACGGCCGTCCTCAAGGAGTCCGGCGTGGAGGTCGTCGAGATGGACGATGCGGCCTTCGAACAGTGGCAGGAACTGTCCAAGGAGACCGCCTGGAAGTCCTTCGCGGAACGTGTCGAGGACGGTCAGCGGCTGCTGGACGAGGCGCAGAGCGCCGGTGACTGACGCCGCGGACCGGTCCGCGGGCCGGATCACCTGCACCGTCGACGGTGCGGTCGCCCACCTGGTGATCGACAACGTCGGCAAGCACAACGCCGTCACCGGCCCGATGTGGGACCAGCTCCGGCAGATCCTGGAGGAACTGCGTGACCGGGACGGGCTCCGGGTGGTGACCCTCCGCGGCGCCGGCGGGGTCTTCTCCTCGGGCGCGGACCTCAACGAGGTGCTGGCCGCGACGCAGGGCCGCGAGCAGGCCACCCGGTTCTGCGAGCGGGTCGCCCGCGCCCTGCTCAGCCTGGTCACGTTTCCGCACCCGACGGTGGCCGTCCTCGAGCGGCACGTGGCCGGTGGCGGCGCCGAGATCGCACTGGCCTGCGACCTACGGGTCGCCCGGGACGACGTGAGCTTCCAGATCCCGATGGCCACGCTCGGGGTCGTGCCGGACGGTGTGACGGCCCGACGGCTGGCGCAGATCGGTGGGCCCGGGACGGCGCGGTCCGTGCTCCTGCAGGGGCGCGCGCTCAACGCCCGGGAGTGCCTGCGGCGCGGGGTGGTCGAGGACGTGCTCGCGGCCGAGGAACTGGACCAGCACCTGCTCCGGATGGTGAAGGCGTTCGCCTCCTCGTCCGCCTACTCGGTCACGCGGACCAAGGCCATGCTCCTGGAGCAGGAGGCCTGGGACGTGCAGGACCTCACGAGCGGGATGGTCGCCTCGTTCCTGCACGGCGACGTCGCGGTGAACGCCCGGGCCTTCCTCGAGAGGCGTGGTCCGCGCGGGTAGTCCCGCCTTGCTCGTGTCCGACGGACCGTTGTGCGGCTGGGGCCACGGCGTCCCGACGCGCCGCCGGTGTAGATCGAAGCGAACCAGCTATTCGTAGGACGGCGCAGGGGGCGCCGACGGCACCCGGAAGGCGATCTCGTCGACGTAGCACCACCACCAGTCCTCACCCGGCTCGAACGATCGCACGAGTGGGTGGTCGCCGTGGTCCTGCCAGTGGGCCGTCGCGTGCTTGCCGGGGGAACTGTCGCAACACCCGACGTGACCGCACGTCATACAGATCCGCAGGTGCACCCACGAGCCCCCGTCGCGAAGACACTCCTCGCAGCCGTGGCCCGAAGGCTGGACCTCGTGGGTCGTCTCGACATGGCTGCAGGGCGAGTTCACGGGGTGTCTCCCACGCCGGAGTCCGTGGTGCCCTCGTAGAGCCCGATGACGTTGCCGTCGAGGTCCTCGAAGAAGGCCCACCAGCTGGTCTCGGAGATCGGCTGCTTGGGCTGCACGACGGTGCCGCCCTGCTCGGCCACCACGGCGAGGGTGTCGTCGATGGAGTCGACCTCGACGTAGGAGCGGGGCTGGGTGAAGCTCTCGTCGCGCGGGGCGAGCCCGCCACCGCTGATCTTGTTCGGGGCCTGCCACATCGGGTAGCCCTCGAAGCCGGGCACCTCGGCGATCTCCCAGCCGAACAGCGCCTGGTAGAACTCGGTGGCCCGGGCGTGGTCCGAGACCGGGATGTCGATGTGCGTGATGTCGCCGTGTGCCATGACGTGCTCCGTTGCTCGTGCGGGCCGGTGATCGGCCGCTGCCCATCCAGTCTTGCACCGGCGCGGTGACGGCACGACCCGAGGAGGACCTGACCTCGATCCCGGACGGGGGGAGCGGGTCGGCGGGTAGGTTCGATCGGGTGCGCAGAGAGATCACCGAACGGTTGGCCCTGACCTACCGGTCCTGGGCGCGGCGGAGGCAGCTGACGGACCCGGCCGACATCGCCCGGTGGGCCTGGGAGTTCGTCAACTCTCGCAGGTACTGCCTGATGGTCACGGCAGCGGAAGACGGGCCGGCGGCGCGGGTGCTCGAACCGTTCGCCCCCCGCGACGGGCTGATCCGGCTCGGCACGGACCCTGCGTCGCGCAAGGTCGCGGATATCCGGCGGACCGGTCGCTGCCTCCTCGTCTACCAGGACGACCGTCGGCGGGCCTGCGTGACGCTCGACTGCGAAGCCACAGTGCAGACGGAGGGACACCTGCCGTTCAAGCCGGCGTGGCGCTCGTTCTGGGCGGCGGGACCCGACCAGACCTACGTCGCCATCACCTGCCGACCGGTGGCACTGGAAGCCTGGTCGGCCACGGCCGTCATCGCCCCGGAGCCGTTCGGCCGGCGCAGCGCCCGGCTGGTACGGCAGGACGGGCGGTGGGAGTTCGAGCCGACCGACCGAGACGGTGGGCGCCCGGCGTGACGTCAGCCGATCTCGACCTCGTCGGCCGCCAGCTGGACCAGCTCCAGCCCACGCTCCGGCGGCATCTGCGACCCCTGCACCTCCAGGATCACGGTGTGGTCCTCCGCAGAAACCTGGCACCGCACGACGTAGGACTCGATGTCCGCCGGGTCCGTGCCCTCCCGGTAGGGCGTCTGCGGGCGCGTCAGGCACTGGGCGTCCCCGTCCACCTCGACCCACTCCATCGGGGTCGCCAGGTTGAGGATCTCCGGTGCCGATTCGGTGTCCTGGCTGGACCAGAGACCCGGCGAGGTCGCGGCGACCGCGAAGACGGTCACGGAGGTCTCCAGCTCGTCGTCGGAGTAGGCAGCACCGGCAGTCGTTGCGCCGCCGTACGCGGCCGACAGGGTGACCGTGGCCTCGTCGCGGACGGTCTGCCGCTTCCGTACCGTCTCCTGGGCCCCGGCGTTGTCCGAGCCGCCGACGACTTCGGCGATCACGTCCGCCTCGGGTCGCATCCCGTCGAGCTGCTCGGGCAGTGTCACGGTGGCACTTGAGTCCGGTCCGTCGTCACCGCCGAGCGCTCGGGCGCCGCCGGCCCCGAGGGCGACGCCCGCGATCAGCGCGCATCCCGCCGCCAGCCACACCCGACTCCTGACCTGCGAAGACTGTGTCATGGATACCCTTTCTCACGAGCCAGGCCGGCCGCCGTGGCTGGATCACCGCTTCGACGTCCTGCCCATCCTGACGGTTCCCGCGGCATGCCGTTGGTCCAGTGGTCGCGCGGGGACCGGACACGCTGCCATGGGTGGTGGCGGGCGGACCGGGCGTGGGCGATAGCGTGAGGTATGCACCTTCCTCGCCCTGAGATCGACCCGGACGGGCTCCTGGAGTATTCCGTCGTCTTCACCGACCGCGCGCTCAACCACATGTCCCAGCGCTTCGTGGGGGTGATGCAGCAGCTCATCGACCTGCTGAAGACCACCTACCACGCGGACTCGGTGGCGATCGTGCCCGGTGGTGGGAGTTACGGCATGGAGGCCGTCGCGCGTCAGCTGGCGACCGGCCGGCGCTGCCTCATCGTGCGCAACGGGTTCTTCTCCTACCGCTGGTCGCAGATCCTGGAGATGGGCGCGATCACCGACGACACCACGGTGCTCACCGCCCGGCCCACGAGCGATAGCCACCCCTCGCCCTGGGCGCCGCCGCCGATCGAGGAGGTCACGGCCGCCATCGCCGAGCAGCGACCGGCCGTGGTGCTCGCCGCCCACGTGGAGACGGCCTCCGGCATCCTGCTGCCGGACGACTACGTGCGCGAGCTCGCCCGCGCCACCCACGAGGCCGGGGGACTGTTCGTGCTGGACTGCATCGCCTCCGGCGCCCTGTGGGTCGACATGAAGGACCTCGCCGTCGACGTCCTGATCACCGCCCCCCAGAAGGGGTGGAGCGGCTGGCCCGGCGCGGCATACGTGATGGTCAACGAGGCGGCGCGCGAGGCGATCAACCAGACCACCTCGACCAGCTTCTCCGCCGACCTGAAGAAGTGGTTGGGCATCGCCGAGGGGTATGCCGAGGGTCGCCACTCCTACCATGCGACCATGCCGACCGACGCCCTGGCGCACAACGTCGAGGTGATGCAGGAGGCCGTCGAGGCGGGACTGCCGGCCCTGCGGGAGGCCCAGGTCGACCTGGGGCAGAAGGTGCGGGCGCTGTTGGCCGACCGTGGGTTCGCCTCGGTGGCCGCCGACGGCTTCGCCTCGCCCACGGTGGTCGTGGTGCACACGGACGACCCCGGCTTCAAGAGCGGGGCGAAGTTCGTCCAGGTCGGCATCCAGGCCGCCGGTGGGGTGCCGCTGATGTGCGGCGAACCCGAGGACTTCTCCACCTTCCGGCTCGGACTCTTCGGGCTGGACAAGTGGGCCGACGTCGACGGCGCCGTGGAGCGTCTCGCCGAGGGGCTGGACCGGGCGCTCACGCCGTAACTGGGCGCCTGTCAGCGTGGGCGGCCACGGTGCGGAGCACCTGCGCCACGGCGTCTGAGACAGCCGGGACGCGCCGCACGTGGGGCAGCAGATCCAGGTCCCGCAGGCCGCCACCGACCAGGTATGCGGCGTCGGCCGCCCCGAGCAGACCGCGGTCGTTCGCGTCGTTGCCGAGGGCGACCAGGCGCTCACCACGGCGGCGCAGGTCGGCGACCGCGACCTCCTTGCCCACGCCGCGAGCCAGCACGTCGCCGTCGCCCGTTGCGTGCGGGAGGACGGTGAGGCCCGGCACGCCGACCACTGCAGCGTGTGCCGCCTCCGCCGAGGCGACGCTGAGCTTCAGGACCCCCTCGAGGCGGGGTGCCAGGCCTCGAGGGAGCAGGCGGCGGTGCCGGGTGCCCATCCAGGGAAGCGCCCGCGGTGTGCTGGCCACGAAGTGGTCGCCGTACTCCAGGCAGTAGCCCACGCCGAGGTGCTCCAGCCGGGAAACCACGGGGTGCAGGCCCCGCACCGGCAGGGGACTCGACGTCACCCTCCCCGCAGCAGGCACGACCAGCGCCCCGTTGCAGCAGACCAGGTCGATCTGGCTGACCCGCGGGCCGAACCAGCCGCGTATGCAGCGCGGAGAGCGTGCCGTGGCCAGGGCCACACGGACCCCGGGCATGGCCATCAGCGCGTCCCACGCCGCGAGGACGACCGGCTCCGGGCGGTCCCCGGCGAAGGTCAGCGTGCCGTCCAGGTCAGCGACCACCAACGTCTCGTCCCGCGCGCCCCGCATCACCCGTGCTCCGGCACGCCGACCTGGTCGGCTGAGCCTGGGTCGGATGACTGCGGGTCGGGTGACTGTGGATTCGTCGACCGCCCAGCGCGGAGGGCGAGGACCAGTCCGGCCAGGACCATGAGGGCGCAGACCACCATCGGCGCGGTGAGGCTGCCCGGTGCGTCCGGTTGCGGGACCAGGGCCAGGGCGGTGACCAGTGCCAGGCCGGCGCTGCCGCCCACATTCTGGGCCGTGGTCAGGACCGCCGCCGTGCTGCCCCGCAGGCTCTCCGGTGCCGCATTGACGGCCATGATCGAGGCGGCCGGGTAGGCCAGCGCCAGGCCGGCCCCCACACCGGCCATCGCCACCAGGACGTGGGGCACCGACGGATGGGTCGGGGAGAGCAGCGCCAGGGAGCCGGTGGCCGCGGTGATCAGGGCCAGACCGGTCAGCAGCGGCAGCACCGCCCCCGAGCGGTTCACCCACGCGGAGCCGTAGCGCGCCAGCAGGGCGAAGCAGGCCGGCTGCGGCAACACCAGCAGCCCCACGGTGAAGGCAGTCAGCCCGTGCCAGTCCTGCAACGCGAGCGTCAGGACGTAGATCGAGGCCAGCACCCCGGCGAACGCGCCCGCCAGGGCAGCCATCGCCCGGCGCACGTCCCGCACCAGGAGACGGTCGGGCACCGTCCGGCCCCGACGGACGACGACCGTGGCCAGCACCGTCAGAACCGCCAGGGTGCTGAGCGCCAGGGGAGCGGTCAGGTCGCGGAGCGCACCGAGCATCCAGGTGGCCCCGCCGATGAGGCCGAAGAGGGCGACGGTGCCCCACAGGTCGGGGCGGGAGGCGCTGTCGCCCCCTCGCCCGGTCGGGTTGGACGGCACCCGCCAGGTCAGCGCCGCGACCAGGAGCACGCACGGCAGCAGCACGGCAAAGCTGCTGCGCCAGCCGTAGTGGGTCACCAGGAATCCGGGCAGGACCAGGCCGGTCGAGAAACCCACCGCCCCCAGCGCGCCATAGAGCGCGACGAGGCGGTTCCGTTCCGCACCGGCTGGCAACGGAGCCGTGATGAGGGCGAGCGCGGCGGGTGCGGTCAGGGCCGCGCCGGCGCCCTGTGCCAGGCGGGCGCCGATGAGCACCTCGACCGTCGGGGCGAGCGTGCCCGCGAGGCTGCCCACCGCAAAGAGCCCCAGGCCGCAAAGGAAGACCTTGCGCCGGTCCAGCCAGTCGGCGAGCCGGCCCGCGGGGAGCAGCAGTGCTGCATACGCGATGAGGAAGGTCGTGGCGACCAGCTGCAATCCCACCGGACCCGGCGACAGGTCCGCCCGTACCGCCGCCACCTGGACGTTGATGCTCGAGGAGCTGAGTCCCTCGAGGAACATCACGAGGCACACGCCGTAGACCTGCCACCGGGTGAGGACACGTCGGTCAACCCCCGTGTTTGTGAATCCCATGACCCGAGGGTGGGTGTCCCCGCTTTCTTGTCGCTTTCAAACCCCTCGCTCGTCGCGGGCGGCAGGGCTATCGTCGACAGGCGGAAAGGGATTCATGGAGTTTCAGGTCCTGGGTCGGGTGGGCTACCGCTGCGGCAGCGAGTGGATGCACCCCCGCGGCGCCCTTCGGCAGCGGATGCTCGGGGTGCTGCTGGCCCGCGCTGGCCAGGTGGTGAGTTTCGACCTGCTCGCCGGAGCGATGTGGCCGGGGACCGCCGACGGCGGGGACGACCGGACCCAGTCCCGACTCCACCTGCACGCCCACCGGCTTCGCCGGGCGCTGGACCGGCCGGACCGGCTGGTCGTCGACCACCACGGGTACCTGCTCCGGGTCGAGCCCGATGAGTTGGATGCCGGCCGGTTCGAGCGGCTGGCCGGTCGCGCCCTCGCGACCGATCCCGGGGTGCCCCAACGCGCGGACCTGGCCCGGGAGGGGCTGGGCCAGTGGCCCGACCCGTGGAACGGTGCGGCCTATCCCGGACTGGACGTCCCGCTCCTGGCCGACGAGGCGGAACGGCTCGCCACCCTGCGGCTGGACCTGACGGAAGTGCTCTTTGATGCCGAGATCCGCCGTGGACGGCACCTCGACGTCCTGGCCGACCTCCAACGTGTCGCCACCGAACATCCCTTGCGGGAGCCGCTGCAGGTCCACCTGATGCGGGCGCTGCACCAGGCGGGGCGTCCCGCCGAGGCGTTGGCGGTCTATGCGCGGACCCGCGAGCAGCTGGTGGAGGAATTGGGGCTCGAGCCGTCCGAGGACCTGCGGCGGGTCCAGGACTTTGTGCTCAGCGGGCAGGGTCCGGTGACCCCCGGCGGGGCGTCGACGGTTCCTTTGGGTGGGCCGGACCAGGCGGGCCGGCACCCCGAGGGGATCCGGCCGGCGCCCGCCCAACTCCCGCCTTCGGTGCCGCTGGTGGGTCGCGAGGTGGCACTCGCCGACCTCGACCGGGCGCTGGCGCCCGGCCGGGCCCGCCACGCCGTGATCACCGGCCTGCCGGGCGTCGGCAAGAGCGCGCTAGCCGTCGCCTGGGCGACCGCGCACCGCTGGGACTTCCCGGACGGGCAGCTCTTCGTCGACCTCCAGGGTTACGGGCCTGCGCCGGCGGCGTCGGTGGACGCCGTGTTGGACCGGTTCATCCGGGGCCTCGGGGGATCGGTGATCGGTCTGCAGGACACCGAGGAACGGATCACGACCTACCGCAGCTACGTCGCCGGGCGCCGGGTCCTCGTCCTCCTGGACAATGCGCGTGACGCCGAGCAGGTGCGCCCGCTCCTACCGCCGGAGTCGGGATGCCTCAGCCTCGTCACGAGCCGGGACCACCTGGGTGGGGTGCTCGCCCGGGAGAATGCTCACCACCTGGCGTTGCGTCCGCTCCAGCCCGACGACGGCGTCACCCTGCTCCGGTCCCTGTCGGGCGATCCCGAGGCCGCTGATCGGGATGCGCTGCGACGGGTGGCGGACCGGTGCGCCGGTCTGCCGGTGGCGCTGCGGGTTGCCGCACTGCGGCTCCGGCAGGACACCGTGCCCACCGGTCTCGATCCGGCCACCCGGGCTGGCGGCTCCGGAGACGTCCTGGACTGGCTCGACCTCGGCGACCCGATGGCCAGTGCCCGGACCGTCTTCTCGTGGTCCGTGGAAGCACTCGGTCCTCGGGAGCTACACCTGTTCACCGCCCTGGGGGTCACCCGCGGTGACCGCGTCGACGTCGGTGGGCTGGCCGCGCTGACCGACACCGACGTGGGCACCACCAGGGCAGCAGTCGAAGGTCTGGTCCGTGCCAACCTGGCGCAGCTGCACGATGGGTGGGTGGACCAGCACGACCTGCTGGCGGTGTATGCCCGGGAGCGGGCGGAGGACGTGGGCCCGGCGGAGCGGGAGCAGATGCAGCACCGGTTGCTGGCCTACTACCTGGCCCAGGTCGAGGCCGTCGATGCTCTCGGCGGTAGCGACCGGGAGCAGTCGCGGTTCCAGAGCGTGCGTGAGGCCAATCAGTGGCTGGACAGCGCCGCCGAGCCGCTGGTGGCCGAGGTCGAACAGGCACCGCCCTCCGCGGACGAGGAGGTCACCGGCCTGTCGCACATCCTCGGCGGCAACGCTCTCACCGGCCGGGGCCGGCCCGACCTCGCGCAGCGGCTGCACCGCAGCGCTGTGCTCGTCGCCGAGCGACGTGGTGACCTCGGCGCCGCGGCCACCGCCATGCAGTCGCTGGCCCGGATCACCGGCAAGCTGGGTGACCACGAGGAAGCGGTGGAGCAGTGGGAGCGGGCGCGCTCGCTGGCCCTCGCCTCCGGCGATCCGGCCCGCCTCGCCGTCGTCCACAACAACTACACCAACCTGCTCATGTTTCGTGGCCAGTTCCTGCGTTCGTGGGGCCACCTGGCGGTCGCTCGCCGCCGCTGCGAGGATGCCGGCGATGCCGCACGAGGGCGGACGATCCGCAGCAATGTCGGCCTCATCCTGCTGCTCCTCGAGCGATACCAGCAGGCCGAAGCCGTGCTCCGCGAGCTTCTCGCCGAATCCGGCTCTCCGGACTCCCGGGCCTTCTCGCTGCGCAACCTGGTCATGCTGGAACTGCGCCGGGGGCGTCTGGAGGAGGCGGAGCCGCTGCTCCTCGAGGCGATCACCCTCGCGGAGCAACGTTCGAACCATGTGCTGCGTAGTGAGCTGGGCGGGCTGCTCGGGCAGCTGAGATTCCGTCAGGGGGACGCCGAGGCGGCCCACGAACTGCTGCTGCAATCGCTCGAGGAGGCGATCGAGCAACGGGAGCAAGCCGACAGGGTGGTGTGTCTGATCGGCCTGGCCCGGGTCGAGGGTGCTGCCGACCCCAGTCAAGCCCTGGCCAGGGCCGAGGAGGGTCTCGCCCGCGCCCGTCGGGAGGGGCTGCGTGAGCTGGAGTTCCGCGCGATGCTCGTCATGTCCGACATCTTCGACCAGGTGGGTCAGGAGGACCGTGCCGCCGGTGTGCGGGAGCTCGCCGGCAGCATCCGGCAGGACTGCGGCCTCCCGGCCGAGCAGGCGCACGAGGCCTGGTAGGCCCCGCGACAGCGACTCCACGCCCGCGGCGGGGGAGCGCGAGGCAACGTGGCTAGTCGGCCGCGGACCAGCCGCTGACGCCCACGAGGTCAAAGACCAGCACGCGGGCGAACGGCTTGGCCCGGTACTGGGGGTAGCGCGCTGCGAGGAACTCCGCCAGCGTCGACTCGGTGTCGGCGCTGGCGGCGGGCGCCCAGAGCAGTTGTGCCCTGACCCACCACAACCGCGACCAGTCCTGTGCGTCCCAGTGCTGGATGAGCAGGCTCGCCCGCGGGTCCGCCTGCAGGTTCTTCTCGCGCTTCAACCGTGTGGAGGCCTTGGGTTTCACCAAGTCGACGGGTATGCCGAGAAGGTCCCCGGACACCGCGAAGACGACGGGCACGGCGTCCACCCCACGCTCGGGATGCACCGTGCTGAGCACCCCGTGATCGTGGGTCTCCAGCCGCTCTCGGCCCTGGCGCGCGGTCAATCGCATTCCACTACGATGCCGTCATGCCGGGGATCCTGCACCCCAGCAGCGACACCAAAGAAGGTGGACGGTCGGATGAATCTGTCGACGTGGCTGGACCGGCACGCCCTGCAGCGTCCAGACGCGCCAGCCATCGCTGAGGGCGAGCGCGTCCACGCGACCTGGCGGCAGTGGGCAGAGCGGTCGGCCGCCCTCACCGGCGGACTCCGGGAGACCCTGGGCCTGGCCACCGGGGACCGGGTCGCCATCGTGATGCGCAACCGGCCGGAGTATCTCGAGGCACAGTTCGCGGTCTGGCAGGCCGGGCTGGTGGCGGTGCCGGTCAACGCCCGGCTGCACCGCGACGAGATCGCCTACGTCCTCGGGCACAGCGGCACCGCGGCGGTCGTGACCGATGAGGAGCACGCCGAGGACGTGAGTTCCCTTGTGGGCACGATCCCCTCGCTGCGGACGGTCGTGGTGGCGCCGGGGCCGGACTGGGAGCGGCTGCTCTCGGCGCACCCGCACCCGCGGGTCGACCGCCACCCGGAAGATGCAGCCTGGCTGTTCTACACCAGCGGCACGACGGGACGCCCGAAGGGTGCGACCCTCACCTTCCGCAACCTGCTGATGGCTTCCCTGAGCTACTACGCGGATCTCGACCCCATCTCCGCCCAGGACTGCGTCCTGCAGGCCGCTCCTCTGTCGCACGGGTCGGGGATCTACGGCTTGCCGCACATCGGGCGGGGAGCGACCAGTGTGCTGCCGGAGTCCGGAGGGGTGGACGGCGCCGAGATCGCGGGCCTGCTGGACCACTGGTCCGGGATGACCTTCTTCGCCGCGCCCACGATGATCCGGCGGCTGGCCAATGACCCGGACCTGGTGGGCGCCAACCTGGCCAACCTCAAGGCGATCATCTACGGCGGCGCCCCGATGTACCTGGCCGACCTGCAGCACGCCCTGCAGACCCTTGGTCCTCGCTTCGCCCAGATCTACGGCCAGGGCGAGACGCCGATGACGATCACCGCCCTGTCCAAGGCCGAGCACGCCGAGTCCGACCACCCGCGCCACGAGCACCGCCTGCAGAGCGTCGGGGTGCCGCGCACCGACGTCGAGGTGCGCGTCGTCGACGAGGACGACCAGGACCTGCCCGCCGGTGAGATCGGTGAGGTCCTCGTGCGCGGCGACGTGGTGATGCCGGGCTACTGGGACGACCCGGAAGCGACGGCCGAGACCCTGCGCGGCGGCTGGCTGCATACGGGAGATGTCGGCGCCTTCGACGAGGACGGCTACCTGACCCTGCACGACCGGTCCAAGGACCTGATCATCAGCGGCGGGATGAACATCTATCCCCGCGAGGTCGAGGAAGCCCTCCTGCACCACCCTGCGGTGGGAGCGGTGGCCGTCACGGGTCGACCGGACCCCGAGTGGGGCGAGGCCGTGGTGGCCTTCGTGGTGACCGCCGAGGGTGCTGACCGGCCCGACACCGACGAGCTCGCGGCGTCGTGCCTGGAGCGCATCGCCCGCTACAAGCGGCCCAAGGAGTTCCGTTTCGTGGACTCCCTGCCCACCAACAACTACGGCAAGATCGTCAAGCGTGAGCTGCGCGACCAGCTGAGGGCCGAGGCCGAGGGGGCGGCCCAGCACGAGCCCACCCAGTAGCACCCCCGTCCCCACACCCAACCCCCGAAAGAAGAGTGCCATGAAGCTCGCTCTCTACCTGCCCAACTTCCGCGACAAGGTCACCGTCCAGGAGCTCGAGGAGTTGACCGCCCTCGCTGAGGAGCTCGACTTCGACTCGGTCTGGACCCTCGACCGCATCGTCGTGCCCGAGGCGTCCGACAGGGGTGAGCTGCAGTATGCCTTCGGCATGATGGAGGGCTTCCCCACGCAGCTGCCGGTGTCCGCGCGCGGCGAGTGGCTGCAGGGCTTCCCGCTCCTGCCCTGGCTCGCCGCCAAGACCTCGAAGTTGCGGATCGGTATGAGCATCACCGACACCCCCTACCGGGCACCTGGGGTCCTGGCCACGGAGCTGGCCACGATCGACCAGCTCTCCGGTGGACGGCTCAACGTCGGTGTCGGATCCGGCTGGATGCCGGAGGAGTTTGCGGCCGCCAGCGCCACCCACCTGTTCCCCCGACGTCACGCACACGTGCGCGAGACCCTGGAGATCATGCAGGGCATCTGGACCAACGACGTCTTCGAGTACCACGGTGAGTTCGCCGACTTCGACCCCTGCGGCTTCGGCGCCAAGCCGGTCCAGAAGCCCTACCCGCCGATCTTCTTCAGTGGGCTCAAGGACCCGGCGCGCTCGGCCAAGCGGGTCGCGAAGTACAACCTGTCCGGGTGGATCGGCATCCAGGACTCGCCCGAGGCGATGGGAACCTGGCGCACGGCCATCGCCGAGGAGCTGGACAAGCTCGACACCGACCGCACGGTCGACGACCTGGAGATGTCCAGCATGATCTGGTTCGTCATCACCGACGAGGACGTCGACCAGTCCGACCAGGGCAAGCTCAGCAACCTGCTGGTGGGCAGCGCCGGTCAGATCACCGACCAGCTCAAGCGCTACAAGGAGGCCGGGATGACGCTGCCGATGCTCTGGCCGCCGTTCGCCGACGTGCCCGTCTCCAAGACGATGGACGACCTCAAGCAGCTGAAGAACGAGATCATGCCGAAGGTCGAGGACATGTGATCCTGCCTCAGCACCAGCGCAACGGGTGCCTCGCGTTACCGGCGCACCTTCCGCTCCGCCGTATGCCGGCAAGGTCCCGCGTGGATGGTGGGACCTGGCGGTCAGCAGGCGTGGTCGCCGAGTGTGCTCGTCTCGTGGACCAGCCACCCGCCCCTGTGCCACACAACGGTGACGGTCTCCTCCAGGCGTGGCATCCGGTCGGGGCGCACTACTGACTTGCCGCTCTCGTCCAGCACGTCGACCTCGGAGACGTCGGTGCAGATGAGCACCGCGAACTCTTCGTTGTCGACCTGTTCGGACGACAACAACTCGTGAGTGGTCTCGCCACGACCTCGTGCGACGAGTCGGCGTACGTGTCCTCCAGCAGCGATCGCTCCATGCCGAAGGAGGTCGTGAGCCCCCGCACGGCATCGAGGTCGGTGTGTCCTCGCCGGAAGTCGTCCAGTCGCTGGAGGTAGGTCATCGCGGCCTGTTCCGCGGCTTGCTGCTGATCGCCGGGCGACCCGGTGGGGAGGCTCGCCGGGGGTTCGGTGCGGCTCGTCGTGCGGGCGGCGTCATCCTGCGTGGAGGCGATCGGCGCCTCGGAACGGGTGACTGACGCACCTGGGGTGTCGTCAGCCGACCTGGTCGCCTCAGCGGAGCATGCGGCGACGGTGAGCAGGCCGAAGCAGCCGACCACGACGGCGCACCGTGGCATCGATGACCACATGTCCCCTCCTCGCGTGCCCTACCGCCTCATGACACTACACGCCGGCAGCTGAGAGAGTTGCTGGCATGGAAACGGGATCAGGGTGACCGGAGCCGTCGAGGGACCACGCCGGATCGTGCTGGACTGCGACCCGGGGCACGACGACGCCGTCGCCATCATCCTCGCCCTCGGCGACCCCGCGATCGAGCTGCTCGGGATCACCACCGTGGGCGGCAACCAGACCGTGGACAAGGTCACCCGCAATGCCCAGAGCGTGCTGGTCATGTGTGGTCGGGAGGACGTGCCGGTCCACGCAGGTGCGAGCCGTCCGTTGCTGCGTGCCGTCGAGGTGGCGGAGGACATCCACGGCGAGTCCGGCCTGGACGGTGTCGACCTGCCCGAGCCCACGGTCCCCGTTGCGCCGGGACACGGGGTCCAGTTCATCATCGACACGGTGCTGGCTGCCGAGCCCGGGACCGTCACCCTGGTGGCGACCGGGCCGCTGACCAACCTGGCGCTCGCCGCCCGGCTCGAGCCGCGGATCGTCGAGCGCGTCCGGGAGGTCGTCATCATGGGCGGCGGCTACCACGAGGGCAACTGGACCGCTGTCGCAGAGTTCAACATCTGGGTCGACCCGGAGGCCGCGGCCATCGTCGTGGACGAGGCGTGGCCGCTGACCATGGTGGGGCTCGACCTGACCCACCAGGCACTCGCGACGGCCGAGGTCGAGGACCGCATCGCGGCACTGGACACCGACCTGAGCCGGTTCTTCGTTGGGCTGATGGCCTTCTTCCGCCAGACCTACCGCGAGCACCAGGGCTTCCCCGATCCACCGGTGCACGACGCCTGCGCCGTGGCCTACCTGATCGATCCGGACGTCGTCGCCACCCGGCCCGCGCCGCTGGCGGTCGAACTGCGCGGCGAACACACGACCGGGATGACCGTGGCCGACTTCCGGCGGCCGGCGCCGGGCGACTGCCGGCACAGGGTGGCGACCAAACTGGACCACGCCCGGTTCTGGGAGTTGGTCACCCGGGCCATCGGCCGGCTCTCCGGTGGTGGAGGCGAGGGCTGAGCAGCGGCTTGCCGCCCCGCGGCTCGGCACTGCGCCGAGTGGACGCGCTGTTGCCGGAAATCTGGCTCCTGACGGCAACAACTCGTACGCTCGGCGCCGACACGGAGTCCACGCCGACCGTCCCGGAGACTTCGGAGACCGAGCGGACCGTCCCGTCGCGCGCCCCTGGAGCACGATAACCGCACGTCGCTGGGTAGGTTGAGCCCATGGCATACGATGCCGTCGCCGAGAGCCTCCGGCTCATCGAGACCCGAGAGATCCCGCTGGTGAAGCGACTGAGTCGACGCCGGCGACATGCCGCGATGGCGGTGGACGTGGCCGATCGTATTCTCGTACTTCCGCGAAGTTGTCAGTCAAGTTGCTGTACTCTTGCCTGGCCAAGTGTTCGGGCCGCTAACCGGGTCAGTGCCGGCGAAGGAACGCCAGATGCTGATCGACCGGTTCTCGGCCGCAGGCCACGGGGCTGTTTTGGTCGCTCAGGTCACCGCAGGCGGAGTGGGCTTGAATATCCAGTCTGCGTCAGTCGTGGTCATTTGCGAGCCGCAGCTCAAGCCGACGATGGAGGCGCAGGCTATTGCTCGAGCGCATCGAATGGGACAAACTCGCAATGTCCAAGTGCATCGACTGCTAACTGAAAATAGTGTCGACGAACGCATCCGCGACATCCTCGTTGAGAAGAAGCAGCTCTTCGAAAAGTTCGCCAGAGAAAGTGTGATTGCCAAGCATGCGCCAGATGCCGTCGACGTCACGGATGCCGAACTAGCGCGACTAGTGGTGGCGGCGGAACGCGAGCGGCTGTTCGGTCTGTCGGAGACCGCCTCGGGCTGAACCAGTCGACGCATTAGCCAGTTGGCACTGCTGATGCCGGAGGTCTTCGCGCCCGACCTCGTCTTCTTGTCTGACTCGTGCTTTGACTTGCCCGGCGCCACTGCGGGACGGAGTGGAGGAGATGCGCACACCAGGCGGCCCCCACCGACGGTGTGTCGGTGGGGCCGCCTGGTGTTGTGGTGCTGTGGTGCCCGGCCGGGTGGTGCCCGGCCGGGCCTACCTCACCGGGTTAGTCGGTGGAGGTGATGTCCAGCAGTTCTTGCAGGGCGGCCTCGACGTCGGCATCGACAGCGCTGGTGCCTCCGAAGATGGTGATGCCCTGGGGGGACAGACGCAGGATCTCGGCCGCGGTCGCGGACGGGAGGTGGTCTGCCTTGGACAGCAGCAGCGGCGCGTCCTGGGAACCGGTCAGGGGAGGACCCGGCCAGCGCGTCGGGGAAGCTGGTCCCCGAGGCGATGTAGAGGATGTCACCATCTGTTGCGTAGTCGGCCGTCAGCGCGACGGCCGTCTCATACCGGTCGGTGCCGGCGACCCGGACGGTCGGGGCCAACGCGTTCAGCTGCGCCAGGACGGCGTCGCTGACCGCGCCGGTGCCACCGACCAGAACGATGTTGGCCGGGGCCAGCTCGGTGATCACCGCTGCCGTCGCCGAGGGCAGGGTGTCGGTCTTGGTCAGCACGACCGGGGAGGTCTGCGACCCGGCCACGGAGGCCGCGGTCAGGGCGTCAGCCAGGGCCAGGCCCCCGCTGATGTCACCCTGCCCGGTCGCCACGTAGATCGTGTCGACCTCGCCGTACTCGGCGGCGATCAGGGCCGCGGTCTCATACCGGTTCGCGCCGGCGATGCGACGCACGTCCGCGGACTCACCCAGGGTGTCCTCGACCCCGGTCGAGACCGAGTTGGTGCCACCGATCACGATGATCTCGGACGGTGCCAGCGCCGCGAGGGCGGCCGCCGTGGTCGAGGGGATCGCGTCGGCCTTGACCAACAGGATCGGTGCCGGGTCACCCTCAGGGGTGACATCGGGGATGAACTCCAACGCGCCCTTGGCGCCAGCAGCACCCGCGGCCAGGGCGTCAGCACCCTCAGCGGCCTCGGTGCCGTTAGCGACATAGACGGTGTCCACACCGTCAGGGAACTCCGCCGCGATCTCAGCTGCCGTGGCATACCGCTCCGCCCGTAGATCCGCTGCACCTGGGCGGTCTCGTCCTGGTCATAGGTCAGGCCGAAGCCGAACGGGAAGAGCGCACCGTCGTCGGTCTCGTCATAGCCGGGCAGGTCACTGGCCTGCTGCTCGATGGCCTCACGCGTCCCGGCGAGGGCGAACGGCATACGACCCTGCGGGGACACCTCACCGGACAGGACGTCCAGCAGGGCGGTGTCACTGGTGCCGAAGTCGGCAACGATCGCACCGGAATCGCGCAGCCCGCTCTCCTCATCCAGCACGAACGGCTGGCGGAAGTAGACGTTGAGCACGACCTTGCCAGGGTCACCGATCTCCGCGGTGGCCTGCTGGACGGTGGTCAGCGCCGGGCTGACCTGCCAGGAGTCGGCCGACCCCATCGAGGTGAAGTCCAGGTCGCTCGTCTCCCACGGGAAGGACCCGCCGAAGCGCAGAACGTTGTCCGTGCAGGCGGTGGCGCCGTAGGACACGCACGCGTCAGCCACGCCATACGGACTCTCAGTCGCGCTGACGGCCACGAGCGGTGAGCCAGATCTGGTGATCTAGCCTGGTCAGGAGCGGGCCAGACGCATCGGGTGCGTCGGCCATGCGACCGGCTACCTCGCGAACGAGGGCTCCGGCCTCGTCGGACGAGACAGGCCGGCCAATCTGCTCCGCGACCCACCTGGTCACCCAGGTGTCGGCCTTCACGCCAGGCTTGCCAAGCAGCATCGTGAAGTACTCCCAGGTCACCTTGCCCAGCCCGCGGACACGCGTATACGCGCCTTTGTGGCTCTCAGGCTGGAGGTCATCGGCACCTCGGACCCCCGCCGCTGACAGGTTAGATGCAGCCTCGACGATCGCTTCTGCCTTGGTGCGACCGGATGTCTCCTGTCGTCCGATGATCGTTGCCAGATGCTCGGGGTCGTGGGCTGCCAGCCGGGTGAGGTCATCGAGCGGCCCGCCACCGACGCTCTCACGGTAGCGTGCTGTTGCCCCTCGGACACCCGTGTCTCGTGTTCGGTACCTGGCGCGGATGGAGCGCACAGCGTCCAGAAGGGCGATTTCAATCTCACCCGGGTAGCCTCCAGGCCAACGTGACCAGGGCTGGGGCAGCTTCTCCTTGATGCCCTTCTCAAGGGCGTCGGCGTCACTGCTCGTGGCCACGGGGATGCTCCTTGCGGGGCGGTTGGTCCGTGTGGTCAGAACCGTACCGCCAGTGAGCTCCTTGGGCAGGGACTCAGTGAGCCTGGGGCAGCGAGACGAGCCGGTCGCCATCGGACTCGCTGAGGCGCTGACTGGCCCAGGCATGGACCCCGGCTTCCTGCGAGAAGAGCACGACCTGGCGATCGCGGGCCACGATGGCCAGCAACTCCAGGAGCGCAACGGTCCGGTCGGCGTCGCACTGGACCGTGACATCGTCGAGCACGAGGGGCATGGTCTCTTGAGTGTCGAGGTGCTCCACGAGCGCCAGGCGAAGGAGGAGATAGGTCTGCTCGGTCGTCCCCTGAGACAAATAGGAGGCCTGTCGCCACGAGCCGTTGCGCTCGAGCAACTCGACGGCAAGGTCCTCAGGCTTCACACGCACGTCCACGTAGCGCCCGGCGGTGACATTCGGGATGCGAGATCGCATCGCCGACTCGAGCGCCGGAGCCAGACTGCGGTGCGCCTCGCTCTGCGCACCCTCTAGTTGCTCGATCGCGAGGCTGAGAGTGTCGCGGAGCTCCTCCACGGCTTCGGCGTCGCGGCGCCGTTGGGCGGCCTCGTCCAGAGCAGCGGCGAGGTCACCCTCGTTGGCGCGAAGGGTGTTGAGGTGACCTTCACTGCTCGCCCGACGCGTCGAAGCCGCCTCAACCAGCTGCCCAGCTTCGGCCAGGGCGAGCCCGATGTCTGGCGGGAAGTCCTGCTCCGGGGGTTCGCCCAGGGAGGAGCCAAGCTCCTCCAACCGGGCGGTGAGCCGGTCCACGTCATCCCCATCGAGCAGTTGCGCTCGCAACAGTGCCAGACGGCCGCGTCGCTCACGCGATGCTTCCGCCTCACGCTGGGCGTCCAGCCAGTGCTCAGTCCACTGAGCTGCCTGGTCCGGGTCAGTCGCCTCACTGCCCAGTTCACGCACCAGCGTCAGCAAGGCGTGACGGACGCCCTCGCGTCGGGCGATCTCCCCGGCATACGTCGCATCCTCCGAGCGCCGCGAGCTGAGCGACCGCTGGAGGTCGTCGCGCCTGGCCGCAGCCTGGGCGACGCCGGCTCGTTCCTCGCACGCGGACTCGTAGGCCCGGTAGGCGAGGTCGGCAGCCTCAGGGCCCGAGGACTGCTGCACATCCTCGCCCCGCTCGCCTAGGGTCGCGAGGAGGAGACGCGACTTCTCGTCGATCTTTGCGCGCAGGGCGTCTGCCGTTGCCTGGCGCTCGGCGGCCGCACGTCGCGTCCCCTCTCGCTCGTCGATCCGGCGAGCCAGGCCCTGCAACTCATCGGGATCTGGTGGCAACTGTCGGGAACGCATGTCCTCTAGGAGGTTCTCTCGCTGCGAGCTCCACTCCGCCCTCTGGGCGCTCCAGCGCTGTCGCCGATTCCGGATGTCGTCCACCACGGGGGACAGCGCCGGCTCGCTGGGACGTGGGCCCGGCTCAACGATCTCGGGCGGGCGGGGGAGTGTCGGCGGGGTGGGGGCCTTGGGCCGTTCAGAGGCAGTCGCGGCGACACCGGGCGGTGAACCCTGGGAACGGCGACTGATCGCGCCCCAGGCGACAAGCGCCAGTCCGGTGACGAGCAGAGCGGCGCCCACGACGGGTTCCAGCAGCAGTGCCACCACCCCTCCCACGACGAGCAGCGCGCCGAGCGCAAACTGCCAGGTGCCCGAGCTTCGTCGGGCACGACTCTCGGAAAACGCCTGCTGGACTCTGTCCCACTCCGCAGCTGCCTCATGGTGCTTCTGGGCCTCGGTCTCGTAACTCGCAAGCTGCGCGTCATAGGTTGCCCGCGCCTCGGCATACTGCGCGGTCGCGGCATCCCGGACGGCGGCGGCCTGATCCCAGTCAGCGATGGCCGCCTGGTGCTGGCGTTGTTGGTTCTCGAAGTCCCTGCGGAGCTGAGCTTCCTGCTCATCAAGTGCGGCGCTCCACTCCGGAGGCTGCGCCCGGAGGCGCTCGGCCAGCTCGCGCAACTCGTCACTGGCCAGATCCGGCAGGTGATCCTCGTCGACGAGAGGGCTGGGCTCTGCGACGGAGGAGAGCGCCGATAGCGACTGCTGGAGCTCCTCCCAGAGGGCTCGCACGTGTGGCTCGGGGCTTGTGTCTCCGCTCGGGGGTTGGGGCAACTCGGCCAGCTGCTGCTCGAGTTCGGCCACGCCTGGCCCCTGCGGGGCTGCGGGCGGCTCTCCCAGAGAGAGGTATGCCGTGCGCACGGTGTGCGCACGGTCGCGCACCTCCTCATCGGCAGGCTCGGGCGCATCACGCAGTTCCCACAGCTGGGCATCGAAGTCGCGGATGCGGTTCACCCGGTCCTGCAGGCTGGCAAACTCTGCGTGGTTCTCCATGGCCTCGAGGTCGGCAAGCGCTGCCCTGGCCCGTCGCTCCTCGTCCGCCTGTATTCGGACCTCGGCGGCAGCCTTGCGCAACTCATCGCGTGCGGCACGCAACGCATACGCACGTTCGTCCGCCTCAGACAGTGCCTGGCTCGTTGCTCGAAGAGGGCGCATTCCCACGCTGGCGCTGCCCACGCGGGTCGAGTAGGCCTGCCGCAGCTCGCCGAGCACCTCAGACGCGGTGACGTCGATAGTCTGGTTGGAGGCCGCGCGCTGCAGGAACTGCTGCAGTTCGTCGGCCTGGTCGATAACGCGCAGAACCTCGGCCTGAGGGACGAAGGTCGTGGCGCGCAAGGTCCCCCGGGTCAGTCCGAAGAGTTGGCCGACATCGATGTCTTCCGCGTCTGAGCGCGGGATGCCGAAGCGAGACTCGAGTTCGCTCGCCGTGAGGCGGTGCGAACTGTCGAGGTCGATGATGCGCGTGGTCCCCTGCTGCAGGTCCTGCTGGACAGCAAGGCGTGTGCCGTCCTCGGTCGTGATCCGCGCCGTCACCTGCCAGCGTGTCCCGCTCCAGGGCTTGTGGCGGGCGCGGAACAGTGCCTCGTCCCTCGACCCACGACCCCGGGAGCGCCGCCGCCCGGCAAGGCTGGCATAGAGGGCCGCGGCCCAGGTTGACTTTCCGCTCTCGTTGAGGCCGTGAACGATGGTGAACCGGGGCCCGAGCTCGAGTTCGTCTCCTTTGAAGGGACCGAACGCATCGCTGCGGATGCTGTCGAACCTCATGCTGTCACGTCCTGGGACTCGAGCGAATCCAGACCGAGTGCCAGGGCCTGGTGACGTCTGGCCGCGTCAGGGCCGGGGCCTGCAAGGCGCCGGATGAGTTCTGCTTGCACGGTGTGGTCCGGAGGAGTGGGTGGAAAGACGAAGTCCAGGTCCTCCCACACGACCGTCACGTCTGGCCGAGACTGCGTCCACTTCAAGGCCGGCGGCACCAGCACGCGGGGGTTGACTCGACCACTGACGCGCAGGCGATCCGATCCCGCACAGGCAGACAGGGTGTCATTGAGGGCAGAGATCAGGGTGCTGCTGTCCTCGTGCTCGCTGACATCGAGCGTCCGTTCTGTCCCGAGGTCCACGGAGAAGGTGACCTCCTCGACCTGGGGAGCCTGACCCTGCGACAGCATGACCACGATGCCTTGTGGGTGTCCGGTGCCGGACCCTTCGATAAGCACCGGGACCGGGACGGTGCCGTGGAACTGTGCGTCGCGGCTGCTTGCAGGGCACACCACAGGGATGTCTCCGAACTCGCGGCCCGACTGGGTGGTGAGGAGCGCATCCACGCCGTGTGTGATCTGCTCAGGCGGTGCCAGCGGTCCCACGGCGGTGAGGTGGTTGTCCCCAATGACGACCGTGGTCCGCGCGTGGCTCTCCACCAGATGGACGGTCGCTGGCCATTCGACGAGCGACTCGGGTCGGAAGCCGGACTCTGCCTCTGCACGATCGGGAAGGAGCACCACCGGGAAGGGCACCGCGTCGAGGACGGTGCGAACGTCATCGACCGTGGAGCCCCGCACTGTCGCCGGATCCCACAGGCCACCCAGCACCACGAGGGCGTCGACCTCAAGATCGAGTGCCCGTTGCACCAACTCCAGGAGCAATTGGGAACTCGCTGCACGCAGTTGATGACCTACTGCCACCTGTTCGCTGGTCCAGGCCTTGTCGAGGTGCAGTCCCGAGACGACGAGCAGTTTGGTGGCCATGGTATTGCCCCTGTCCGGATAGGGTCATCGCGTGGTGCGAACATACAGGAGGCGACGTGGCTGACCTGCTGGGACTCGCCCCCGGTGCTTTCGTGGATGGTGTCGTGGCCGGGGAATCCGTGAAGGTGCTGACCGTGCGTCAGACCGGTGAGACGGCACTCGTGTCCTTCGAGCGTGCATCGGGCGCGAGGGGCAGCGCTTTCCTGTCCCGCGAACAGCTCAGCCAGGTCCGCCCGGCACGGCGTCGACCGACGTGGCACGCTGCGTGGCCCGACGTCCGGCTCGGGCTGCAAGCGCTAGGCATCGTCGCGGCACCGCACCAGGGTCGGCTCCTGGCCGTGAGCTCCTCCAACGTCACCCCACTGCCGCATCAGGTTCAGGCCGTCTATCGCGAGATGCTGCCTCAGGACAGGCTGCGGTTCCTGCTTGCTGATGATCCCGGCGCGGGAAAGACCATCATGACCGGGTTGTATCTCAAGGAGTTGCTCTCCGCGCATCGCGTGTCGAGAGTTCTCATCGTGGCCCCAGGGAGCCTGGTGGAGCAGTGGGTCGAGGAGATGTGGACCCGCTTTGGCCTGTCCTTCACCGAACTCGGGATCGAGCACCTTGACAGGACGGATCCGGTCCATGTCACCGTCGCCCCTGCTGGCCCATTGGTTGTGGCACGGCTGGACCAGGTGAGCCGCAACCCCGAGATGAAGAATGCGGTCCTCGATAGCGGCTTCGATCTGGTCGTCGTGGACGAGGCGCACAAGATGAGCGCGCGCGACTGGGGAAACCGGACGATCCGGAGCAAGCGCTATGAACTCGGCATGGACCTTGCTGACCGGACAGAGCACCTGCTCCTCCTGACCGCCACACCGCACAACGGAAAGCCTGCAGACTTCGCGCACTTCATGCGGTTGCTTGGTGTCGAGATCGAGCGAGGCATGCCTCTCCTTGACCGGGCGCCTGTGCGCCGGCTTGTCAAGGAGCAACTGGTGCATGCAGATGGCAGCCGACTCTTCCCGCCTCGGGTCGCGTCGACGTTGACCTACTCCATGGCAGGACCCGAGCAGGGCCTCTACGAGGCAGTCACGGAGTATGTCGCTGATGAGATGAACAAGGTCATGGACGAATCTGTCCGGCGACACGTGGGCTTCGCCATGTTGGTGCTGCAGCGGCGGCTGGCTTCCTCACCTGAGGCCATCCTGCGGTCTCTGGAGCGACGGCTGGACCTGCTCCACGGACAGCTCGAACGTGCCCGCGAAGCCGAGCAGGATCTCGGCAGGCTCCTGGAGGCGTCGATCCGCGTGGGAGGGGATGCCGGGCAGGATCTGTTCGAGGACGATGAGGAAGTCGATGACGACCTTCAGTCAGACGTGTCGTCCGCACGCACACCTGCCGAGTTGCAGACAGAGATTCTTGTCCTCCAGCGACTGGTCGAGCGTGCTCGCAGAGTCCGTGCCGAGGGCATCGACCGCAAATGGGAGGCATTGAGGGAGCTGCTGACCAGTGCTGACATGACCGATGCCAGCGGCTTCCGCCGCAAGATCATCGTCTTCACCGAGCACCGGGACACTCTGCACTACCTGGAGGATCGGCTGGGCGAGATCCTGAGGCCGGGAGAGCACGTGGCCGTGATCCACGGGCAGACAGCGCGACACGAGCGCCGGCACGCTCAGCATGAGTTCACCCGGGACCCGGCGTGTTCCATCTTGTTGGCCACGGACGCTGCTGGCGAGGGCGTGAACCTGCAGGTTGCCAACCTGATGGTCAACTACGACATCCCCTGGAACCCGAACCGACTCGAGCAGAGGTTCGGCCGCATCCACCGGATCGGACAGGACCGGACCTGTCATCTGTGGAATCTCGTGGCCTCCGACACCAGAGAAGGCGCGGTGTTTGAGACGATCCTGGGCAAGCTCCAGGTGCAGCGAGAAGCCCTTGGCGATCGGGTGTTTGACGTGCTCGGCGAGGTCCTGACCGGGGCCGAGCTGAGCCGGATTCTCGCGGCCGCGGTTCGTGGGCAGGATCAGCGAGAGGGAATGTCGCTGATCGAGGAGCGGCTCGACCGAGGCCTCGCGGAGGAGGTGGCGAGCCGGGCTGCGAGCACGACTGAGTTCACCCAGACGGATCTTGAAGCGATCCAGCGCGAGCTGGTGTGGGCCGAGGCATTTGACCCCCAGGCTCGGATGGTGCCTGAGTTCGCGCAGCATGCCCTCCGGCGCTACGGAGCCGAAGTCCATGAAGTTGGCCAAAGCACCTGGACAGTGCCCTATGTGCCGGCTCGTCTCGCAGACATGCCCGGCGTCGATCGCCGCTATGGCCGCCTCCACCTGACTCGCACTGGACTGGACGCCGACGAGGCGGGCACGAGTCAGTACCTGGCTCCCGGACACCCCCTGCTCACAGCCCTGACCTCGGCCGTCCTCGAGGAACTGCAGCACACTCTGCGGGACGGGATTGTGCTTATCGACCCGACGTCAGCCACTGACTATCTCCTTGTGACCACCACCGAGGAGGGCTACCCGCAGACGTGGCGTCACAACCCTGACGGCTCCACTGTGGAGGTTGCAGTGGGAGCGGGGCTGGAGCTTCAGGTCGGGAGCGAGGCCGCATCGGCGTGGCACGAAGAGGTGGCAGCAGAGCCGACGGTTGTCAGTGAGCGTGCTGCTCTTGTCGTGGCGGTGCGCGGGACCTCTGACCGGGAGTCCGCCGCACGCCTCCGGACTAGGCTCGCCGATCTCGAGGAAAGTCTCTCGCGGCGAGGGCGAGTGATTAGGGCGCGACAGGGCGATGGCTTTGACCTTGCCGTCGAGCACGGTGGAGAGGTTGACTTCGTCAGTCTTGAAGCTGGTGTCTGATGGACTGGCCAGCCCCACCCCAGGAGTTCCTTCACAACGCGTTCCACGTCGCTCGTACACGTGAGCCTGGGCAGTTTGCCCTTCGGTCCATGGGCATTCGGTTTCTCTGGAGTCCGAGCTCGCAGGCTTTGCTCGCCCAGCACTTTGCATAGATCGGGGCTGCCGTGTGGGCGAGCCCGTCGCAGTCCACTCACCCACGTACCCGGGGCGGTTGTCGGAGGTTATATGTAGGTTTCTTCCGTATCGTCAACGATTCGTCACGTAGAGGTCACGAATGCCCATAGAGCCGCAGGTCAACGCGTCAACCACCGACACGTCACAGGTGCGCGTCACCTTCGATGCCTCGCCGGTCATCAGCCTCGCCATGGTGCACAACAGAGTGCAGCCGGTGCGCAACGTTGAACTCATGAACCCCGGCCCTGGGCTGACCGGAGCAGAGGTAGTGCTCACGGTCCGCGACGACGAGGGCGTCGTCAGCAGGGAGGCGGCGGAGATTGTCGACCTGCCGCACGGCGCGACGGTGCATCTCAAGCAGCTCGGCCTCACGATGGACAGCACGGCGATCCTCGACCTGGAGGAGCGCCGCGCGGGCGAGTTGTCGGTGGCTCTGATCTGTGATGGTCGCACGGTCGCTGTCGAGACCCGTCCAGTCATGATCCTTGCTGGGCGCCAATGGCTTAGTCGGCCGGCAGGCCTGGCGATGGAGTTGCTCGCCGCCCACGTCATGCCCAACAGCCCGGTGGTCGAGACCGTGCTCACCGAGGCATCCGCGCTGCTCAAGGAGCGCACGGGAAGCCCTTCGATCGAGGGATACCAGGCGGGTGAGGAACGGGTTGACCTGATCGCGGCCGCGATCTTCGACGCGATGCGCGCCCGCCAGATCCGCTACGCCAACCCTCCCGCCAGCTGGTCCGATGACGGGCAGAAGTCCGCACGCCCGACGAGGTGCTCGACGGCCGGGTCGGCACGTGTCTGGACACCACCGTGACATTCGCCGCCGCGCTGGAGCAGGCGGGCATCCATCCGCTCCTCTGGGTGGTGCAGGGGCACGCTCTGGTCGGCTGGTGGCGCGAGGAGCTCGCCAAACTTGACGCGATCGCGACGTCTGACGCGTCACCCATGGTCAACCTGCTCGATCTGGGGATGATGAGTGTCCTGGAGACGACAATGGTCACCGATGGGGGCACGGCGACCGCCCACGATGCCATGCGCTCCGCCCGCGCACGCGCCAGACGCACCGACGAGGTGCTCTCCGTCATCGACGTGCGCGTCGCCAGGCAGAGCGGCATCGTCCCCCTCCCCTCGCGGCGCCGGACGGCGAGCGGCGAGGTCCACATCACCGAGTATGTCGCGGCTCGCCACAGCGCGCCCGCCCCGCAGCTCGTGGGTCGCACACGGCCGCAGGCCGATGCGGGCGGCACGGGCCAGGCCACTCCTGTGCCGCCAAGGGTGCAACAGTGGAAGAACGCGCTCCTGGATCTGAGCCTTCGCAACCGCCTCATCAACTTCACGCACCGCTACGCCGTCGAGCTCGTCGTGCCAGAGGGACAACTCGGAGCTCTCGAGGACGTGATCCACGATGAGCGTCCAGTCCGCCTCCGGCCCTCGGACGACATCGATGCCGTGCTTGCTGCGCGCGGCGCACGCTCCGCACGGGACCTACCGGTGGAACACCTCCTCGACGAGTTCGCCGCGAAGGCCGCGGTCTATACGGACGTGACGACGTCGGCCTACGCCACCCGGCTGCGTGGACTGGCCTACAAGGCACGCACCACCGAGGAGGAGACCGGGGCCAACAACCTCTATCTCGCACTCGGCACCCTCGTGTGGCACCTTGACGGCAAGGACCTCCGCTCGCCCCTCGTTCTCGTGCCCGTCAAGCTCGTCGCCACCGGTAGGGGCGACCGCACGAGCTATCGCCTGCGACTGGACGAGGCCGGAGGCAGCACCCCCAACTATTGCCTGCTGGAGAAGCTCAAGGCGACGCACGGCATCCAGATCCCCGAGCTCGCCGAGCCCAAGGAGGACCTCTCCGGGATCGACCTCGACGCGGCTCTCGGCGCCGTCCGCCGCACACTCGCAGTCAAGGGTCTGCCCTTCCACGTCGAGGACACCGCCCACGTCGCGCTCCTGCAGTTTGCCAAGTTCCGTCTCTGGAAAGACCTCGACGAGCACTGGGAGACGCTGCTCCGCAACCCCTTGGCGGCCCACCTCGCGCACACACCCACGCAGGAGTTCGCCGACCCTGCAGCTCCGACGGGCGATGCCGCTGCGCCGGAGCTGGATGAGTTGGCGGCGCGGTGCCCGATCCCCGCCGACAGCTCCCAACTGCGCGCGATCGATGCAGCGATTGGCGGCCAGACGTTCGTCATCGAGGGACCGCCGGGAACGGGCAAGTCCCAGACGATCACCAACCTACTGGCACGCAGCCTGGCCGAGGGCAAGCGCGTGCTCTTCGTCGCTGAGAAGCGTGCCGCGCTCGACGTGGTCAAGTCACGGCTCGACGACATCGGCCTCGATCCCTTCAGCCTCGACCTGCACGACAAAGGCAGCAAGCCCGCTGCGGTCCGCGCGCAGATTAGGGCCGCAATCGACCACCGGGTCAACACCGACAGCGAGGGTCTCTCGGTGGCGGGCGACGAGCTGCGCAGCGCCAGCCGGGCCCTGACCCGCTATCGCACCCAGCTCCACGAACGAAACGGCGCCGGGCTGTCGCTCTACAGTGCGCACACGCGGCAACTGGCGCTGAACGAAGCGCCCGCCTCGATGTCCGTTCCGCCTCCGCTGCTTGGCGAGGGCAACGAGCAGCGCTTGAAGGACCGTCGAAGCCTCCTGGTTGCGTTGCCCGAGGTCGCGGGTCCGGCACGCCCACGGACCGTGCACCCCTGGGGGTTCGTGACGGTCGACCAGGTCTCGGATGCAGCATGGTCCGAGTTGGTGGCCGCCGTGCAGCAGGTCGACCGCGCCCGGCGTGCGCTGCCGAGTGATGGCTCCCTGGGCAGGGCCGTTGCCGCCGCGTCCACCGGCGATGACCTGCGCACCCTTGCGCGGATCGCTGCCAGCAGGCTCGCCCCCCTGCACCTGCTGGACGAGACGAGGACCCCGCTCTGGCAGGCATCCTCCTGAGATGACCGGCAGCTACCTCGGCCTCGACCTGGGCACCAGCGGCCTCAAGGCCGCGCTGTGGTCGCCCGAGGGCGAGCTCCAGGCGGTCGCCGAGGCGGACTATCCCGTCGAGCACCCGGCCCCTGGCTGGGCGCAGACCCCCGTGCAGCGCTGGCGGGACGCCCTGGAGTCGGTCTCCCAGCAGCTGGCGCCGACGCTGCGCCGGATCCCGGTGGCCGGGATCGGGGTGGACGGTCAGATGCACGGGCTGGTGCTGGCCGACCGGCACGGGACCGCGCTGGCCCCGGCCGCGCTGTGGTCGGACTCCCGCGCCGCCGAGGTGCTGGAGCGGTGGCACCGGCTGCCCGGGTCGGTCCAAGCGCGACTGGCGAACCCGGTCGTCCCCGGGATGACCGGTCCGTTGCTGGCCTGGACCGACGAGCACCAGCCCGAACTGCTGGCCACAGCCGAGGTGGCGCTGCTGCCCAAGGACGCCTTCCGGAGCCTGCTGGTGCCCTCGGTGGTCACCGACCGCAGCGATGCCTCGGCGACCCTGCTCTGGGACGTCCCTGGGGACCGCTGGGTCGACGAGGTCGAGGAGCAGCTGGGTATCCCCGCCCGGTTGCTGCCCGCGGTGGTGCCCTCGGACGCCGTGGTCGGGACCACCGACTGGTTACGCGAGACGGTCGGGGGCACCGGGGACGTCCCGGTGGTCGCCGGCGCGGCCGACGCCCCGGCCGCGCGGCTCGCGCTGGGCGACCGCGTGGGCCTGCAGATCAACCTGGGGTCCGGCGGTCAGGTGCTCCTGCCGACGGGCCCTCCCGGCCCGGTCCCGCACGCGGTCACGCACACGTATGCCGACGCGCGGGGCGGGTGGTACCGGATGGCCGCCGTGCAGAACGCCGGGACCGCCCTGGACTGGGTATGCCGGGTGCTGGCCCTGTCCTGGGCGGACCTCTTCGCGCTCGCGGAGCAGGCGCCCGCCGGCGCCGGTGGTGTGTCCTTCCTGCCGTTCCTGCAGGGGGAGCGGGGCGACACGGTGCCCCCGTCCGTGGGGGCCGGGTGGGTCGGGGCGACCGACACGGCCACCCGGGGCGACCTGGCCAGGGCGGCGGTCGAGGGGATGGTCTTCAACCTCCGGCGTGCCGTCGAGCTGCTGCCCGAGGCCGACCGTGCCGGGGACGGCGCCCCGGTCGTGCTGACCGGTGGGGGAGGGCGGGCGCCGCTGGTCCGGCAGCTGCTCGCCGACGTGCTGGACCTGCCCGTGCTGCGCCAGGACCTGCGCTCCGCCTCGGCCACCGGGGCGGCCCTGTTGGCGGCGTTGGGGACCGGGGCAGGGTTCGAACCCCAGCGCGGTGCGCCCGTCGTGGTCGAGACCTCGGCCCAGGCGGTCGAGACCGTGGCGGCCTACGACGTGTGGACGGACCGTCTCGCCCAGCTGGCCGCTAGGGAATCTCGCGGCTAGACCGGACGTCGGTGTGGGGGAAATCCTCTCCCTTGAATAGCGACGGTTCGTCGGAGGTCTTGGCGAGGGCGTAGCTGAAGCAGTCGCCGTAGTTCAGCCGCGCCGGGCTGCCGGCACCCCGCCCGAACCGGAGGTGTGCCACACGGGCCTCACGGAGCTGCTCGAGATCGACCGGCACGATCTCGGCACCCACGACATCTAGCAGTTCGTCCAGGTGCGACTGGCGCTCGGGCCCGGCGACGAGGGAGGCCTCGAGCAAGGTAGCTACCGACATGCGGACGACCGTGGCCCCTTCAAGGGCCGCGGCGATCTCGGGGGCGTCGTCCTCGTTGTTCAGGATGGCCACGATCGCCGAGGTGTCGAGGATCATCGCGGAAGGCCGTCCTCGTCGTAGAGGTCCTCGTCCGTCAGCATCGCTGCCTCGACCGCCTGGCTCTGCGCCGCGATCTCCATCAGCCGGTCGCCGATCCCGGACCGTTGCTCCCGGTCTCGCTGCAAGGCCTCCTCAAGGGCCTCGCGCACCGCCCGTGTGGCGCTCACCTGCCGCTGGCGGGCCAGGGCGTGCGCCAGTCGGTGGACGGCCGGGTCCTTGATGTTCATGGTGGCCATGACGTGCTTCTACCTCCTGGGGTAGAAGCGCATTGTGGCTTTGGTGCGCACGAGAGTCAGGCAGCGGACACGGGTGGCTGCCCCACCCCATGGGGCAGCCACCCGTCCCTCGGCACACCCCTTCGCCGGTCCCTCCCTCAGCCAGCCGCGTCGTGGATCCACAGGGCGGGGCGGTAGCCGGGGTGTGCACAGGGACCGTGGCGGTGGGGTCGCTGTAGGCGTCACGCGATCGATGATGCAGGGGTGGAGTCACGAGGTACGGAGTCGGCGGAGGAGCCGAGGGAGGAACCGACGGAGGATGGGTCACGCGAGCTGCTGCCCGTCGCGGTGCAGGTGGGCCTCGCGGCGCGCGCGGGTCGGCGACGGGACGGCCAGAGCCAGCGAGAGCTGGCCGAGACCCTCGGCTGGAGCAAGTCGAAGGTCGGACGCCTCGAGCATGACCCGTCGGGCCTGCGATTCGGGGACGTGGTCGAGGCGGTCGCGCGGGCCGGCTTCCGGTTGGTGGTGGTAGCGGAGGGCGGCACCGCACAGGAACCGCCGTGGGAGGAGACGGACCTGGTGGCCACCGACCGGTCCGGGCGACGGTTCCCGGCACACCTGTCCGTGGTCGCCTCGCCGATGGGGCCGTTCTGGTGGTGGGAGCAGGAGTTCGTGCGGCTGGCGCGGCCGCTGGGGCCGCAGCCCGGTGGACGACCGAGGGCAGCCTGGCGCGCTCGGACCGGACGGATCTGCGGCAGGATGTCGAGAACGCAGGAATGGCTCCGACGTCCGGGTTGAGCGACCCACCGGGGTCGCCGGAGAGGTAAGGAGACCGTCGTGAAGTACGTCATCTTGATTCACTCGAACCCGCAGCCGTGGGGGCACCCCACGGGCGACTTCGTCGCCGAGAACCAGGCCCTGCCGGCCGAGCAGCGGGAGCAGATGAACGCCGAATTCGAGCAGATGTTGAGCCAGCTGCAGGAGCGGGGCGAGCTCGTGGGCGGTGAGGCGCTGGGTGACCCGGCGTCCTCACGGTTATACCGCTGGGAGACCGGGACCGCGGTGGCCACCGACGGGCCGTACTCGGAGGCGAAGGAGCACCTGGCCGGGTTCTTCCTGATCGATGTGGAGGGCCCGGCCCGCGCGGAGGAGATCGCGTCGCAGTTCTCCGGGCCCGGCGAGACGATCGAGCTGCGCCCCGCGATGTGGCCCGGCGGTGAGGAGTCCTGAGCCAGCCGTGAGGCCGGCCCAGCAGGCCATCGAGGACGTGTGGCGCCGGGAGGCGCCGCACGTCCTGGCCGCGTTGGCGCGACGCTTCGGGAGTTTCGAGGACTGTGAGGACGCCGCGCAGGAGGCGTTCCTGGCGGCGACCGACCAGTGGCCACGGGAGGGCGTGCCGAGCGATCCGAAGGCCTGGCTGGTCCGGGTCGCCTCGCGGCGGCTCATCGACCGGTGGCGCTCCGAGAGTTCCCGCGCCGAGCGCGAGGTGCGGGAGGCCGGGCGGGTACCGGGCGTGGATGTCTCGGCTCCTTCGGCGGAGCAGCGCGCGCTAGAGGAGGACGGCATTCCGGTCGCGGCCGGGGGCGACGACACGCTGGGGCTGCTCCTGCTGTGCTGCCACCCGGCGGTGTCCGTGCCCTCCCGGGTGGCGCTCACGCTGCGGGCGGTCGCCGGCCTGACGACCCGGCAGATCGCGGCGGGCTTCTTCGTCACCGAGGCGACGATGGCGCAGCGGATCAGCCGGGCCAAGGCGACGCTGCGGACGCAGGGCGCGCGGCTCGACCAGGTGCCGGAAGCAGAACTGCCGGACCGGCTTGGCAGTGTGCTGCACGTGCTCAACCTGGTCTTCACCGAGGGGCACGCGGCCAGCGTCGGTGATCGGGTCACCGACCGGAGGCTGACCGACGAGGCCATCCGGCTGACCCGACACCTGTGCCGCCAGGTGCCCGACCACCGCGAGGCCGCCGGCCTGCTGGCCCTGATGCTGCTCACGGACGCCCGGCGCGCTGCACGCACGACGTCGGACGGTAACCTCATCCCGCTCGGGGAGCAGGACCGCTCGCGGTGGGACCGGGAGCAGATCTGCGAGGGGGTGCGGATCCTCGAGCAAGTCCTGCCGCTTGGGCCGACCGGGCCGTTCCAGGTCCGCGCCGCCATCGCCGCGGTGCACGCCGAGGCGCCGACCGCGGAGGAGACGGACTGGGCCCAGATCTGTGTGCTCTACCGGATGCTGCAGCACCTGGACACCAGCCACGCGGTGACCCTGAACCTCGCGGTCGCCGTCGGCATGCACCAGGGCCCCGCGCAGGGCCTGGCCGTGCTCGGGCCGCTGCTGCAGGTGCCCGAGATGACGCGGCACCACCGCACCCACGCCGTCCGCGCCCACCTGCTGGAGATGACGGGTCGGGCCGAAGAAGCACATGCGGCCTACCGGCGGGCGGCCCAACTGACCGCCAGCACCCCGGAGCAGCGCTATCTGCTGCGCCGCGCCGCCTCGTTGAGCGAGCAGGATTAGCGGCCTGGGGGCACTATGGGACTCATGCCGACCATGCCGGTCAGCCGGCCGCTGACACTCGCGGATCGACCTGGGGCGAAACCGCCGATCGGCAAACCTGGAAACCCTCCAGGATATGGAATCCCTTGTCCATTCCATGAAAGATGACTAGCCTCCGAGGGATCAGATCACCTGTCCCGGAGGACCCATGAAGATCCTGCGCCACATGGCGACCCAGATCCTGATCGGTGCCGTGCTCGGCATCCTGTTCGGGCTGATCGCGGGGGAGTGGGCCGCGAACCTGAAGTTCATCGGCGACATCTTCATCCGGTTGATCCAGATGTCGATCGTGCCTCTCGTGATGGCCTCGGTGATCCTGGCGACCGGGTCGATGACCGGCAGCGGGATGGGGCGCATCGTGGCGCGGACGTTCGCCTGGATGCTCGGCTTCTCGGCGGTCGCGGCGGTCGTGGCGTGGGTGTTGAGCATCCTGATCAAGCCGGGTGTCGGACTGACCTTCACCGGCGAGGTGGACGCCTCGCTGGAGGAGCAAGCGGGCGAGACGATGGGGTGGCAGGCAACCCTGGTCGAGTTCGTCAGCACCAACGTCTTCGATGCGATGGCCTCGGCGGCGATGGTGCCCGTGATCGTTTTCTCGCTGCTCTTCGGTGCCGCGCTGAACCACTACGTCGGAGCCACCGGCAACCGGCTGCTGCTGGAGATCCTCGAGCAGGTCCAGGCCGTGGTGCTCATCGTGATCCGGATCGTCATGTTCACCGCGCCGATCGGAGTGTTCGCCCTGCTCGCCTCGCTCACCGGGGACGTCGGCTTCGCGGTCGTGACGACGGCGCTGAAGTACCTCGGGACCACGCTGGTCGGCGTGCTGATCCTGTTCGTCCTGTTCGTGATCGTGGTGGCCGTGCGCACCGGCCTCAGCCCGACGAGGCTGCCCGGTCACCTGGCCGAGCAGACCGTCATCGCGGTGACGACCACCAGCTCGGCGGTCACCTTCCCGACCGTGCTGAAGAACACCGTGGAGAAGGTCGGGGTGAGCCAGCGGGTCGCCAACTTCACCCTGTCGGTCGGGCTGACCATGGGCTCCTACGGCGCGGTGCTCAACTACATGATCGTCGTCATGTTCCTGGCCCAGTCCGGCGACATGGCGCTCGGACCCGGCGACATCATCCTGGGGATGGGCCTGGCGATCCTGCTCAACATGGGCACCATCACCGTGCCGGGTGGCTTCCCGGTCGTCGCGACCTTCCTGGCCACCGCGTTGGGGCTGCCCTTCCAGGCGGTGGGTCTGCTGATCGCGGTCGACTGGTTCACCGGGATCTTCCGCACCTTCCTCAACGTCAACGGCGACACCTTCGTCGCGATGCTGGTGGCCAAGTCCACCGACGAGATCGACAGCGACGTCTACAACGGCGACAAGACCGTGCAGGCCGCGGAGTTCCGCGCCGCGGACTTCGGGGACGACTTCAAGAAGGCCGACGAGCTCGACTGAACGGCGCGCGGGGTCAGCGACCTCCGGAGGGCAGGTCCATCGGCTCGGGGGTGCGTAGCCACGGCAGCACGCCGAGCAGGCACACCACCCCGGTGACCAGGAAGGCCGCCTCGTAGCCCAGCCGGTCGGCGACCAGGCCGATCAGGATCGGACCCACGATCGCCCCGCCGTCCTGACACATCTGGAAGGTCGACAGGACCTTGCCGCCGTTGCGGTCCGGGCCGATCAGGTCGGCCACGGCGGCCTGCTGGGCCGGGTTCACCAGGCCGGCGCCGACCCCGGACACGACGGTCAGGCCGAGCAGCAGCACCAGACCGAGCGAGGTCGGCACGGACCCGTGGGCGGCGAGGCCGAGCAGTGCCATCGAGCAACCCATGACGAGCAGTCCGACGATCACCAGGGGGCGCCGGCCGATCTGATCG
The DNA here is from genome assembly GCF_006716185.1 of Ornithinicoccus hortensis. Classification (NCBI taxonomy): domain Bacteria; kingdom Bacillati; phylum Actinomycetota; class Actinomycetes; order Micrococcales; family Intrasporangiaceae; genus Ornithinicoccus; species Ornithinicoccus hortensis. The sequence continues at coordinate 3,142,058 of NZ_VFOP01000001.1, read as the reverse complement.
GCCAGGCGGCCGGACACCTGGAGCGTGCCGGCGGTGCCCACCGCCCCGACCGCCAGCACGATGCCGGGCACCCACGGCTCGTCCCAGACCGCGATCGCCAGCAGCGGCAGCACCGCCATCCGGACCCCGAAGTTGGTCCACCCGTTCGCGGCCGCCGAGACCACCACCGACCGGTAGACCGGCGAGGACCACGCCTGCGCCAGGGTCATCGTCGGTCGGGCCGGCCCGTCGGACGACGGTCGGAGTTTCGCCCCACCCAGCCCCACGCCGACGACCCCGGCAGCGATCAGCAGCGCCACGCCATACACCAGGAAGGGGGTGCGCATGCCCAGGCCGGCGAGCAGGCCGCCGGCGACGGGCCCGACCATCCCGCCGATCAGGAAGGCGGAGCCGTAAGCGGAGGAGACCCGGCCGCGGGCCGACGGTGGTGCCAGGCGCACCAGCAGGGCCATCGCGGAGATGGTGAACATCGTCGAGCCGACGCCGCCCAGGCCGCGGAACAGCAGCAGTTGCTGGTAGGACTGCGCGAAGGCGGTCGCGAACGAGGACGCCGCGACCACAACCAGCCCGATCAGGTAGACGGGGCGCTCGCCCAGCCGGGCGACGAGCATGCCGCCGGCCGGGGCGAACGCGAGGCGGAAGAACGCGAACGCGGAGACGATGACCGAGGCGGCCGCCACCCCCACGTCGAAGGACCGCGCGTAGGCGGGCAGTACCGGGGAGACGATCCCGAAGCCGATGGCGATGACGAAGGCCGCGCCGACCAGGATCCAGATCTCCCGGGGGATGCGGACCCGCTCCCTCGACCCGTCCGTGCGCACCCGCTCATCCTCGCCCAGTGGGTCAGCCCCTGGATGCCGGGGGCCGGGTCGTGTGGGGGTTGGCTTACTCCACCCCGAGCGCGACCTCGGTGGACTTCACCAGGAGGGTGACCTCCTTGCCGACCTCGATGCCGAGGTCGTCGACGCTCTCGGCGGTGACCGCGGAGGTCATCACGATGTCGGTGCCGGCGAGCTGGACCTTGACCACGGCCATGGCCTCGCCGGGGGCGAGCGAGACGACCGAGCCGGTGAGCTGGTTGCGGGTGGACAGACGCATGGAGGTTCCCACATTCTGGTGGATCGACGGTGGTGTGTTCGGCGGCAACGTATCAGCGGTTTTCGACCACCACCTTCCGACGGTGCGGCGGACCCCGGGGCGACCGGCGCGAGAGCGGGTCGGACGCCGCAGACCGCCCCTCACCTGCGACTTGACAGGGGGGGCGGGTTCCACGGGAACCGCCCGGGCGCCCCCGACGTCCAAGCACTGCCAGCGCCGGCCGCATCAGGGAGACGACATGACCAGATCACGCGCGGTGAAGGTGGCGGTCCTCGCATTCGCCATCCCGTTGGCCGCCTGCGGGACGGACGGATCGGGCGGTGCGGGGGCCGCGGACGACGTGGCGGAGACGACCACGGGGACAACGACGGGGACGACCGCAGAGGGGGACGAGGGAGGACGCTGGCTCACCTCCGACGGCGACGTGCTGATCACCTGCCACGGCGGACCCTCGTTCCCGGCGTCGGTGGTCGAGGGGATAGGTCCGGTCGAGGTCGGGCAGGAGGACGCGGACGACATCGTCCGGGCGCTGGCCGCGGTCAAGGAGGAAGCCGGGATCGATGCGCCGGGGCCGTTGCTGGACGCGAGCGCCGAGGACGTCCGGTGGCTGGTGCTGTGGCAGGGCAGCGACCTGAGTGGGGAGGACGGCATCGGGCTCCTGCTGGCCGCGCCGGAGACGACTGACTTCTCGCTGGACCGGGACGAGTACCTGGAGCTCGGCCAGCACGAGGGCCACTGGCGGGTCGAGGGCTGGGGTGGCGGCTGCAGGGCACGTCTGGCGCTGGACCGCGCGTCCAGCTGGGCGCAGCTGGCCTGGCCCGAGGGTGCCGACCAGCAGACCGGCTCCACCATCACGGTGCTCGTCTCGGAGATCGAGTGCACCAGCGCGCGGGATCCTGAGCCGTTCCTGGCGGCGGAGCCGATAATCGAGGAGACCGCCGAGGACGTCACGGTCTACTGGACCAGCGAGGCGGTGGTCGGGGGCGCCACGTGCCCGGGCAACCCCTGGGTGGAGCGCACCGTGCAGCTGCAGTCGGACCTGGGGGAGCGCACCCTGCTCGACGGTTCGACCTGGCCGGCGAAGCCGGTGTCCACCCAGGAGGAGCTGGGCTGAGGCCGCGCATGGCCGGCTACGGGCGGTGGGCGCGGTGGTCGCGCACCGTTGTGGGGGAACTCTTGGGGCCTATGACCCCCATTTCTTTCCACACGAGTCCGGGGGTGTCGTGATTGGCGAGCCGTCGGGTCACCCGGCGGCTTGCTCCTCTGCATACCGGTCCAACGCGGCCTTCCACATCCGACGGATCATGAGCGGCATCGGCCCGTGGTGGATCAGGAACAGGAGCGGCTTCTGCAGGGGGCGCCCGCCGGGTGCGTCCCAGTCTGCGGACACCCGGCTGCCGCCAGCCTCGTCGGGGGCGATGCGCACAGATCCGGTGCCGCCCCCGCCGTAGCTGCTGTCCACGACGGTCCAGCGGACCACGTCCGGGTCGGACCAGTCGTAGCGGGCGACGACCCAGAACGGGGAGCGTGGGGTGCTCTCCTTGGCGACCGCCCAGTCGGGGCCCTGGTCGCGCAGTTCGAAGGTGCTGGGATCGAGCGTCCGGTCCCAGATCCGGGGCCGCTCGTCGGTGAACACGGTGAGTGCGTGCCGGACCTGCTCAGGGCTGGCGATGGTCCTCAGCTCAAACCGCATCGCGGTCCTCCGGCATCCTCGGACGATACTCCGCACCGGGCCGAGGGGCCATGGTCAGTTTCGCTGGTCTAGCCGTCCTGGACGAAGGCGGCCAGCATGGGGGACGCCGCCCGCTCGATCGCCTCGGCGAGCGACTCATCCTCACGCAGGTAACCCGCCGCGGGGGTGCGTCCGGACCGGGCCGTGTCGGACCGTTCGAGCGTCTGGAGACTTTCCTGCTGCTCGTCGAACAGCCCCAGGTCCCGGGCCTCCTCGAAGGGCACCACGTGCCGGCCGTCGACCAGGCGCTCGGCTTCCGCGTCGCCTACCAGTCGGTGCAGGCCCCACCGGGTGAAGTCGTCCAGCGTCATCCCGTGGTGGCCGAACGGGAACACCAGGGTGGGCGTGCCGATGGCCACCCGCCGGTCGCAGGCGGCCATGATCTCGACACCGCCGCCGGCGGCGCCGTGCTCGATGACGGCCACGACCTCGCGCTCCACGGTGTGGATGGTGAGCAGGCTCTCCACGACGGCGTGCACGAAGGTCCGGGACCGTTGGGCGTCGGACCGCGCGTGGGCGAGGGCACCGAGGTCGGCACCGGAGCAGAAGTATCCGTCGGCACCCAGGAGGTAGAGCGGTCCCGACGTGTCGACGCCGTGCTCCCGGACCAGGGTCGCGAGGTCCTGCCACATGGCCAGGGTGAGGGCGTTGCGGCGGGCCGGCCGGTCCAGCACGACCGTGTCGCCGAGCACGGTCCGCGCGAACCGGACGGCGCCGTCGTCGGCCGGGGCCTCAGGCATCCGCCAGCCCCTCCACCAGCTCCACGGTGACCTCGTCGAGGCCGCCCACGACGACGGCGGCACCGGCCAGGGCGTCCTGGGCCGGGGGGAACGCCTCGTGCGGCACCGCGACCACCTTGAGCCCCGCGGCGGCGGCCGAGCGCAGCCCGTTGCTGGAGTCCTCGATGGCGACGGCGCGGCCGGGCTCGACGCCGAGCAGCTCGCAGGCCCGCAGGTAGCCGTCGGGGGCCGGCTTGCCGGCGGCCACCTCCTGGGTGGAGACGGAGGTCCGGAAGTTCGCGGTGATCCCCAGCGTGTCGAGCGTGGCGTCGATCAGCCGGCGGGGGGAGGAGGACGCGACGGCGAGCGGCCAGCGCGCGGAGAGGCGCTGGACGGCCTCGACCGCGCCGGGCAGCGTCGGCAGGTGCTGGCGGTAGCGGGCCGCCATCTCCTCGATGGTCCGCTCGGCGACCTCTGGCGGCGTGCCCCGGACACCGACGGTGGTGGCGAGGTAGTCCGACCACTCGGGTGTCGACATACCCATCATCGCCTCGGTGGCACCCTCGGGCCACGGGATTCCGTCCGCGGCGGCCAGCCCCCGCCGCACGTCGTCCCAGATCGTCTCGGTGTCGGTCAGCACGCCGTCCATGTCGAAGACGACGGCGGCGATCGGCGCTCGGGAGTTCGTCATGCCCACATCGTGCCCGATGGGCGTCCGGGGCCGGCACGACGGGGGAACGGGAGGCGACGATCACGCGTGTGCCGATGTGGACGGTTCGACGGCGAATTGCGGACGTGATCCGGCCGCAATGGTTCCTACCGTGATGTCCATGGACATGAAACTGGAACTGGTAGCGGTGCCCGTGACCGACGTCGACCGGGCCAAGGACTTCTACGTGCGGGCCGGCTTCGTCGCCGACCACGACCACACCGTCAGCGAGGACGTCCGCTTCGTGCAGCTCACGCCGCCGGGATCCGCGTGCTCGATCGCGCTGGGCAAGGGCCTGACCGAGATGGCGCCCGGATCGCTGGACAACATGCAGATGGTCGTCCCCGACGCGGACGCGGCCCGCGCGGACCTGCTGGAGCGTGGCGTCGAGGCCAGCGAGGTCGATGAGCAACCGTGGGGCAGGTTCGTCTTCTTCGCCGACCCCGACGGCAACCGGTGGGCGCTGCAGGAACTGCCAGACTGGTCGGTCGGGGCCCAGACCGGTTGAGCACCCTGGGTCGGGCCGAGCGTCCGCCCGGCGCCTGCGGGTGAGAGAGTGGGGGGCTCACGCAGGTGCAGATGAGGTGCAGGTATGACGCAACACGACGGCGGCGCTGGTCCGCGGGCGCTGGACCCCGCCGACCAGCTCGGCGCGGACGAGAAGGCGCAGCTGGTCTACGCCCTGGAGGGGCGGTTCGCCGCCCACCTCGACGCGGCTGCCTCGGCCGTTCGCGAGGCCGAGCGGGAGCTCGCCGAGGTGCGGGAGCAGCTGGCCCGGGCGATCGAGGAGGAGGAGCGGGCGCGCTACCGGTCCGACCCGCTGGTCTTCATGCGGGACGGGGTGACCGAGGAGGTCGAGGGCCTGGTCCGCAAGACGACCCCGAAGAAGCTGCGCACCTCCTACCGGTATCTGCTCGACCGGGCGGTGGAGCTGGCCGCCGGTGAGGTGCAGGGCTACCACGACGACCGGGCGCGGGAGCAGCAGGAACGCGAGCAGGGCGTGCAGGCGTCCCGCGCCGCCGAGCAGCGCGCGATCGCCGCGCTCGAGGAGGCGCAGGCCATGCAGGGGCGGGTCCAGTCTGCCGAGGCCGCCGCCCGACGCGGGCTGGACGTGCTGGCCGACAAGCTCGAAGCACCCACGGGCTGATGCCCAGGGCGCGCGGCGGACTGCGGGTAACGAGGGTCGAATCGTGCGACCAGTGACCGAGCAGACCATCCGCCGGGCGTGGGCCGAGTTGCTCGGCGTCGACGAGCTGGGGTCCGGTCCGCGCGTGCTGCGGTGGGACGACACCGCCGAGACCGTGACCTTCGTCCGCGTCTTCGGCCGGGGGGTCCTCACCGGGCCGCAGTGGGCGCTGGACCGCGCGCGGAACCTGTCCGACGACGAGCTGTCCCGCCTCGCGGTGCTGCTGCGGCTCGCCTCCGACCACGGCGCGCGACCGCTCGGGGCTGCCGAACTCTCCTACACCGACACCCGGGTCGAGCACGCCGACCTCACGACGACGCAGGACGAAGCCGCGGTCGCCGCGTTGGAGGCGGCGTGCCCGGACGAGGACGTCGACGAGGTCGGACTGGGCGGTATGCCGCACCGCTGGGTCCTCCTGGACGGCGCCGGGGGTGACGTGGCCGGGGAGGATGGGCCGGCCCCGCTCGCGGGGTCCGGCTATGTCGTGTGGGCGGAGGCGCTCGCCCACATGGGGGTGCTCACGAGCCCGCCGGCCCGCGGTCGCGGCTACGGGGTGCTCGCCGCTGCGGTCGGCACCAACGCGGCCCTCGACGCCGGGTTGGTCCCGCAGTGGCGGGCCCGCTTCGACAACGAGCCGTCGAAGCGGATCGCCCACGTGCTGGGTTACGAGCTCGTGGGCAGCCAGACGACCGTCTTCATCGATCCGCCCGAGGACGCTCACGGCGGGGGCCGGGTCGGGGTTGAGCTCACCCTGACCTCGGTCGACGCGCTGCTAGCGGTCGGGGCACCGCTCGCGGAGGATGTCGGCGCCGGGCCCCCTGAGGTCGTCGCAGTAGGCGGACCGGCCGGCCATCGCCATCACCAGCGCCAGCGTGCTGCCCTCCGCGACGGGCCCGTCGCCGTTGCTGAACGGGGAGTCGGTGGCCACTAGCCGCAGCCCCTTGGCCGCGGTCTTGCTGTTGACCGTGAAGTCCCGCGCGGCGAAGAACGTCGCCACCTGCATCACTGCCGAGGTGTCCGGCTCCGCGCTGATCCCCAGCGGACGGCGAAGGTCCTGGCCGTGCACGACGACCTCGCCCAGCCAGGCCGGGGTGTGCCCGGACGCGGCCGTCGTGTTGTCGACCGCGGCACGGAAGCGCTCCAGCGTCTCGGCCGGTGAGCCACCGAGATGCTCCTCGAGGCGTCGCCGATTGTGCTCGGCCGGGTTGAACCGCGCGCCCAGGATGCTGGTGATCCAGCGGAGCCGGCCGGTGCTCGCTGCGGCCGTCAGGTGCGCCACCACCTCGCGCACCGTCCACTCCCCGCAGAGCGTCGGGTGCGCCCACGCGGCGTCGTCGAGGGTGGCCAGGTCCTCGGCCAGTGCGGCCCGCTCGGCATGGATCATCGCCCACAGGTCGTCTCGGCTGACGGTGCTCTCGGTCACGGCATACCTCTCGGTCGGGGTGCTTGGGTGTCCGCGTCCAGTCTGACCGTGTGTCCGCCCGGAACTCACCGCTGGCCCGCCAGGTGACAGGGGAGAGGCCGAGGTGGACGATGGGTGTCATGACGGTGATGCCGCGCGCGGGCCAGGTGTGGACGGTCGATGACCTCGACCGGATGCCGGACGACGGGCTGCAGTACGAACTGCTCGACGGGTTGCTGCTGGTGACGCCGGCACCGGTGCTGCTGCACCAGCGGGCGATCGGCAACCTCTACCTGTTGCTGCGCGGCGCGTGCCCGCCCGGCATGGAAGTGTTCATGGCTCCGGTCGACTGGCGCCCCGACCTGCGCACCTCGCTGCAGCCGGACCTGCTGGTGGTGCGGCAGGACGACGTGGGGATCGCGAACGTCACGGCACCGCTGGTGTTGGCCGTCGAGGTGCTCTCGCCGTCGACCCGCCGCAAGGACCAGGTGCTCAAACGGTCCAAGTACGAGGATGCGGGCGTCCTCTCCTACTGGATCGTGGACCCGAAGGAGCCCTCGCTGCTCGCCCTGGACCTGGCGGAGGGTCGCTACGTCACCGGAGCCTCGGCGGCCGGGGACGGTGTGGCGCACTGCCGACTCCCGTTCCCGGTGGACCTCGTCCCGTCCGACCTCATCGCGGCACCGCCCGGGCGAGGGTGACCCGGAGACCCGGGTGCCACGGCCGCCTCTGACGACTTCACCCCCGCAGCCGGGGGCCGCGGGGGTGAAGTCGTACGTGGCCACGGTCGTGCCGTGGCCGTCGTGCGTCGTTTAGGCGCCGGGCTGGGCCACCAGGCCCGCACCCTCGATCCCGGAGACGGCCGCGAGCTCGTCGTTGTCGGAGGTGTCGCCGGTGATGCCGACGGCCCCGAGCAGGGCGCCCTCGGCGTCCTTGACCAGGACGCCGCCGGGGACCGGGACCAGCGAGCCGCCGACGGCGTTGGTCACCGCGGCGATGAAGTACGGCTGCTGCTCGGCCCGCTCCATCAGGGCCCGCGAGCCCATCCCGAGGGACAGCGCACCGTGCGCCTTGCCGAAGGCGATCTCGAAGCGCTTGTTCGACGCCCCGTCCTCCCGCTCGACGGCGACCACGTGGCCACCGGCGTCCAGGACCACGACGGTCAGCGGCTTCAGGCCCGCCTCCCGGCCCTTGGCGCGGGCGCCGGAGATGACGGTGCGGGCGGTGTCCAGGGTGAGGCTCATGCGTTGCTCCCGGCGATCTCGGCCTTCTTGGCGGCGCGGCGGCGGTGCAGGATCGGCTCGGTGTAGCCGGCCGGCTGCGTGGTGCCCTCCATGATCAGGTCGCGGGCGGCGTTGAACGCCTGGCCGTCGAAGGACGGGGCCATCGGCTCGTATGCCGCGTCGCCGGCGTTCTGCTCGTCCACGATGGCGGCCACCCGGCGCAGGCTCTCCTCGACCTGCTCGGTGCTGACCACGCCGTGCTTCATCCAGTTCGCCAGGTGCTGGGAGGAGATCCGGCAGGTGGCGCGGTCCTCCATCAGCGCGGTGCCGCCCAGGTCCGGGACCTTGGAACAGCCGACGCCCTGGTCGACCCAGCGGACGACATACCCGAGGACGCCCTGGACGTTGTTGTCCACCTCGTCCTGCTTGTCCTGGTCCGACCAGTTCTCGTCGGCGCTGACCGGGATGGTGAGCAGCTCGGTGAGGGTGGAGCGGTTGCCGCCGAGCAGCTCGTTCTGCCGCGCCTTGACGTCCACCTGGTGGTAGTGCAACGCGTGCAGCGTCGCCGCGGTCGGGGAGGGGACCCAGGCGGTGTTGGCACCGGCCTGCGGGTGGTTGGACTTCTGCTCCAGCATCTCCCGCATGTTGTCCGGAGCCGCCCACATGCCCTTGCCGATCTGGGCGCGGCCCTGCAGCCCGGTGGCCAGGCCGATGTCGACGTTGCGGTTCTCGTAGGCCTGGATCCAGGACTCGGTCTTCATGTCGCCCTTGCGGACCATCGGGCCGGCCTCCATGGAGGTGTGCATCTCGTCGCCGGTGCGGTCCAGGAAGCCGGTGTTGATGAACGCCAGCCGGTCGCTCGCGGCCTTGATGCAGGCCTTGAGGTTGGCGGAGGTGCGACGCTCCTCGTCCATGATGCCGACCTTGATGGTCAGCGCCGGCAGACCCAGCGCCTCCTCGACCCGGGCGAACAGGTCGCAGGTCAGCGCCACCTCGTCGGGCCCGTGCATCTTGGGCTTGACGACATACATCGAGCCGGTGCGGGTGTTGGTCCGCTCGGTGTTGCCGCGCAGGTCGTGGGCGCTGCCCAGCGCGGTCATGAAGGCGTCCAGCAGGCCCTCGCTGATCTCGTTGCCGTCGGCGTCGAGCACCGCGTCGGTGGTCATCAGGTGACCGACCTGGCGGATGAACAGCAGCGAGCGGCCGTGCAGGGTGACCTCGCCGCCGGAGGCGGTGGTCGCGGTGCGGTCGGCGTTCATGGTGCGGGTGAAGGTCGACCCGCCCTTGCTGACCTCTTCGGCGAGCGTGCCGCGCATCAGGCCGAGCCAGTTGTGGTAGCCGAGCACCTTGTCCTCGGCGTCGACGGCGGCGACGGAGTCCTCCAGGTCCATGATCGTGGAGACCGCGGCCTCGAGCACGATGTCCTTGACGCCGGCCTTGTCGGTGGAGCCGATCGTGTCGCTGGGGTCGACTTGGATCTCGGCGTGCAGCTCGTGGTGCACCAGCACCAGGGCCTCGGGGGAGGCCTTGTCGCCGCGGTAGCCGACGAACTGTGCGGGGTCGGCCAGCCGGGCGGTGTCCTCGCCGAGTGTGACGGCCAGGCCCTCGTCGTCGACGCCGTATGCCGTGGCGTCGGCGTGCGAGCCGGTCGCCAGGGGGAAGTACTGGTCGAGGAACTCACGGCCCCGGCGGATCACCTCGTCACCGCGGGCCGGGTTGTAGGAGGTGCCCTTCTCCATACCGCCGTCCTCGGCGATGACGTCGGTGCCGTAGAGGGCGTCGTACAGCGAGCCCCACCGGGCGTTGGCCGCGTTGATCGCGAAGCGGGCGTTCAGCAGCGGGACGACCAGCTGGGGGCCGCACTGGGTGCTGACCTCCTCGTCCACGTTCTCGGTGGTGATCGAGAAGTCCTCCGGCTCATCGACCAGGTAGCCGATGGAACGCAGGAACTCCTCGTACTTGGCCTGGTCGACGGCGCCCGGGTTGTCGCGATGGTAGCCGTCGATGGCGGTCTGCAGCTCCTCGCGCTTGGCCAGCAGCTCCTTGATCCGCGGCGACAGGTCGGTGACGGCCGACTCCAGCCCCGCCCAGAACGTGTCTGCGTCCACGCCCGAGCCGGGCAGGGCCTCCTCCGTGACGAACGTATGCAGGGGCTCGGCCACCTGGAGGGATCCAACCGTGACGCGTGCGGTCATCGCTCAACACTCCTCTAATAGTTCCACGATGCGGTATGTCCATTCTGCTATATGGCCGACGAAAGTGCGAATCGGCGACCGGGAGGCAGCGCGCGGACCTCACCGGAAAACCTAGCCGTCGCGCGGCTCCGGCGGAATGCCTCTCCCGGCCGCCCGCGACCCCCGAAATCTTCGGGCTGCTCGGCCTGTTACAACGAGAGGGACAGGAGGCGTGCGATGGAAGACATGACAGAGCCGGCGGCGCGCGGCTGGAGCGTGGAGGAGCTGGACGAGGGCCGGTACCTCGTGCACGGCACCGCGGCGGGTGACCGGGTCGACGTCGAGGTGACCCTGGACCCCGGCTCGGTCGAGGAGTTCGGCCTGGACGGCGTGCCGGGGGAGCGCATCGTGGACGCGACCATCGGCTACCTGCTCGAGCACCAGCGGCTCGACGAGCTGCCGGCCGAGGTCGAGCTGTCCGTGGTGGCCGCCGCCTACCCGGACTTCGCCGACCGGCTGCGCGAGGAGCTCTCGGCCGGCTGATTCTGGTCGGCTGAGTCCGGCCAGCTGATTCCGGAGCGCGACCGGTCGCCCAGTGCTGTCCGGCGACCATGTGTTGCTCGATCTGCACGCCGTGTGGCGCCGTCCGAATCACGCGACGGCGGGGGCGCCCAGCGGTGGGGGCTCGCACAGGCGGCTGGGCCGGCACAGGTAGGCGATGACCGTGACGATCCCGGCGGTCGCGACGAGCGCGACGCTCACCGAGGTGGCGTCGGCCAGCATCCCGTCGAGCGCGGCCGCGAACGGTCGGGCGCCCAGGAAGCCGACGAACCACAGCGCCATGATCCGCCCGCGCAGCACGTCGGGGGAGCGGTTCTGGATCTGGGTGGTGATCGCGGTGAACGCCAGGGTCATCCCGATGCCGGCGATGCCGAACCCGGCGAGGGCCACGGACTGGGTCCAGCTCGCCGCCGCCACCAGCACGCCGGCGGCAATCAGGAGCAGGCCACCGCTGCCGAGTCGGGCGAGGCCGACCCGTCGCAGGAGCGGGGCCAGGAGCAGGAAGCCGACGCCGGCGCCGACCCCGAAGGCCGAGGCGAGCCAGCCGACGAGCGCCTCGCCACCGCCGAGCCGGTGGGCCAGGGGAGGGGCCAGGGTGACGGCGGGTTCGGCGCCGATGCCCACCGCCGCGATGCCGACGAGGAGCACCAGCAGCGGGGGATCGGTCCGCAGGTGGCGCAGCGAGGCGCGCACCGAGAAGTCCGTGCCCTTGGCAGGGGTTGGCGGGTGCGGGATCCGGAGCAGGAGGACGATGATGCCGTAGACGAGGTTCGCCGCGCAGGCGATGGCGAAGGCCGACGCGGGCCCGAGCTGGGTCGCGACGAGCGCCCCGAGGGCGGGACCGGCCGCCCGGGCGATCGTCATCGGGACGCTGTTCAGCGCCATCGCGGCAGCCATCTCCCCGGGACGGATCATCGAGGGCACGACCGACTGCATCGCCGGTCCGCCCACCACGAAACCGAGGCCCACGACGAGCGAGGCGGCCAGGACGGGGGCCACCCCCGGCATACCGTCGACACCGCCGGCCAGGAACATCCACAGCGCCAACCCGCCGGACCCGAGTGCGGTGAGCAGCCGCCCCGCGACGATCTGCGCCTGGGGGTTGCCGCGGTCGGCCATCTTGCCGCTCAGCGGGGCCAGGAAGAGTTGCGGGGCGAACTGGATCGCGCTCACGGCACCCACCGCGGCCGCGGAGCCGGTGAGCTGGAAGGCCACGATCGCGGCCACGATGTTGTGGATCCAGATGCCCGAGGAGCTCAGCACCTTGCCCCAGAAGAACGGTCCGAACAGCGGGTCGACCATCAACCCGTAGGAGCCCCGGGGTTGGGGAGTGCGTGTGGTCATCCGAGGTCTTCCAGCCGGTCGTAGCCGTTTTGGAGCCCCTCGAGCAGCTCGATCAACCGGTCCAGGTCGGCCTGCTCCCAGCCCCGGGTGATCGTCGCCAGCAGCTCGGTGCGCCGTGCCCCGGTCCGGGCGAGCAGGTCCTCGCTGTCCGGGGTCAGTTCCAGGCGGGTGCGGCGCTGGTCGTCGGTGCACGGCTGCTTGCGCAGCAGCCCCTCGCGCACCGCGGAGTCGACCGCCCGGCTGGCCGTCGAGTGCTCGACCGCCAACCGGGCGGCCACGTCCTTGATCGAGGGGGAGCCGTCGGCGGAGAGGACCTGCACCGCCCGCAGCACGCGGAGCCCGGTCACGCCGCCGGGGGCGCCGAGTCCCTCCAGCAGCCGTCGGCGGTACCCGGGCCGCTGCACGGCGAGGCGCAGCCCGCTCAGTAGGTCGTCGAGCTGGTCGAGGCGGGTGAGGTCGGACACGGACATATGCATACCGCATACATATGTTGATGTCGAACTCTCGACCGGGCACCCGCCTGAGCAACGAACAGGGCGGCTCGACGCACTGGTAGATGGCTAGGGGCACTGGTGGCACGTCCGGACGTGCCACCAGTCGCCCGAACCGTCTACCAGTGGGCGGGGGGCAGGGCCGGGGCGCGGCCGAGGTGGCTACCGGTGCAACGCCCGTAGCCAGTCCACCAGCGGACGCACCTGGTCCCAGTCGGCGCGCACCCGGTCGACGAGGGCGGGGGAGCTGACCACGTCCAGCTCGTTGAACCACCGCATCGCCGCGATCGTGCGGTGCCGTAGCAGCTCGATTCGTGGGTGGTCGCGCGGGTAGCCGCGGGGCGCGGTCTTCAGCCGGTCGCCGGTGACCTCCCAGCCGGCGTCACGCAGCGCGTCGACGACACGGATCAGCTCCCGGCCGGTCCGGTCCTCGTGCACGGCCTTCCGGTATGCAGTAAGCGTGCCGGGGTCCATCTGGTAGCACCCGCCGCCGAGCCGGAAACCCTCGGCCGAGACCTCGGCATACCACCCGGTGGCCGGCGCGACCTGGACGTAACCGCCCTGGTGCGTCTTGTACGGGCTCTTGTCGGCCGAGAAGCGGACGTCACGGTGCGGGCGGAACACCTTGCCGGGGCCGAACTCCTCGGCCAGGTCGGCGAGCAGCGCCTCCATCGGCTCACGGACCTCGCGACGATAGGTGTCCTGGTGGCTCGCCCAGAACTCCTTGGTGTTGTCCAGTTCCAACTGGGCGTAGAAGTCCGGGGCGGTCTCGGGGAAGCCGGTGAACATGGCTCCATCCTCACCCGGGCCGCGTGACGGGCTTGCTGACCCCGCGGGCGGCATCCTGACCCTGCGGGGCGCCACTGGTAGACGGTTAGGGGCACTGGTGGCACGTCCGGACGTGCTACCAGTGCCCCTAACCGTCTACCAGTGGGAAGGGGTGGGCGCGGGGCGCGGCGGAGGCAGCCGGCGCGGTCAAGTCGGTAGGCGCGGCCGAGTCAGCCGGCGCGCGGGGCCGAGCGGAGCTGCCGCCGGACCACCATGACGATGGCGATGCCACCGCCGACGAGGCCCAGCACCAGGACCGCGAGGATGATCGCGACGTCGATCGGGATCAGGTAGCTGTCGGTGTAGATCACCCGCTGGAAGGGCTCGTCGGTGTCGTCCGCGGCGAAGACGTAGTCCGAGACGATCTGGGCCTGCGGGTTGACGAACTCCTGCTCCAGGGTGGTCAGGTAGGGAGCCTGCGCCACGATCGCGGCGAGCTCCGGTGACTGTGCCTGGTCGGCGGTGAGCTCGCCGGCGAAGAGCAGCTCCGCCTGCCCGGACGAGCCGGTCGGATCGGTGCGGGTGACCCGGTGGTCGGAGAGCACGTAGGTGCGGGTGCTCTGGGTGTCGACCGCGGCCTGCGACATCCGCATCGGGTAGACCAGTTCGTCGCTGGGGAAGGTGACCTTGAGCGGGGGCAGGTCGCCGCTGATGGTCTGGCCCTCCGCGGTGAGCCGGACCGCCACGAAGGCCCAGCCCTCCTCGACGTAGGGGGTGACGACCGACTCGAAGCGTTCGTTCATCACATAGTCGTGCTCGGTCAGCCACTCGTCGAGGGCCCCGGGGTCGTCGGCCGTCAGGACGGCGGTCTCCAGCGGCCCGAGGTCCTGCGTGCTCAGCACCTGCACGGCGCCGTCCCCGGGAGCGCCTCCGGCCGCGCTGTCACCGTCGTCCCCGAACAGCTCCGGCGGGCCGAACAGGTGCTGCCGCTCCTCCCACCGGGGCGCCGACGCCGCGGCCAGGTCGCTGAACAGCTCCTCGTCGCCGAGTGCGACGTCTGCCGCGGGGTTCGGGGTGGGCAGCAACAGGCCGGCGTCGTCGCCGACGCCCTGGGTGGTCAGGCGCAGGTGGATCGTCTCGTCAGTGCCGTCCCAGTGCAGGGCCGCCGTCTCCTGCTGCACGGTCTGCCGCGAACCGTCGGGCCCCACGAAGCCTCCGCAGGCGCAGGCCATCGCGCCGGGGGCCGCGAGCAGCCCGGTCGCCACGAGTGCCGCTGCCGCGGTCGCCCGCGCCCACCAGGTCAACGCGCCCCTCGACATACGATCCCGCCCTCTCGCCCTGCGTCCGTGACCAGCCATGCTCGTCGGACGCAGGAGGCTGCGCCCGGGTTCCTCCCGGGCATGGTCCCACGGCTGGGCGGATCGTCCCGGACGGGCGCTCGCGCATACCCTGGGCCCATGACGTCGACGAACTCCACGCCGGGCGGACCCCGCCACGACGGCCGACTGCCCGACCAGTTGCGCGAGATCAGGATCACCCGCGGCTGGCTGGACCACGCCGAGGGGAGCGTGCTGGTCGAGTTCGGCCGCACCCGGGTGCTGTGCGCCGCCTCGTTCAGCCCGGGTGTCCCGCGCTGGCGCAAGGGCTCGGGCCTGGGCTGGACCACCGCCGAGTATGCGATGCTCCCGCGGTCTACCCACACCCGTAGCGACCGCGAGTCGGTCAAGGGCCGGATCGGTGGCCGCACCCACGAGATCTCCCGGCTCATCGGGCGCAGCCTGCGGGCCGTGGTCGACCTGTCGGCGCTGGGGGAGAACACCATCCAGCTGGACTGCGACGTGCTGCAGGCCGACGGCGGCACCCGGACCGCGGCGATCACCGGTGCGTATGTCGCGCTGGTCGACGCCATCGAGACCGGCCGGGCCAAGGGGTTCATCGCGGCCGACGCGGAGCCGATCACCGGCTCGGTCGCCGCGGTCAGCGTGGGCATCGTCAAGGGCGAGCCGGTGCTGGACCTCGACTACCCCGAGGACGTCGACGCCGACACCGACATGAACGTGGTGATGACCGGCGACGGGCGGTTCGTGGAGGTGCAGGGCACGGCCGAGGGCGAGGCCTTCGACCGGGACCTGCTGGACACCCTGCTCGACCTGGCCACCGAGGGGTGCTCCGAGCTCGCTGCCCGGCAGGCCGCGGCGCTCGGCGCCGACGACATGGGCGGCTCCGACGCGCACGCCTCCGGCGCCTCCGACGACCTGTGAGTGGCACGGCCGCGGGCCAGGGCGGGCGCCGGCTGGTGCTCGCCACCCGCAACGCGCACAAGGTCGGTGAGCTGCGCGACATCCTGGCCGATGTGCTCGAGCGGACCGGACTGGACCTGGTCGGCGTCCAGGAGTTCCCCGAACTGGAGGATGTCGTCGAGTCGGGCGTGACGTTCGCCGCGAACGCGCTGCTCAAGGCGCACGCCGTCGCCTCGGCCACCGGCCTGCCGGCGCTCGCGGACGACTCGGGCCTGGCCGTCGACGTGCTCGGCGGGAGCCCCGGGGTGTTCAGCGCCCGCTGGGCCGGACCCGCTGCCCGCGAGGCCGTCGACGGTGCCGCCAAGGACCGGGCCAACAACGAGCTGTTGCTCGCCCAGCTCTCCGACGTGCCGGACGAGCACCGGGCCGCCGGCTTCGTCTGCGCCGCCGCGCTCGTGCTGCCCGACGGCACCGAGGTGGTGCGGGAGGGCGCCGTCCGCGGTGTCCTGGGTCGTGGCCCCCGCGGCGACGGCGGGTTCGGCTACGACCCGCTGCTGGTGCTGCCGGACGGGCGCACCCTGGCCGAGTACTCCCCGGAGGAGAAGCACGCGGTCTCGCACCGCGGGGCAGCCTTCCGGGCGCTGGCGCAGGACGTCGTCCGCCTGCTGGGGACCGCTTCCTGACGTGGCGAGTTCGGGCAGGGAGACACCGCCCTCGACGCCTTCCTCGCCGTGAGGCGCGAAGAACCCTAGGATGTTTCTATGGTCAACGGGTAGGGACGGCTGGGCATCTGTGCTGGATTGGCCGGCGCGATAGTTGCCCTTTCTGCCTGTTCCGACGGTGACACAGATCCAGGCGCGGGAAGCCCGGCGGTGCCCGGCTCGACTGGTGCTCAGGAAGAGGACAGCGCGACTCAGGAAGTGGGGGCGGGGAGCGAGCAAGCCGCAACCACCGGGCACTCGGGTTCAGACGAGGACGTGATCGCGGAACTGAGTCAAGAGTTCACCGTCGAGGGCGGCTGGCAGATCGAGATTGCCGCGAGGCTCCTGCCCGCGCAGACCTACGAAGGTGTTGAGGCGCTTCCCGAACCTTGCCGACGCCATCGACCGGCAGCGGAGTCAACCGGCGAATGGGCGTACACCGTGGTTCCGGTCTCGTTCGAGCTGGTCGATGAGAACGAAGTCCCCTTCCCGGAGAAGTTGTGGTTCTCCGTAGAGCCCGACATCGGCACGTGCTCGGAGGACGAAGGCCAGGTTTCGGACCGGAATAGCAATGTGTACGGCCAGGACATGATCGCCGTCGACACGGAGCATCCAGCCACTACCGCCTGGCTCGTGCAGTCGGGTCAGATAACTCCCGATACGCCCGAGGGGGAGGCTGTCGACAAGACCCTCTTTAGCGTTCAGTTCGAGGGGGACGACGAGGGCACGGTGGACTGCGACACTGTCGCTCACTCCGAGTGCGTGCTGACATACCCCGAGAACGAATAGGCCGTAGCCCAGGTCGATCGGGCGAGGGGATGACGGTCAGGCGGCGCGCCGCTGCGCGGTCTGCCGGCCGAGGCCGACCGCGATCTCGAAGGCGCGCTGGGTCGGGCCCATCAGCGCCTTGTTCTGCCCGACGATCTCGTATGCCGTGCCGTGGGCCGGGGTGGCGATGGGCACCGGCAGGCCGCCCTGGACGGTGACGCCCTGGTCGAAGCCCATCAGCTTCATCGCGATCTGGCCCTGGTCGTGGTACATCGTCACGACGCCGTCGAAGTCGCCGCGCTTGGCCCTGATGAAGACCGTGTCGCAGGGGAACGGGCCGCTCACCTCGATCCCGTCGACCTCGCGGGCCAGCTCCACACCCGGGGCGATGTGGTCGATCTCCTCGCGGCCGAACTGGCCGTTCTCGCCCGCGTGCGGGTTCAGCGCGGCCACGGCGATCCGCGGCGTCTCGACACCGGTGCCCTGGATGACCTGGTGCAGCAGCTTGGTCGCGTCGCGCACGCCGCGGGCGCTGATGTTGCGGGACACCTCCGACAGGGCGATGTGCGAGGTCACCCGGGCGGTGGTCAGTCCCGGGGCGAAGTTCAGCTCGCTGGTGAACCCGCCGAAGTCCAGCTGCTTGGCGAACCAGCGCAGCTCGTCCTCCTCGTGCATCCCGGCGTCGTGCAGGGCGGACTTGTTCAGCGGCAGGAACATGATCGAGTCGACGGAGCCCTCCCCGAACATCGCGAGGGCCTGCTCCAGGTCGCTCATCACGCGCCGTCCGGCCGCCACCGACACCTCCTTGGAGGGCACCGCCACGTCCTGCAGGCGGGAGCCGACGAGGTGCACGTGCCCGACGCCGGGCTGCTCGCCGACGGGGACCGTGACCCCGGCCGCGTCGGCGGCCTGCTGCAGCTCATCGGCCGACACCAGCGCCGAGATCTGCGCCTGGGCGAGCGTCTCCGGGTCGGCGAGCAGCCGCACGGCGAGCTCGGGGCCGATGCCGGAGAAGTCGCCGAAGGTCAGCGCGATCCGGGGGGCCTGGGTGGTGGTCATGGGTTCCTCCTGAGGGGACGGGGTGGTGGGCAGCGGGTGGTCGGTGGTCAGGGTCGGGATGGTCAGGGTCGGGAGAGTCGGGGTCGGGATGGTCGGGGGCGGGGGACGGTGGCTCGCACCAGGTCGACACCGAGGGCGGCGACCCGCTCCGCGTCGGACGGATCGAGTCCGTCGTCGGTGATGATCCGGTCGACGTCGGTCAGGCGCAGCACCCGGTGCCGGGCGAAGCTGCCGAACTTGGCGCTGTCGGCCATCAGCACGCTCCGGCTCGCCGAGGCGATGGCGGTGCGCTTGGGGTCGATCTTGGCCTCGACCGGCGTCGTGACGCCGTGCCCGGCGTCCCACGAGCTGCACGACAGGAAGGCGACGTCGAGGGAGAGTTCGGCCAGGGTCTGGGCTGCCAGCCGGCCGACGGTCGAGTGGTTCGGCTGATCGACCCGGCCGCCCACCATGATGAGGTCCATCCCGGGGTGGCCGAGGAGGGCGGTGGCCGTGCTGAGGTCGTTGGTGACGACGGTGAGGTCCCGCCGGCTGCCGAGCAGGGGAACCATCGCCGAGATGGTGGTGCCGGCGTCGAGGTAGATCGCCATGGAGTCCTCCACCAGCTCCGCCGCCGCCCGGGAGATGGCCTCCTTGGCGTCGGTGTTGACGGTGGCCTTGTCCCGGCGCGGCGGTTCGGCGCCCATGCTGTGCGCGGCCGCGACGCCGCCCTGGGTGAGCCGGACCCGGCCGAGCTCGGCCAGCGCCGCGGCGTCCCGCCGCACGGTCATGTGGCTGACGCCGAGGGTCTCGGCGAGCTGGTGGTAGCTCAGGACCGGCTCGTGGTGCAGCAGCTCCAGGATCTGGTGCTGCCGCTGCTCCGGTATGACGTGTGCGCTGCCCATGCCGGTACCTACCCGCCGTCCGGGGCCGGGGTCCAGGGGCTGCCCCAGGTCGTGGCCAGCTCAGTGACCTGCGCGTCGGACAGTGTGCGGCGGTCGGCGGTCGCCGTGAGCAGGGCGATCCGGCAGGCCTCCTCGACCTCGATGCACCGCTCCAGCGCCTCGGCCAGGTCGGCGCCGGCCACCACGGGTCCGTGGTTGGCCAGCAGGGCGGCCCGGAAGGGTCCGGCCGCCTGCTCCAGGTCGGTGCCGAGGGCGGGGTCGCCCGGGGGGCGGTAGGGCAGCAGGGGGGTCTGTCCCACCCGCATCACGAAGTATGGGGTCAGCGGCGGGACGGCGCTGTGTCCGGCCCACGGCGCGGTGCAGGAGAAGGCCGCGGCCCAGGGGGAGTGCAGGTGGATCACCGCGCGGAACCGCTCGTCGCGGCGGTAGAAGCCCAGGTGCAGCGGCGTCTCCTTGGAGGCACGGGCACCCCCGAGGTGCTCGCCGTCCAAGGAGGTCAGGGCCAGGTCTTCCTCGGTCAACCGGCCGAGCCTGGTGCCGGTGCCGGAGAGCAGCACCCGGTCGCCGTCGCGCACGGAGACATTGCCTGACGCGCCGGGGCTCAGGCCCAGATCCACCAGCTCGCGGCCGGTCCGGATCAGTTCCTGCGCGGGAGTGCTCGAGGCGGTCATCGCAGGGCGTCCCAGGCCGCGGTGAACAGGTCCTCGTTGCCGAAGTTGCCGCTCTTGAGCGCCAGTGCGACGGTCTCGCCGCTGACCTCGACCAGCGACCAGCACACACCGGGGGCGATCTCCGGACCGATCAGCAGGGTGCTCGCGCCGAGGGCGCCGACGACCGCGCCACTGGTCTCCCCGCCGGCCACGACGAGTGCGCCGCTGGTGCCCTCCTCGACGAGGCGCCGGGCGGTCGTGGAGAGCACCGACTCGACCACCTGCCCGGGGTCGAACCCGGCCCCGGCCGAGGCGACCACCTCCTCCCGCCGGCGCGCGGCGCATACGACGGGGGCGGAGTCCTCGGCCTGGTCGCGCACCCAGGCGACCACCTGGTCGACGGCGGCCCCGGTGTCGCGGGCGGCGGCCGGGACGTCGATGGTGAACACCGGTTGGGACCGGGCGGCGTGCGCGATCTGCTCCAGGCTGCGGGCCGACACGCTGCCGCAGAGCACCACGCGGCGCTTCGCCGGGGGAGCGGACCAACTGGCTCTGCTCCCACCTGGACCGCTGATGCCCAGGGCGAGCCCGGACCCGCCGGAGACCAGGACGTCGTCGGCCGTCGCCAGCCCGATCGTCGCCAGGTCGTCGTCATCGATCGCGTCCACCACGACATACGTCCCCGGTGTCTCCTCCAGCGCGCTCCGCAGCTGCGGCACACCCTGCCGCACCCGGTCGAGCCGGACCTCGGTGACCGGCTCCGGCGTCTGCGGGGCGAGGAGGTCGGCGACCCGGGAGGCGGTCATCGGGGTGAGCGGGTGGTGCCGCATGGGGGAGTGCTCCAGCAGCTCGGACCCCACGAACAGGTGACCCAGGTATACGGTGCGGCCGTTGGCCGGCAGCGAGGGCACCACCACGGAGCGGGTCGCCCCCACGGCCTCGCGCGCCGCGTCGAGCATCGGGCCGATGTTGCCCTGCGGGGTGGAGTCGAAGGTGGAGCAGTACTTGACGTAGAACCGGCTCGCCCCCAGCCCGCGCAGCAGCTCGACGGCGTCCCTGGTCTGGTCCACGGCGACGTCGACGGGTGCCGTGCGCGACTTCAGGGCCACCACGACGGCGTCCAGCTCACCGGGGTCGAGGTTGGACGGGTCCACCGCACCGTTGACGACGGCGACCCGGTGTCCCGACCGGCGCAGCATGGTGGCCAGGTCGGTCGCGCCGGTGAAGTCGTCCGCAATCGCTCCCAGCACCCGTTCCTCCTCGGTCGTCGTGGCTCCGGTCCTGCGCCCTCAGTGTGCCCTGTGTGAAGATCCGTGACAATCCTTGACAATGTTAGATCCTATAGGAAAGATGACGAAGCGCATCACCTGTGCGCGCGGCCACCGTGCGCAAACGGCCCCCCGTCGAAGTGAGGAATCTTGGCTCTCCTACCCAGCCCCGAGCGGGACCGGACCCCCATCTGTCTCGCCCTGACGGGGGCGAACGGCCAGTACGGCCGAACCCTCGTCGCCCAGCTGGCGGCCACCCCGGAGATCCGTCCGGCCGTCCTGGTGGACCCGGACGTGGAGGGCGTCCGGGCGATGCTGACCGACCTCGGCTTCGCGGCCGACCGGGTGGGCGTCGGCGACACCGCCGAGGAGGCGGACCGGCTGGTCGCCGAGGGCCGGACCGCGCTGGTCCGGGACCAGGACGCGCTGCCCTGGGACCGGCTCGACGTGCTGGTCGAGGCCTCCGGGAAGGTGGGGCCCGGGTGCGCCTACGCCGCCGGCGCGATCGGGCACGGCGCGCACGTGGTGATGGTCAGCAAGGAGGTGGACACGGTGGCCGGCCCGGCGCTGTTCGCCCGGGCCGCGTCGGCCGGCCTCAGCTACCTGCCGGCCGACGGCGACCAGCCGGCCAACCTGCTCCGCCTGCTGGCCTGGGTCAGCGCGGTTGGCCTGGACGTGGTGGCGGTCGGCAAGGCGGGGGAGTACGAGCTGTTCTACGACCCCGAGGCGGGCACTATCACCCAGGCGGAGGAGACCATCCCTGCCCCTGACTTCGCCGGCCTGGTCACGCTGGGCGACGACGTCGCCGGCACGATCGCCGCCCGCGCGGAGCAGGTGGCTGCGCTCAAGCGCGCCGCCGCCGCCGATTCCTGCGAGATGACCGTGGTGGCGCAGCGGACCGGCCTGGGGGCCGACGTCGAGGAGCTGCGCTACCCGGTCGTGCGGATCGACGAGCTGGCCGACGTCTACGCCCTCCGCGACCACGGGGGCCTGATCGAGCACGACGGGGTCGTCGACGTGTGCACCTCGCTGCGGCTGCCCGGCGAGGCCAGCTTCGCCGGAGGCGTGTTCGCCGTGGTCCGCACCGGCGACCCGGTGACCTGGGAACTGATGCGGGACAAGGGGCACGTGGTCAGCGCCGACGGGCGGTACGCCTGCATCTACTGGCCCTACCACTACATGGGGGTGGAGACCCCCCTGACGGTGCACGCCGCGGTGGACCGCGCCCCCGCCCCGGCCCCGCGGTCGACCGTGCTGCTGGCCGGCCGCACCGTCCGCGACCTGTCCGCCGGCACCGAGTTGCAGGTGGCCGGGCACTACCACGAGATCGAGGGCGTGACCACGGCCATCGTGCCGAACGCCCCCGGGGTCCTCCCGTTCTACCTGCTGGACCGGACCCGGCTGGCCCGAGACGTGCCCGCGGGCACCCTGCTCGCCCCCGAGGACGTCGCGGGAGTCGACCAGACCGCATACGACCTCTTCACCGAAGGCCTGAGCCGGTGACCGGCTGACGACCGCGCCGGCGGACCCGGCCGGCCCCCCACCCCTTCCCACCTTGCTCACTCCAGTTCGAGCGTCGCTTCCGCTACCACGGGGGCGCCCAGCAGGGTGCGGGCAGTTTCAAGCTGCCGAAGGGCACGATCCGCCGGCTGCTCCCCACCTGGGCCAGCGGTACCGGAATCGGCTACGCGATCGGGGTCCTCCCCGGGACCGGTGGAGAGGTCGCCTCCTTCGTGTCCTACAACGAGTCGCGTCGTTGGGCGAAGGTCCGGAAGTCCTTCGGCAAGGGGAACCCGGTCGGGTTGTGCGCCGCTGAGACGGCGCACAATGCGGCGGTCCCCGGGACGCTCGCCCCCACCTTGACCCTGGGCATCCCGGGCAACTCGGTGGCGGCGATCATGATCGGTGCCCTCACCGTGCACGGACTGCGCCCCGGGCCCCAGTTGTTCGAGGGCGAGGTAGACCTGGTCTACGGCATCCTGTGGGGGTTCATCCTGGTCGCGGTCCTGCTGCTCGTGGTCGGCTTGCTCGGCATCCGGGTCTGGAGCCAGGTGCTGCGGATCCCGGCGGGGCTGCTCTGGCCGGCCATCGTGGCGATCTGTGTCATCGGTGCGTACTCGATCCGCAACTCCCTGTTCGATGTCGTGGTCATGATCGGTGCCGGGATGCTGGGCTACGCCTTCGACCGCAACGGGGTCCCGACGACCCCCCTGGTGATCGGTCTGCTGGTCGGCCCGATCGCGGAGACCGGCTTCCGACGCGCGACGATCCTGGCCGAAGGGAGCTACACCTGGATGCTCGAGCCGGTGACCCTGACCCTCGGTCTGCTCTCCGTGCTGTCCATCGTGGTGTCGGTGATCCGGGCCAGGAAGACCACCCGGGAGCGGAACGCCGCGTCGCTCGAGAGTGAGACGGTGGACCATGGGTAGGTACACCGGGCCGGTCATCGACGCGCACCATCACTTCTGGGAGCCCCACCTCGGTCGTCAGCCCTGGTTGCGACCCGAGGCGCAGATCCCATTCCGCTACGGCTCCTACGAGGCGATCAAGCGCAGCTATCTGCCACCCGACCTGAGGCGCGACGCGGCGGGGTTGAACCTGGTGGGCAGCGTCTACATGGAGACCGAGTGGGAGCTGGACGATCCGATCGGTGAGATGCGGTACGTCGCAGACCTGGCTGACCGGTACCGCCTGCCCAACGCGGCGGTCGCTCATGCCGTGCTCCGGGATCCCCGGGTCGAGGAGGTCCTCGAGCAGCTCGCGGGGTGGCCACTGGTCCGGTCGGTCCGCAACAAGCCAGGGCAGGCGCCCTCGCCGGAGGCGGCGGCGACGTCCCCGTCCCTGTTGCTGGATCCCGACTGGCGCAGGGGCTACGCACTGCTGGCCCGCTACGACCTGCACTTCGAGCTGCAGGTTGCCTGGTGGCACTTTCCGGAAGCAGTCGACCTCGCCACGCGGTATCCGGATCAGGTGATCATCGTCAACCACGCCGGCCTACCCGCCGACCGGAGCGAGGCGATGCTGCAGGCGTGGGAGGCGAACGTCCGCCGGGTTGCCGAGATGCCCAACGTCCTGATGAAGGTCTCGGGCATCGGTCTGCCCGGCGAGGCCTGGACGGTGGCCCGGAACCGGCGCATTGTTGAGACACTGGCGGATGCCTTCGGGGTCGACCGGATCATGTTCGCCTCGAACTTCCCGGTGGATTCGTTGTGCGGAAGCTACGCGGACATCATGGGAGGGTTCCTGGAGATCTCACGGGAGTGGAGTGCCATGGAACAGTTCGACGCCTTTGCCGGGACGGTGATCCGGACCTACCGGCTGGACCCGGCGCTCGCGGGAGAATCCCCGCGCGCAAATATCCTATAGGATTACTGGAGTGAGAGTATGCCGTACCGCACCCACGACGGAGTGAGCCAGTGACGCGACTGTTCAACGAGCCGGACGCCTTTGCGGCGGAGATGGTGGAGGGCTTCGCCGCGGCGGCGGGCCGGTGGGTGCGTCAGGTGCCCGGCGGGGTCGTGCGGTCGACCAGGTCGGTCGAGCCGACGGTGGCTCTCGTGGTGGGTGGCGGCTCGGGCCACTACCCGGCGTTCGCCGGCCTGGTCGGGCCAGGCCTGGCCCACGGTGCGGTGATGGGCAACCTGTTCGCCTCGCCGTCCGCGCACCAGGCGTATGATGTGGCGCGGGCCGCCGACCGGGGGCGGGGGGTGCTGTTCAGCTACGGCAATTATGCCGGCGACGTGCTCAACTTCGACCAGGCGCAGGAACGGCTCCGGGCCGAGGGCGCCGACGTGCGGACCGTGACGGTCACCGACGACATCTTCAGCGCCCCGGCGGAGCGCCGGCACGAGCGGCGGGGGATCGCCGGGGACCTGGTGGTCTTCAAGGTCGCCGGTGCCGCGGCCGAGGAGGGAGCCTCGCTGGACGAGGTGGAGCGCGTGGCCAGGCTCGCCAACGACCGGACCCGGAGCATGGGGGTGGCCTTCTCCGGCTGCACCTTCCCGGGGGCGGACGAGCCGCTGTTCGAGGTCCCCGCGGGGCGGATGGCGGTGGGCCTGGGGATCCACGGCGAGCCGGGTATCGAGGAGACGGACCTGCCGACCGCGGACGGGCTGGCCGAGCTGTTCGTCGAGCACCTGCTCGGGGAGGTGCCCGAGGGCGTCACGCGCGAGGGTGCCCGCGTCGTCCCGATCCTGAACGGCCTGGGCACCGTGAAGTACGAGGAGCTCTTCGTCGTCTACCGCTCGGTCCACGCGCGGCTGGAGGAGGCGGGGCTCACCATCGTGCAGCCGGACGTGGGGGAGTTCTGCACCAGCTTCGACATGGCCGGCGCCTCGCTCACCCTGCTGTGGTTGGACGAGGAGCTGGAGCGGCTGTGGCTCGCGCCGGCCGACACGCCGGCATACCGCCGTGGCCAGGTCGACGCCCTGCGCGTCGAGGACGCCGGCGACCTGACGACGGATCCCACGGTGCCGAGTGCGCCGGACGAGGCCGCGGTGCCCCCGGCGGGCGAGGGGTCGCTCGCCGCGGTGCCGATGGTGACCGGTGCCCTGACGGCGGTGGCGGCCACCTTGGATGCCTCGGCGGGGCGGCTCGGGGAGCTCGACCGGGTCGCCGGTGACGGCGACCACGGACTCGGTATGCAGCGGGGCAGCCGGGCAGCGGCCGAGGCCGGTGCGCGCGCGGCCGAGTTGGGGGCGGGCGCCGGCACAGTGCTGGTCCGCGCCGGCGACGCCTGGGCGGACGCCGGTGGCGGCACCTCGGGCGCCATCTGGGGGGTGATCCTGCGCACCATCGGTGAGCAGCTCGGTGACGAGGAGGCCCCGGACGCGGCCCGGGTCGGCGAGGCCGTCACGCGCGCCAGCGACGCGGTCCGCGCCTTCGGTAAGGCCGAGCCCGGGGACAAGACCCTGGTGGACGCCCTGGTCCCGCTGGCGGAGACGCTGCAGCGGGCGCTGGGCTACGGGGGCGACCTGTCGACCGCCGCAGCGGAAGCGACCGGGGCCGCCGAGGCCGCCGCGGCGGCGACCGCCGACCTGACCGCCCGCAAGGGCCGCTCCCGCAGCCACGGCGACAAGAGCCTGGGCACCCCCGACCCGGGCGCGGTGTCGTTCGGCATGGTCGCCCGGACGGTCCTTGACCGACTGACCGACAGCACGGACCCCGCGTCCCGATCCGAACAGGAGATCACTGATGAGTGAGCACACCGGCACCGACCAGCTACGGGTGGTCGTCGGGTCCGACGACGCGGGCCTGACCTACAAGGAAGCCCTGAAGCAGGACCTGCTCGCGGACGAGCGCGTCTCCGAGGTCATCGACGTCGGGGTGGACGCCTCCGGCGGTGCCCACTACCCGAGCGTGGCCGTGGCCGCCGCCGAGAAGGTCGTCGCCGGCGAGGCCGACCGTGCGGTCCTGATCTGCGGGACCGGCCTCGGGGTGGCGATCGCGGCCAACAAGGTGTCCGGCATCCGGGCGGTCACCGCCCACGACTCCTACAGCGTGGAGCGCTCCATCCTGTCCAACGACTGCCAGGTGCTCTGCATGGGCCAGCGCGTCGTCGGCCTGGAGCTGGCGCGGCGGCTGCTGCGCGAGTGGCTCGGCTACCGGTTCGACCCGACCAGCGCCTCGCAGGAGAAGGTCGCCGAGATCGTCGCCTACGAGTGCAGATGAGTCGTCCCCGCTTCCTGATCGGCACCAGCCACAAGACCTACCTCACCCAGCAGCGGGCCGTGGCATGGGCCACCGACGTCGCGCAGATCTGCCGCGACCACGAGACGGTGCGCACCGGCCAGGTCCGGACCTTCGTGCTGCCCACCCACCTGGCGGTCCCCGCCGCGCTGGCCGCCGTCGGGGACGCCCCGCTGGCGGTCGGCGCCCAGGACGTCTCGGCGCACGAGGCGGGCCCGCACACCGGTGAGGTCACCGCCGCCGAGCTCGCCGAGGTCGGGTGCGCCCTGGTCGCCGTGGGGCACGCCGAGCGACGGCGCGACCACGGCGAGACCGACGAGGTGGTGGCGGCCAAGGTCGCGGCCGCGCTCCGGCACGGGCTGGTGCCGCTGATCTGCATCGGGGAGCGGGACGAGGGACCGGCGGAGCAGGCGGTCGAGTCCTGCCGCGCCCAGACCGTCGCCGCGCTCCGGCAGGCCCGCGAGGAGGGACTGTCAGGCGAGGTGGTCCTGGCCTACGAGCCGGTGTGGGCCATCGGTGCCGCGAACCCCGCCTCCGCGGCACACATCCGGGTAGTCTGCCGGGCACTGCGCGACCTCCTCCGGACTCCCGGGGAGGAAGGCGCGGCCGGCGTGGTCGAGACCGGCCGGGTCGTCTACGGGGGGAGCGCGGGGCCGGGGCTACTCACCGAGGTCGCCCCCGACGTGGACGGCCTGTTCCTGGGCCGGAAGGCGCACGACCCCCGGGCCGTGCGCGACGTGCTGGACGAGGCGGCGCAGATCATCGCCGCAGAAGGAGGGCCCGGTGAGTGACTCCCGCAACGGCACCGCGGCCAGGCGGGACCCGATCGAGCGACGGGGCCTGCGCGACGAGGTCTACGACCGGATCCTGGAGCAGCTGCTCCGCGGCGAGGTCGAGCCGGGCGGGCGCCTGTCCATCGACACCGTCGCCCGCGAGCTGTCCGTCTCGCCCACCCCGGTGCGCGAGGCGCTGGTGCAGCTGGAGCGCACCGGCCTGGTGACCCGGGAGGCGCTGCGCGGCTACCGGGTGGCGCCGCCGCTGGGCGCCGAGCAGCTGACCGAGCTGTTCGTCGCGCGGCTGATGCTGGAGACCACCGCCACCACGATGGCGATGCGCCGCGAGGGGACGCTCCCGGACCTGTTGGGGCGGCTGGACCAGGCCCACGAGGCGCACCGGGTCGCAGGGGAGCGCCTGATGGAGGCGATGACCGAGCACGGGCCGGACGTGACGGCGGCGCACGAGTACTTCACCCGCGACTACGCCTTCCACGCCGTCTTCTTCGAGTTCGCGGGCAACCGCTACCTGGAGCAGATGTCGACCTCCCTCGGCGCCCTGACGCACCGGCTCCGGCAGGCGGTGCTCAGCACCGAGACCGACGTCGTGGACGCCCTGCGCGAGCACGAGGCCGTCCGGGACGCGGCCCGCAGCGGAGACCCGGAGGCGACGAGCGCCGCCATGCACCGACACATCCAGCAGGTGGCAGCACGATCCGTCAGCGCCGCCAACGACGCACGCACCGAGGAGAAGTGATGTCAGGAGTCAGCGCCCCGCCGGGGCCGATCGCCGTCTGCATGCACGGCATCAACCCCAGGACCGAGGACGGGACGCCGCTGCAGGACGCCGGGGTGGAGGCGTGGGACGAGGTGTATGCCGAGGTGCGGGCGCTCGGGTTCACGGCCCTGGAGATCGCGGACAGCCACCTGCGGCCGGCCGACCTGGACCCGGGGAAGCGCCGCGAGATCGCGGAGGCGGCCGCCGCGCGGGACCTCACCCTGGTGGCCCTGCACGTGGCCCGGAGCAGCGTCGTGGAGCCTGGCAAGGGGGAGGAGAACCTGGCCTACGCCCACCGGTCGATCGACGCGGCCGCGGAGATGGGGATCGGCATCTTCTCGACCGGACTGCACCAGCCGTTCACGCCCGCACAGCGGGAGGCCCTCTGGTTCTGGCTCGAGCCGGGCCCCCGCGACCCGGACGACCCGCAGGTGTGGGCCACCGCGGTGAGCCGGTTGCGCGAACTTGGCCAGCACGCGGACTCCCTCGGGATGACGACCGCGCTGGAGATGTACGAGGACACCTACCTGGGCAGCGCCGACTCCGCCCTCCGGCTGCTCGCCGACATCGACGTCCCGTCCGTCGGGCTCAACCCCGACGTCGGCAACCTGGTGCGGCTGCACCGGCCCCGGGTCGACTGGGCCCGGGAGTACGCCCTGATGCTGCCGCACACCACCTACTGGCACCTGAAGAACTACACCAGGGACGAGACGGCCGACGGCCGGGTGACCACCGCGCCGACCAGCCTGGAGCTGGGCGTCATCGACTACCGGTCGGTCGTGAAGACGGCGCTGCGCGCCGGATACCGGGGGCCGCTGCTGATGGAGCAGTACGGCGGGGACAGCCTCGGGGTCTGCGCGACCAACCGGGACTACGTCCAGGGGTTGCTGGAGACCTACGGGCACCTGCTGGCCGGGTAGCCGGCGAGTCTGGTCAGCGGCCGGTCCACTCCGGCTTGCGCTTCTCGGTGAAGGCCTTGACCGCGCCGGCGAAGTCGGCGCTGCCGTAGACCCGGTCCACGATGTCGTGGTCCTCGCGGTTGCCCGCGGCCAGCCGACGGACCGCCTCCTTGGTGGCCCACATGGTCAGCGGTGCGTGGCCGGTCAGTTTGCCGGTCAGCTTCTCCAGGGTGCCGTCCATGTCCTCGGTGACGGTGGTGACGTAGCCGCTGGTGTGCGCCTCGTCGGCCTCCATGAAGCGGGCGGTGAGCAGCAGGTCGACGACCCGGGAGCGGCCCAGCAGCTGGGAGAGGACGTCGATGGAGCCCAGCGACAGGCAGTTGCCCAGGGTGCGTGCGATGGGCACGCCGAACTTGGCGTCCGGGGTGCACACCCGGATGTCGGCCGCGGTGGCCAGCGCCAGCCCGCCACCGATGCAGAATCCCTCGACGGCCGCGACGACCGGCACGTCGACCGCCATCAGGCGGGCCAGCACGTCGGAGATCTGCTGCTCGTACTCCACGCCCCGGGGCCCGTCGAACGTGCTGAACTGGGCGATGTCGGTGCCCGCGACGAAGGCGCTGCCGCCGGCGCCGCGCAGCACCATGACCCGGATCGAGTCGTCGGCGTCCGCGAGCTCGCAGGCCGCCACCAGCTTCTCGTACATGCTCCAGGTCATCGCGTTGCGCTGGTCGGGCCGGTTGAAGGTCACCTGCAGGACCGGGCCGGCCTGCTCCACCAGTAGTTCGTCCATGTCGTGCTCCTTGGCGTCGTGGTCGTGCGGGGATGGTCCTGGTCAGTCGTCGGCGGGGACGGGGGCGACCTCGTCCAGCTCCTCCGGGGTCAGGCCGGCCTCGGCCAGCACCCGGCGCGTGTCGCTGCCCAGGGACGGGCCGGCGCTGCGACGGACGGTGGGGGTGCGGGAGAACCGCATCGGCGAGCCGATCTGCTCGATCGTCCCCGCCCGGTCGTGCTCGCTGTCCCAGAAGAACTCCCGGGCGTGCAGGTGCTCGTCGGTGAATACCTGGCTGTAGTCGCTGATCGGGGCGCACGGCACCCCGGCGGCGTTGAGCAGCTCGACGACCTCCGCCGTGGTCAGCTCCCCGGTCCTCTGCTCGATGGCGGGGATCAGGGTGTCCTTGTGCTGCAGCCGTTCCCAGGAACTCGAGTAGCGGGGGTCCTCCCGCAGGTGGTCCAGCCCCAGGGCGGTGCAGAACGCCTCCCAGTTCCGCGGGGTGTTGGCGCCGATGGTCACGTAGCCGTCGCGGGAGACGACCGCCTGGTAGGGCGCCTGGTTCTGGTGGGCCGAGCCGTTGGGGCCGCCCACCGTGCCGTCGGCGAAGTAGGCGCCGGCCTCCCACACGGCATACGAGACACCGCTCTCCAGCAGCGAGACGTCGATCCGCTGGCCGCGGCCCGAGCGGGTCCGCTCGTGCAGCGCGGCGGTGATCGACAGCGCGGTGTAGAGGCCGGCCGTCAGGTCGCAGATCGGGACGCCGACCTTGGCGGGCGGCATGCCGGGGTGGCCAGTGATGCTCATCAGCCCGCTGCGTGCCTGGGCCATGATGTCGAGGCCGGGCAGGCTGCTCAGCGGACCGTCCTGGCCCCAGCCGGAGGCGGAGGCGTAGATCAGCTGCGGGTTGATCGCCGCGAGGTCCTCGTAGCCGAGCCCGAGCCGGGACATGGCGCCGGGCCGGAGGTTCTCCACCAGCACGTCGGCGGTCTCGGCGAGCCGCAGGAAGGCGGCCTTGCCGGCCGCGGACTTCAGGTCCAGGGCGAGCGACTCCTTGTTGCGGTTGAGCCGGAGGAAGGGGGAGCTCTCACCCTCGAGGTGCGGGCCGGTGGCGCGGGTCTGGTCCCCGCTGCCGGGCGTCTCGACCTTCAGCACCCGGGCGCCGAGGTCGGCGAGCTGCATGGTCCCGAACGGGCCGGCCATGAAGACCCCCACCTCGAGAACGGTGATGCCGGCCAGCGGCCCGGCTGCGGTGTCGTCCACTTCTGCTCCTCGGTATGCGCCTGCGCCATTGCGTGCGGGGGAAGCCTGCGTTAGGGTCTCGCACACTGTATACGAAACAGGATATTGGTCTAGCCGCGGTTCCAAGGAGGTAGCCCGCCATGGCGACGATGCACGCCGCGTCCGCGATCGTGGCCCCGCCGTCCCTGGCGGTGCTGGCCCGGGAGCGCCTGGAGCGGGCGATCCTGTCGGGGGACTACCTGCCCGGTGAGCGGCTGGTCGAGGAGCGGATCTGCGACGAGCTGGGGATCTCCCGGCCGCCCGTGCGGGAGGCGCTGAAGAGCCTCGAGGTGGCCGGACTCGTCGAGCGGGTGCCGCGGCGGGGGGCCCGCGTCGTGCCGCTGACCCAGCACGACGTCTACGAGATCGTCACCCTCCGGGTGGAGCTGGAGCGGATGGCCCTGGACCTGGCCGGCACCGGCGAGGAGCTGGAGCCGGAGCGTCTCGCCCGCTGCCACGCCCGGATCCGCGACATGGAGGCCGTCGTCCCGACCGGGGACGAGGGCGCGATGGCGCTGGCCGGGTTCGAGTTCCACATCGCCGTCGTCGGGCTGGCCGGCCACCGGAGGATGGAGGACACCTACCGGGCGATGGCGATGCAGCTGCAGCTGTGCATGGCGATGAACAACAAGGCCCGGCGCAGCCTGGAGGACCTCGAGGGCAACGTCGAGCGGCACCGCCGGCTCCTGCGGGTGATCGAGACCGGCAGCCGGGCGGAGGTGCTGCGCGAGATGGAGCAGCACGGCCACCAGACCTTCCTGCTCGACGTGGTCGACCGCCTCGACGGCGCGACCCTGCAGTCCAGGCGCTGGCTGGAGTCCCTGAAGAAGCAGTACGCCGCGCAGGACCCCGCGGCGCCCCCCACCGACCCCTGATCACCACCCACGACCCGACCTATCAAGGGAGATAGCAATGACCAACCACACCCGGGCCCACGGCAAGGCCTACCTCGTCGCGCTCGCCGGCTCCGCGCTGGTGCTCAGCGCTTGCGGCAACACCAACGCCGGCGGAGGTGGTGGCGGCGGTGGCGAGGACGGCGACTTCGAGCCCACGGGCAACGTGCGGATGATCGTGCCGTTCGCCGCCGGCGGCGGCAGCGACATCGCCGGGCGGGCCACGGCCGCCGGCTTCGAGGACGCATCGGGCGTCACCATCACGGTCGAGAACATCGAGGGCGGCTCGAGCGCCGTCGGCTACTCCAACTTCCTCGGGGAGAATGGCAACCCCAACGTCCTGCTGGCCACCGAGACCGCGCTGATCGCGGTGCCGATCACCCAGGACGTGGAGTACACCTACGAGGACTTCACCCCGATCATGATGCTCGGGCAGGACTTCACCCTGCTCGTGGTCAAGGACGACTCCCCGCTGCAGACCTGCGCCGACCTGGTCGAGAAGGCCGAGAGCGAGCGCACCGTGATCGGCATCTCCGGGGCCACCGGCCTGGACAACCTGGTCTTCTCGCTGCTGGAGAACGAGACCGGCGTCGAGCTCGACCGCGTGCCGTTCGAGTCCGGGGCCGAGCTGCTGACCGCGCTGCTCGGCGGTCAGGTCGAGGTCATCTCGACCAACCCCGGTGAGGTCGCCGGTCAGATCGAGTCGGGCGACGTCCGTCCGCTGTGCGCCGCCAGCGAGGAGCGCTACGACTACGACCTGCTCGCCGACGTGGAGACCGCCGCCGAGCAGGGCATCGAGGGGATCGCCGTGGCCCAGTTCCGTGGGGTCCTGGCCCCCGGCGGGATCACCGACGCGGAGCGCGACTACTGGATCGGCATCGGGCAGGAGTTCGAGGAGTCCGAGGCCTACACCAGCTACATCGAGGACAACATGATGCAGCCGAACACGGCATACGGCGACGACTTCACCGCCGTCCTCGCGGAGAACGACGAGACGGTCGGCTCGATCCTCGAGGACCAGTGAGGTGACGGCACAGGAGACGGAGCACCAGGCGACCCGGCCCAGGCCGGAGACCTCCGACGTCGTCGGCACGGTCATCCTGGGCGTGGTCGGCGCCGTCGCGGTGGTGATGGGCCTGGGCTACGGCTTCACCGTGGAGGGTGGCCAGGTCGGCCCGGGCTTCCTGCCCGTGCTGACCGGCGGCTTCATCGTGGTGGCGGCCGTCCTGGAGCTGATCCGGATGTTCTTCGCCAGTTCCTCCCCGATCGAGGGCTCCTTCATGGAGACCGTGGAGAACGTCGAGGAGGAGGCCAGGGCGGCCATCGAGGAGGTGTACTCCGGCGCCGAGGCCCCGGAGGCTGCCGCGGGTGAGGAGCTGGACACCTTCGGCCGCACCCAGCGGCAGCGGAGCACGGCGATGGTGAAGATCTTCGCGCTCATCCTGGCCGCGCTCCTGCTGATCCCCGTGCTCGGTCTGCTGATCTCGCTGAGCGCGATGACCCTGGCGCTCCTGATCTTCGTCGAGCGCCGGCCCTGGCTCACCTCGCTCCTGGCGACGCTGGGGGCGCTCGCCTTCTTCTACCTCGTGTTTGTCCAGGGGCTGCGCGTGCCGCTGCCCACGGGCATGCTCGGCATCATCTGAGGGGATCGACCATGCTCGACAACCTGCAACTCGGCTTCGAGACGGCCGTCACGCCGGAGAACCTGCTCTTCTGCCTCCTCGGCGTGGTCCTCGGGACCGTGATCGGCGTCATGCCCGGCCTGGGCTCGGCGACCGGTGTGGCGATCCTGCTCCCGGTCACGCTCACCCTGGAGCCGGTCACCGCGCTGATCATGCTGGCTGGGATCTACTACGGCAGCCAGTACGGTGCCTCCACCAGCTCCATCCTGATCTCCACACCCGGTGACTCCTCCAGCGTGGTGCTCACCCTCGACGGCTACCAGATGGCCCGCAAGGGCAGAGCCGGGGCCGCGCTGGCCATCTCCGCCCTGTCCTCCTTCGTCGCGGCGATCCTGTCGCTGATCGGTCTGATGGCGCTGGCCCAGCCGATCGCGGACTGGGCGCTCAACTTCGGGCCACCGGAGAACCTGGCGATCATCATGCTGGGCCTGGCCACCATCGTGTCCTTCGCCGGGGAGAACGTGCTCCGCGGCATCACGATGGCCGCGGTCGGCCTGCTCATCTCGATGGTCGGGGTCGCCGCCGGGTTCTCCACCGCCCGGTTCACCTTCGGCAGCATCAACCTGCTCGGCGGCCTGTCCTTCGTGGCGGTGATGATCGGGATCTTCGCCATCGGCGAGGTGCTGCACCAGATCCGGCGCGGTGGCGAGGCCCCGATCAAGGCCGGCTTCCGGGACCTGCTGGTGACCCGCAAGGAGCTGCGGCGGTCCGCCGCCCCGGCGCTGCGCGGCACCGGCCTGGGCTTCCTGGTCGGCGTCCTGCCGGGCGCCGGGGCGACCCTGGCGACCTTCATGTCCTACGGCGTGGAGAAGCAGGTCAGCAAGCACAAGGACGAGATCGGCAAGGGCGCGCCGGAGGGCGTGGCCGGGCCCGAGGCGGCCAACAACGCGGCCGCGAACGCCAGCTTCATCCCCACCCTGGCGCTGGGCATCCCGGGCAGCGGCACGACGGCAATCCTGCTGGGGGCCTTCGTGATCTTCGGCCTGCAGCCCGGGCCGCTGCTCTTCGAGCAGCAGCCGGACCTCGTCTGGGGCCTGCTGGTCTCCTTCTTCTTCGGCAACCTGATCCTGCTGGCGCTCAACCTGCCGCTGGCGCCGGTCTTCGCCCAGATCCTGCGGATCCCGTACAGCTACCTCTACCCGATGGTGATCTTCGTCAGCATGGTCGGCGCCTTCGCGCTGGGCAACAACACCTTCACCATGTGGGTGGTCTTCGTGGCCGGCCTGCTGGGCTACTTCATGAAGCGGTTCAACTTCCCGGCGGCCCCGCTGGTCCTCGGGCTGGTCCTCGGGCCGTTGCTGGAGCGGGCCCTGGTGCAGACCTCGGCGATGGGCGATGGGAACCTGTTCATCGTCTTCCAGCGGCCGCTGTCCGGGACGCTGATGGTGGTCGCCCTCCTGGCGATCTCCGCGCCGCTCATCGGGTCGCTGCTGCGGCGTCGCACGGCGCGCAAGGAGCGGACGACGATCGACGCCTGAGGTGCGCGGGCGTCCACCCGCGCTGCCACCGGGCGGGCCTTGTAGTCTCACGGGCGGGCGAGCGGGCGCTCCCGCCCCTGCCCCCGGCATACGGAAAGGTCCCATCCATGGCACACCAGTGGCGCGGCGTCATCGCCGAGTACGCCGAGCGGCTCCCGGAGAACACCCGCGGGACGGTCGTCACGCTGCGCGAGGGCGGCACGCCGCTGATCCCGGCCGAGCACCTGTCCGAGCTGGTCGGGGCGCAGGTGCACCTGAAGTACGAGGGGCTCAACCCGACCGGGTCGTTCAAGGACCGGGGCATGACGACCGCGATCTCGGCCGCCGCCGCGGCCGGGGCCAGGGCGGTGATCTGCGCCTCGACCGGCAACACCAGCGCCTCGGCCGCCGCCTACGCGACCAAGGCGGGTATGACCTGTGGCGTGCTGGTGCCCGACGGCAAGATCGCGATGGGCAAGCTGTCCCAGGCGATCGCGCACGGTGCCACGTTGTTGCAGGTGGACGGCAACTTCGACGATTGCCTGACGCTGGCCCGCAAGCTGTCCGAGGCCTACCCGGTCGAGTTGGTGAACTCGGTGAACCCGGCCCGGATCGAGGGGCAGAAGACGGCGGCCTTCGAGGTGGTCGACGCGCTCGGCGACGCCCCCGACATCCACTGCCTGCCCGTGGGCAACGCCGGCAACATCACGGCCTACTGGCGCGGTTACCGGCAGTACACGAGCGATGCCGAGCAGCCCGGACCGGCCACCCGGCGCCCCCGGATGTGGGGCTTCCAGGCCGCCGGGGCGGCGCCGATCGTGCTGGGGCACCCGGTAGACGAGCCGGAGACCATCGCCACCGCGATCCGGATCG
Organism: Ornithinicoccus hortensis; assembly: GCF_006716185.1. Classification (NCBI taxonomy): domain Bacteria; kingdom Bacillati; phylum Actinomycetota; class Actinomycetes; order Micrococcales; family Intrasporangiaceae; genus Ornithinicoccus; species Ornithinicoccus hortensis. The sequence continues at coordinate 3,105,985 of NZ_VFOP01000001.1, read as the reverse complement.
GCAACCCCGCCAGCTGGGAGTTCGCCGAGGCGGCCCGGGACGAGTCCGGCGGGCTGATCGACAGCGTCACCGACGAGGAGATCCTGGCCGCCCACCGGCTGCTGTCCTCCCGGGAGGGGGTCTTCGTGGAGCCGGCCTCGGCCGCCTCGGTCGCCGGCCTGCTCAAGGCGTCGGACGCCGGGCAGGTGCCGGGCGGCGCGACCATCGTCTGCACCGTGACCGGGCACGGCCTCAAGGACCCGCAGTGGGCGCTGAAGAACGCCGACGGGTCCGACGTCGAACCGACCCGGGTGCCGGTCGACGCGGTGACCGCCGCCCGCGCGCTGGGCCTGGCCGAGTGACCGGCCCCGTGGTGGAACTCGCCGCGGCGGACGCGGTCACTGTCACCGTCCCCGCCAGCAGCGCCAACCTCGGCCCGGGCTACGACTCGGTCGGGCTGGGCCTGGACCTGCGGGACACGTATGCCGTGCGCGTCACCTCCGAGCCCGGCCTGGTGGTGGACCTCCAGGGGCAGGGCGCCCAACGGTTGCCGCGCGATGACAGCTCGCTGCTGGCGCGTGCCCTGCGGACCGCGATGGAGGCCTGCGGGCTGGGCTGGCTGGAGGAGCTGCGGCAGCGCGGCCTGGGGCTGCACCTGACCTACGGCTGCGAGATCCCGATGTCGGCCGGTCTCGGGTCGTCCGCGGCCGCCGGGGTCGGCGGGTTCGCCCTCGGCTTCGCGCTGGCCCGGCAGGGGGAGCTGACCAGCGAGGACCGTGCCCTGGTCAACACCCACGCCGGCATCCTCGAGGGTCACCCGGACAACTCCTCGGCCAGCGTCTACGGCGGGCTGACCGTCTCCTGGATGCCCTCGCCGCAGGCGGTGCGGACGGCCCGGCTCACGGTGCACGAGGACGTCGCACCACTGGTCGTCGTGCCGGTGGGCAGCAAGCTGTCGACCCGGACCGCCCGGGCCGTCCTGCCGCCGCACATCGCGCACGCCGACGCCGCCCGGCAGGCGAGCCGCTCGGCCCTGCTGATCCACGCGCTGACCACCGACCCGACCTTCCTGCTGGACGCGACGCAGGACTGGCTGCACCAGGAGTACCGCCGCGAGGCCTACCCCACGTCGATGGCGGCCGTCGACCTGCTCCGCGCCCAGGGCCACGCCGCCGTGGTCTCCGGCGCCGGCCCGACCGTGCTCGTGCTCACCCGCCGAGCCGTGGTCGACACAATCGCCGCCGAGGTGAAGACGTGGGGCCGGGAGTGGAAGCTGTTGCGCCCGGCCGTCGCCAGCGAGGGTGTCCGGGTCGTCTGACCCGGCTGTGTCCCCGGGGCGGTCGGAGCGCCTCGGCCTGGTCAGACCTTGCCGATATCCTCGGCCCACACGGCGGGGTGCTCGCGCTGGAAGCGCTCCATGAGGTCGACGCACCGCGGGTCGTCGAGCACCACGACCTCCACGCCCCGCTCGCGCAGCAGGTCGGTCTCACCGGGGAAGGTGCGGTCCTCCCCGGCGACCACCAGCGGGATGCCGAACAGCAGGATCGCCCCGGTGCACATCGCGCACGGGGCGAGGGTGGTGTAGAGCACCGCGTCCCGGTAGGAGCGCTGCCGCCCGGCGTTGCGCAGGCAGCTGATCTCGCCGTGCGCGGTCGGGTCGCCCTCCTGCACCCGTAGATTGTGGCCGGAGGCCACCAGGGTCCCGCCGAGGTCGAGGGCCGAACCGATCGGCACGCCGCCCTCGCCGATCGACTTCTCGGCCTGGCGCACGGCCTCCTCGAAACTCTCCCGGTTCCAACCGACCCGGCGCTGCGCATGCTCCATGGGCCGACCCTAGTCGGGCCCGGCCGCCGGGGACGGCGACGGGTCACAGGGCGGGCCTCACCCGGAGCCCGAGGAGGGCGATCTGCTCCCGGACCGCTTCCCGACACCGCGCGTCGGCCAGCGCCGCGTGGTCCTGCGGGACGGTGCCGGGCGGCAGCCGCTCGGCCAGCCAGGCCAGCACCCCTGCCTGGTCCCGTAGCGGCAGCACCCGGCCGTCCTCGCCCAACACCCCGTGGACCGAGTCGTAGACCTGCGCCCCGTCCACCCGGTCGGCGGGGTCCGGGGCCGCGCCCCCGGTAGCGGCGGGCGCGGGCAGCCGGCACGGCATACCGCCGGGCAGGACGATCCGGCGGTAGTTCGGCTCGGTGGCGTCCAGCGCGGCCAGTTGTTCCTCGTCGAACCAGCAGACGGCGACCGGGGCGCTGGCGCCCTCGACCCGCCCGGGCGCGGCGGCGACGTAGCCGCGCGCGCTGACGTGCGCGGAGTGACCGACCATGAGGTCATCCACCACCGCAGGTGCGATCGGTATGCCGGGGCTCAGGTGGTCCGCCAGTTTGCGGCGCAGGACCTCGGGGGAGGCGTTGGACCCCACGGCCACGACCGGCGTGCGGCCGGTGGTGGCCGCGGCCGACAGGCCCCCGGGGACGAGCCCGCCGGGCCGGATCACACCACTGCGGACCGGTCCGGCCCACGGGTAACCGCTGGCGGGGAGGTCCTCACCGACCTGTCCTCGTATCGGGGACATCGCAGGTCAGGCCGTGGTTTCCTGCTGCAGCTCGACCCGGTTGCCGTGCCCGTCTCGGGTGTGGAAGCGGAGCACGCCGGGAATGTTGTCGTCCCACGTGACCGGGTATCCGGCCGCCTCGACCGCAGCCGCCAGGGCGGCTACGTCCGCCACCGCGAAGGCCGGGTGTGCCTTGCCGGCGGGGGAGAACGGCTCTTCGACGCCCAGGTGCAACTCGAGTCCCTCCTGACGGAACCAGACGCCGCCGCGGGCAGCCAGCCGCTCCGGTTTCGGGACCTCGGCCAACCCGAGGACGCCCCCGTAGAAGGACCGAGCGGCGTCCTCGCCGCCCGCGGGGATCGAGACCTGGACGTGGTGCAGGCGCATGCCTTCTCCTCGTGGCGACCAACCGTGGTATCTCGACATCAAGGTACTACGCCCCGGAGACCACAGCGACTGACGGCCAGCCACAGCGGCCGACCGGGCGGCTGCCTGTCCGGAGGATCGGCGGAGCTGGATCAGTCGCGGTCCACCCGGATGACCTCGCCGGTGGTGACGTCGACGTAGACCTCGACGTCGTCATCGTCCGCGGTGTCGATCGTCACCTCCCAGGCGAAGGTGCCGTCCTCCTCGTCCAGCTCGATGTCGTCCAGGGTGCCGTCGACCTCGTCCAGTCCGGCGGCAGCGGCATCGACGATGGTGATCGTGGCGGCCGCGAGGGCGTCCCGGTCGTCCTCGTCCAGGTCGTCCTCCTCGGTCTCGACGACCTGGCCGTCGGCACTCACCGTGACCTCGATGCTCCGGTCGCCGACCGCGACGTCGACCTCCCAGGAGCCGTCGTCGTCCTGGTCGTCGATCTCGTAGGCGGTGCCTCCGGCCTCGCCCTCGGCGACCGCGATCACGGCCTCCAGCCGGGCGAGCTGCTCCTCGGCGTCGGTGGCCCCGCCCGCCGCGGCCTCGGTCGTGGCGGAGGCGTCGTCGCCACCGGTCTCTGCGGCGGCATCGCTGCTGGTGGCCGCGTCGTCGGCCCCGTCGTCCGGAGTGGTGGTGTCGGCACCCTCGTCGGCGGGGGTGGCCTCACCCTCGGCGGCGTCGGAACTGGCCGGGGCGCTCACGCCCGCGGTGGTCTCGTCGGAGTTGTCCCCACAGCCGGCGAGCGTCAGGGCGAGCAGACCGGCAAGGGATCCCGTGGCAATTCGTGAACGCTTCATGCACCCATGATGACCTGCGAAAACGTCGTTCTCAAACCAGAAGGGGGTTTCTGAGCGAAGTCTCATCGACCTCTCAAGGTGGTCTCATCCCCGGGGTGCGGAATCGGGGCTCACGGCATACGACAGCCCCCGCCCCGGATGACCGGGGCGGGGGCTGCGGCTGGTCTCAGCAGAAGGCTTACTTGCCTTCCCAGGTCACCACCGTGGTGCCGAACGTGGTGGCGTTGGCGGGGGCCGTCGTGGCGACGAGGCCGGTGACGGCGAGGGCGGCAGCGAGGATGGTCGTAGCAATGCGGCGCATATGGTGTTCCTTTTGTGCGAGCGGTCGCCAGGCATGGGGTCCGGGAGACCGCGGGTGGGTGTGGAGGTGGAGCAACCTGGAGTGGTCAACCGGGTCGTTGCCCTCGTCCAAGGGAGCGGGCGTCGCCACACAGGTGTGTGCGACAACTGTGGACAGGCCCTCTCCATGGCTAATGATGTGGCATGACGGGAGGGTGTGTCTAGTTGAACCTTCTGGGAAATTTGGGGTCGCGAGGACACCCGCAATGGGGTGCGCTCGGCGGGACTTGAACCCGCACACCCGAAGGCACAGGAACCTAAATCCTGCGTGTCTGCCAATTCCACCACGAGCGCTTCGGGGCGATCGTATGTCGTCCCCGCGGACCCGTCCGGATCCGGGTCCGCGGGACCGGTCACTCCCGCCCGGCCGACACCCACTCGGGTCGCCCGGCGTGCAGGTTGCGTCCGCCCACGACGAGGTCGGCGGCCGCGTCCAACCGCGCCACCTGCTCGGGGGTGAGCCGCAGGTCCGCCGCAGCTGCGTTCTCCACGACCCGGTCGCTGCTGCGCGTCCCCGGGATGGGGGCGACGCCCAGGCCGAACTCCACACCCTTGGCCAGCAACCAGGCCAGCGCCACCTGGGCCGGGGTGGCCCCGAGGTCGTCGGCGACGCCGCGGGCGACGTCCACGACCTGCTGGTTGGCCTCGAAGGCCTCACCGGTGAACCGTTCCTGCCCCTCGCGCATCGACCCGGCGACGTCCTCCCGGGTGAGCGTGCCGGTCAGGAACCCCCGGCCCAGCGGGGAGTAGGGCACGAAGCCGACCCCGAGCTCGGCCGCGGTCGGCACCACCTGGCGCTCCACGTCGCGCGACCACAGGCTCCACTCGCTCTGCACGGCCGCGATCGGGTGGACGGCCTGTGCGGCCCGCAGCTCGTCCGCGGTGACCTCGGACAGCCCCAGGTGACGCACCTTGCCCTCGGAGACCAGGTCGGCCATCGCCGCCACGGTCTCCTCGATCGGGCGGGACAGCTCGCGGCGGTGCATGTAGTACAGGTCGATCGTGTCGATCTTGAGCCGGCGCAGGCTGGCCTCGCAGGCGGAGCGCACGTACTCGGCATCGCCCCGCGTCTGGCCGGCGGCGGCGTCCAGGATGCCGAACTTGGTGGCCAGCTGGACCTCCTCGCGCCGGTCCCGCAGCAACCGCCCGACCAGCTCTTCGTTGGTGCCGGCCGGTCCGGTGGCCCCCTCGGGGCGCTCGCCGTAGACGTCGGCGGTGTCGATGAAGGTCAGCCCCGCGTCGACCGCGGCGTGCAGTGTGGCCAGGGCCTCCTCGGGCGCGATGCCGCCGTAGACCCGGCTCAGCGCCATCCCGCCGAAGCCGATCGCGCTGACCCGGAGCCCGTCGCCGAGGGTCACCTGGTGCATCAGGCAGCGACCCCGAGGGCCTTGGCGAGCGAGGCGACGTGGCCGGTCGCCTTCACGTTGTACCTGGCCAGCTCGATCTTGCCCTCCTCGTCGATCACGAAGGTCGACCGGATGACGCCCACGACGGTCTTGCCGTAAAGGCTCTTCTCGCCGTAGGCGCCGTAGGCGGTGAGCACCGACTTGTCCTCGTCGGAGACCAGGGGGTAGGTCAGCGACTCCTTCTCGGTGAACTCGGCCAGCTTCTCCGGCGCGTCGGGTGAGATGCCGACCAGGGCATACCCGGCGGCCTGGAGGACGCCCAGGTTGTCCCGGAAGTCGCAGGCCTCGGTCGTGCACCCGGGGGTCATCGCGGCGGGGTAGCAGAACAGGATCAGCTTGCGTCCCGCGAAGTCGGACAGGGACACCTGGTTGCCCTCGGCGTCGGGCAGGGTCCAGGCGGGGGCGGCGGCGCCGGCCTCGAGACGGGTCATAGTCATCCTCCGTTGGGTGATCGACGGGTGTTCTGCGTTATCGTCTCAGGCAGCGCAAGGACCTGCGACATCGACCGTTGGGAAGGGAGCCACATGGCCGGGGACAAGAAGGCGACTCGCTCCATGAAGGAGATCGAGGCGGAGCTGGCCGCCAACCGTGACCGGTTGGCACGCACCGTCGACGAACTCGTGTTCCGGGTCAGCCCGGCCGAGGTCAAGCGTCGCCAGGTGGTGGCCCTGAAGGGGAAGGTCAACGAGGCCGCCTTCACCCCCGACGGTGATCTGCGGTTCGACCGGCTCGCCGTGGCGCTGGGGAGCGTCGCCGGCCTCGCCATCCTGCTCGGCGCTGCCCGCCGCGCCTTCTACCGGGGCTGACCACCGCGGTGACCGACCCGGGCAAGCTGCCCATCCGGATGTTGCACGACCGGGTGCTGGTATCGCTGGAGGGGCAACAGGGAGAACGCAAGTCCGGGGGAGGCATCGTCATCCCGGCGACGGCGAGCGTCGGCCGTCGCCTGTCGTGGGCGCACGTGGTCGCGGTCGGACAGAACGTGCGCCAGGTCGAGGTGGGGGACCGCGTACTGTTCGACCCGCAGGACCCCGCCCAGGTCGAGCTCGGTACCAAGGAGTACATCCTGTTGCGCGAGAAGGACCTGCACGCCGTCGCCGCCGAGCGGGTGCAGGACGGCCGCACCGGCCTCTACCTGTGATGGGCCGGAAGGGCTGACCCGTGATCGTCGACCAGGCGGTGTATGCCGAGGGGCGGCGGATGCCGTGCACCGACCTGTCGGCGGAGCTGGCCCGGGTGCGGCAACGGGACGGGCAGGACTTCATCTGGATCGGGTTGAAGGACCCGACCGACGCCGAGTTCGACCAGGTCCAGGACGCACTCGAGCTGCACCCGTTGGCCGTGGAGGACGCCATCACCGGCGCCCAACGGGTCAAGCTGGAACGCTACGGCCACACCATCTTCGCCGCGCTGCGCACCATCCGGTACGTGGACGAGACCTCCGACATCGAGACCGGTGAGCTGATGATCTTCGTCGGCGACCGGTTCGTGGTCACCGTCCGCCGCGGGGAGGCGGCCGAGCTGGTCGGGGTGCGCAAACGGCTGGAGGAGGACCCGGGCCCGATGGTGGAGTTCGGGCCGCTGGGGGTCTTCCACGCCATCCTGGACACGATCGTGGACACCTACCTGGCCGTCGACGAGGAGATCCAGCGGGACCTGGACCAGATCGAGGAGTCGGTCTTCGCCGGGGCGGGCGGCACCGACTCGGGCACCATCTACCGGCTCAAGCGGGAGGTGCTGGAGTTCAAGCGGGCCGCCCAGCCGCTGGTCCGCCCCGTCACCTGGCTGCACGAGGCCTCCGGCCCGATGCAGTCCCCGGAGCTCAAGCTGCGCTTCCGGGACGTCGCCGACCACCTGATCCGGGTCACCGACCACATCGAGACATACGACCGGCTGCTCACCGACGTGCTCAACGCCCACCTGGCCCAGGTCTCGGTGCAACAGAACGCCGACATGCGCAAGATCTCCGCCTGGGTGGCGATGGCCGCCGTCCCGACGATGGTGGCCGGCATCTACGGGATGAACTTCGACACCATGCCCGAGCTGCACTGGGCCCTCGGCTACCCGATGGTGATCACCTTCATGGTGCTGGTCTGCGTCGTCCTCTACCGCGCCTTCCGCCGCTCCGGCTGGCTCTGACCCCCCACCCCCCCACTCCCGACCGGACGCGTCACCGGGCGGCCCGCAAGGGGCACCGGACGCGTGACGGGTCGGCGTTTCACCCCCACCAGACGCCTGACCTGGCGGTCCACCAGGGGCACCGGACGCGCCACCGGTCTCGTCGAGGACGTGTGAAGCAGGTCGCCGAGGACCGGCCCGCCCTCGGCGCCGTCGGCTAGATTCGACGACATGTCCAGCAAGGCGGAGCGGCGGACGGCGCGCCAGGAGGTCGCGGCCTACCACGAGGCCGAACTGGGCCGACTGGTCGGCCACGTCGAGGAGGCGGTCCGTCGACACCGGGCGGGGGAGCTGGATGCGTTCGAGGTCGACGAGGTGATCTTTCAGTACTCCAGGGCTGCAAAGGAGCTGTGGAAGTTCTGCAACCTGGGGAACGTGGAGTCCACCGCCCACTGGATCCGGGATGAGTCGCCGTCGGGCTGGTGGGAGCGCGGCAAGCCGTGGCGGAGGGGTGCCCGTGACTGACGCGGGGATGCAGGTCACCCGGTGGGCCGGGCTCTCACCGGTCCCGTGGAAGAACGGTGGCGGGGTCACCCGGGAGCTGGCCAGCGCACCCCCGGACGCTCGGTCGTATGACGTGGGCTGGCGGGTCAGCATCGCCGACATCACCCGGTCCGGGTCGCTCTTGACCTTCCCCGGACTGGACCGGGTGATCACCCTGATCGACGGGTCCCCGGTGGTCCTGACCAGCGAGAACTGGACGCACACGCTCGAGCGGGACACGCCATACAGGTTCAGCGGTGACGACCCCGTGACCTGCCGCGTCACGCCGGGTCCGTCCCTCGCGCTCAACGTGATGACCGGCCACGGGGCACGGTCGGAGGTGCAGGTGACCTCGTCCGCCACGGCCACGCGACTGGACCCCCACTCGGGGACCCGACTCCTCCTGGTCTCCCTCGTCGAGGGACTGCGCGTCGTGAGCGCATCCGGTGAGGAGTGCACCCTGGGACGCCACGACCTGTTGAATGCCGGCGCGGCCACCCAGCCGGTCGAGGTGGGCCCCGGCCGGTATGCCGTGGTCCGCCTCGGCGGACACAGCTAGGCCGGGACCTCGGTTCCCTCACCCGCCCCGCGTCGGGGTCCTACCTGGGGCGAGGACCGCCCAGGCGCAGGTCGCCACCCAGGCCGCCGCGGACACCAGGTAGACCCGCTGGGCCAGGCCGAAGGCGCCCACGGCATCACCGGCGAGGACGCCCACGGTCGTGGCCGCGACGACCCCCCCCAGGACGCCGACCACCCGGCGGCCGGTGGCGCGGGCGACCAGCGACCCGAGCAGCACCGCGGCGACGGGCAACACGAAGAAGGCCAGGTTGCCGGTGAGGTTGTGGACGGCCCCCGTGCCGGTGGAGGCCCCGTCCGGGGCGATCGGGAATAAGGCATGCACCACCTTGGCCAGGCCGAAGACCACCAGCAGCGCCAGCCCCACCATCCAGCGGGACCCACGACCCACCGTGCGCAGCGCGACAGCGAGGCTCAGTGCGCCCACCCCCGCGGCCAGCGTGGCCACCTGCGAGGCCTGGCCGGCGGTGCCGTGCACGTAGGAGCTGGTGGCGGTGGTGAGCGGGTCGACGTCGGGCTGCAGGACGTGGAAGGCCGCCAGGAAGGTCAGGTCGACGACGGAGGCGACGACGGCGACGAGGGCAGCGGGCCGCACGACGGCCGGGAGCGGGGCGCTCGCGGTGACCATGGCCCACGGTAGCGGGATGCGCCGCCCGCCGACCAGACCCGGCTCAGAGCGCGGAGTGGGTGACCCGTCCACCGTTGACGGTCAGCGCCACCGTCATCCCCCGCAACCGCTGGCCCGCCGTCGCGGTGCCCTCGGCCGGCGCGAGCGGGTCGTGGTCCAGCACGGCTAGGTCGGCGCGGTGCCCGGCGGCGACCGTCCCGGCGCCGTCGGTGCTGGCGGCGAGGGCCTCCGCGGCGGTGATCGCCTGCTCGGGCACCCACGCCTCGCGCTCGTCGGCCGACCGGTGCACCGCCGCGGCGATCGCCAGCCACGGGTCGAGCGGCGCGACCGGCGCGTCCGAGCCGAGCACCAGCGGGATGCCCGCGTCGAGCATCGACCGGAACGCGAAGCACCGCTCCTCCCGCCCCGGCCAGCACCGGGCGGTGAGGTCACGGTCGTCCAGCAGGTGGGCGGGTTGCACGCTCGCCCGTATGCCGAGTGTCGCCATACGGGACAGCTGTGCCGGGGTGGTCAGCTGGGCGTGCTCGATCGAGCCCTGGGCGCCGCTGGCCGCGTAGGCCTGCAACGCGATCTCGATGGCCGCGTCGCCGATGGCGTGCACGGCCACGTCGAGGCCGTGGCCGGTGGCGGTGCGGAGCAGCTCCTCCAGCTCGGGGCCGGGGACATTCTGCTTGCCGTGGGGGAAGTCGCCCTGCAGCGTCGCGGGGTAGGGGTCGCAGCAGTGCGCGGTCCGGGTGCCGAGGGAGCCGTCGGTGATCACCTTCAGCGGACCCATCCGCACCAGGTCACCGGTGTCCTCGAACGGATCGCCGGTCGCCCGGCCCAGGGCGATGAGGTCGTCGAGCCGGTCCGGGTAGACCGCCGTGCGGATCTGCAGCTCGTCCACGCCCCGGGCGACCCGGGCGGGCCAGAACCCGAAGGAGGAGTCGAACTCCAGGTCGACCAGCCCGACGATGCCGCGTGCGGCCGCTTCGCGGGCCGCAGGACCCAGGCCCTGCTCGCCCTCCTGGGCCACCTCCGGGATGGCGGTGAACTTCGTGAACGCGGCGAACCAGGCGTCCTCGTCCAGCGACGTCGCGGTCGGCTCGAGCCCGAGGAGCCGTTGGGCGGCCGTGTTGAGCCACCCGCTGTGCCCGTCCCCGGAGTAGATCACGACCGGCAGCCCCTGGCTCACCGCGTCGAGCTCGGCCACCGAGGGCAGGTCGTCCCAGTTGGCCGACCGGTAGCCCCACCCCGTCACCGCGAACGGCCGGTCGCCCTCGGGCAGATTCTCCAGGTGCGCCGCGATGCGGGCCACCACGTCCTGCGGGCGGACCGAGCCGCTGACGTCGATCCGTTGCAGCGCTTGGGCCCACGAGGACATGTGCACGTGTTGGTCCCACAGCCCCGGGATGACCCACCGCCCGGCCAGGTCGAGGACCTCGGTGGCTGACGGCACACCGTCGGCAGTGGCGGCCTCGCCGACCGCGGTGACCCGCCCGCCGGACAGGAGCAGGTCGGTGGGCTCGGTGGCGGTGGTGCCTGCTGTGCCGGGGGTGCCGATGGGCACGATCCGCGCGTTGCGCAGGAGGATCGGGGCAGCGCTCATGGGGACACGTTCTCACCAGGGGCGGCCTCGCGACCACCGGGGTGGGCCCCTCCACGGAGGGCACGGGCGCGCAGACCGACCCCGATCGCCCGATGGCGCGTCCGGTGCCCCCTGCAGACCGCCTGGTGACGCGTCCGGTCGGGGTTGGGACCGCCCGACGACGCGTCCGGTCAGGAGTAGGTCAGCCGACCTCGTCGCGGGCGGCGACGAAGGCGGCGACGCAGGCGCGCACGTCGTCCTCGGAGTGCCCGGCGGAGAGCTGGACGCGGATCCGGGCCTTGCCCTGGGGGACGACCGGGTAGGAGAAGGCGATCACGTAGACGCCGTGGGCGAGCATCGCGTCGGCGATCTCGGTGGCCTTCCGGGCGCCGTCCTCGCCGGGGAACATCACCGGGGTGATCGGGTGCGAGCCCGGCAGCAGCTCGAACCCGGCCTCGGTCATCAGTGACCGGAACAGCTCGGAGTTGCGGCGCAGTGCCTCCCGCGGCTCGTCGGAGTCGCGGGCGATCTCCAGGGCCTTCAGGGAGCCGGCGACCACCGAGGGGGCGACCGCGTTGGAGAACAGGTAGGGCCGGGCCCGCTGCTTGAGCAGCTCGACGATCTCGGTGTGCGCCGCGACGTAGCCGCCGCTGCCGCCGCCGAGGGCCTTGCCGAGGGTCCCGGTGATGATGTCGATCCGGTCCAGCACCCCGCAGTGCTCGTGGGTGCCGCGGCCGTGCTCGCCGACGAAGCCGACCGCGTGGGAGTCGTCGACCATCACCATCGCGCCGAACTCCTCGGCCAGGTCGCAGATCTCCTCCAGCGGGGCGTAGTAGCCGTCCATCGAGAAGACGCCGTCGGTGACCACGACCGTGCGCCGGGCGCCGCCGTCGCGGGCGGCCTCCAGTTGGGCCCGCAGGTCGGCCATGTCGCGGTTGCGGAAGCGGAACCGCTTCGCCTTGCTCAGCCGGACGCCGTCGATGATCGAGGCGTGGTTCAGCTCGTCGGAGATGATCGCGTCCTCGGCGCCGAAGAGCACCTCGAAGACACCGCCGTTGGCGTCGAAGCAGGACGGGAACAGGATCGCGTCCTCGGTGCCGCTGAACTCGGCGATGGCCCGCTCCAGGTCCCGGTGCTGGGACTGGGTGCCGCAGATGAACCGGACCGAGGCCATCCCGAAGCCCCAGTCGTCCAGGGCGTCGCGGGCGGCGGCGACCACGTCGGGGTGGTCGGCCAGCCCGAGGTAGTTGTTGGCGCAGAAGTTGAGCGCCGCACCGGACCCGGTGGTCACGTGCGCCGACTGCGGGGAGGTCAGCTCGCGCTCCTCCTTGTACAGCCCGGCGTCCCGGATCGCGTCCAGTTCGTCGGCAAGGTCCTGCTTCACGGCATACATGTGTCTCTCCTCAGCTCCAGTCCATGATCACTTTGCCGCACCGCCCGGACCGTGCGGTCGCGAACGCGTCCTCCCACTGCTCGGCGGGGAACCGGTGGGTGATCACCGACCGGATCCGCTCGCGCAGCACCTCGGAGGTCTGCAGCATGAAGGTCATCCGGTACCAGGTGTCGTACATCTCCCGGCCGTAGATGCCCTTGATGGTCAGCATGTGCGTGATGACGTGGCCCCAGTCGACCGCGAACGGCTCCTTGGGCAGGCCCAGCATCGCGATCTTCGCGCCGTGGGTGGCGTTGTCGATCATCTCGGCCAGCGCGGTGGGGAAGCCGGACATCTCCAGCCCCACGTCGAACCCCTCGGCCATCCCCAGGTCAGCCTGCACCGGCCGCACCCGCTCCCGCCCCACGTTGACGACCCGGTCGGCGCCGGCGGCCAGGGCGAGCTCGAGCCGCTCGTCGGACATGTCGGTCACCACGATGTACCGGGCGCCGATGTGCCGGGCGATCGCGGTCGCCATCACCCCGATCGGCCCGGCCCCGGTGATCAGCACGTCATCACCGGACATCGGGAAACTCAGAGCGGTGTGCACGGCGTTGCCCAGCGGGTCGAAGACGGCCCCGAGGTCGGGGTCGATGTCCTCGGGCTGGACCCAGACATTCGTATGCGGGATGGTCACGTAGTCGGCGAAGGCACCGTCGCGGTTGACCCCGAGGTTGGAGGTCTGCACGCACATGTGCTGCCGGCCGGCCCGGCAGTTGCGGCACACCCCGCAGATAACGTGCCCCTCGGCCGAGACCCGCATCCCGACGGCCAGGTCGTACTTGCCCTCTCCCTGCGGGACACCCTCGCCGAGCTCGACGATCTCGCCGTAGAACTCGTGACCGACCACCAGCGGCGGCTTGAGCATGGAGGCGGACCAGTCGTCCCAGGCCTCGATGTGCAGGTCGGTCCCGCACAGCCCGGCGCGCAGCACGCGGATCTTGACCTCGCCGGGGCCGGGGGTGGGTTCGGGGACGTCGATCAGCTCCAGACCCGGGGCCGCCGTGTTCTTGACCAGTGCGCGCATGGGTCCATCCTGTCGCACGGCACTCGATTTCAGGACGGCGGCTTCCCGGTGCTACAGTTCTGCGTCGCGCGCCTATAGCTCAATTGGCAGAGCAGCTGACTCTTAATCAGCGGGTTCGGGGTTCGAGTCCCTGTGGGCGCACTCACTCAGCGGACAAGGCCCCATGCTCACCCGGACCGGGATGAGAACGGGGCCTTCTCCGTGCCGCTCGAACGTCTGTCGCCTGATCTCGTCGTAGCGACCCGCTTGAGGCCCGGGTCAGTGTTCCCCGTCGGCTCGAAGGGTCTGGGTGACGTAGGCAGCCAAGTTGCCCAGGGTCTGGCGTCCGCCCTCGACCGCGTGGTAGGTCTCGACCGCCTCGTCGCGCTGCTCCCGGGTGCGGAACACGGTGCGCAGTTCGATGCGGGTCGAGGCGCCGACGTCCTGGAAAGTGAGGATCGACTCGAAGGCGTCCGGGTCGGCGGGGCGCTCTCCATGCAGGAATTCGATCCGCTCCGGCGTGGTGATCTCGGTCCAGGTGATCCATTCGGGATAGTCCGTCCCGTCCGGTCCGTGCATCACGAAGTCCCACTCCCCACCGATGCGGAACTCGAAGGCCCGGGTGGTCGTGGTGAATCCCTCCGGTCCCCACCACCGCGACAGGTGCCGCACCTCGGTGAACGCCTCGAACACCAGGCTCCGTGGGGCCTCGATCACCCGGGAGACCACGATCTCGCGGTCGGCCGTCGCGGACTGCTCCGGCACTGCTTGTCCCGTCTGGTTCATCAGTTACTCCTTCTCGTCTGGTTGCAGTTCCTGCACATACGCGTCGAGCCGGTCCAGACTCTCGCTCCAGAATTGCTCGAAGCCCCCGGCCCAGGCATGGACCGGTCGGAGACCGCGGGCCTCCAGTCGATACATCCGCTGCTTGCCTGCTCGGCGATCCCGCACGAGCCCCACTTCCCGGAGCACCCGGAGATGTTTGGAGGTCCCCGATTGGGTCATCCCCAGCTCCCGGGCCACCTCGGTAGCTGGCCGCTCACCGGCCCGCAGCAGGACCAGAATCTCCCGGCGCCGGGGCTCGGCGATCGCGTTGAAAACGTCCGACGTCGTCGCTGCACGTGCCATCTAACCATCATATACCCATATGGGCAAGTATGCCGAGTCGGGCGGTTTCGACGCGCCCGATCGGCCTTGGGCGGGCCATCGGGCCCAAGCTTTGGCACACTGTCAGCGCTACGTCCCCACGCCACAGGAGGCTCAGCAGGGTGAGCACCACCGAAGGCAGTACCGACTCGACCGACATCCCGGAGGGGGTGGACTCGGCCGAGGCCAGGTTGCGGACCGAGGACAGCCCGGACGGACCGACGGACCTGCCCAAGCGCAGCTGGGGGTCGATCTTCAAGCGCACCGTCGGCAAGTTCTCCGCCGCGGGGGCGACCGACCTGGCCGCCGCGCTGACCTACTACAGCGTGATGTCGATGTTCCCGGCGCTGTTGGCGTTGATCTCGCTGTTGGGCGTCTTCGGTCAGGGCAAGGGCACCACCGATGCGCTGCTCAACGTGCTCATCGAGATGGGGGCGACCGAGGAGCAACTCAAGCCGATCAGCGACTACATCACCCAGATGCAGGGGACCACGGGCGCGGGGGTCGCCTTGTTCATCGGTCTCGCCGGTGCGCTGTGGGCGGCCTCCAACTACGTCAACGCCTTCTCCCGGGCGATGAACACCATCTACGGGGTCAAGGAGGGGCGGCCGGTCTGGAAGCTGCGCCCCTGGATGCTGCTGATCACCCTGGTCGTGCTGCTCCTGGTCGTCCTGGTCGCGCTGTCGCTGGTCTTCACCGGTGGGTTCGCCCAATCCGTCGGCTCGGTCATCGGGCTCGGGGACACCGCGGTGCAGGTGTGGAACTGGGCGAAGTGGCCGGTGATGTTCCTCATCGTCGTGCTGATCGTGGCGCTGCTCTACTGGGGCACCCCCAACGTGCGGCCCCCGAAGTTCCGCTGGCTCAGCCCCGGCGCGGTCCTGGCGATCGTCGTCTGGGGTGTCGCGACCGCCGGCTTCGGTTTCTACGTGGCCAACTTCGGCAACTACAACGCCACCTACGGTGCCCTGGCCGGTGTCATCATCATGCTGCTGTGGCTCTGGCTGACCAACGTCGCGCTGCTGTTCGGGGCGGTCTTCGACTCCGAGATGGTGCGCGAGGGG
Organism: Ornithinicoccus hortensis; assembly: GCF_006716185.1. Lineage (NCBI taxonomy): Bacteria > Bacillati > Actinomycetota > Actinomycetes > Micrococcales > Intrasporangiaceae > Ornithinicoccus > Ornithinicoccus hortensis. Next base: position 3,090,425 of record NZ_VFOP01000001.1, on the reverse strand, counting down.
CAGTTGCAGTCCGGCATCCCGGCGGAGGACGAGATCCAGCTGCCGCTGCGGGACGCCAGCGGCGCCGAGAAGAAGGCCGACAAGGCATCCAAACAGCTCGCCGAGAACCGTCGGATCCGGCTCACTGCGGGGCGTCGCAAGCGCAACGGGTGAGCCTCCCGCCCGGGCCGTGCCGGTGCTGACCGGTCTGGTTCGGAGCACCCCGCCGGAGCAGGTACGATGGTCCGCGTTGTCCGGATCGGGTATGTCGTCGCTCCGGTCGGCATGGTGGGTGTAGCTCAGCTGGTAGAGCGCCGCGTTGTGGTCGCGGATGTCGCGGGTTCAAGTCCCGTCACTCACCCGGTAGGGGTCCACGTGATCTACGTCACCCCAGGTCAGGTCCCGGATTCCGCGCAACTGCGCGGAATCCGGGGCCTTTCGCGTTGAGCAGGGCCGAGCACGTCTGGGCACGTGACAGCGGAATTTCTGTCACACTGCTGTCACAGGGTCTGGGAGCCCCACCCGGACACCGCCAGCAGGCCGGGAGGACACCATGGCAGCCCCCTCGAAGTTGCCTCGGGGTATCTCCGCCTACCGAGGTCGCTACCGGGTCAGGATGGACCACGAGGGGCGGACCGTCGCCCTCGGCATGTTCGACACCCTCCTGGACGCCAAAGCGGCGCTGAACATTGCCAGGGCCGACGCCGCCCGCGGCCTCTTCGGGGACTGCTGCACGGGTAGGTGACATCTGATCTGTGACGCTGCGAGGCGTCGCTGGAAGGATGTGCACCGTGCCCAGCCCTATCCCCAGGAGTTTCGTGACGACGTGGTTAACGTCGCCCGCAACCGTGAACCTGGACAGACGATCAAGCAGATCGCAGCCGACTTCGGCATCGCCGAGTCGTGCCTGCGCAACTGGATCCGCTCGGCCGACGTCGCCGACGGCGCCCGGCCCGGGACGACCGCGGCCGAGAACGCCGAGCTGCGGGAGGCCAAGAAGCGGATCCGGCTGCTGGAGCAGGAGAACGAGGTCCTGCGCCGCGCCGCGGCCTACCTGTCCCAGGCGAACCTGCCGGGAAAATCATGTACCCGCTCGTGCGCGAGCTGGCCGGCGACGGGATCCCCGTCACGGTGACGTGCCGGGTGCTCAAGGTCGCTCGCCAGCCCTACTACCGCTGGCTGGCCAACCCGGTCACCGACGCCGAGTTCGAGGCCGCCTACCGCGCCAACGCCCTGTACGACGCACACCAGGACGACCCCGAGTTCGGGTACCGGTACCTGGCCGACGAGGCCCGCGACGCCGGACAGGACGTGTGCCCTCGGACCGCGTGGCGGCTGTGCTCCCAGAACGGGTGGTGGTCCGCCTCGGCAAGAAGCGCGGGAAGAACGGCAAGAAGCCCGGACCGCCGGTCCACGACGACCTGGTGCAGCGCGACTTCACCGCCGAGGCCCCAACCAGCTGTGGCTGGCCGACATCACCGAGCACCGCACGGGCGAGGGCAAGCTCTACCGGTGCGCCATCAAGGACGTCTTCTCCAACCGGATTGTGGGCTACTCGATCAGCGACCGGATGAAGTCACGCCTGGCCGTCAACGCCCTCAACAGCGCCGTCGCCCGGCGCGGTGACGTCGCCGGCTGCATCCTGCACACCGACAGGGGATCGCAATTTCGTAGCCGGAAGTTCGTCTGCGCGCTGAACCACCACGGCATGGTCGGATCCATGGGCAAGGTCGGCGCGTCCCTATTAACCGGCTAATAGTCCTGAAAGTGCAGGTCAAGCGGCACCTGCTTCGGGCTCGCACTGATCACCGCGACAGGTTGTTCCACAACATCCTCCTCGTATTGACAAACGTCGATGCGTTTGAGAATGACAGACACATCGACAAACGTCAATGCGTTAGGCAGAATGGGTGGCATGACGACCAGTGCGACAACACCCGAGCTGCTCACTGAGGCACTCAACGGTTGCTGCAATCCGGCGGGACAGCCGCTCACGGACCAACAGGCCGAGCGGGTCGCCCGGATCTTCAAGGCTCTCGGCGACCCCACGCGCGTCAAGCTCTACTCTCTGATCGCGGCCTCGGCGTCCGGGGAGATGTGCGTGTGCGACCTCACTGGGCTCGTCGGCCTCTCGCAGCCGACCGTCTCCCACCACCTGAAGCTCCTCGTCGACGCAGGGCTCGTCACCCGCGAGCAACGCGGGCGATGGGCCTACTTCCAGCCCAGCCCGGCGCCCCTGGGCGCGGCCGCACGGGCACTCATCGGCACCTGGAAGCCGCACCGGCGGCCTACCCGTTCAGCAGGGGCGTGAGCGGCGACAGGGCCGCAGGGACTGCGCGGTAGTAGACCCAGGTCCCGCGGCGTTCGCTCTCGATGAGTCCTGCCTCGCGCAGTTTGCGGAGGTGGTGGGAGATCGTGGGCTGGGAGACGCCGAAGTCGCCAAGATCGCACACGCAGGTCTCTCCTGCGGTGGCCGCGATCCGCGAGTACAGCCGAAGTCGCACCGGGTCCGCCAGTGCCTTGAGCAGGCCCGCCAACTGCTCGGCCTGCGCTCTGGGCAGCCCCTCGGCCGGGACGCAACCCGCTGCACAGGCGGCAGAAGCGGTCAGATCGGCGGTGCGAACGGAGGTGGACATACCTCTATATTGACAACTATCTAAAAGAGTTGCAAGGATGTCTGCATCGGCAGTCATCGAAACAAGGGAGTCACCCACGTGCCACCTGCAACTCTTCCCGTGGTCGTCATCGGCGCCGGACCCGTTGGTCTGGCGACGGCGGCCGAGCTCACCCGCCGTGACCAGGAGGTGATTGTCCTGGAGCAAGGGCAGGCGCCCGCGGCCGCCGTCCGGCAGTGGGGGCACGTGCGGTTGTTCTCGCCCTGGTCTGAGGTGACCTCACCTGCTGCCGTGGCCCTGTTGGAGGCGACCGGCTGGAGCCACCCCGAACCGACGGCTTACCCGACCGGTGCGGACTGGGTCCGCGACTACCTCGACCCGCTGGCCACAGTGCTGGGAGATCGCGTCCGCACGGGTCACCGTGTCCTCGGTGTCGCGCGCTCGGAGCGGGACCTGCTGGTCGACTCCGGGCGAGAGGGCCAGCCGTTCGTGCTGCACGTCGAGCGTGCTGACGGCTCGATGCAGCGGTTGCTGGCGCGTGCGGTCGTGGACTGCTCGGGCACCTGGGGCGCCCCGAACCCGCTGGGCGCTGAGGGCTACCCCGCTGCCGGTGAGACCGCTGCGGTCGACCGCATCCTGTACGAGATGCCTGATGGGGAGGCGGACCGGGATCGGTTCGCGGGGGCGGCCACTGCCGTGGTCGGCTCAGGCGCCTCCGCGCTGACCGCGCTGATCGCGCTCACCTCGAAGCCTTTGCACACCCCGGACTCTCACGTGGTGTGGGTGGTGCGCCGCGGCACGGTCGAAAGTGCCTTCGGCGGAGGTGAGCTGGATGAGCTCCCCGCCCGTGGTGCGTTGGGCACCCGCGTGCGTGCCGCCGTCGACGCCAGGCTGATCGAGCCGGTCACCGGTTTCCGGGTCACCGGGGTGCAGGAGCAGGGCGCGACACTGGCGCTGCTGGCCACGGACGGACGGCGGATCGAGGGGCTGGACCAGGTCGTGGGAGCGACCGGGTTCCGTCCCGACCTGTCCTTCCTGTCCGAGGTCCGCCTCAACCTGGACCCCCGGTTGCAGGCCCCGGTCGACCTGGCACCGGGCATCGACCCGAACCTGCACTCCTGCGGCTCGGTCCAGCCCCACGGCCACGACGTCCTGGCCCAGCCCGAGGGCGACCTCTTCCTGGCGGGGATGAAGTCCTACGGCCGGGCTCCCTCGTTCCTGGCGATGACCGGCTATGAGCAGGTGCGCTCCATCGCCGCCGCCCTGGCCGGCGACCTGGAGGCCGCACGGGCGGTCGAGCTGACCCTGCCGGACACCGGCGTGTGTGGAGGGGCGGGGCTGTTCGATGAGGAGGCCTCCGGTGACGGCGGCTGCTGCGGCACCCCGCAGGGTCCGGAGTCGCTGACGCTGACCGGCGTGGCGGGGTCGGCTCGGTGACCAGTCAGGCAACCCGTCCGGTTGGTCGTTCGCCGGTCCGACTGTCGAGGACGGACAAGTATCTGCCGGTGTGGGTCGGTGCGGCGATGGCGGCGGGTCTGCTGCTGGGCCGGCTCGTCCCCGGGCTCGGGAGCTGGCTGGGCGCGGTCGAGATCGACGGGGTCTCCCTGCCCATCGCTCTGGGGCTGCTGGTGATGATGTACCCCGTGCTGGCCAAGGTCCGCTACGACCGCGTCGGCACCGTCACCGCGGACCGGCGGCTGCTGACCAGTTCGCTGCTGCTGAACTGGATCATCGGCCCAGCGCTGATGTTCGCCCTGGCCTGGATCTTCCTGGCCGACCTGCCCGAGTACCGCACCGGCCTGATCATTATCGGCCTGGCCCGGTGCATCGCGATGGTGATCATCTGGAACGACCTGGCCTGCGGTGACCGGGAGGCCGCCGCGGTGCTGGTGGCCATCAACTCGGTCTTTCAGGTCTTCGCGTTCGCCGCGCTCGGCTGGTTCTACCTCTCGGTCCTACCCGGGTGGCTCGGCCTGTCCCAGGCCACCTTGGACGTGAGCCCGTGGCAGATCGCCAAGTCCGTGCTGATCTTCCTGGGCATCCCACTCGTGGCGGGTTGGGCCTCGCGGGTCTGGGGCGAGCGGGCCAGGGGCCGCACCTGGTATGAGGAGACCTTCCTGCCCCGCATCGGCCCGTGGGCGCTGCGCGGGCTGCTGTTCACCATCGTGCTGCTGTTCGCCCTGCAGGGCGAACAGATCACCTCCCGGCCCTGGGACGTCGCCCGCATCGCCGTGCCCCTGCTGATCTACTTCGCCCTCATGTGGGGTGTGGGCTTCGCCCTGGGCAAGGGCTTGGGCATGACATATGAGCGGACGACCACCCTGGCATTCACCGCTGCGGGCAACAACTTCGAGTTGGCCATCGCGGTGGCCATCGCCACCTTCGGCGTCACCTCCGGCCAGGCCCTGGCCGGCGTTGTTGGACCGCTCATCGAGGTGCCCGTCCTGGTCGGCCTGGTCTACGTCTCCCTCGCTCTACGCGACCACTTCCCTCACAAGGAGGAGTCCCATGTCCCAACCCCAGCACACTGAGCCCGGCGGCAGGGTTACCGACCCGTCACACCTGGCCACGGCCGTGGAGGACCTGTCCTACACGTTCGAGGGCATGTTCACCGCCAAGCAGGTCGAGCAGGCAGTCCACGCCGCCCACCGCGAGTTGGCAGCCGTCTCCACGGTCCCGGACTTTTTGCCCGTGCTGGTGACCAGGCTGGCCCGCGAGCGGCTCACCGCGGCCGCGCAGGCCGAGGGTCGCATCGCCAAGACCGTGCCGGAAGTGCTGTTCGTCTGTGCGCACAATGCCGGTCGCTCCCAGCTCGCGGCTGCGCTGGCTGCTCATCTGGCACCCAGGGAGGGTGCACGTGCGCTCGGCCGGCTCCCAGCCGATGGGCGAGCTCAACCCGGCTGTCGTGGAAGTCCTTGCCGAACGGGGCATCTCCCTCACTGAGGCGTACCCCAAGCCGCTGTCGGGGGACGTGGTCCGCGCGGCCGATGTCATCGTCACCATGGGCTGCGGCGACGCCTGCCCGGCAAGCGCTACCTCGACTGGGATGTCGCAGACCCCGCCGGTCAACCAGTCGAGGTGGTCCGCGACATCCGCGACGACGTGCAACAACGAGTCAGCGCCCTGCTCCGAGACCTCAACCTCTAACCCACCCGTGACCGCGAGGAGACCCGTGAACAAACCCAGCGTCCTGTTCGTCTGTGTCCACAACGCCGGCCGCTCCCAGATGGCCGCCGGCTACCTGCACCACCTCAGCAACGGCCTGATCGAGGTCCGCTCCGCCGGGTCCGCACCCGGTGCGGCCATCAACCCCGTCGCGGTCCAGGCGATGGCCGAAGAAGGCATCGACATCAGCGCGAACGCACCGAAGGTCCTCACGACCGAGGCCGTCCAGGACTCCGACGTCGTGATCACCATGGGCTGCGGCGATGCCTGCCCGATCTTCCCGGGCAAGCGCTACGAGGACTGGGAACTGGACGACCCGGCCGGGCAAGGCCTTGAGGCAGTCCGACCGATTCGCGACGAGATCCGCCACCGCGTCAAGGCTCTCATCACCGAGCTGATCCCCGCCAGCGCACCGGAACCAGACCGGCGATGACCACGCCGACCGTCCTGTTCGTCTGCGTCAAGAACGCCGGCAAGTCCCAGATGGCGGCCGCGCTGGCTCGCCAGCACTACGGCGACGCGCTGCGCGTGCTGTCCGCCGGCACCGCGCCCGGCCAGCACCTCAACGCCGAGTCGGTCAGTGCCCTGGAGGAGGTCGGAGCCAGCACCGAGGGCGAACAGCCCAAACCGGTCGACCCAAGTCGTTGCCGACGCCGACCTCGTCGTCATCATCGGTCCCGAGGCTCAGCTGGACACCGGCACCACCCCGGTGCAGCGGTGGATCACCGACGAGCCCTCCGCCCGCGGCATCCACGGCATGGACCGCATGCGTCTCGTGCGAGACGACATCGCCATCCGCGTCACGAAGCTCGCTCAACGACAAATCGGCCCACATCGGTAAGGCACAGGTCGCAGGAGAATCCCGCCAAGACCGATGCGACCCGGCAGCGTCGGATCGCCGCGACGATGGAGGCCCTCTCGGAGCAGTCTCGGGGCTGACCCGGTGCCGGGCCGTCAGTGGGTCCCCGGCTACCCGCCCGAGCGCACGGCGGCGTTGAACTCCATCGCGACCTCGATCCACCAGCCGAGCTGCTCGTCGTCGGTGATCGCCCGGGGGTCCACGCTGATCCACCCCGGCCCCATCGGGCGGCCGGTGCCCATCTCCGCCTGGCTGGCACCCGGCAGGGCCAGCAGCCTCGCGTGGTGCGCGGGGTCGATCCGCACGAGCAGGGCTCCGTCCCGCTGCGCCGCGACGACCATCTTCTCGTGGACCATGAAGGACAGCCCGCCGAACATGGAGACCGTCCGCGTGGACGGCTCGTCCTCCAGTGCCGTGCGGATGCGGTCCGCCAGGTCCTGCTGTTTCCCGGTCACCCGCGCGGTCCGTCCTGCCCGGCAGGACCACCGGGCGCCGTCCCGGGCTGCTCGGGCGGGAGGTAGGAGAGCCGGTCGAAGACGAGCACGTTCTCCACGATCAGTCCGTCGCGGACGGTGAAGTGCTCGGCCGCCGGTGCGGTGCTGGTGACCGCGGTGTGCGGGCAGTAGAACAGCGCCACCCGGTCGTCCTCGGCGAGGGCGGACACCTTGCCCACCCCCGTGAGGTTGGGGGAGAAGCCGGCGAGGAAGGCGCCGTAGGCCTCCCGGCCGACCAGGTCCTCTCCGGGGGCACGGCATACGACGTCCTGGCTCAACAGCGTGGTGGCGCGCGTGGTGGCGCGCTCGATGTCGCCGCTGGTCCAGGCCCGGTGGAAGTCGAGCACCGTCTCGCGGGCGGTGGGGGAGGTGGTCGTGGTCATGGCGTGCTCCTTCGGGTGGGGTCCTCGGGCAGACGGTCGGAGATCGGCCGCCAGTCATCGGGTCCGGGATCGCCGCCGGCGGATGCGGTGCCCAGCCGGGGGAGGAAGTGTGACCAGCCGTCCGCGTGACCCTCGAGCCCGTCGTCCGGCAGGTCGGAGTGGACCAGGTCGACCCGGGTGCCGCGGTCGGTCGCCACGAGGGTGAACTCCACGGTGGAGGCGCCGGGGGGCAGGTCGGGGCTCCCGGCCATCCCCCAGGAGAAGACCACGCGATGGGGCCGGTCGACCACGACATACCGGCCGCGGACCGCGTGTCCGGCGATGTCGACCGCGAACCGTCCGCCGGGGCGGGCGTCGAGCGAGGCGTGCTGGCCCATCCAGGAGGTCATCCCCGCGTCGGTGACCAGGTAGTCGAAGACCGTGTCCGGCGCCGCGTCGATCTCGATCGAGGTCCGGTAGTCAGCCACGGCGGTCTGCCTCGCGCGCCTCGACCGCGGCCTTCAGCCCCGCCAGTTTGGCCGGCCAGAAGGTGTCCAGGTAGGCGCGCACCGCGGCCAGGCCGTCGGTGTCGACGACGAAGAGGTGCCGGGCCCCCTCCCGGGAACTGCTGGTCAGCCCCGCGGCGCGCAGCACCCCCAGGTGGTGGGACGTCGTCTGCTGGGACAACCCGACCTCGGTCGCGATCTGCCCGACGGGCCGCGGGCCGGAGCGGACGGCCTCGAGGATCGCCCGGCGGTTCGGGTCGGCGAGCGCGCGCAGCGCCTGGTCGAGGTCGCGGGCCGGGTGTGCCGTCATCGGGGTCTCCTCGGGGAGAGATCGGGTCAGGGCGCCGACGGTAGCACAAGTAGTTACTTGTACAAATGGATATGAGTGTATGTTGCCAGTTCAGAGGTCGACCTGTGCCGCGATGCCCTTCCTCGCCCAGAGGCCGGGGTCGTGGGTGGCCCCGTGCCGCCAGAACCCGCCGGGGATGACGAGCGTGCGCACCTTGGGGTCGGTGGCCATGCGCTGGTGGGCGGCCGCCAGCCAGAGCACCAGGTCGAAGTCGAGCCGGATGTCGACCACCCGGTCCACGTGGGCGATGGCGGCGATGTGGTGCTGGTTCACCGGCGCGCTCAGCAGCACCAGCTCGCGCACCTTCGCCCCGCGGTTGATGGCCCGCGCCGCCACCTCCCCGCCGTAACTGTGCGCGAAGACCGTCCCCAGCCCGGTCGGCGATGCCCCCTGGGTCCACCGCAGGAACCGGTCGCCGGCGGTCTCCCGCTGGCGCAGGCTGTAGGCCCCCGACCACGAGTACTCCATGCCCCCGTCGTAGAGCCGGGGCCGGTGGGGGTGCTTGATGTATGCGTGGAAGTCGCCCGATGGGTACCACCAGTCACCCTTCCAGGCGAACGTCCCGTGGATCATCGTCGCCAGGTCGGCGCCGATCCCCGGCGGTCGGGGCGCCGGACCGGAGCCGCCCGAGCCGCCCGCTCCGCCTGGTCCCGAAGGGTCGCCCGGGCCGCCCGGGCCGCGCCGCACGGTGTCGGTGCCGTCTCCCGTGGGGCCGACGGGGTCACCCGGAGCGTCCGTGACAGCCGTCGCGGCCCGCAGGTTGGCGCTGTGCGCGAGCTCGCGCGTGACGACGTCCGGGGAGCGCAGGCCCAGCCAGATCCTTCGCAGGGCCAGCCAGTCCAGCTCGGTGAGCAGGTATGCGGGGGTGTCCTCCTCCAGGGCGGCGCCCAGGAGCGTGTTCGACGCCTCGCGCCATCGCGGACCGTCCCACGGGACGGTGGTCGGCGGGAGGGGCCCGGCGTCCATCTCCTCCAGGAAGCCGTCTCCCATGGGGCTCAGCGGGTTGGCCCACGGCAGGACGGCGTCCCAGTCGCGCCAGCGGCTGAAGAGGCGCAGGTCCCACGGCGCGCGGCGGTCCTCGTCCCAGCCGGTGGATTCCCGGACCACGCCGTGCAGGGCCACCGCGGCGGTCACCGACTCGCGCTCCAGCTCGCTGCACGTCCCCGCGGCCAAGAGCATGAGCCGCGCCCGCCACTGACCGCCCTCGGCCAGCTCGGCCCAGGCGGCCTCCCGCGCCCCGCCCTGCTGCCAGGTGTCGCGGTACTCCAGGAGGAAGGAGCTCTCCATGCTGAGTGTGTCGTCGGAGGACTGGAGCCCCTGGTAGACGGGCTCGACGAGCCGGCCGAGGCCCAACCGGTCGAGCATGTCGGCCTCGGCCACCGGTCCGATCGCCCCACCCAGCACGCCGGGCACGGGGGTGGTGAGCGCTCCCAGGACCGCGAACCGGGCGGCGTTGGTCCCCTCCGTCTCGGCCGAGGGCCCGATCGGCGCGGAGGCCTCGATCGCGAACTCCTCCGGGTCGCCGTCGGCCATCTCCATCCCTCCTGTGGTGGGGAGTTCAGCCTAGTCGGCAGGGGCCGACCCGGCCCACGGCATACTGCTGGGACGGACCGAGGAACAGGAGTGGGCGCGATGCGGATCCAACGGCGCGGGGAAGTCTCCTACGACTGGCAGCTCTACGGCGGTGCCGGGCGGCTGGCGGTGGAGTCCTACTTCCGGGACCAGACCACGTTGCCGGCCAACGTGATGCTCTACCACCTGCCGCCGGGCAGCTCCGAGGGGGAGCACATCCACCTGGAGGGCGAGGAGGACAGCTGCACCCCCTACAGCTCCGACGAGTTGTATGTCGTGGTGTCGGGTCGGGTGGTGGTGACCGCCGACGGTGAACGGGCCGAGCTGGGGCCCGGTGACGCCGCCTACACCCCCGCGGGGAGCCGGCACGGGGTCGCCAACGAGACCGACGAGCCGGCCGAACTGGTGATCGTCTTCGGCCCGCCCAAGGGGTGATCCGCGGGCGGGTGCCCTTTCATCCGGCGCCCGGACCACGTATCGTGCGGCTGAACGATTAGTTCGGAGGAGATCCCTGTGGTGCCCACGATCGACCGTCGACAGTTCCTGGGCGGACTCCTCGGCGGGGCGACGGCACTGGGGCTCGCGGCCTGTGGGGCACCGGCGCTGACGCTGCCGGAACGGGCCGCCACCGGGACCGCGCGGGCCGGCGCGACGATGCGGATCGCCCGTCCCGCGGCGAGCGCGGCGGAGACCCTGGACCCGGCCAGCTCGCTGTCGGCCTACGAATACCTAGGCGCCCTCTACAACCGCGTGGTCAAGCTGGACCGCGAGGGGGAGACCGTGCCGGACCTGGCCACCGAGTGGTCCTCGAACGCCGACGCCACCACCTGGGACTTCGCGCTCCGACCCGGGGTGCGCTTCCACGACGGGCGCGAGCTCACCGCCCGGGACGTGCGCTACACCTTCCAGCACATCCTGGACCCGGAGACGGCCTCGCCGCAGGCCGGTCCGCTGGAGCTGGTGGAGGAGATCGAGGCGGTCGACACCACGACCGTCCGGTTCCGGCTGGGCACGCCCAACGCGGAGTTCCCCTCGCTGCTGACCGCCTACCAGTGCTACGTGATCCCGGAGGACTCGGCCGGGGAGATCGGGCGGACCGGCATCGGGACGGGCCCGTTCGTGCTGGAGAGCTACACCCCCGCGGGGGCCGGGGTGGTGCGGGCCAACGAGGACTACTTCGACGGTCGCGCGACGCTGGACCGGATCGAGTTCTACTCCATCCAGGACACCTCCGCGCGGGTCAACGCGCTGCTCGCCCGGCAGGTCGACCTGCTGTCGCAGACCAACCTGGACAACCCGACCGCCCGGGTCGTGGCGAACTCCCCGGGCACCACGGTGGCCCGGGTCGAGAACGCGCAGTGGTACACGATCCCGATGCTCTACACCAGCGAGGAGTTCGCCGACCCGGTCATGCGGCAGGCGATGAAGCTGGCCTACGACCCCAGGGCGGTGCTGTCCACCGCGCTGCAGGGGACCGGGACGCCCGGGTGGGACAACCCGGTGCCGCCGCAGCTGAAGGCCTGGCTCGACGAGGAGCGCGAGCACGACCCGGAGAAGGCCAAAGCCCTGCTCAAGAGCATCGGCCGGGAGGACTTCTCCACGCGGATCTACACCTCGGCATACGAGCCGAACTTCACCGCAATCGCGACCGCCTTCGCCAGCCAGGTCAAGGAGGCGGGCATCCGCCTGCAGATCACCAACACGGCCGCGGACTCCTACTACACCCAGATCTGGATGGCCGAGCCGCTGATGGTCAGCTACTGGTTCACCGGGCGACCGATCGACCAGCTGCTCAACCAGATCTTCCGCAGCGGCTCCTCCTACAACGAGTCCGCCTGGTCCAACGAGGAGTTCGACAAGCTGCTGGACGCCGCCCGGGCGGACACCAACGACGACAGCCGGCTGCAGAAGTACCAGGACGCGCAGCGGCTCATCATCGAGGACTCGGCCGACCTGACCCCGGTCTTCGGCGACCGGCTGGTCGGCCTGTCCGAGGAGGTCGTCAACTACGACGAGTACGGCTTCGAGTTCGACTACCTGGCCCTCGGCCTGAAGGAGGGCTGATCCGTGGCGCGACTCATCGCCAGCCGTCTGGCGACCGGGCTGATCACCCTCTTCCTGGCCGCCTTCTTCGTCTTCTTCGCCGTCCAGGCGCTGCCCGGGGACGTCGCCGAGCAGCTGCTGGGGCAGAACGCCACGCCGGAGGCGGTGGAGACGCTGCGGCAGCAGCTGGGGCTGGACAGCAACGTCTGGGCCCGCTTCGTGGAGTGGCTCGGCAACGCCGTGACCGGGGACTTCGGTGAGTCGCTGGTCTCCGGCGAGTCGGTGTCCGCGACCATCTGGACCGCGTTCAGCCACACCCTGCTCATCGCCATCCCCGCGATGGTCGTGGGGGTCGCCCTGTCGCTGCTGCTCGGCGTGTGGGCCGCCGCCCGCCGCGGCACCCGCACCGACTCGACCGTCTCGGTGCTGGCCCTGGTCGCGATGAGCATCCCCGAGTTCGTGGTCGCCACCATCCTGGTGCTGCTGCTGGCCATCCTGGTGCCGGTCTTCCCGGCCGTCGTGCTCGCCGGCCCGGACGCCACCTTCGCCGAGCTGGTGCCGGCGGCCGTCCTGCCGGCGGTCACCCTGGTGATCTCGATGGCCGCCTACATCATCCGGGCGATGCGGTCCTCCACCATCGACGGGCTCACCACCGAGTACGCCACCACCGCGGCGCTCAAGGGCGTGCCCCGGCGCTCCGTCCTCTGGCGGCACGTGGCGCCGACCGCGCTGCTGCCCGTGCTGCCGGTCATCTCGATCAACGTGGCCTGGCTGCTCGGCGGCGTGGTCGTCGTCGAGTCGGTCTTCAACTACCCGGGGCTGGGCAAACTGATGATCGACTCCGTGTCGACCCGGGACCTGCCGGTGCTCCAGGCGATCGCGGTGCTCAGCGCCCTGGTCTACGTCGCGGCCAACCTGGTCGCCGACCTGCTGGCGCTCGCCGTCGACCCGCGGCAGCGCACCATGCACCAGCCGCGGGCGCGGCGCCGGGTGAAGGAGGCCACCCGATGATCCGGCTGAGGGACCTGAGCATCGGCACCCGGATCGGGCTGGTCCTGGTGGGCCTGACGATCCTGGTCGCGGTCATCGCGCCGTGGATCTCGCCCTACGACCCGATCAGCACCGACTCCGACAACGCGCTGATCGGGGCCAGTCCCAGCCACTGGCTGGGCACCGACCAGTACGGGCGCGACGTGCTCTCCCGCACCCTCGAGGGCGGCCGGTTCGCCCTCCTGGTCTCGCTGCTCGCGACCACCGTCGCGGTCGTGGTCGGCACGCTGATCGGCACCGTCTCGGCCTACTACGGGCGCTGGGTCGACGCCGGGATCACCCGGGTGCTGGACGCCGTGCTGGCGGTGCCCGCCGTGCTCGCGCTGCTGCTGATCGTCTCGGTCTTCGGCAACTCCCTCTGGGTGCTGGTGCTGGCGATCTCGGTGGTCTACGTCCCGGCCGTGGCCCGGGTGGTGCGCGGCGCCACCTTCCCGGTGCTGTCCGCCGGCTACGTGACCGCCGCGCGGGCCCGTGGGGAGGGCTCGCTGGCGATCATCCGCCGGGAGGTGCTGCCCAACATCCTGGACACCGTGCTGGTCGAGTTCGCGATGCGCGCCTCGTGGGTGGTGCTCCTGGTGTCCACGCTGTCCTTCCTCGGTTTCGGGGTGAACCCGCCGACCCCCGACTGGGGGCTGATGATCCAGGAGAACCGGACCGCCCTGACGGTGGCACCGGCCGGCACGCTCGCCCCGATCGTCACGCTGTCGGTGCTCGTGGTCGGCCTCAACCTGGCCGCGGACGGGCTGGGCAAGTACCTCGGCGTGGACCGGGCCCGACGGGGGGTGCTCCAGTGAGCAGCGCGACCGTGGCCACCGTCGAGGGCCTCACCGTCTCCTACCGGGCCGGCTCCGGCCGGGTGACCGTGGTGGAGGACGTCGACCTCACCCTCCGGGCCGGGCGCACCCTCGGCCTGGTCGGGGAGTCCGGCAGCGGCAAGTCCACCGTCGCCCGCACCCTGCTCGGGCACCTGCGGGACGGCTCCCGGATCGACGCGGGCCGGGTCACCGTGCTCGGCGACGACGTCTTCGCCCTCTCCGGGCACGACCTGCGCCAGCTGCGCGGCGCCACCGTGTCGGTGGTCGCCCAGAACGCCGGGCAGGCGCTGACCCCCTCGCTGCGGATCGGCGCCCAGATCCGGGAGGCGCTGCAGGTCCACGGCCTCCCGGACGGCGAGGACCGGGTCGTCGAGCTGCTCCGGCTGGTCCGCCTGCCGTCCCCGGAGACGATCGGCCGGCGCTACCCGCACGAGCTGTCCGGCGGTCAGCAGCAGCGCGTGGCCATCGCGATGGCGGTCGCGACCGAGCCGCAGGTGCTCGTCCTGGACGAGCCCACCACGGCGCTCGACGTGATCACCCAGGCGGCCGTGCTGGCCCTGGTCAACGACCTGCGCGAGGAGCTCGGCATGGCCGTGCTCATCGTCAGCCACGACCTGGGGGTGGTGTCCGCGGTGGCCGACGACGTGCTGGTGCTGCGCGAGGGCCGGGAGATCGAGAGCGGCCCGACGATGCAGGTGCTGGGGTCCCCGCAGGAGGACTACACCCGGGAGCTGATCGAGGCGGCACCCCGGATCGAGGGGACGGACGCACCGGCCGTGCGGGACGCGGACGAGGACACCGTGCTGCGCTGCGCGGACCTGGACATCCGCTACCCCGGCGCGCCCCGGCTCGCGGTCAGCGACTTCGCCCTGGAGCTGCGCCGAGGCGAGACGGTCGCGATCGTCGGTGAGTCCGGCAGCGGCAAGTCCACCGTGGCCACCGCCCTGGCCGGCCTTGCCCCGGTCGAGCGCGGGGAGGCCGGGCTCCGCTCCCGGGACGGGCAGTGGCACGACCTGCTGGCACCGGTCGCCAAGCGACCCGTCGCGGTGCGCCGGTCGGTGCAGATGATCTTCCAGAACGCCGACCTGGCCCTGAACCCGCGACGCAGCATCGCCGACGCGGTCGCCCGGCCGCTGGTGGTCTTCGGCCGGGCCTCCGGACGGCGCGAGGTCCGGGAGACCGTGCTCCGACTGCTGGGGGAGGTCGGGCTCGGGCCCGAGTTCGCCGACCGGGTGCCGGCCCAACTGTCCGGCGGGCAGCGCCAGCGGGTCGGGATCGCCCGGGCACTGGCCGCCGAGCCGACGCTGCTCATCGCCGACGAGATCACCACCGCCCTGGACGTCTCGGTGCAGGCCGACGTGCTGGAGCTGCTCGCCGAGCTGCGGGACCGACACGCCCTGTCCTGCCTGTTCATCAGCCACGACCTGGCCGTCGTGCGCGGGGTGGCCGACCGGATCGTGGTGATGAAGGACGGGCGCGTCGCGGAGACCGCCCCGACCGCGGCCCTGTTCGACAGCCCGCGCCACCCCTACACCCGGTCGTTGCTCGAGGCGGTCGTGGAGCCGGGCAGCACCCACCTGCCCGAGAGCGATGCCGATGCCAAGGTGCTGACCCTCGACCCGTCGGCCACCCTGGTCGACGCCGGCGGTGGGCACCTGGTCCGCAACGACGAGGGAGCAGACCTGCCGTGACCGACCTGGTGGACCTGGACCCGTCCGCGATCGAGGTGCGGGACTTCTGGATCCCGATGGCCGACGGGGTCCGGCTGCGGGCCCGGGCCTGGCTGCCGGCGACGGCCGACCGGGAGCCCGTGCCGGTCCTGCTGGAGTACCTGCCCTACCGGCTGGACGACTGGACCTCGGTGCGGGACAGCGAACGACACCCCTGGTATGCCGCGCACGGCTACGCCTCGGTGCGGGTCGACATACGGGGCAGCGGCAGCTCCGAGGGGATCTTCGAGGACGAGTACTCCGTCGCCGAGCTGGACGACGGAGTCGCCGTCGTGCAGTGGCTGGCCGCGCAACCCTGGTCGACCGGCGCGGTGGGCATGTTCGGCATCTCCTGGGGCGGGTTCAACTCGCTGCAGATCGCCGAGCGGGCCCCCGAGGCGCTGAAGGCGATCGTCACGGTCTGCTCGACCGACGACCGCTACGACAACGACGTACACTACATCGGCGGCGCCGTGCTCGCCGTCGACATGGCGGCCTGGGCCGGGACCATGCTGGCCTTCGCCTCGCGGCCCCCGCGCCCCGAGGTCGTCGGGCAGGGGTGGGTCGAGCAGTGGCGCGAGCGCTTGCAGGCCCAGCGTCCGCTGGCGTCGGTGTGGCTCGGGCACGAGGAGCGGGACGACTACTGGCGGCGCGGGAGCGTCAACGAGAACTACGGGAACATCCGGGCCGCGGTGCTCACCGTCGGAGGCTGGGCCGACCCCTACCGCGACGCCGTGCTGCGGCTGGTGGCGAACCTGGACGCCCCGGTCAAGGGGATCATCGGCCCGTGGTCGCACCAGTACCCCGACCGCGGACTCGCGCCGGGCCCGAGCATCGACTTCCTGGGCGAGACGCTGCGCTGGTGGGACCGGTGGCTGAAGGGGGAGGAGACCGGGGTGGAGGACGACCCCGACCTGCGCGCCTGGGTCAACGACCCCGTCGCGCCGCAGACCTACGTCGCCGAGCAGCCGGGTCGGTGGGTCGGGGTGGACTGGCCGGGGGAAGCCCCCGTCGAACACCTCCCGCTCGGCACCGGCCGGGTGCTGGTCCGCTCGCCGTGGGCCACCGGCCAGGACGCCGGACGCTACTTCCCGTTCGGCAACGCGGCCGACCTGCCGCCGGACCAGCGGGCGGAGGACGGCCGGTCGGTATGCCTGGACCACCCGGTCGGTGACGCGCCGGTCGAGCTGCTCGGGCGTGCGGTGGTCCGGCTGCGGCTGGCCTCCACCCACGACCGCGGCCATGTCGTCGTCCGGCTCTGCGACGTCGCGCCCGACGGCTCCTCGACCTTGGTGACCAGGGGGGTGCTCAACCTGCTCAAGCGCGAGGGGATGGACCGCGTCGTGCCCCTGCCGGTGGGCGAGGACGTCGACGTGGAGTTCCCGCTGGTGGCCGCCGGCTACCGGTTCGAGACCGGCCACCGGATCCGCGTTGCGGTGAGCAACCACTACTGGCCCTGGGTGTGGCCGCACCCGGTCGAGGACACCCTCGACCTGGACCTCGGGGCGAGCTCGGTGACCCTGCCGCTGGTCGCGCCGGACGCGGTGCCGGTGGAGTTCGGCCCGGGCCGACACGTCCGCCCCATCCCGATCGGCGTGCCGGACGGTGCGCCGGAGCCCGTGGCGCCGCGGGTCGTCCGGCACGACGTGGCCCGCGGCGAGACCGTCCTGGAGGTGGACCCGGGCTACGGCGGCACCCGGCGCTACCCGGATGGGTTGCAGTTCCTGGAGTCGACCCGCGAGATCTACACGGTGCGCGAGGGCGACCCGACCTCGCCCCGGACGGAGTCGCACTGGCAGCTCCGCCTGGCCAACGACGGCTGGGCCGCGACGGTGGAGACCCGCTCCCTGATCGGGTGCACCGAGGACGCCTTCGTCCTGGAGAACCACGTCCACGCCACCGCCGAGGTCGACGGCCGGTCCGAGACCGTCTTCGAGCACACCTTCCACGACCGGATCCCCAGGACCTCCGGGTGACCCAGCGGCGGCTGCCCCCGGCGCAGCGGCGCGAGCAGATCACCCGGGCGGCGCGCTCCCTGATCGTGCACCGGGGACTGGCCGCCATCTCGCTGCGGGACATCGCGGCGGCCGCGGGCGTCTCGATGGGCACCGTCACCTACCACTTCACCGGGATCGACGAGATCCTGGGCGCCGTCGTCGTCGCGGAGTCCGAGCGGTTCTACGCCGAGGTCGTGCAGGCCGCCGAGGCCGAACCCGACGTCCGGGTGGCCCTGGACACCCTCATCGACCCGATGTTCGCCGACTCCCCGGACGCCGAGGCGCACTGGCGGATCTGGTCCGACTACTGGTCAGCCGTGGTGCGCCGGCCCGGGATGACCGAGCCGTATGCCGAGCGCGTCCGGTTCTGGGAGGCCTGCTGCACCCGGGTCATCGCCCGCGGCGTCGAGGCCGGGACGGTGCGGCCGGTCGACCCCGCCGAGGCCGCGCTGAAGCTGTCCGCCTACGCGGACGGGCTGGGTGCCCAGCTGGCGCAGGAGGCTCCCGGGCTGACCCCGGCGATCGCCCGGGCCTGGATGGCCGAGTTCGTTCAGGCCCTGCTGTTCGACCGGTGAGCCGGTCGCGTCACCCCACCCGGTCGGCCGACCAGGCGCGCCACAGCCCCGCGTAGCGCCCGCCGGAGGCCACGAGTTCCCCGTGGGTGCCGGACTCCACGACCCGCCCGTCCTCCAGCACCAGGACCTCGTCGGCCGCGCGGGCCTGGGACAGCCGGTGCGCGACCAGCAGGGCGGCGCGCCCCTCGAGGGCGGCGGCCGCCGCCTCCTCCAGGCGGTGCGCGTCCGCGGTGTCCGCCTCCGCCGTCGCCTCGTCCAGCACGGCCAGCGGCGGGTCGGCGAGTACGAGGCGGGCCAGCGCCAGGTGTTGCGCCTGCGCCGGGCCCAGGGGGTGGCCGCCCGCGCCCACGCGGGTGTCCAGTCCCTCGGGCAGCCCCGCGACGAGCCCGTCCGCCCCGACGGCGCGCAGTGCCGCGAAGACCTCCTCCTCCGTGGCGTCCGGGGCCGCCAGGGTGAGGTTGTCCCGCAGCGTCGCGGCGAAGACGTGGACCTCGTGGGTGACGGTCACGATCCGCTCCGGGGGCACCGCCGAGTCCAGGCTCCCGGAGTCCGGGCGGTGCACGCCCGCGACGACCGAGGCCAGGGTGCTCTTGCCGCTGCCGGTCGCCCCGACCACGGCGACCTGCCGCCCGGGGGAGAGGTCGAGGCTCACCCCCTGCAGCACCGGCCGGTGCGGGAGGTAGGCGTAGTGGACGTCGCGCAGCCGCAGGAGCGGGCCGTGGTCCCTCCCGGTCGCCGGGGCGGGGCCAGCTGGCGGGGTGACGCCGGGCTCTGGGGCAGCGGGCATACTGCCGGTGAGCCGGATCACCCCGACGACCCGGCCCAGGGCCGCCAGGGCGGCCTGCAGGTCGTGGGTCACCAGCAGCAGCGCCTCGATCGGGGCGACGATGCGCAGGAACAGCAGGGCGGCGGCGGTGGCGCTGCCGACCGACCCGCTGCCCCGGGCGGCCAGCAGCACCCCGATGAGCAGGACGATGGCCAGGCCGATCAGCTCGATGACGTTGAGGCGGCCGAACAACCGGTTCTGCACGATCCGGGTGCGCATCGCCCAGCGCACGACCTGCCAGGTGGACCCACGGACCAGGCGCAGCTGCCGGGCCGCGAGCCGGTGGGCGGTGACGGTCGGCAGGTTCTCCAGGGTGCCCAGGATGTGCCGGCTGCGCTCGGACCCGGCGGCGCGCTCCGCGGCGTAGACGGTCGGGGCGGTGCGCACGTACCACCGCAGCGTCCATGCGTAGAGCGGCACCACCACCAGGAAGCCCGCGACGTAGCGCAGGTCGAGGGAGCCCAGGCCGGCACCGACCAGCAGGATCGTGAAGGCGGACACGGCCAGCCGGGGCAGCACGTCAGGGAGCACCTCCGACAGGCGGGAGATGTCGTCGGAGGCCCGGGTCACCACGTCTCCCGATCCGGCCTGCTCGAAGCGGGCCCGGGGCAGACCGAGCGCCGCGGTGACGTGTGCCTCGCGCAACTCGGCGATGACCGTCTCGGCCAGGCGGGCCAGGGTCAGGGGGCCGAGCCAGGCCAGCACCCCGGAGGCGACGGCCGCGCCCACCAGCAGCGCGACCTGCCACCAGAAGGTGGTGGGGACCCCGGAGCCGTCGGCGGCGATGACGCCGTCCACGACCGAGCCGATGGCCAGCGGCACCACGAGCGTGGTGGCCGCCTCCAGGCAGAACAGGGCGAGCACGCCCAGCAGCCGGATCCGGCGGCCGCGCAGCATGGTCCAGACGGTCGCGGCGCCCTGCCGACCGGTGGCGACCGGGAGCAGCGCCGGCTCACTCATGGCTGCCCACCGTCGCGGCCCCGGCAGTGACCACCCGGTCCGCCACCGTCCGGAAGGCGGGGGAGCCGGTCACGACCAGCGTCGTCCGTCCCTCCCGGACCCGGCGCACGGAGGCGGCCACCAGCTGTTCGGTCACCGCGTCCACCGATGTGGTGGGCTCGAGCAGCACCAGGATCTCGGGCTCGGCGGCGAGGGCCCGGGCGAGCGCGATGCGCTGTCGCTGGCCGCCGGAGAGCCCGGTGCCGCCCTCCCCGACGGGGGTGTCGTAGCCCTGGGCCAGTTCCTCGACACGTTTCGTGCCCGACGCGACAGGTTGCGGGTGAGTGGCGCAGAAGGGTGGACCGATGGTCGGGCAAGGTGCTCGCTGCCGGGCCGACAGAACGGGCGGCGGCGTCCCCTCCGTGCTGCTGCCCCGGCGGATCCACGAGGGCGAGCACCTGGCCCTCTGGCAGGTGCGGGGCTCCTCCACGGTGCGTTGCGACGACGTCGCCGTGGCGCTGTCCCGGGACGACGTGCTCTGGGTGCCGGCCGGGACCTGGCACCCGCTGCAGGTGGGGGAGGACTCGGTGATCTTCCCGCTGTTCTTTCCCGCGGCGACCACGCGCACGCTGCTCTCCGCCGTAACCCTGGCCAGGATCACGGCGGAGGACCGGCACGACCTGCTGACCCTGTTCCAGTCCCAGCACACGATCATCTGCCCGAGGGTCGACCTGGAGGGGCGCGTCGTCCGGCTGCTGGAGGCGCGGGCCGGTGAGCCGGCCGCCCTGCCGGTGCCGTCCGGGGGCGTGGCGGGGACCGTCGCCGCGGCGATCCTGGCGGACCCGGCCGACCAGGGGACGTTGCTGGAGTGGGCGGCGCGGGTGCACAGCAGCACCCGCACCCTGGAGCGGGCGTTCAAGGCCGAGACCGGGCTCACCTTCCGCCAGTGGCGGGCCGCGGTCCGGATGCGGGCCGCCTCCCGGCACCTGCTCGCCGGTGCGCCGGTCTCGGAGGTCACCGCCAGCGTGGGCTACGACAGTGCGGCGAGCTTCGCCCGCGCCTTCCGGGCCTGGTCCGGGGTCAGCCCGCGGGAGTATGCCGCGCGCGCGGCCTGACCGTCAGCGGACGACGACCCGGCTGCCCATCGCCAGGAGCCCGGTCGCCCAGACCATGTCCATCGCCGCCACCGAGATCCGGCAGCAGCCGTGGGAGGCGGGGAAGGGTGGGATCGAGTTCGAGCCGTGCACCGCATAGTTGCCGGAGTAGAACATCGGCCGGTAGAGCTCGCCCAGTTCGCCGTCGCGCCACCCGGAGCCGTCGGTGTACCAGACGGCGAAGTCGCCGGTCGGTGTGACGGCGGTGTAGTTGCGGCCCTCGAAGGTGTAGGGCTCGCCATTGCCGGTCGAGGTGTTGAAGACCATGGTGGTGGCGCCGCCGCGGACCACGAGCAGGAGCTGGCTGTCCAGGTGGACCTCGAAGAGGTCGCCGCCGTTCGCCGCGGCAGGCACGAAGCCGGAGGCGACGGCCGCCAGCGTCTTCGGCCCGGCGACGCCGTCGCGGTAGAGGCCATTGGCCTTCTGGACCGCGAAGACGGCCTGCTCGGTCAGGTGGCCGAAACCTCCGTCCGGCTTGCCGCACCAGTAGCCCGCGTCGCCGAGTTGCTGCTGGAGAGAGAGCACCCCGTCGCCGGAGTCGCCGACCCGGAACATGGTCGGCTCGGGCTCCTCCTCGGGCGGCTGCTCGTCCTCGGGAGGTGCTGCGTCCTCCGGCGGCTCCTCGGGCTCGGGCTCCTGTGCGGGAGGCTCCTCCGGTGGCGCGGCGTCCTCCGGCGGCTCCTCCGGCTCCGGCGGCGGCACGGCATACCGGTCGGGGTCGACGGCGAGTCCACCCACGGTGGCGCTCACGGCCAGGCCGAGTCCGCCGCGCAGCAGGTCGCGCCGGCGCAGGGAGAGCCCCCGCAGGGTGCCCGAGATCGCGCGGTCCGTCCGGATCGCCATGCCTGTCCGCCCTCCTGCTGTGGTCCAGTCCTCACACACGAGACGTGTCGAGGATGCCGCAGTGTTGCTCCGGCGTGCGGCGACACACCGGATCGTGACCGCCCTGCAACCTCGGCCGGGTGTGACAAAGGCCACACATCCTTGGGAATCATTAATGTTTCAACTATGTTGTCACCAGTGAACACCGCAGCAGTGCGGTGCCACCCACGAACACGACCGAACGACCCGAACCCGCAACCGAAAGGCACCCACCATGGGCATCTTCTCCAAGAACAAGGCCAACACCGCCGTCATCGACGAGCCGGTCTCCAGCGCCACCGACGACATCGCCGGTGACTACACCCTCGACGTCACCCACACCCGGCTGGGCTTCGTGGCCCGCCACGCGATGGTGACCAAGGTGCGCGGCCAGTTCCAGGAGTTCGAGGGCACCGCGCACATCGACACCACCGACGTGAGCAAGTCCTGGGCCAAGGTCACCATCCAGACCGGCAGCGTCTTCACCGCGCAGGCCCAGCGCGACGAGCACCTGCGCAACAGCGACTTCTTCGAGGTGGACACCTACCCGACGATCACCTTCGTCTCCACCGACGTGGCCCGGGGCGAGGACGGCGAGTACGTCATCACCGGTGACCTGACGATCAAGGACGTCACCAAGTCGGTCACCATCCCGTTCGAGCCGACCGGCTCGGCCACCGACCCGTTCGGCAACCTGCGCGTGGGCTTCGAGGGCTCCCTCGTGGTCAACCGCAAGGACTGGGGCCTGGACTGGAACGCCGCCCTGGAGACCGGCGGCGTGCTGGTGTCCGAGAAGGTCACCCTGGAGTTCGACATCTCCGCCATCCGCGGCTGACCACCTACGCCGGACGGCCCTCGTCACCCCACCGGGGTGTCGGGGGTCGTCGTGCGTCCGGGGACCGGTGGGGGAGCGTCGGCGGGTGCCGGGTATGCCGTCAGTCGGCTGCGGGGTCGGCCGGGGGCGGCACGATCTCCCGGGCCAGCTCCTTCAGCGAGGCGCTGTCCGGCCCGGGGAGGTCCTTGAACACCGCCCGGCGGTAGTAGCGCAGCTCGTTGATGCTGTCCTGGATGTCCCCGAGCGCCCGGTGCCCGCCGGTCTTGGTCGGGGCGGCGAAATAGGCCCGGGGGAACCAGCGGCGGGACAGCTCCTTGATCGAGGAGACGTCGATGATCCGGTAGTGCAGGTGTGCCTCGAGTTCGGGCATGTCCCGGGCCAGGAACGCCCGGTCGGTCGCCACCGTGTTGCCGCCCAACGGCGCCTTGCCGGCCTCGGGTGCCCACTCCCGCACGTAAGCCAGCACCTGCTCCTGCGCGTCCTGCAGCGTCGTGCCGTCGGCGAGCACGTCGAGCAGGCCGCTGTCGGTGTGCATCTGGCGCACGAAGTCGCCCATCTGGGCCAGCGCCGCGTCCGAGGGGCGGATCACCAGGTCGACCCCGTCGCCGAGCACGTTGAGCTCGAAGTCGGTGACGAGCGTGGCGACCTCGATCAACGCGTCGTTGGCCAGGTCCAGCCCGGTCATCTCGCAGTCGATCCAGATGATCCGGTCGGTCAGGGCTCGGGGGCTGGCGGCATCGGTCACGCGCTCCACCCTATGTCGCCCGCCAGGTAGATTTCTGCCTATGTCCCTTCCCGACCAGCAGTCCCCGCCTGTCTTCCACCCGGAGGTCCAGGCACCGACCCAGGCGTCCCGCGGGGTCTGGCTGCGGCGCCTGCTGCTGACCGGGATCAGCGCGACCGTCTTCCTGTTGTGCGCCCTGCTGCTCGTCGTGGTGATCACCGAGAACACCGGTGTGCGGGGTGCGGTGCTCGGGGCGCTCAGCGCCTCGATCGCCATCGGGATCGTCGTCCCGGTCTTCCTGTGGGTGGACCGGATGGAGTCCGAGCCCGCGCGGTTGATGTGGTTCGCCTTCCTCTGGGGGGCGCTGGTCTCCACCCTCGGGGCCGTCGTGCTCAACGAGCTCGGCGTGGCCTTCTTCGGTGGTCTCCAGGTCGACCCTGCGATCGCCGGACCGGTCTTCGTCGCGCCCCTGGTCGAGGAGACGCTCAAGGGGCTGGGGGTGCTGCTGATCTTCCTGTTCGCCCGCCGCGAGTTCAACGGGATCGTCGACGGCATCGTCTACGCGGGCATCGTGGGGGCCGGCTTCGCATTCGTGGAGAACATCCTCTACCTGGGCACCAACTACCAGGAGTTCGGCACCGAGGGCCTGGTCGGGGTGTTCATCGTGCGCTGCCTGGTCAGCCCGTTCATCCACCCGATGTTCACCGTCTGCTTCGGGTTGGCGCTGGGGATCATCGCCTACCGGCGCCGGCTGTCCTCGGCCTTCATCCCGGCGCTGGGCTTCGTGGTGGCGGTCTTCCTGCACGCGCTGTGGAACTTCGCCGCCGTCAGCTCGGACGTGCGCGGCTTCCTCACCGTCTACGTGCTGGTCCAGATGCCGCTGTTCATCGCCTTCCTGGCGATCCTGTTCTGGGCCCGCCGCCGGGAGACCCGGCTGATGCGCGAACAGCTCACCGGCTACGGGATCAACGGCTGGTTCACGCCGGCGGAGGTAGCCATGCTCACCTCCGCCCGGGAGCGTCGCCGGGCCCGTGCCTGGGCCCGTGGGGCGGGCGGCCGGGAGGCGGCCCGGGCGATGGAGGCCTTCCAGGACAACGCCACCGAGCTCGCGGTGGCCCGCAAGCACCTGGAGCGTGGTGACTCCCCGACGATCTGGGCCCCCCGGGAGCAGGAGCTGCTGCGGGTCGTCCAGCAGGGGCGCGCCGCGTTCGCCCCGCAGCAGCCGCCGCAGGGGATGGCAGGGCAGGGGATGCCGGGCCCGGGTATGCCGCCGCCGCAGGGTATGCCGCAGCCTCCGGCCGGTCCGCCCGGGTCCGTCGGCACGGGTCCGCACGGTATGCCGCAGGGACCGGGACGGGACCCCTACCGGCGCTGAGCCGGTGCGCTCAGCGGGTGGTGTCCGCGTGCGCCAGCAGTGAGGTGCTCTCGGTGAGGAAACGGTCGGCATACGGCCCGAACCACTCGCCGATCTCGCGGAAGGCGCGGATGAATCCCGCGCGGTCCTGTTGCTCGACCAGTGCCAGGGCCTGGCCGAAGCGCTGGTGGTAGCGCTCGATCAGCGCGACGTTGTCGGCGGAGGCCATGATGATGTCGGCATACAGCTCGGGGTCCTGGGCGAACAGCCGGCCGACCATGATCAGCTCGAGCCGGTAGATGGGGGAGGAGAGCGCGAGCAGTTCGTCCAGCGGCCGGTCCTCGCTGGCCAGGTGCAGGCCGTAGGCGAAGGTCGAGAAGTGCCGCAGCGCCTGGATCAGGCCCATCGCGTGGTCGTGGTCATGTGCCTCGACCTCGTGGACCCGGGCGCCCCAGAGGCGCATCTGGTCCAGCAGCCACTCGCTGGCGTCGGGGTCCCGTCCGGGGACGTAGGCGACGACCTGCTTGGCGAAGCTGTCCACGCCGGGCCCGAACATCGGGTGCAGGCCCAGGACGGGTCCCTGGTGGGCCGCGAGCATCGCCTCGAGTGGGGCGACCTTGGTGGACGTGAGGTCGACGAGGAGGCAGTACGGGGGGAGTGCGGGCAACCGGCCTATCACCTCCACGGTCTGCTGGATCGGCACGCTGACCAGGACCATGCCGGCGCCGTCGAGCACCTCGTCGGCGCGGTCCCAGTCCTCCTTCTCCAGCGTCCGCACCTGGTAGCCGGACAGGGTGAGCATCCGGCCGAACAGGGCGCCCATCTGGCCCGCGCCGCCGACGATGACGACCGGCCCCAGGTCGGGGGCCTGCTGGGTGAAGCCCATGTTCTTCTCGTGCGTGTAGGACTCGCGCATGCACCGGCGCAGCACGTCCTCGATGAAGTCGGGCGACAGGCCGCGACCCTGGGCCTCCTCGCGGCGGCGCGCGATCATCGCCCGCTCCCGGTCCGGTGCATAGATCGGCAGGCCGTAACGGCCCTTGACCTCGCCGACCTGGCTCACCAGCTCCAGCCGCCGGGTCAGCGCGTCGAGGATCTGGCTGTCCACCTCATCGATCTGCTCCCGCAGTGCGGCCAGGGGGGCATCGGGTGCGTCCATGCCGGAATCGTAGTCACGCCTAGAATGGCGCCCGACCGGCGGTCGAGGGTTTCGTCCGGTCAGGCCCCCGTAGCTCAATGGATAGAGCAACGGCCTTCTAATCCGTAGGTTGCAGGTTCGAGTCCTGCCGGGGGCGCGCGGGGGCGAGCGGGGACGCGAGGGGTGTCAGACCGCCTGCGCGGTCACCCAGAACTCGTTGCCGTCCAGGTCGGCCATCTCCACCGCTCCGTCCGGACCCGTCGACAGGCGGACAGCCCCGAGCCCGACCAGGCGGTCCACTTCGGAGGCCAGGTCGTCCTGCCCGTCCGCGGTCAGCGCGAAACGCTGCCGGTTGGGCACGGTCTTGGCGGCCACGGGCGGCCCGCCCCAGGCCACCTTGGTCCCACCCAACGGGGACTGGACGGCGGTCTCCTCGTCCCGGTCCCACGCCAGGGGCCAGTGCAGCGCCTCGCTCCAGAAGAACCCGAGGTCGCGGGTCCCGTAGCAGGCGAGTTCGCCGAACGTCCCGCACCCGTCCAGGAAGGCGTTGTAGGGCTCGATCACGCAGAACGCGCCGCCGCCGGGGTCGGCCAGGACGATGTGCCCCTCCTCGGGACGCTGCCCCACGTCGAGGTGGGTGGCGCCCAGGCTGAGCGCCTGTTCGACCCGGTCCTGCTGGTCCTGGTGGCTGGAGCTGGTGACGTGCAGGTGCCAGCGGTCGGCGTCTACCGGGGGCGCTGGATCGGGGACCCAGCGTAGGGAGAGTTGGCCGTCCTACCCCGGAACGTCGAACCCGGTCGGGCCGGGCAGGAGGGGCCGGTCCAGCAGGTCGGCCCAGAACTGGGCGACGGGAGCGGGGTCGGGCACGCCGATGCAGGCGGCTGCAAGGTGGAGGGCCACGCGTCGAGGTAGTCCTGGGTCGCAGCCGCCTCCAGCGGTTTTCCGGGCGGCGGTGGCTGCCGAGTGCTTGGGTGCCTGGCTCCCGAAACATTTCGTACATATTTTCGTCGAACGTATTGACGAGGTGGGAGTGGTGGGTTTAGATTAGGACAAAGGTTCGGTTCGTGGCCGTTGGGGAAGGGTTACGGGCCGGGTGTGGCAGGTGGGGTTTGCCCGTGGGAGGTGAGGGGTCGTGGCGATACAACCGTTGGTAGCGGACGAGACGCCGGAGCACGGCCTCGCGCCGGGGCATGTGGTGGTGCGGGAGCATCCGGTGGAGTTGATGGTGGCGGGGTTGGAGGCGTCGTTGGGGTCGGCTCCGGTGCAGGCGTGGGCGGGGTTGGAGCCGGCGGTGGTGCGGTCGTTGTACGGGCGGGTCGCTCGGGTGGTCGAGCGGTTGTCGGCGCACAAGATGGCCGCCGCGAGGGTGTTGGAGACCGCCGGGACGGCCAAGGCCGCGGGGGCGGCGTCGACGGGGTCGTTGCTGGGTGGGGACTTTGGTGGGGACCGGCGTGAGGGTGATGGCCTGGTCCGCCTGGGACAGACGTTGGCGCGTGCGAAGGCGTCTGGGACCGAGGGGGCGTTTGCTGCCGGGGAGATCACCCGGGCGCAGGCGCAGGTGATCGGGTCGATCCTGGGAAGCCTGGACGCAGACGTCACCCAAAGTGAGCGGGAGGCCGCGGAGGCCACGTTGTTGGGTGAGGCACAAGGGTTGAGTTTGCGGGACCTGCGGGCCCGTGGGGACCGGATCACTGAGGCGTTCCGTCCCCTCGACCAGGTGGACCGGGACGAGGAACAGGCCGTGCGGGCGCGGGAGCGGGCGGCGTGGGCTGCCACGGAGTTCTGGATGCGGGATACCGGGGCCGGGACGTACCAGGGCGGGTTCACCATCCCGACCGTCGCGGGAGAACTATTGAAGACGATGCTGGACGCGGTCGCCTCTCCCCGCCGCAACCACCTACGCCGCACCGACAACCCGACGAACAGCAACGGGGCCGGTAACGGGTCGGGTAATGCCACGGGCGCTTTCGGCCCGGCCGTCGGTAACGCCGGCAGCACTGGTGGTGTCGGCGGCGCCGGGGCCGGTGGTGGCGGTGGGCCGGTGGGTGTGGTGGATGAGGGGTCGTATCAGCAGCGGTTGGGTCAGGCGTTCTGTGCGTTGATCGAGCATGCCCCGACCGATGGGTACGCGCCGGCCGGGGGTTCGGCGGCGGTGGTCGCGGTCTCGTTGTCGCAGGAGAAGCTGGTCTCGGGGATCGGGTGTGGGACGACCTCGACCGGGGTGCGGTTGACGGCCGGGGAGATTCGCCGGTTGGCGTGTAACCAAAGGGTGTTGCCGCAGGTCTTTGACGGGTCGTCGTTGCCGTTGGATCACGGGGTCGCGCGGCGGTTGTTCACCCGGCATCAGCGGATCGCGATCGGTCAGCGGGACATGGGGTGTGTGATGCCCGGGTGTGACCGTCCCCCGGGGTGGTGCGAGCTGCACCACGCAGGACAGCCGTGGGCTGCTGGAGGGCGCACGGACCTGGACCAGGGTGTGATGTTGTGCGCGTTCCACCACCACCTGGTCCATGAGCAGGGGTGGGTGATCAGGTTCCACCCCGACGACGGGATCCCGGAGTTCCGGGCACCCGGGACACCCAAGGACGCGTGGACCCGGAATGCCCGGTACCGTCCACCGCGAGATCTCGGGGTGGCCCCCACAACAGCCTGACCCCAACCCACCCACCGGACCACCGGACCCGGACCCCCACACGGGGCCCGGGACACCGGCACGCCCAGGTGTCGCCAGACGAGCCTGCTGCCAGGCGGACGACGGGCGAGAGCCGAGGTGCGGCGGGGATTGTCAGGCGGGGTAGACGGCCGCGTGGCGGATCCGCAGGCCCACGTCCTGGCCGGGGGCGACGGGGTGGTCCGCGGAGGGGTCGGTGGACGTCAGGGCGCGGACCTGCTGGCCCAGCCACCGGCATACGACGGTGCTGCCGGACCGGCCGTAGAGGACGGCCTCGACCACGGCAGGTGGTCCGTCGCCGGTGCCGGGGGCGCAGACCTCCAGTCCCTGTGGGAGCAGCGCCAGCGTCGCGGGGCCGCGCACCGGGCCGGCCGGGGCGGTCTGACGGTCTGGGCTGACGGTCAGTGTGCCGGTGGTGTCGGCGAAGGTCCCGTCAGCGGATACCTGTCCGTCGAGCAGGGCGGCGTCGTGCAGGAAGGTCGCGACGGAGGCCGA
Source organism: Ornithinicoccus hortensis (assembly GCF_006716185.1). NCBI lineage: Bacteria > Bacillati > Actinomycetota > Actinomycetes > Micrococcales > Intrasporangiaceae > Ornithinicoccus > Ornithinicoccus hortensis. The sequence continues at coordinate 3,061,338 of NZ_VFOP01000001.1, read as the reverse complement.
GGCGGGGGCGTCGACGAGTTCGCTCGGGCTGCCCACCTGGGCGACCCGGCCGTCGTGGAGCACGGCGATCCGGTCGGCGAGGGCGAGCGCCTCGTCCCGGTCGTGGGTCACTTGGATGACGGTGAGGCCTTCGGTGTCGACCAGCTGTCGCAGGGTCAGACGCAGGGCCGCGCGCAGCGGCTCGTCGAGGGCGGAGAGGGCCTCGTCCAGCAGCAGCGCCTCGGGCCGGGCGACGATCGCGCGGGCCAGGGCGACCCGCTGGCGCTGGCCGCCGGAGAGCGTGTCGGGGCGGCGGTCGGCATACGCGGTCAGGCCGACCACCTCGAGGGCGTGCTCGATCCGTTCCCGGCGCTCGGCGCGGCCGACCTTGCGGCGCTTCAGCGGGTAGGCGACGTTCTGGCCGACCGTCATGTGGGGCCACACCGCGTGGTGCTGGAAGACCATCGCCAGGTTGCGGTCTTCCGGCGGCACGGGGCGCTGGCCACCGCCGACGAGCACCCGGTCACCGGCCCGCACGGTGCCGGACACCGGGTCCAGGAAGCCGGCGACGGTGCGCAGCAGGCTGGTCTTGCCGGAGCCGGAGGGTCCGAGCAGGGTCAGCACCGTTCCGTCGGGAACCTCCAGGTCGATGTCGTGGAGGACCGGGACCCGGCCGTAGGCGGCGGACAGGCCCTCGATCGCGATCCGGCTCACACCCGCACCCCCTGGGCCATCGAGGAGGTGCCGCGCAGCCAGCGGCGCCGCCGGTGGCTTCCGCGGGGGACCACGAGGGCCACGGCGGCGATCCCGACCAGCATGAAGATGAGCGACAGCGCGGACGAGGCGTTGTAGTCGCCGGCCTGCTGGTAGCCGAAGATCACCACGCCGAGGGTCTGGGTGCCGGGGGAGACCAGGAGGACGGACAGGGTGAGCTCCCGGACGGCGGTCACCGCGACGAGGGCGGCTCCGCTCACGGTGGCGGGCAGGGCCAGCCGGATGCTGGTGTCCCACAGCGAGCGCAACGGGCCGGCGCCGGAGAGCCGGGCGGCCTCCTCGAGGGAGCCGGACATCGCAGCCAGGGGACCGCGGACCGATTGCACGACCATGGCGGTGAACGCCGTGACGTAGGCGCCGAGGATGATCCATCCGGTGTTGTAGAGCCCGGTGTAGCGGCCCAGGATGAGCCAGCCGACCGCGATGATCAGCCCGGGGACGGCCTGGGGCAGGAGCACGGTGAACAGCATGCCCGCGGACGTGCGGGAGGCAGCGCGCGTGGTGAGGACGCCGACGGCCAGGCCGAGCAACGCGCAGAGCAGTGCGGCGCCCCCGGCCAGCAGCACGGAGTTGGTCACGCCGGAGACGGTACTGGGTGCCGTGACCACGCGGCGCAGGTTGTCCAGGGTGACCGTCTCCCAGGTGAGCGGCACGCCGGGGGCCGGCAGGATCGCCCGGGTGAGCAGCGCCAGGAGCGGCCCGAGGGTGACGACTAGGGCGACGACCCAGGCGACCACGGAAACCGGGGCGCGCAGCGCCCCCAGGCGCAGCGGGGTGCCCACCTGGCCCGCGGCCTCCAGTTCCACGGGACGACGGGCGGCCAGCCGGTCCACGATCACGCCCGCGATGCCCAGGACGAGGAGGACGATCCCGATCTGGGAGGTCACCTGGAGCGGGGCGTCGACCGTGCCGGACTGCAGCATCCGGTAGATCATCGTGGCGAGGGTGTCGTAGCCGGCCGGTGAGCCGACCAGGATCGGGATGCCGAAGTCGCCCAGGTTGCTCACCATGACGAGGGTGAACGCCGCCAGGAGGGCGGGCCGCACCAGCGGCAGGGTGATGTCGCCGAACACCCGCCGGGGGGTCGCCCCGGCCGCGCGGGCGGCGAGCTCCAGGTCGTCCGGCACCCGGGCCAGTGCGGCCGAGACCACGAGGTAGGCGACGGGCAGGGAGTGCAGGGTGAGCAGGAAGATCACCCCGCCCCCGCCATACATCTGCCACGGCGCCCAGCCGGTGAGGGTGTGGACCAGGCCGCCGCGGGTGAGCAGCCCGGTCCAGGCGATCGCCCCGACGAACGGCGGGACGAGCAGCGGGGTGAGCATCAGCAGGCGCACCGCGCCGCGTCCGCCGAGGTCCGAACGGTCGACCAACAGCGCCAGGCAGGCGGCCCCGGCGACGGCGAGCAGTGCCGAGACGGCGGCGGACACCACCGAGTTGACGGCGGCGTCCAGCAGCCCGGCCTCGAGCAGCATCGGCAGGTGGTTGGCCCCGAAGGCGAGGGAGACCACCATGACCAGCGGGGTGATCACCACCCCGGCCAGGGCCACCCAGACCGAGAGCCGCAGCAGGGGGGTCACTACGGCAGGACCGCCTCCTTGAACAGGTCCACGGCGCGGCCCTGTTCGGCGCTGACCTCCTCGAGCGGCACCTCCAGCAGGTGCAGCTCATCCATCGACGGGGCGCCCTCGGGCGTGCCCACGTCGGCGCGGACGGGCAGGTAGTTCTGCTCGACGGCGAGGGTCTGTCCCTCGGTGGAGACCAGGAAGTCGACGAAGGCCTGGGCGCCCGCCGGGTTGGCGCTGGAGGCGAAGACCGCCGCCGGCTGGGCGATGTAGGGCACCCCCTCGCTGGGGTAGGAGACGGCCACCGGCGAACCCTGCGCCGCCAGGTCGCGGACCAGGTAGTCGACCACCACGCCGACCGGGCGGGAGCCGTCGGCGATCGCCTGGGAGGTGGGGCCGTTGGACTCGGCCACGAGGACGTCGTTCTCCCCGAGCGCGCGGATCCAGTCCTCGCCGAGGCCGTCGGTCAGCAGCCAGACGGCCGCGTTGAACGCGGCGGCACCGGACACGTCGGGGTTGGGCATCACCAGCTGGCCGGCGTAGGCCGGGTCGGTCAGCTCCGCCCAGCTGGTGGGTGGGGTGTCGACGGCGCCGGTGTTGTAGGCGATGACGGTCGGGATCACCCGGGTCCCGACGTAGTAGCCCTCCGGGTCCACGACGGACTCCAGTAGGGCGTCGGCGTCGGCCGGGGTGTACTCCAGCAGCAGGTCCTCGGCCTTGTAGGCCTCGAACGTCGGGGCGTCCGCGGCGAGGAGGATGTCGGCGCCGACCTCGCCCGTCTCGAGCTCGGCGGCGATCCGGGCCTTGAGGTCGCCCGTGCCGGCCCGGAAGACCTGCACCTCCACGTCCGGGTTGCCCTCGTTGAAGGCGGCCACGACCTCGTCGATCTTCTCCTGCGGCTCGGAGGTGTAGACGGTGATGCTGCCCCCGCCCGCCTCGCCACCACCAGACGCGGTGCCTGCCTCCTGGTCGCCGGCGGGTCCGCCGTCACCGCCGCCGTCGTCGGCGGCGGGCTCGCTGCACGCGGTGAGCAGCAGCGCCGCGGAGATCAGGGTGGTCACGAGTGCGCCGGCTGCCTTCATCGGGTGGTCTCCTTCGGATCCGCAGAACCTGTCGCGGTGGGAACTGTACGGGGCCTGATGATCCAAGGCCACGCGGACCACCGTATGGCGAATGCCGGGTGACCCGCGGGTGAACCCGGCGCGCGGTGTCGGTGGCTCGTCCTACGCTCCGGGGATGACACTGAAACTCGCGATGATCACGGTCGACACCACCGATGCCGAGAGCCTGGCCGCCTGGTGGGCGGAGCAGACCGGTGCGCGCATCGTCGACACCAACGACGGGTGGTTCGTCATCCTGGCGGGCGGTGGCGTGCCGGGCAGGCTCGCCTTCCAGAAGGTCGACGAGGTCACGCCGGGCAAGAACCGCGTGCACCTCGACCTGACCGCCGACGACCTCGAGGCGGAGACGGAGCGGCTACTGGCGGCCGGCGCGAGGCTGGTCGAGCGCCGCGGGACCGAGGACTTCCGCTGGAACACACTCACCGACCCACAGGGCAACGAGTTCTGCGTGGCCGGGGCGGAGTAGGCCGCCGGTCGGCGGCGGTCGGCGGCGGACGGGTGCGAGTTGTCCGGCGACCAGCGCGGCCAGGGCCAGGGCGAAGCCGAGCACCTGGGGCGTGGTGAGCGTCTCGCCCAGGACCAGGACGCCCAGCCCGGCCGCCACCAGCGGGGAGAGCAGACCGAGCAGCGCCGTGGCGGTCACGGGAAGGGTGCCCAGCCCCCGGAACCAGAGCGTGTAGGCCAGGATCCCGCCGACCAGGCCGAGCCACAGGTACCCACCCAGGGCGGCCGCGTCGATCCCCGTCGGGACGCCCTCGTGCAGGGCGGTCGGCACCACCAGCACCAGGCCACCCGCGGTGAGCAGCCACCCGGCATACGCCAGTGACCCGACCCCCTCGGGGCGACCCCACCGCTTGGTCAGGGTGACGCCCAGCGCCATCGAGGCGGCGCCCGCCACCCCGGCGAGCAAGCCGGTGGCGTCGAGGGCGGCGTCCGGGCCCAGGACGATGAGGCCGACCCCGATGACGCCGACGATGCCCCAGCCCAGTCGCCAGCGGGAGAGCCGTTCGCCGAGGACGACCACTGCGAGGCCGGCGACCATGATCGGCTGCGAGGCGCCCAGGGTGGCGGCCACCCCGCCGGGCAGCCGCTCGGCGGCGAGGAACAGCAGGGGGAAGAACAGGCCGATATTCAGGGTGCCCAGGACGAGCGCCTTCCACCACCAGTCCCCGTGGGGCAGGGTCCGCGCCAGGAGCACGGCGAGCAGGCCCGCGGGGAGGGCCCGGGTGAGCGCGGCGAACATCGCGCCGTCGGCGGGCAGGAACTCGGTGGTCACCAGGTAGGTGGTGCCCCAGACGGCCGGGGCCAGGGCGGTCGTGAGGGTGCGTCTCATGCAGCCACTGTCCGTCGCCGACCATCGATCGGTCCAATACATTGTTGTCATGACACCGATCGTGATCCACGATTGATCGGTGGAACTCCAACAGATGCGCTACGTGCTGGCGGTGGCCGAGACCGGCAACTTCACCCGGGCGGCGGCGCAGTGCTTCGTGGTCCAGTCGGCCCTGAGCCACCAGGTGAAGTCGCTGGAGCGCGAGCTCGGGTTGACCCTCTTTGCCCGGACGAGTCGCCGGGTCGAGCTGACGAGCGCGGGGGAGGCCTTCCTGCCGGCGGCACGGGCCTGCCTGGAGGCCGCGGAGCGGGCCGTGGTCGAGGCGGCGGCCGCGGCCGGGCAGGTGCGCGGCCGGCTGAGCATCGGGGTGATCCCCACCGTGACCGCGCTGGACGTGCCCGACGCCCTGCGCCGGTTCCGGGACGCCCACCCGCAGGTGCCCGTGGGTCTGCGGGTGGGCAGCAGCCGGGACTTCCTCCGGGAGATCCGGGAGGGGGTGCTGGACATCGCGCTGCTCGGCCTGCCGGTGACCGAGCCGCCGCGCGGGGTGGCCCACCGGGAGCTGCGCCGTAGCCGCCACCTGGCGGTGGTGCCGTCCGGGCACCGGCTCGGCCGGCGCCGGAGACTGCGCCTGGCGGACCTGGCGGAGGAGGTGTTCGCCGACTTCCCCGCGGAGTCCCCCGGGCGGGCCCAGAGCGACCTGGCCTTCACCGCGGCAGGTCTGCAGCGACAGGTGGCCTTCGAGATGACCGCGGTGGACCACATCCTCGACCTCGTCGACGCGGGCCTGGCGGTGGCCCTGCTGCCACCCGGCACGGTGCCGGACAGGCCGGGACTCCGGACCGTGCCCGTGGTCGACGGTCCGGAGCGCATCGAGCACCTGGCCTGGAGCGACTTCAACCCCAGCCCCGCCAGCTCGGCGTTCCTGCGCGTGCTCGGATTCGACTGAGTCGCAGGCGCTCCCTTATCTCATTATTTACGTCATGTCAATATGGCGGGGCGCGACCGGGGCCCGGCCCACGGCTGGAGCAGCCCACCCAACCCGGTGAGAAGAAGAAACCGGTGAGAGGGAACCTTCTGATGACCAAGCCACCCTCCGTGTTGGCAACCCTGCTGTCGACCCTGCTGACGGGCTTGCTCACGGCCCTGCTGGCCCTGGGCGGGACGGGCGCGGCGTGGGCCGCGGGCGAGGCGGATGCGCCCACGGGTGACGAGCTGACCTGGAGCGTCCGTCCGGCGGACAACGAGCACGGCACGGACCGGGCGAACTACGGCTACCTGCTGGACCCGGGCGCCGAGATCACCGACGCGTTCGTGGTCACCAACGCCAGCCCGCAGGAACTCACGCTGGCGGTCTATGCCGCGGACGGGTACACCACGCCGTCCGGCCACCTGGACCTGCAACCAGCGGACACCCCGGCGACGGACCTGGGCGCCTGGGTGACGCCCGACACCGACCAGCTGGTGCTGGCGCCCGGGGAGAGCGAGTCCGTGGAGTTCACCCTCGCGGTGCCGGAGGACGCGGCGCCGGGAGACCACCCCGGGGGGATCGTGACCTCCTACGTGACGGGCGACGAGACGGGGACCGTCCGGCTGGACCGCAGGCTGGGCTCCCGGATCCACGTCCGCGTGTCGGGGGAGCAGCAGGTCGCCCTCGCCGTGAGCGACCTGACCGTGGACCAGCCCTTCGGGGCGAACCCGATCGAGCCGGTGACCACCACGGTCCGGTACACGCCCACCAACACCGGCAACGTGCGGGCGCTCGGCCACGAGACGGTCACGGTGTCCGGACCCGGGGGGCTGGCCGGCACGTCCGCAGAGGTGGTCGTCGACGAGATCATGCCCGGCAGCTCGGTGACCCGGGAGGTGGCGCTCGAGGGGACCTGGCCGTTGCTGCGGGGTCTCGGCCGAGGTCGCCGTGGTGCCGGAGGCGGTAGCCGGCCAGCTGGCCCAGCCGGCGCAGGCGTCGGCCGCTGCCTGGGCGGTCCCGTGGGTCGCCCGCGGGGTCGTCCTCGTCCTCCTGGTCCTGAGCGGGTGGCTCGGGGTCCGCCGGGCGGGGAAGAAGCCGGACCAGAGGGCCGCGGTCCGGGCCGGGAGATCCGACAGCGACACGGGCTCGACAGCGCCCGCCACAGGCGTATAGTCCGATTCGGATAGGCAAGGCTAACCTCACGGACAACGCCCACGGTGCTCCGTGAACCACCGCGGAAAGGACGCACCGTCGTGCTGGGGAACTACCTGATCGGGCTGCGCGAAGGGCTGGAGGCGGCGCTGGTCGTCGCGATCCTGATCGCCTACCTGGTCAAGAGCGACCGGCGGCACCTGCTGCCGGCGGTCTGGGCGGGGATCGGGGTCGCCGTCGCGCTGTCCCTCGGCTTCGGCGCCCTGCTCACCTTCGGCCCGCAGGGCCTGACCTTCCAGGCCCAGGAGCTGATCGGGGGCAGCCTGTCGATCATCGCCGTCTGCTTCGTGACCTACATGGTCTTCTGGATGGCGCGCACCGCGCGTGGCATGAGCGGGGAGCTGCGCCACCAGCTGGACCGCGCAGCGGAGGGCGGCAAGGCCTCCGTCGTCGTGCTGGCGATGCTCGCGGTCGGCAGGGAGGGGCTGGAGACGGCCCTGTTCATCTGGGCGGCCTCCCGCGCCGCCGCCGGCGTGTCCGGGGAGTCGACGCTCGTGCCGCTGGGCGGTGCCCTCCTCGGCATCCTCACCGCCGTCGTGCTGGGCTGGCTGTTCTACCGGGGCACGGTGAGGCTCAACCTGGCGGTCTTCTTCCGCTGGACCGGCGCCTTCCTGGTGCTGGTCGCCGCCGGCGTCCTCTCCTACGGGGTGCACGACCTGCAGGAGGCGGGCGTGCTGCCCGGGCTCAACACCCTGGCCTTCGACTTCTCTGACACGGTCGCCCCGGGCACCGTGCTGGCCACCGTGGTCAAGGGGATCCTCAACCTCGCGCCCTCGATGACCGTCCTCGAGGTCGCCACGTGGGTGTTGTATGCCGTGCCCGTCATGGTGATCTTCCTGCGGGCCACCCGGCCCTCCGGACCGCCCCACCGGGCACCCACCGGCCAGGCGCCGGCGACGCGTCCGACCTGACCCCCGACATACCAACCCACCCGCACACCACAAGGAGCACCCCACCATGCGCAGAGTCCTGCCCACCGTCCTCGTCGGCGCGCTGGCGATCACCGTCGCCGGCTGCCAGAGCAACAGCCCCGAGGAGTCCACCGAGTCCGGAGAGGCGGGCGGGCCGCTGTCCGTGGTCTCGACCGACGACCAGTGCGAGGTGTCCACCACGGAGGCACCGTCCGGGCGGATCGCGTTCTCGGTGAAGAACGAGGGCAGCCAGGTGACGGAGTTCTACCTGCTCGGGGACGACGGGCTGCGGATCATCGGCGAGGTGGAGAACATCGGGCCCGGGCTGACCCGGGACCTGGTGCTGCAGGCCGCCCCCGGTGACTACTTCACGGCGTGCAAGCCGGGCATGGTGGGCGAGGGCATCCGCGCGGCCTTCACGGTCAGCGACTCCGGCGCCGACCTGGTCGCGGGGGAGGACGCCGAGCTGGTCGAGCAGGCCAACGTGCAGTACGGCTCCTACGTCAAGGACCAGACCGAGCAGCTGCTCACCGAGACCCAGGAGTTCGCCGAGCTCTACACCGCCGGCGACGACGACGCGGCGCGGGCGCTCTACCCGGAGGCCCGGGTGCACTGGGAGCGGATCGAGACGGTGGCCGAGGCGTTCGGCGACCTCGACCCGCGGATGGACCTGCGGGAGGCCGACCTGGAGCCGGACCAGGAGTGGACCGGCTGGCACGCCATCGAGAAGGACCTATGGCCGCCGGTCGACGGCTCCTACGAGGCCAAGACCGACGAGGAGCGCACGGCGCTGGCCGACCAGCTGGTCGCCGACACCCAGGAGCTCTACGACCGCACCCGGGACCAGGACTACACGGCCGACCAGATCGGCAACGGCGCCAAGGGCCTGCTGGACGAGGTCGCGACCGGCAAGGTGACCGGCGAGGAGGAGTACTGGTCGCACACCGACCTGTGGGACTTCCAGGCCAACGTCGACGGTGCTCGGGTCGGCTGGGAGGGGCTGCGTCCCCTGCTGCAGCAGAAGGACCCGGAGCTGGACGCGGAGGTGGAGACCCGGTTCGAGGAGCTGCAGGCACTGCTGGACGAGCAGCGCGACGGCGAGGGCTTCGTGCTCTACACCGACCTGTCGACCGAGGAGGTCAAGGCGCTGTCCGACGCGGTCAACGCCCTGTCCGAGCCGCTCTCGCAGGTCACCGCCGCGGTGCTGTCGTGAGGCGCGCGGCCAGGAAGCGGATGGTGCCGTAGGTGGGCGCAGCACGCGGTCCCGAGGGACGGCCGGGCACCCCGGGGGTGTCCCGCCGCCGGTTCCTCGGGTATGTCGGGGGTGGCGCCGCGGCCGGGATCGCCGGTGGGTATGCCGTGGGCCGGGCCGTCGGGTCCGACGGGTCCGGGGGCGGCACGGGCGGCGCCGGCGGGCTCCCGGACTCCTGGCCGTTCCACGGCACCCACCAGGCCGGGATCGTCACCCCGGCGCAGGACCGGATGCACTTCGCCGCCTTCGACCTGCGCACCGACTCCCGGGAGGAGCTGGTCGGGCTGCTCCAGGAGTGGTCGGCGGCGGCCGCGGCCATGACGCAGGGCCAGGTCGTGGGCGAGCCGGTCGGTGCCTACGACGCGCCGCCGGACGACACGGGCGAGGCGCTGGGGCTGCCGCCCTCCCGGTTGACCATCACCATCGGGCTCGGGCCCAGCCTGTTCGAGACGGCCGACGGGGTCGACCGGTTCGGGCTGGCCGACCGGCGCCCGGCGGCGCTCGAGCCATTGCCGCACTTCCCGGCTGACAACCTGGATCCTGCCCGAAGCGACGGGGACCTGTGCGTGCAGGCCTGTGCCGACGACCCCCAGGTGGCGGTCCATGCCGTGCGCAACCTGTCCCGGATCGCGTTCGGCCGCGCCGCCGTGCGGTGGTCCCAGCTCGGCTTCGGGCGCACCTCCTCGACGTCGACCAGCCAGGCCACGCCGCGCAACCTGTTCGGCTTCAAGGACGGCACGGCCAACCTCAAGGTCGAGGAGGAGGCCGCCGTCGCCGAGCACGTCTGGGTCGGGGAGGGGGACGACCCGGCAGCCGGGTGGATGCGGGGTGGGAGCTATCTCGTGGCGCGGCGGATCTCGATGCACATCGAGACCTGGGACCGCACCTCGCTGCGCGAGCAGGAGGCGTTGATCGGGCGCGACCGGGTGGAGGGGGCGCCGCTGTCCGGCGGTGAGGAGTTCACCGAGCCGGACTTCGCGCTGGCCGGGCGCGGCGGGGAGCCCCTCATCCCGGTCGACTCCCACGTCCGGCTGGCCCACCCGAGCCAGAACGACGGGGTGCGCCTGCTGCGCCGCGGCTACAACTTCGCCGACGGCACGACCGCCCTGGGGCGGCTGGATGCCGGGCTGTTCTTCATCGCCTACGTGCGCGACCCCCGGACCGGGTACGTGCCGATGCAGACCCGCCTCTCCCGCGACGACGCCCTGATGGAATACCTCCAGCACACCGGATCCGGCCTGTTCGCCGTGCCACCCGGTGCGAGCGAGGGCGGCTGGGTCGGGGAGGGACTGTTCGCTGACCAATCGGTGCGCCGCGGCGGGTCCGGTTTGTCGCAACGTCGCTCGGAGGGCAGTCTTGGGCCGTGACCCAGACTGAAACCGGCGAGGCCCTGCTCGGTGCGGTCGAACAGTTGCGCGCGGCCGCCGACGGGGTCCGGTTGCCGCTGGAACTGCCCGACGTCGACCCGGCCCGTGCCGCACGGGCGGGCCTGGTGCAGCAGTTGGACGACTACGTGCTGCCCCGGCTGCGGGCGCTGGACGCCCCCGTGCTGTGCGTGGTCGGCGGATCCACCGGCGCCGGCAAGTCCACCCTGGTCAACTCCGTGGTGAGCGAACCCGTCTCGCGCACCGGGGTGCTGCGCCCCACCACCCGGGCCTCAGTGCTCGTGCACCACCCCGAGGACGTGGCCTGGTTCACCGACGACCGGGTGCTGCCCGGCCTGGCCCGGCTGACCGGGTCGCCCACCGACTCCGACGACCCCACCTCGGTGCGCCTGGTGTCCTCCGCCGCGCTGCCGCAGGGGCTGGCCCTGCTGGACGCCCCCGACATCGACTCGGTGGTCCAGGCGAACCGGGACCTGGCCCGGCAGTTGCTGGCCGCGGCCGACCTGTGGCTGTTCGTCACCACGGCCGCCCGGTATGCCGACGCCGTCCCGTGGGACCTGCTGCGCCAGGCCGCCGAACGCGGCACCTCGGTGGCCATCGTGCTGGACCGCGTGCCACCGGAGGCGATGGAGGAGATCCGCACACACCTGGCCCAGATGCTGCGGGACCAGGGGCTGAACCAGTCGCCGATCTTCACCATCACCGAGACCCGGCTCGACGAGGACGGCATGCTGCCCCCGCGGGACACCGAGCGGCTCCGCGGCTGGTTGCACACGCTGGCCGGTGACGCCCGTGCCCGCTCGATGGTGATCCGCCGCACCCTCTCCGGCGCCCTCGACTCGCTCTCCGAGCGAGCGACCGGGCTGGGGGCCGCCGCGCGGTCCCAGGTGGAGAGCCGCGAGGCGCTGCACACCGCCGCGCTGACGGCATACAAGGAGGCGGTCCGTGGGGTCGAGGGGGGGATGCAGGACGGGACGCTGCTGCGGGGGGAGGTGCTCGCCCGGTGGCAGGAGCTGGTCGGGACCGGTGAGTTCCTGCGCCAGGTGGAGGTCGGGATCGGCCGACTGCGGGACCGGCTCAGCAGCTTCTTCCGGGGCAAGCCGGCCCGCACCGAACAGCTGGGAGAGGCGCTGCAGACCGGCGCCGCCTCGCTGGTGACCTCGCACGGTCAGGTGGCCGCCAGCCAGGCCGCCCGCACCTGGCGCAGCACCCCGGGTGGGGAGCCGCTGGTCCGCGCCAACCCCGACCTGGCCCACGGGTCCCCGGACCTGCCCGAACGGGTGGAGCGGCTGATCCGGGACTGGCAGGGCGAACTGCTCGACCTGGTGCGGAACGAGGCCGGGCAGAAGCGGGCGACCGCCCGCTACCTGGCCTTCGGGGTCAACGGGCTCGCCGTGCTGCTGATGCTGCTCGTCTTCGCCTCCACCGCAGGGCTGACCGGGCTCGAGGTCGGCATCGCCGGCGGCTCGGCGGTGCTGGCGCAGCGCCTGCTGGAGGCCGTCTTCGGCGACCAGGCGGTCCGGGAGCTGGCGGCCAAGGCCCGCGCGTCCTTGCTGGCCCGGGTCGAGGCCCTCTATGAGCAGGAACGTTCCCGGTTCGACCGGGTGCTCGAGCAGGTGGCGGTGGACCGCGAGGCCGGCCGCCGCGTCGAGCAGGCCGCCCGCGCCGTGCAGGACGCCCGATGAGGCTGGGGCGCAAGGGCGCCGACACCGGCCAGCGACCGTTGACCTGGCGCGCCGACCAGCTGGAGGAGGCGCTCGCCGTCGGTGGGTCCGAGCTCGACCCGGAGCCGGTGGCCGCGGCGACCGACCTGGTCGACAAGGTCCGCCAGCGCTGGGCGATCAAGGGCGGGCGCACCGTCGTCGCGCTGGCCGGCGCCACCGGGTCGGGCAAGTCCAGCCTGTTCAACGCCCTCGTCGGCGAGGAGGTCTCCACCATCGGGGCGCGCCGTCCCACCACCGCCACCGCCACTGCGGCCGTGTGGGGGCCCGAGCCGGCCGAGGAACTGCTGGAGTGGCTCGGCATACACCGGCGCCACCAGGTGCGGACCGGCGCCCCGGCCGGCACCGCCGACCCGCTCGACGGGCTGGTGCTCATCGACCTGCCCGACTTCGACTCCCGGGAGGTGGCGCACCGGGTCGAGGCCGACCGGGTGCTGGGACGGGCCGACGTCTTCGTGTGGGTCACCGACCCGCAGAAGTATGCCGACGCACGGCTGCACGAGGACTACCTGCGGCCGCTGCAGGACCACGAGGCGGTCATGCTGGTGGTGCTCAACCAGGTGGACCGGATCCCCTCGCCGGAGGCGGTGGAGCAGCTCAAGGCCGACCTGGCCCGGCTGGTGGCCGCGGACGGGGCCGGAGAGTTCGAGGTGATCGGCACCTCCGCCCGGTTGCAGCAGGGGCTGGACGACCTGCGCGGGGAGATCGGGGAGGTCGTCGGGGCCCGCACCGCCGCCGAGCAGCGGCTCGTCGGCGACCTGCGCGGGACGGCGCGGGAGTTGCGCGCCGGGGTGGCCGACACGGAACCGGCCCGGGGCAAGGACGAGGACGCCGCGCTGGTCGACGCGCTGAAACGGTCGGCGGGCGTGCCGGTCGTGCTCGAGGCGGTGCGCAAGGACTACCTGCGCCAGGCGGGCAGCCGGGCCGGGTGGCCGTTCACCCGGTGGATCGGCGCGCTGCGGCCGGACCCGCTGCGCCGGTTGCGGTTGGGTGATGACCGGGCGGGCGGGGCCGGGATCAGCCCCTCGGACGTGCGCACCGTGTTGGGCCGGTCCTCGCTGCCCGCCCCGAGCCCGGCCGCGCGCTCCGGGGTGGCGCTGGCGACCCGACGCGTCGGCGAGGCCGCGGGCGCGTCGTTGCCCCCGCGTTGGGCCGAGGCCGTCGCCCAGGCGGCGACGCCGGGCGACGGTGCCCTCGCCGACGCCCTCGACCAGGCGGTGATGGGCACCCCGCTGCGGGCCCGCAACCCCGCCTGGTGGTCCGTCCTGGGATTCCTGCAGCTGCTGCTGGCCGCCTGCGCGGTCGTCGGTCTGCTGTGGCTCGCGCTGCTGGCCGTGTTGGGCTGGCTGCAGGTGCCGATGGAGGCCCCGACCTGGGGACCCGTCCCGATCCCGCTGCTGCTCCTGGGCGGAGGTCTGGTCCTCGGGCTGGTGCTGGCCGCCCTGGCCAAGGTGCTGGCCCGGTCCGGTGCCCGGCACCGCCGCGCCGTGGTCGACGGGCGGCTCACCGAGGCCGTGCGCGGCGTCGCGACCGAGCACGTGCGCAGGCCGGTCGAGGCCGTCCTGGAGCGGCACCGACGCACCCGCCAGCACCTCGACGCCGTCCTGTCCTGACCGCCGCGGGGCCCGTTCCGTCCCATCCGCGGATCCTGTCCACAGCCACGGCGGTCGGGGTCCACCGTCCACAGGCCCCGACCGGGCGCTTCCCCCGGCCGGGGCGTTCGGCCACGGTGGGCTCGACCCGCCGCTCCCGGCGGGCAGACACCAGACAAGGGGTGGGATCCATGAAGGACATGATGGTGACGGTCGCGGGCAACCTGACGGCCAATCCGCAACAACACTTCGGCCACGCGTCGGGGCGCCCGTTCACGACGTTCCGGTTGGCCCACAACCGGGGTCACTACAGCAAGGACACCGGGCAGTGGGTGCAGACGGGGACGGACTTCCTGAAGGTCATCGCGTTCGGCAACCTCGGTCTCAACGTGCGCGAGTCGATGCAGAAGGGCGACCCGGTGGTGGTGCACGGCCGGCTCACCCTGCGGGAGTGGACCCAGGGGGAGAAGTCCGGGATCGACACCGAGATCTCCGCCTCCACCGTCGGCTGGGACCTGAACTGTGGTCAGGGCAGCTTCAGCCGGGTCCGGCGCCCGACCGTCCCGGGCGTGGACCCGGCGGACGACCAGTCGGTCCGGGCTGCGATGCAGGAGATGGACCAGGACGTCGTGCCGGAGCCGCCGGAGGAGGACTACCCCGCGGCGGTCGGCCACGATCCGGGCGGTGACTATCCGGTCGGCGAGGATCCGGCCGGTGACGATCCGGCCGACGACCAGGGGTATGCCGAGCAGGCGGCCAGCTGACCGGCGCACCCCGCCGCGGGCCGGCGGCGGCACCGGGCCCGGGCGATTCGGACCGGCCGAGTTGGCCGACTACCCTGGCCACCATGGCCGAATACATCTACACCATGACGCGTGCCCGCAAGGCGGTCGGTGACAAGCTCATCCTCGACGACGTCACGATGTCCTTCTACCCCGGCGCCAAGATCGGCGTGGTCGGGCCCAACGGTGCCGGCAAGTCCACGATCCTGAAGATCATGGCCGGGATGGACCAGCCGTCCAACGGCGAGGCGTGGCTGAGCGAGGGCTACACGGTCGGCATCCTGCTCCAGGAGCCGCCACTGAATGAGGAGAAGACCGTCCTCGGCAACGTCGAGGAAGGGGTCGGTGAGATCAAGGCCAAGGTGGACCGGTACAACGCGATCTCCGAGGAGATGGCCGATCCGGACGCCGACTTCGACGCGCTGATGGCCGAGATGGGCCAGCTGCAGGAGGCGATCGACCACGCCGACGCCTGGGACCTGGACTCCCAGCTCGAGCAGGCGATGGACGCCCTGCGCTGCCCGCCGCCCGACGCCGACGTCACGGTCCTCTCCGGTGGTGAGCGCCGCCGGGTCGCGCTGTGCAAGTTGTTGCTGAGCAAGCCGGACCTGCTGCTGCTCGATGAGCCCACCAACCACTTGGACGCCGAGTCCGTGCAGTGGCTGGAGCAGCACCTGGCCAACTACCCCGGCGCCGTCCTGGCCGTCACCCACGACCGGTATTTCCTGGACAACGTGGCGGAGTGGATCGCCGAGGTCGACCGTGGTCGGCTCTACCCCTACGAGGGCAACTACTCCACCTACCTGGAGAAGAAGCGGGAGCGGCTGGCCGTCCAGGGCAAGAAGGACGCCAAGCTGGCCAAGCGCCTGGAAAAGGAGCTGGAGTGGGTCCGCTCCAACGCCAAGGCGAAGCAGACCAAGAACAAGGCCCGGCTGGCCCGCTACGAGGAGATGGCCGCCGAGGCAGACAAGCAGCGCAAGCTCGACTTCGAGGAGATCCAGATCCCGCCGGGCCCGCGCCTGGGGGCGCAGGTGATCGAGGTCGACTCGCTGCGCAAGGGCTTCGGCGACCGGGTCCTGATCGACGACCTGTCCTTCACCCTGCCGCGCAACGGCATCGTCGGGGTGATCGGCCCCAACGGTGTCGGCAAGACCACGTTGTTCAAGACGATCGTCGGGCTGGAGGAGCCGGACGCCGGCACGGTCAAGGTCGGCGACACGGTCAACATCTCCTACGTCGACCAGGCCCGCGGCGGCATCGACCCGGACAAGTCGCTCTGGGAGGTCGTGTCCGACGGGTTGGACTTCATCCAGGTCGGCAAGGTCGAGATCCCGTCCCGCGCCTACGTCAGCCAGTTCGGCTTCAAGGGGCCGGACCAGCAGAAGAAGGCCGGGGTGCTCTCCGGTGGTGAGCGCAATCGGCTCAACCTGGCCCTGACCCTCAAGCAGGGCGGCAACCTGCTGCTGCTGGACGAGCCGACCAACGACCTCGACGTGGAGACCCTGGGCTCGCTGGAGAACGCGCTGCTCGACTTCCCCGGCTGCGCCGTCGTGATCAGCCACGACCGGTGGTTCCTGGACCGGGTGGCCACGCACATCCTGGCCTACGAGGGCACCGAGGAGAACCCGGCCAACTGGTACTGGTTCGAGGGCAACTTCGGGGCCTACGAGGAGAACAAGGTCGAGCGGCTGGGTGCCGAGGCGGCCCGTCCGCACCGCGTCACCTACCGCAGGCTCACCCGCGACTGACGGACCCGGCCCCGTGGCTCGTCGCCGCCGGCGTGCCACGCCGGGACCCCCGCTCCCACCGCGGGACGGGCTCGGGCCCGCCCGGGTCCGGCTACCGCTCGACGGGACCTGGCCGACGGTCGTGGCCTTCCTGGCCGAGCGCACGGGCGACCCGGACGGGATCGCCCGGCGGGTGCGCGCCGGCGAGGTGTTCCTGGCCGACGGCACCCCGGTCGTCGCCGACACGGCCTACCGACCCGGCTCCTCGGCATACCTGTATCGGGACCTGCCCGAGGAGGCTGACGTGCCGGGCGAGCTGACGGTGCTCCTGCACGACGAGGAGAGCGGCCTGCTGGCGGTGGACAAGCCGCCGTTCCTGGCGACCATGCCGCGCGGATCCCACGTCGCGCAGACCGCGGTCGTGCGGTTACGCCGGGAGCTGGGGTTGCCCGACATCGCGCCCGTGCACCGTCTGGACCGGCTGACCAGCGGGGTGCTGCTGCTGACCACCCGGCGGGAGGCCCGCGGCGCCTACCAGCAGATGGTGCAGGCCGGGGGACTGGCCAAGACCTACCTGGCGCTCGCACCGCTGCGGGCGGACCTGGACCTGCCGCTGACGGTCGCCAACCGGCTGGTCAAGCGGCGGGGGTCGCTGCAGGCGGTGGTCGAGGACGGACCGGTCAATGCGGTGACCCGCATCGAGCTTTCAGACACGGTGGAGCACGAGGGCCTGCTCGTGGGGTCCTACCGGCTGACGCCCACGACCGGGCAGACGCACCAGCTGCGTGTCCACCTCGCAGGCCTGGGCATCCCGATCCTCGGCGACCCGCTCTACCCGCAGGTGCGCGACGTGTCCCCCGGCGACTTCGGCACGCCGCTGCAGCTGCTCGCGCACGCGGTGCGGTTCACCGACCCGGTCTCCGGGGAGGCGCGTGTCATCGTCAGTCGGCGCGAACTGCCGATCGCCGGTGCGAACGATGGTGCCGTGTCGGTGGCCGATGGTGGACTGTGAGGCATGCACCCCGAGCCCGTCATCGCCCTGATCCAGCCTGCCGACCAGCCACCGGACCGGATGCTCGCCGCGGCACGTGCCGCGGAGGAGGCAGGACTGGAGGAGGTGTGGCTCTGGGAGGACTGTTTCGCAGCCAGCGGCATTGCACCCGCAGCGGCGATCCTGTCCGCGACCGAGCGGCTCCGGGTCGGCATCGGGTTGCTGCCCGTGCCGCTGCGCCTCCCGTCGCTGACCGCGATGGAGATCGGGACGCTGGGTGCGATGTTCCCGGGACGGTTCCTGCCGGGCATGGGGCACGGGGTGCAGGACTGGATGGGGCAGGTCGGCGCCCGGGTGGCCTCGCCGGTCACCCTGCTGCGGGAACAGGTCCGCGCCGTCCGCGCCCTGCTGCACGGTGCGGAGGTCACCACGGACGGACGGTATGTCGAGCTGGACCGCGTGCGGTTGCGGTTCCCGCCCGACGTGGTCCCGCCGGTCCTTGTCGGCGGGCGAGGGCCTAGGACCTTGGCCGTGGCCGGAGAGTTGGCCGACGGGGTGATCCTGGATGATGTCGCACCGCGTGGGGTCGTGGACCCCGCGCGGGCGGCCCAGGCGATCGAGGCGGTCACGGCGGCGTGGGCGGATGCCGGCCGGGAGGGGAGGCCCGAGGTGGTGGCGTTCCTGCCGACTGCCGAGAACGTCACCTCCGGACAGGCGGCCGAGCAGATCGGTCTGTTGGCCGCGGCGGGCGTGCACCGGGTGGCAGCCTTTGCCGGTGGGGTGGACGAGCCGCCGGCGTCGGGGGACCGGGTGACGGCATTTATTCATACCCTCGCCGAGGCCGCCCGCTCGTAGGGTGAGGGGATGGGCCTCGAGAACATCAACATGCAGGCACGGGACCCACAACGCGCCGGCGAGTTCTGGACGGGGGCGCTCGGGCTGGAGCCGTTCACCGTGACCGATGACCTGTTCGAGGGGCGGATGACGCTGGCGGAGGACCTCTGGTTGGACATCTGCATCGATCGGGTTCCCGAGCCACCCGCCCCCGGATGGCGCCTTCACCTGGACCTGCTCGGAGGGGCCGCCCAGGAGGAGGTGGTGCAGCGGTTGCTCGCGCTCGGGGCGAGGCGGGTCGACATCGGTCAGGGGGACGTCCCCTGGGTGGTGTTGGCCGACCCGGACGGCAACGCCTTCTGCGTGATGGAGGAACGGTCCGCCTACCAGGACACCGGTCCGATCGCCGCGCTCCCGCTCGACAGCGCGGACCCGGAACGGGACGGCCGCCTCTACCAGGCGATCACCGGCTGGGTGCGCACCGAGGGCGTCGGCCCGGTCACCCTGCGCCACCCAAGCCTGCGTGGCCCGCTGCTCGAGCTCTGCCCGGAGCCGGCGCCGAAGGAGCGCCAGAACCGCACCCACGTGGACGTCCGCCCCGGACCCGGCGGGCAGACCCAGGACGAGCTGGTCGAGATCGCGCTGTCCCTCGGGGCCACGCGAGCGCAGGAGGCCTGGGCCCAGGGGCACGCCTGGATCGTCATGCGGGACACCTCGGGCAACGAGTTCTGCGTGCTCGGTGACCATGTAGGTGCGTAAGACTCCGAGTGCTGGCTACCTACGGCCCATGACCGCACGGAAACTCTCAGCGCGCTCGCTGTCGGCCGTCGTGATCCCGAGCATGCCACGGTGTGCTGGGAGCCTGGGTCGAGGACCTGAGCTACAGGTTGAACAAGGGGAGGGCGGCCCTCCTCCAGATCTGCCAATGTACGGCCAGGGCCAGACCGAAGATCCAGGGCCAATGGAAGCTGCGGTCCAGAGTGCCGTCGGAGAGGTAGCCGGATGACAGTGGCATCAGCAGCGCATATTCCGGCATTGTCGCCTGCACCCAGACCACTACGGCGTAGCTACCCAGGAAGACGAACGAACCGATGCCTCCGCCCAGGGTCGTCACGCAAAGCCACGCCGTCAGTGCGATCGTGACCGAATTTCCGGCGAGGTGGTAAAGCTCCTCCACGGGAGGTCGACCGTCGCTGGGATAAGTCGCTAGGCCAACAAACGTGATAGCCGATGCAGCTGCCACAGTGAGCCAGGCCCCGGCGAGGGCGAGAGCAGTACGTCGTCGCGTGTGAAGGACGACGAGGTCAACCAGCTTGGGTGCGAAGTAGAGGGCTCCCGCCAAACTGACGGGAATCGTGGCGTACTCATACGGCGATATCGGCCTGGGTATCAGATTGCGCGATACTTCGATGAAGACTGTCCATTCAGCCCGTTGCGTCACCAGCATCAGCATGGCTGCCCACGTGAGGAGGACCAGGGATCCAGAGGGCCAAGCGAAAGGGAAGAAGTGCGACTTGAGGCGCAGGGCCAGCGGGGAATTCACGTCAGGCGGGTGCGGGGGATCGGTAGGCATGTGACTGGTCAGGGACCGGAACCCTGGTACGCGCAAGCCTGGAGTTCGGCACGATTGAGGCTGTACCAGTGCTGCACCTCCGCTGACGTGGCAGCCTCCATCGCGGCTGGCTGGGGGAGGCCGATCCGTGCCTGCTCGTGCAGTTCATCGGGACGCGCAAGCCACCACGCGAGGGCGAAGGTCCACTCCACGCCCTCGTCGCCCGCGGCGATGGATTCTTGGGAGCAGGAGGTCATCCCGGCGAGGACTCCTGCGAGGTCCTCGTTGCTGTACCGGGCGCCGGAGACGGGGCCGACTCCTACAGCGACGAGAGTCGTCGCGTCCCCATCCCATTGCCCTTCACGGAGGAGAGCGTCAGCGGCGACTTGGGAAGTAACCCACCGGAGTTCACCGGGGCCCCCACCCAACTTCGCGAGAACCGGTCCAGTCTGACCCTGAAGTTCGCTCAGGACGGGGGCCTCCTCCTCACTGACGCAGTAGGTCACCGCACCTCGCGTCGCGCATTGAGCTGAGTACGGCTCGGGACCGGACACGGCGGGGGAGATCACCGCAATCGCTACCAGGGCTACTGCCCAGGCACTGACGGCGGCCCCCGCGCGAAGTGTGCCCGACGTTGAACCCGACGTCGCCCGACATGACGCGACGGCCAGGAGCACCAGCACGACTGCAGCGGACCCCACTAGCCAGTACGCTACGACCCATCCAACTGTCGCCCCAGGAACTGGTGAGAAGGTGGTGATGGGCGCGGCCGGAGCCAGCCATCGCATGATCTCGATCTCACTCGTGAAGGGGAACGGGACCAGCGCCAAGGTGAGGGAGACGATCAAGGCCACGAGACCCGCACTCCAGTGGTCAACAAGCAAGGAAACGCCTAGCCCGATGGCGACGAAGAACACCAGCGAGCAGATCACGGGAACGAGAGCAACCCACTGTGGGTCACCTGCCGTGGCCTGCCGCGAGTAGTAATGGATCATCGTGGCCGCAACACCTAGGTGAACACCGACCAGCCACAATGTCAGGACAAGGAAGACCCGGCCAACAAGACCTGGACCCATCCGCTGTGCGGCCGTGGTGGCGACAGCATCTTTCGCCCACGAAGAGCGCCCTATGAGGCACGCGATGGAGGCAACCGCGGGTCCGAGAAGGACCGTCATCTCCCGGGGCAAGGAAGATAGGTAGGCCGTGTCGATGTATGACCAATCGGCCACCGACGAAAGGCTGAGGAAGGTGTAGGCGGCCATGGCCACGGAAGCGGGCACCACGACCCACCAACGAACTGGCCAGGTGATGGACCAGGAGTCGCGCACCGAACTCAAGCGCCTTTCAACCGTTCAAGATAGCCCTGCTCCAAGGGTGAGGAGTACTCATCGTTCCAGGAACCTTCGTGTACTTCTAAGGCCGCAGTAAGGCCGTGGAAGAGAACCTTGCCCTCATGGAGTACGAGGGTGTTGGTGCAGGACCGCTGAACGTCCTCAACCATGTGCGTCGATAGGACGACCAGCCTCTCACGAGCAAGTTCAGAGATCAGCCTCCGAAACTCGATGCGTACCTCTGGATCAAGACCCACGGTGGGTTCATCGAGCACGAGGAGCCGGGGGCCGTGCGCAATTGTCGCTGCGATCCCCACACGTTGGCGCTGTCCACCAGAAAGGCTTCGCATCCGCCGGCCAGCGATGTCTGACAACCCGACCTGTTCCAGCGCATCATTGGCACAGCGATAGACCTCACCACGCTCGACGCCATGACAGTAGGCGGAATACGCGACCAGGTCGCGTGCCTGCATAAGTGCCGGGACGCTGAAACGCTGAGGTAGGAAGCCGATCAGTGCCCGGGCCGCATGCCGCCCTTCCCTGGTGTTCAGCCGGTGGCCGAACACCTCTACCGACCCCGACGACGGCTGCCTCACCGTCGTCAGGATCGACAGAAGTGTGGTCTTGCCAGCGCCGTTTGGGCCGAGGAGGCCAGTTGCACCTGTTCGCAGGTCGAATGTCACTGCGTTCAGCGCCGTCCTGGAACCGAAGCGGTGGGACACCCCGTCGACACGCACGTCACTGTTCACACGAACAAACCAGGTCAGACGTAGCCGCAGCCAGCAGACCCGCTGTGCACTCCGCGGGTGCCCGAGGTGACCTCGCCGTAGGACGCCTGAGCAGTCGTGTAGAGATTTCGGTTTGTCGGTACCCCCCAGTTGCATAGACGCGAACCGGTGACTGTCTTTGCGTTCGCCGCGGCAACCGAGTTCATGGTGCTGTCCGGCCCTGGCCTCGACCAACTCAGCAAAGCTGTCAGCGAGGTGTTGCATGTGCTTGTGGCTCTCCAGTACAGCGTGCCGCCCGACACCCAGGGTGTTGTTGCCCCCAAAGAACACTGGTTCGGAGTACCGTCGTTCATCCCTTCTGCCGTGGACTGGGCACCCGTCGCACCAACGAGAGCAAGGGACAGAACCGCGGCCGCAAGTCGTCTTGCCACCTTCATGACTCTTTCTCTCATTCTGGGGGAACACCATTGTCCCCCCACAAGTTAGACCGTAGCAGCGCTCCGCGTGCCGCGCGATCTCACGCGTGGGCCAACGCTCACCCGCATGGTTTGACGAGTTGCACGGTCGAGTCGAGGAACTCGCGGATCCCCTGGCCCAGCGTGGCGGGGCGGCTGTCCCGTCTCCCCTATCCGCTACACGGGGGCAGGTCGTCTGGTCCGGCTCACCCCTTGAGCCGGACCATGCCCTCCTGGCCGACGGTCGCCAGCAGGGTGCCGTCCCGGGCGAACATGTGCCCCTGGCCGAGGCCGCGTCCGCCCTCGGCGGAGGGCGTGCGCTGGGTGTAGAGGATCCACTCGTCGGCGCGGCCGGGGCGGTGGAACCACATCGCATGGTCGAGGCTGGCGATCCGCAGCCGGGGGTCGCCCCAGGAGATGCCGTGCCGCCGGAGGACCGGCTCGAGCAGGCTGTAGTCCGAGGCGTAGGCCAGGACGGCGCTGTGCAGCAAGGGGTCGTCGGGCAGGGTGCGCGGCAGCCGGAGCCAGACCGACTGGTCCACCCGCGGGTCCGGGTCGGGCCCCAGGTAGAGCGGGGCGTCGACGTGGCGCATCTCGACCGCCCGGCGGGCCGCGTGCTGCGCGGCGGGGTGGTCCACGTCGGCGAGCAGCTCGGCGTCCGAGGGCAGCCCCTCGGGGGCGGTGACCTGTGGCATCGGCACCTGGTGGTCCAGCCCGTCGGCGCTCTCCTGGAAGGAGGCGATCATCGACAGCAGGATCCGACCTTCCTGCACCGCGTGCACCCGGCGCGCCGAGAACGATCCGCCGTCGCGCATCCGGTCGACCAGGAAGCGGATCGGCCGGTTCGCGTCCCCGGGACGCAGGAAGTAGCCGTGCAGCGAGTGGATCAGCCGGGGGCCGTCACCGTCGTCGACGTCCACCGTCCGGCCCGCGGCGACCACGCACTGGGCCAGGACCTGACCACCGAACACCCGGCCGGTGGGCATCGGCTGGCTGCGCCCGACATACACCTCCCCCTCGGAGTCGCGCAGGTCCTCGACCACCCCGGCGGTCGAGGAGACCCGCACGGTGGTGCTGCCCTCATAGGACAGGTCCAGCACGTCGAGCAGGTCGTCGACCGGGTCCTCCAGCGATGCGTTCACCCGCAGGACTGTAGTGCACCGGGGGCGGTCACAGGGTGCCCACGAGGGTGGAGGCGATCATCACCGAGGCGAGCGAGACGGAGGTGAATCCACCGACCAGCATGGGGGCCAGGATCTCGTCCATGATGGCGTCCCGCTGCTGGGTGTCCTCGCCGAGGGAGTGCGCGATCTCCTCGCAGATGATGTAGTCCGCGGGGAAGCCGATGAGGGCGGTGAGCGACACCGGCATCGCCTTCTTGGGGTCCCACCCGATCAGCCGGGCGGCCAGCATGCCTCCCACGAGGAGCCCCACCGTGCCCAGGAACAGGATCATCAGCACCGGGCCGATCGAGTCCAGGAGTTGGCTCACCGTGACCCCGCCCATCGAGGCCAGCACGACGACCATGATGCCGGCCGTGACGATGCCGAAGGAGTTCGCCTCGTCCAGCGCCTTGGCCGGCAGCACCCCGAAGTACTGGCAGGCGATGCCGATCAGCAGCGACCAGATCCCGTAGTTGAGGCCGGTCCACTCGCCGAGGAAGAAGGCCAGGGTGCCCAGCACCGCGATCATGGCGAGCAGCAGGGAGGGCGTCAGGTAACGCTGGGGGAGGAGCAGGCGGTGGGGAGACTCGTGGGAGACGGGCGCGACGGCCACGATCAGGCCGCAGATCGCGATCAGCACCGCCCGCCACTGGGCGATCAGCACCGAGATCGGGATGATCGTGCCGAGGTGGACCAGGGCCACCGAGATAACCATCACCCCGAACGGGTTGACCACCGACCCGGAGACGACCTCCCCGTCCACGACGCCCGTCCAGACCAGGACCAGGTAGAGCACGATCGCGACCAGGATGGCGGGGACCCGGGCGTGCGTGCGGGTCGAGATCAGGTCCCCGATCGCCAGCAGCAGGAACATCAGCGAGGCGATCCCGACAGCGGGAAGGAAGTCCATGGCACGGCCTTTCGGGGTGGGTCAACGCATGCGGAGCCCGTCTTGGAAGACGGCGGTCACTGCCCGGTCAATGCCGTCGAGGTCGGCCGTGGTCCGCAGCTCGCGGTCGAGCAGCACCAGGTCGCCCCGGTGTCCCTCGGCGATCCGGCCCACCCGCAGGTCCGGTGCGACCAGGTCTGCGCTGACCGACGTGGCGGAGGACAGCACGGACTCCAGGGACATCCCGCACTCGGCCAGCAGGGCGAACTCCTCCAGGTTGGTCCCGTGGGTGCCGACCCCGGTGTCGGTGCCGAAGGCGATCCGGACCCCGGCCGCGACCGCCCGCGTGATCGCCGCCCGGTGGGTCTGCAGGACCGCACGGGCCTTGGCCACGACAGCCGCGTTCATCGACCGGCCCGACTCGGCCGTGCGCAGCACGGAGACCGGGGCGACCAGGGTCGGCACCAGGGTGACGTCGTGGTCGAGCAGCAGCTGGATCGTGGCGTCGTCCAGGAAGATCCCGTGCTCGATGGAGCGGACCCCGCCCAGGACGGCGTTGCGGATCCCGGACGTCCCCTGTGCGTGCGCGAAGACGTAGGACTCGTGGGCCTGCGCCTCCTCCACCACGGCGCGGATCTCATCGAGGGTCATCTGGGAGTGGCGCGGGTCGTCCGCGGGACTGAGGACGCCGCCGGTGGTGCAGATCTTGATCTGGTCGGCGCCTGCCCGGAACATCTTCCGGGTGGTCTTGCGCACCTCCTCCGGCCCGTCGGCCACCCCGGACGGGCAGCCGGAGTGGTGCGGGAACAACGGCATCTCGATGCCGGACGGCAGCAGGTGGTCCCCGTGCCCTCCGGTCTGACCCACCAGGTTGACCGAGATCCGTAGCCGTGGGCCGGCGATCAGTCCGTTGGCCTGGGCGGTCTTCAGCCCGAGGTCGGCGCCCCCGGCGTCCCGCACGGTGGTGATGCCTACGGCGAGGGTGCGCTCCATGAAGCCGACGGACTCGTAGAACGGCAGCGGGAACGGCTTGACCATGACGTCCAGACCGCCGAGGTTCTCCACCATCAGGTGGACGTGGGCGTCCACGAAGCCCGGCGTCAGCGTGTGCCCCGGCGCATCCACCACCTCGACGCCGCTGGCCGGGGACCCGTCGGTCCCGGTGACCCGGGTGGCGGCATCCTGCCCGACGGCGGTGATCAGCCCGTCCTCGACCACGACGTCGGGGGTCCCGTCCAGGAACCGTTCCCCGTCGAAGACCCGGGCCCCCGGACCACGACCGCACCAGCACCCGCACCCGCACCCGACTGGACCATGAACCGGCCCTTCGCCGACCCGATCCGAGGGAGCGTAGCAGCGGTCCGGACGCCCGGACAGCCCCTTCCGCCGGACGACGGTCGGCCGGTGGGCCGGGGTCGCTCCCGGTGCTGCGCGGCAGGTGGACGCCTGAGAGGATTGCCGTCATGTCCGAACCGAACACGGTCATCGAGGTCCCCATCCGGTGGTCCGACATGGACGCCTACGGCCACGTGAACAACGTGCAGTACCTGCGCTACCTGGAGGAGGCCCGCGTCTACGCCTTCCAGGAGTGGTTCGGCCAGGACCGCTCGCTGCTGGAGGAGGGGGTGCTGGTCGCGCGGACCGAGATCGACTACCTGGCCCAGATGCCGTTCAGCTACCAGCCGTGCGCGATCGAGATGTGGTGCTCGGAGCTGAAGGCCGCCTCCTTCGACATCGCGTATGTCGTGCGCCAGCGGGGCGGGGACGTGGTCTACGCGCACGCCGAGTCGACCCTGGTCACCTACGACCTGGCCGAGCAGCGGCCGCGCCGGCTGGGGGAGCACGAGACCCGTGCCCTGCGCGCCCTGCTGCGCGACCCGGTGCGGTTGCGCAGCCACCGGCGGGAGCGCCGGGCATGACCGGATCCGTCCCGCCGGGGGTGCTGGACTTCGCCGACGTGGAGAGCCTGCACGACCTGGGGACCTACGTGGGGCGCGCGCGGACCCTGCAGTCCGAGGGCTCGGTGCGGCTCCAGGCGTCCGGGTCGGTGCTCGCCGCGTGGGTGTGCATCCTGCCCGGCCGCGGGGTGCTGGGGCAGGGCGTCGTGCTCGGCCTGCGGGTGATGCCGCTGGCCGGCGAGGTGGACCCGCCGCTGGACGTCACGGTCCCGCTGGGCGCGGTCACCGACCGGTTGGCGCGCCGCACCAGCACCGGTGACGTCGGCACCCGCCTCCCGGTCCCGCCGACGACGGTGCACGAGCCGTGGTCGGCGCTGACCCCGCCGCGCTCGGGCTGGGTCCCGGACGGCGAGGTGGCGGTCGCCTCGCTGCTGGGCGTGGCCGAGGACGGGATCCGCGACATCGCCGAGGGCACGCCCGACGGCGCCGGGAGCCATGCGGTGAACGCGCTGCGGGAGCGGGTGTGGTCCGCCCCGCTGCCCACCCGGTCCGACCTGTCGGCCGGGGTGGGCCTGGCCGCCTACGGTCTGGGCTTCGGCCGGGCCCGCGAGATCGCCACCGTGTTCCGCTGCGGCCCGTGGACCCGGGTGAGCACGGCGCACGGTCACATCCTGACCCGGTAGCGTCTGCCCGTGGACTCCGAGACCCTCGTCAACCTGCTCCTCGTCCTGCTGTTCGTCCTGATCGGCGGGATCTTCGCCGGGACCGAGATGGCCATCGTCACGCTCCGGGAGGGCCAGGTCCGTCAGATCGAGGCCAGCGGCGAGCGGGGCGAGCGGATCGGCACGCTGGTCCGCAACCCCAACCAGTTCCTCTCCGCGGTGCAGATCGGGGTGACGGTCGCGGGGTTCTTCTCCTCGGCATACGGCGGGTCGACCATCGCCCCCGACCTGGTGCCGACCCTGCGCGGGTGGGGGATCCCCGAGGGCCTCGCCGACACCCTGGCCCTGGTCGCGATGACGCTGCTGATCGCCTACCTGTCCCTGGTGCTGGGGGAGCTGGTCCCCAAACGGTTGGCGATGCAGCGCAATATCGCCTTCACCAAGGTGCTCGGCCCCCCGCTGAACCTGTTCGCCCAGGTGGTCCGGCCGGTGATCTGGTTGCTGTCGGTCTCCACCAACTTCGTGGTCCGTCTGCTCGGCGGGGACCCGGCGGCGACCGAGGAGGAGATGACGCCGGAGGAGGTGCGCGACCTGATCGAGGGGCACCAGGGGCTGCGTCCCTACCACCGGCGGATCCTCACCGACGTCTTCCGGGCCAGCGACCGGGCACTGAACCGGGTGATGCGTCCCCGCCCAGACGTGGAGTTCCTCGAGGGGGACCTGACCGTCGCCGAGGCGCACCTGCAGGTGATCGACTCGACCCACTCGCGCTTCCCGGTGACCGGCCGCAACGTCGACGACGTGCTCGGCTTCGTGCACATCCGGGACCTGATGGCGGTGCCGCAGGAGGACCGGGCCGGCACCCGGGTGCGCACGGTGACCCGGCCGATCCTGCCGCTGCCCGGCAGCATCCACGTGCTGCCGGCGCTGGCCCGGATGCGTGCGGAGAAGCAACAGATCGTGCTGGTGGTCGACGAGCACGGCGGCACCGACGGCATCGTGACGATGGAGGACCTGGTGGAGGAGGTGGTCGGGGAGATCTACGACGAGTACGACGCCAGCACCGACCCCGAGGACGCCACCCTGCGGCACGGCCAGAGCCTGGTCGTCGATGCCTCGCTGAACATCGAGGAGCTCGAGGAGCTCACCGGTGCCGAGCTGCACAACGACAACTACGACACCGCCGGGGGGCTGGTCCTGGAGCAGCTCGGCCGGCTGGCCGAGGTCGGGGACGTGGTCGAGGTGGAGGGGCTGACCATGGAGGTGATCGCCGTGCAGGGGATGCGGATCGACCGGATCCGGATTACCGCGCAGCCGGCGCAGGACGGCGGTGGGTCGGCGGGATCACCGGCCGGGTAGGCTCGCCCGCGTCCGGTTCCCGCAGTCGAGAGACCTCACCGTGTTCTTCAGAGCTCGCAGCCTCAACACCCGCTGACACCGGGGGCGTCGGCATCGCCGCCGCCCGCCCGTCCAGCGGTTGTCCCGTCCCGCCCCGCGCCCCCATGGGCCGCCGGAGGCGGCTGTCGAGTTTTCTGTCTTCTCCTCCTGGTGAGTTCCTGTGCCTTCTTTCCCTGAGGGTGGGTCGCTGCGTCGCGCCCGCCCACTGTTGCTGTCCAACACCCTCGATGCCGGGTCGCGCCAGGCGGCGGACCTCGGCACCGACATCATCGCCGTCACCGTCCTCGGAGCGTCCGCCACCCAGATGGGTCTGCTCAACGCACTGGGGACGGTGGCCTTCCTCGTGCTGGGGATCCCCGTCGGGGTCCTGGTCGACCGCTCGCCGACGGTGCGCACCCTGCTCGCTGCGGGGCTGACCCGGGCGGGCCTGCTGTCCACCGTGGTCCTGGCCTGGTGGGTCGGGGGGCTCACCCTGCTCCACCTGTATGCCGTGGCGCTCCTGGCCGGCGTGTGCTCGGTGGTCACCGAGACGACCCAGACCGCCCTCGCCCCGCGGCTGGTCGGTCCCGAGCGGGTCGGCCCGCTCGTGGCCCGGATGCAGTCCGCCGAGACCGTGGTGGGGCTGGTCGCCCCCGCTGCGGCAGGCGCCCTCGCCGCGGCCGCCGGTGCGGGCCCGTTGCTCGGTGTCGCGGTCGCCGTCACGGTGTGCTCGGTCGTCGTCCTCGGGATGAGCCGACGCCCCCGACCCGGGGGTGCCGATACCGGGGACGACGGGGCCACCCCGGCGGGCGCGTTGCGTCGGCTGTTCAGCGAGGCGGGGGAGGGCTGGCGGGCCCTGGTCCGGGACGCCGTCCTGCTGCGGCTCACCCTGGCCGCCATGCTCGTCAACCTGGGCCTGGCGATCTGGTCCGCGGTCGAGGTGCTCGTCGTGCTGCGTACCTTGGGCCTCGGTGCCGAGGTCCTCGGGCTCATCGTCTCGGCGGGTGCACTGGGCGGGCTCCTCGGATCCCTGGTCGCAGTCCCGCTCGGGGCCCGGCTGGGGGCCGGACCGCTGATGAGGTGTTCCCTGGCGCTCCTGGCGCCGACCGCGGCCCTCGTCCTGGTCGCCCTGGCGGCGCCGGGCCATGCCACGCCCCTCCTGCTCACCCACGCTTTCCTGTGGGGGGTGCTGATGGTCACCTACAACGTCCACCTGGCGGGCCTGGTGGCCGCGCAGACGCCGGCCTCGCTGTTGGGTCGGGTCTCGGCTACCCGACGCACCCTCACCATGGGGATCGTGCCCGCGGGAGGCCTGCTCGGTGGGGTGCTGGCCGACGCCGCCGGCGACCAGGCCACGGTCCTCGCCTGGTGCCTACTCAACGCCGCCGGGGCCGGGTTGGCCTTCAGCCGTCAGGGCGGCGTCAGTCGCGCAGCCAGACGGTGACGTCGGTCGGCACCGTCTCGTCGACCATCGGGGCGCTGCTGACCAGCACCTCGACTCCCTCCGGCAGTCCGACCGGGTCGGGGCCCAGGTTGGCCAGTACGGTGACCGACCGCCCTTCCTGGTCGGTGTTGCGGAACGCGACGACGTCCTCCCCGTAGCCGGTGAGCCAGGTAAGGCCGCCCACCCCCAGGTCGAGGGTGCGCCGCAGTCCGAGCAGCCGCCGGTACAGCTCGAGGGTGGAGCCGGCCACCCCGGCCTGCCGGTCCACGGCGAGGGCGCCGTAGATCTCCGGTTGCGGCAGCCAGGTGTCCCAGGTGTCGCCGAAGCCGTATGCCGTGCGGCCGCCCTCCCAGGGAACCGGCACGCGGCAGCCGTCCCGGCCGCGCTCCTCGTGCCCGGACCGCGCGAAGGTCGGGTCCTGGCGGACCTCGTCGGGCAGGGCCGTGTGGTCCGGCAGCCCGAGCTCCTCGCCCTGGTAGAGGTAGGACGAGCCGGGCAGGCCGAGCATCAGGGTGGTGGCCGCGCGCGCCCGGCGCAGCCCGATGACCGCGTTCGGCTGGGGGTCGCCCTCGCCGATCCCGTTCGGGCGGCGCTGCCCGACCGGCAGGCCGAGCCGGGAGGCGTGCCGCACCACGTCGTGGTTGGACAGCACCCAGGTGCTGGGGGCGCCGACGAGGTCGGCAGCCTCCAGGGACTCGGTGATCACGGTGCGCAGCGACGCAGCGGTCCACGGACTCTCCAGGAAGCCGAAGTTGAACGCCTGGTGCATCTCGTCGGGGCGGGTGTAGGCCACGGCGCGCTCCACCGGCTCTACCCAGGCCTCGGCACACAGGATCCGGTCCGCAGCAGGGTCGTCACCCGGATTGTAGGAATCGAGCAGGCGGCGCCACCCGCGGTAAATCTCGTGCACCCCGTCCTGGTCCCACATCGGGGCCCGGGTCGGCGCCTGGTCAGCGCCCTCGCTCAGTGACCCCTCGGCGCTGCCCAGCATGCCGGTGCGCTCGGTCCAGTCCGGCAGGCCGTGGGCCTTGACCAGGCCGTGGGCGACGTCGACCCGGAAGCCGTCGACGCCGCGGTCCAGCCAGAACCGGAGGACGTCCAGGAACATGTCGCGGACCACGGGGTTGGCCCAGTCGAGGTCCGGCTGGGTGCTGTCGAACAGGTGCAGGTACCACTGGCCGGGGGAGCCGTCGGCCTCGGTGACCCGGGTCCAGGCGGGCCCGCCGAAGACGGACTGCCAGTTGTTCGGCGGCAGCCCGCCGTCGGCGCCGCGGCCGTCCCGGAAGACGTAGCGGGCACGTTCCGGGGAGCCCGGGGCGGCCGTCAGGGCCTCCTGGAACCACGCGTGGGCGTCCGAGGTGTGGTTCGGCACCAGGTCGACGATGACGCGGATGCCCAGGTCGTGGGCGGTGCCGATGAGCGCGTCCGCGTCGGCCAGGGTGCCGAAGAGGGGGTCCACGTCGAGGTAGTCCGCCACGTCGTAGCCGGCGTCGGCCATCGGGGAGACGTAGAACGGGGAGAGCCACACGGCGTCGACGCCCAGGTCCCGCAGGTAGGGCAGCCGGGCGGTGATCCCGGGCAGGTCGCCCACCCCGTCGCCGTTGCCGTCGGCCCAGGAACGGGGGTAGATCTGGTAGATCACGGCGTGCCGCCACCACGCGGCGGCGTGCGGCTCGGCGGGATGGAGGGTGCCGACGGGGGAAGACGAGGAGGTCACGGGGGACCATTGTGGGCGAGCGCGGCCGATGTCCGAAATCGGCGCGGGACGCCCGCTCAGCGGGCCACCCGTCGGGGGAACAGGTATGCCGTGAGCGCCACCGCGAGGACGACGATCCCGGTGCACCAGGCCACCGCCACGAGCGCGTCGGATCCGGGGGAGGCCCCGGCCAGCAGGGCCCGCGTCGCCTCGACCACGGGGGTGATCGGCTGGTGGCCGGCGAACCCCTGCAGCCAGCCCGGCATGCCGGCGACCGGCACGAACGCGCTGGAGACGTAGGGCAGGAACAGCAGGACGAAGCCGTAGCCGTTGGCCGCTTCCGGGGAGTGCGCGACCAGCCCGAGCATGGCGAAGACCGCGGTGATCGCCAGGATGTAGAAGGCGAGCAGGCCGACGGCGCCCAGCCACTGGGCGGGGCCGGCGTCCGGGCGGAAGCCGATCGCGACGGCCACGAGCAGCACCACCGCGGTGGCGAGCAGGTTGCGGGCCAGGCTGGCGACGGTGTGCCCCACCAGCACCGTGGCGCTGGGCAGCGGCATGGTGCGCAGCCGGTTGATCGTCCCGGTCGTCAGGTCCTGGCTCACCCCGACGGCGGTGGCGGCCGCGCCGAACCCGGCGCAGGTGAGCACGATCCCGGGCACGATGTAGTCCAGGTAGTCGGCATACGCCCCGGAGGGTGCCATGGCGCCGCCGAAGACGTAGGTGAACATCAGCATGAGCATCACCGGCAGGATGACGGCCATCAGCATCGCCTCGACGTCCCGCAGGCTGTGCCGCACGGCACGACCCACGAAGACGCGGGAGGCGGTCAGCGGGCCCGACCCGGGGGCCGGCGCGACGGTGAGGATCGTGGTGCTCACCGGGCCACCCCCGCCCCGGCCAGCTCGTGGCCCCGGTCTGCGGCACCGTCGTCGTCGGGCACCGTCCGGCGTCCGGTGAGCTTGAGGAAGGCGTCGTCCAGGGTGGGGCGATGCACCTCGACGCGGGCCCCGGGCAGCTGCGCCGCGGCCTCGGCGCTGATCCGGGCCAGGTCGCCGGCCGACCCGTCGGTCGGGACCTCGCGCACCGCTGCTCCGTCGGCGTCGAGGACGCGCACGACCTCGCGGCCGACCAGCCCCTTGAGGTGGCTGGCGCTGCCCTGGGCCACGATCAGCCCCTGGTCCAGCACGGCGATCTGCTGGGCGAGCTGGTCGGCCTCCTCCAGGTACTGCGTGGTGAGGAAGACGGTCGTCCCCTCGCCGGCCAGTTCGCGGATCTGCTGCCACAGCACCAACCGGCTGCGGGTGTCCAGGCCCGTGGTGGGCTCGTCCAGGAAGAGCACCTCCGGCGGCCAGATCAGGCTCACCGCCAGGTCGAGGCGGCGACGCATACCGCCGGAGTAGGTCGCGACCCGCCGGCCGGCGGCGGCCGCGAGGTCGAAGCGGTCGAGCAGCTCCCGGGCCCGGACCCGGGCGCGAGAGGCGGGCAGGCCGAGCAGGCGACCCATCATCACCAGGTTCTCCTGCCCGGTGAGGACGTCGTCGACGGCGGCGAACTGCCCGGTGACGCTGATCCGGCGCCGGATGTCGGCGCCCCGGGTGCGGGTGTCCATCCCGAGGATGCACACCGTGCCCGAGTCCGGCGGGACCAGGGTGGTGAGGATGTTGACCAGGGTGGTCTTGCCCGCGCCGTTCGGGCCGAGCAGGGCGTGCACGCCGGGGGCCAGGGTCAGGTCGATGCCGGTGAGGACCGGGGTGGCGCCGTACTGCTTGGTGACGCCCTCGAGCTCGATGACGGGGTTATCTGTGTATGACATAAACAGAGTATGGCATACACAGAGTGTGACGTACACAGTATTGTCCGAGCCGCCTACAGTGGACGCATGGTGGACAAGACGGACAGCGGCCTGCCCCGCGCGGTGGCCATCGCGTGGGGCACCCACGTGCAGCCGCAGAGCGGGCCGCGGCGGGGGCTGACCCACGAGAAGATCGTCGCGCGCGCGATCGAGATCGCCGACGAGCACGGCCTGTCCGCGGTCACGATGCAACGGCTGGCCGAGTCGCTCGGCTTCACCACGATGTCCCTCTACCGCTACGTGGCGAACAAGGACGAGCTGTTCCTGCTGATGATCGGCTCCGAGTCGCTGCTCCCGGAGCGGCGGCCGGTGGCCCACGAGGACTGGCGGGTGGGCCTGCGCGCCTGGGCCGACACGCTGCGGCAGATGTACCGCGCCCACCCGTGGATCCTGGAGATCACCCGGGGGCCGACCTCGGTGCTGCTGCCGGCCTCGGTGGTCATCGTCGACGAGGGACTGGCTGCCGTCCGGTCGCTACCCCTGACCGACCAGGACAAGATCTCCCTCATCCTCGCGGTGAGCTCCTACATCTCGGCGTTCGCGACGCTGGAGCGGGACCTCGCCGGCCAGGAGGAGCTGGAGTTCGGTCCCGAGGCGATGGCCGAGCTGGGCGAGGTGATCACGGCCGAGCGGCTGCCCTTCGCGGGCCCGCTGTTCCTCTCGGGCGGGTATGTCGGGGGGCCGCTCGACGAGGAGTCGGCCGGGATCGAGTCCGAGTACGACTTCGGCCTCGACCTGCTGATCCGCGGCCTCGCCGCGCGGTTCGACGCGGGGGATCAGTCCTCGACCACCAGTTCGTAGAAGACCAGCTCACTCGTCCTCGGCGTTGATCATGAAGTGCGCCGCGTGGGCCATGTAGCCGCGCATCAGCTCCTCGTCCATCGGCGCGAGGTCGAGCGTGTCGATGGCGGCGTTCATGTGGTGCAGCCAGCGATCCCGCTGGGTCGGGGTGATCCGGTAGGGGAAGTGGCGCATCCGCAGCCGCGGGTGGCCACGGGTCTCCGAGTAGGTCTTCGGGCCGCCCCAGTACTGCTCGAGGAACATCCGCAGCCGCACCTCGGCGGGCCCGAGGTCCTCCTCGGGGTACATCTCCCGGAGCGGGGGATCGCCGGCCACACCCAGATAGAACTCGTGGACGAGCTTGACGAACGTCTCGTGTCCACCGACCCGCTCGTAGTAGGTCAACTCCTCGGGGGCGCTCTGCTCAGTCACCGGGCCAGTGTCTCAAAACGGCGGAGGGGACCATGCACGGCATACTAAAGATATCTTGCGCAAGAGTTCTTTAGGATCGTAGGATGGCGGCCATGGCCGAGCCGCACACCGACGAACCGATCTCCGACGTCGAGCGCATCCGCGCCCTGGCCCACCCGCTGCGCCTGGACCTGCTCGACTGGCTCGGCGAGGTGGAGCGGGCGACCGCGACCGAGTGCGCGGCGCACCTGGGGGAGTCGGTGGCCAGCTGCTCCTTCCACCTGCGGATGCTGGAGAAGTACGGCTTCGTCGAGCGTGCCGAGCGGCGCGGCCGGGAAAAGCCGTGGCGCCTGGTCCACGCCTCGGGCTACGAGCTGCGGCCGGCGCCGGACAAGCCGGCCTCCTACCCGGCGGTGGGGCAGGTGGCCGCCCTGCAGGTGCAGCGCGAGTGCGAGCGGATCAAGGCGAGCCTGGCCCGGCTGGACCGGGAAGACGACGCCTGGGTGCAGGCCTCCACGGTGACCTCGACTTCGTTCTGGGCCACCGCCGAGGAGATGGCCGAGTTCAGCCGGGACCTGCGGGAGCTGGTCGCCCGGTTCGGCGGCCGGTCCGGTGATCCCGCGCAGCGTCCCCCGGGGGCCCGGCAGGGGCGCCTGTTCGGGGTGGTCACCGTCGACCCGGCGGGCAGCGACGAGGACGGGGCGGGCGGTGCCTGAGACCCTGGCCCCGCCCCCGCCGAGGCGCCGGATGCCGCGGGCATGGCAGCACACGGGGTTCCGGATGCTCACCGGGGCCTGGGTGTTCACGAACCTGGCGGACAGCGCGCTCTTCCTGATGGCCGCCGTGTGGGTCAAGGAGCTGACCGGGTCCGACAGCGCCGCCGCGCTGGTCTTCGCCACCCTCGGCCTGCCCTCGCTGGCCGCGCCCTTCCTCGGGCAGCTGGTCGACCGGGTCTCCCGGCGCCGCCTGATGGCCACCGCCAACCTGGCCATCGCCGTGCTGGTCTGCCTGCTGCTGCTCGTCGACTCCGCCGAGCGGGTGTGGTTGGTGTATGCCGTGGTGCTGGCCTACGCGACGGTCGGCTACCTCACGGCCTCGGCCCAGTCCGGCCTGCTGCGCGACCTGCTGCCCGACGAGGACCTGGCCTCCGGCAACGGGCTGCTCTCGGCCATCGACCAGTCGCTGCGGCTGGTGTCCCCGCTGCTGGGCACGGCGTTGTACGCGCTGTTCGGGCCCGAGGCCGTCGTCGGCCTCACCGCCCTGTCCTTCCTGGCCGCGGCCGGCCTCCTCGTGGCCGTGCGAGTGGTTGAGTCGCCGACCGAGGACGCCACCCTGCGCGGCACCTACTGGCAGGAGCTCACGGCCGGCTTCCGGCATCTGGCCGGCACCTCGCCGCTGGGCCGGCTCACCCTGGTGGTCGCGATCGGCTTCGGCGCCACCGGACTGGTCAACGTCGCCGTCTTCCCGGTCATCGAGCAGGGGCTCGGGCTGCCCGCCTCGGCCCTGGGGCCGCTGGTGAGCATCCAGGGGATCGGTGCGGTGGTGGCCGGTCTCAGCGCGGCCTGGGCGATCCACCGGTGGGGAGAGACCCGGGTGATCGCGCTCGGCATGACCGGTCTCGCGCTCGGGATGGTGCCGCTCGCGGGCAGCAGCCTGACCGCCGTCGTCATCGGCCTCGCCGTGGGCGGGGGCGCGGTCACCTGGGCGGTCGTGGCCTTCGTGACGCTGCGGCAGCGGCTCACCCCACCCCGGCTCCAGGGCCGCACCTCCGCGGCGACCAATGTCGCCATCAACCTCCCACAGACCCTGTTCACCCTGGGCGGCGCCGCGGCGCTCGCCCTCGTGGACTACCGGCTGCTGGTCGTCGGCACCGCCGTCGGCGTGCTGGCGGGGATGCTGCTCCTGCCGCGTCGGGACGTCCCGAGCCCGGGCTAACCCTCCGGTGGCTGCGGGCCGTAGAGGCCGTAGCCGGGCTCCTTGATGCCCTCGGCCTTGAGCGCGGCCAGGGCCCGGGCCCGGAGCGCCCGGGAGGTGGCCCATTGCTCGCCGGGCAGGGTCTTGACGAACATCCGCAGCGTCATCGTGCCGGCCGTGACGGACTCGACCCCCGCGACCGACGGGGCCTCCATGAGCTTGTCGGCCCAGTCCTGGTCGGCATACATCTGCTCGGCCACCCGGCGCAGCACGGGGAGCGCGTCGGCGGGTTCGGTGGTCGCTGCGACCGGGAGGTCGACCGTGGCGACGGCCCAGCCCTGGCTCTGGTTGCCGATCCGGACGATCTCGCCGTTGCGGATGAACCAGACGACGCCCTGGGCGTCCCGGAGCCGGGTGATCCGCAGCCCGACCTCCTCGACCGTGCCGACGGCCTCCCCGGTGTCGACGACGTCGCCGACGCCGTACTGGTCCTCGATGATCATGAAGATGCCGGACAGGAAGTCCTTGACCAACGACTGGGCGCCGAAGCCGAGGGCGACGCCGCCGACGCCGGCAGAGGCCAGCATCGGGCCGAGCGGGACCCCGAACTCGGCGAGGATGGTGAGCAGCGCGATCGTGAAGATGATCAGGGTGGAGATGCTGCGCAGCAGCGACCCGAGGGTCAGCGTGCGCTGTTTGCGCCGCTCCAGGTCGGTGCCGGTGACCCCGGCCCACACCTGGTCCACCTTGCTGAGCCGGCGGCTGTCCACCTTCTCCATGGCGCTCTCCTCGACCTGTCGGATGGCCCGGAACAGGAGCCAACGGACGAGGAGGGCGATCAGGAGGATGAGCAGGACCCGGAGCGGGGCGCCCAGCAGCCACGCGCCGAATTCTTCCCAGGTGCGGAACGGCATACGGGCCATTGTCGCAGTGCGGCCCCCCGGCTGACAGACTGTGCCCGCGACACACCCACCCCGTCCCGGAAAGGCCGCGTCCGTGCCCGAGCCCACTGCCGAGTTGATCGAGCTGGCCCATGCCCACGGGGTCGCCACCGAGTTCTGGGACTGGCAGGGGGTCCACACCGACGTCGGGGACCACACGATCCGGACCGTCCTGGGCGCCCTGGGGGTGTCGGCCGAGACCGACGCCGACGTCCGCGCGTCACTCGCGGCGCGGGGGGAGACGGAGTGGGAGCAGGTCCTCCCGCACGTCCTGGTGCGGACGGCGGGCCAGGAGCAGAGAGTCCCCGTGCACGTCCCGGACGGTGCCCGGTATGCCGCCACGCTCCACCTGGAGACCGGCGAGACGATGGAGCTGGGGCTGGCCGAGCACCATGTCACGCCCCGCGAGGTCGGGGGACGGACCCTCACCGAGGGGATGCTACTGATCCCCGCGTCGGTGCCGCTCGGCTGGCACGAGGTCGTGGTCGAGGGCACCTTCGGGACCCACCGGATGCCGCTCGCCCTCGCCCCGGCCCGGTTGGAGCCGCCCGCGGCCGAGCCCGGCGAGGAGGCCCAGCGGTGGGGGCTGATGACCCAGTTGTACGCGATGCGCTCGCGCCGCTCGTGGGGCACCGGGGACCTCGGGGACCTGGCCGACGCGGGCGCCTGGGCGGCGGGGCAGGGCGCCGACTTCATCCTGGTCAACCCGCTGCACGCCGCCGAGCCGACGGCGCCGATGGAGCCCTCGCCCTACCTGCCGACCACCCGGCGGTTCGTGAACCCGATCTACATCCGGGTGGAGGACGTGCCCGAGGTGGGCTACCTGTCCGCGGCCGAGCGCCAGCTGGTGGAGTGGCACGCCGACGACGCGCGCCGCTACCTGGACCTGGACCACCTGGACCGGGACGCCGTCTGGGGGAGCAAGGAGCCGGCGCTGCGGATGGTCTACCGCCAGCCCCGGTCGCTGCGCCGGGAGCGTGCCTACCAGGCGTTCTGCGAGCGGGAGGGGCAGGGGCTGGTCGACTTCGCGACCTGGGCAGCCCTGGTCAGGACGCACGGCCAGGTGTGGCGGGAATGGCCCGAGGAGCTGCAGGACCCCCGCTCCGAGGCCGTGCTGGCCGCGCGGGAGGAGCTGGCCGACGAGGTCGGCTTCCAGCAGTGGCTGCAGTGGGTGCTCGCCGAGCAGCTGGCCACCGTGCAGCGCGACCTGCGCTCCACCGGGATGGCCCTGGGCGTGATCCACGACCTCGCGGTCGGCGTGCACCCCGACGGCGCCGACACCTGGTCCCTCGGGGACGTGCTGGCCCGCGGCGTGACCGTGGGTGCGCCGCCGGACCAGTACAACCAGCGCGGCCAGAACTGGAGCCAGCCGCCCTGGCGGCCGGACCGGCTCGCCGAGGTCGGTTACGCGCCGTACCGGGAGATGGTGCGCGCGGCTTTGCGGGACGCGGGTGGGCTGCGGGTGGACCACATCATCGGCCTGTTCCGGCTCTGGTGGATCCCGGAGGGACTGGAGGCTGACGAGGGCACCTACGTCCGGTTCGACCACGACGCGCTGGTCGGCATCCTGATGCTCGAGGCGCACCGGGCCGGCGCCGTCATCATCGGGGAGGACCTGGGCACCGTCGAGCCGTGGGTGCGGGACTACCTGCGGGAGCGGGGGATCCTGGGCACCTCGATCCTGTGGTTCGAGCGGGACGAGCACGGGCCGCTCGGACCGGAGCGCTACCGGGAGCTGTGCCTGGCCACCGTGACCACCCACGACCTGCCGCCGACGGCGGGCTACCTCACGGGGGAGCACATCCGGGTGCGCCAGTCCCTGGGGCTGCTCACCCGGGACCTGGAGGTGGAGACCGCCGAGGACGAGGCCGCCCGGGAGGAGGTGCTCGCGATGCTGCGCGGGAAGGGGCTGCTGCGCGAGGGCGCGGGCGTGCCCGAGCAGATCGAGGCGCTGCACCGGTTCCTGACCTGGACCCCCGCCCTGCTGGTCGGGGTCTCGGTGTCCGACCTGGCGCAGGACAAGCGCACCATCAACCAGCCCGGCACCGACGAGGAGTACCCCAACTGGCGGGTGCCGCTGGCCGGACCCGACGGCAGCCCGGTGATGCTCGAGGAGCTGCTCACCTGGCGGTCCGCGCGACGGCTCGCGGGCACGGTCTCGCGCCGGCGGTTCTGACGCCGGCTCCGGTCAGCGGTGGGTGGTGCCGCCGAAGGCCTGCGCCACCACATCCCGGAGCAACGCGTTGATCCCGTCCGGGTCCCGGGCCTGCTCGGCGTGGATGGCACCGGCCGGGGCCACCAGCCGGCCGCCCAACGCGAGGACCAGGCGCTCGTGCGAGGCACGCACCGGGTGATCCGCCGGCCGGTCGGCCGTCAGTAGGACGACCGGCCCGTCCAGACGGGTCAGACGGGGAGCGAGCGCGGCTGCGTCCGCCTCGAGGGTCCGGGTCGCCCGGGCGGTCGCATCCAGGGAGGCGGAGGTGAGGAGCACCTCGATCGCCTCCTCGGTCTGCGGCGTGGCCTCCAGCTGGCGACCCATCAGCCGAAACAGCGCCCGGTCGACCCGGGGGCCCAGCACCGGCAGCTTGCCGGGCAGGGCGATGACCCGGGAGACTCGGCTGACCGAGCGCAGCTGTCCGGGCAGGTCGACGGGGGTCGGGTCGATCAGGAGCAGGCCGGCTACCAGTTCGGGGTGATCGATCGCCACCTGCACGGCCAGCAGCGCCCCCAGACTCTGCCCGAGGATCACGGCGGGACCGGCGTCGAGCTCGGTGAGGACCCGCGCGACCGCCGCCGACCCCGTCGGCAGGGTGGCGGCGCCGGCGGCCTGCGCCCGCCCGGTGCCGGGCCGGTCCAGGCTGACGATGCGGTGACCCGGCAGCGCGTCGGCCACGCCCGGAAAGAAGCCGTGGCTGCTCGCGGCGCCACCGGCCAGCAGCAGCACCGGCGGCCCGGCGCCGCCGGTGACCGTGGCGACGTAGTCGGTCACCTGGTCAGGCATCGGCGCGCTGCGCGGCGACCGCCCGCGCGGTGCCGTCCCGGTTCTCGGCGAGCGTGCGGCGCAGGCCGGACGGGGCGTCCGGGTGGGCGTCCAACCAGGCCTGGATGGCCGTGAGCAGCTGGTCGTCGGCCAGCGCCGCGGGGTAGAAGCCGCGCGCCAGCGCCTCGGCGATCGCGTGGGTGCGGGCATCCCACACCCCGGCGATGTCGGCGTGGAACCGCTCCACGTACGGACGGATCAGCTCCGGGTCGTGGGCCCGGCCGAAGCCCGCGGCCGTGGCGGCGAGCACCGAGTTGGGCAGCCCGTCGGACAGGAAAGCCTCCTGGTAGGCCTGCTCCTTGGCCTCCGCGGTGGGGCGGGCGGCCCGGGCGCGGGCCGCGTGCTCCCGCCCGGTGGCGGTGAAGTCCCGCTCCTGCTCGGCCTCGATCTCCTCCTCGCCGGCGGCACCGGCGGTGGCCAGCGAGGTGAGCAGCGTCCACCGCATGTCCTGGTCGATCGTGAGGCCCTCCAGGGTAGTGCGGCCCTCGAGCAGGTCCCGGATGGCCGTCACGTCCTCGGGGGAGGAGGCGGTGGAGGCCCAGGAGGTGACCAGCTGGAGCTGGGCGTCGCTGCCCGGCGCCGCACCCTCGGCGGCCGAGCGCAGCGCGGCGGTCAGGTCGGCGAGCACCGCCTGCCGGTGTGCCGGGGCCGTGTAGGTCAGCGCGGCGGTGATGACCTGCTGGAGCTGGACCTTGAGCAGGTTGGAGTCGGTCTCGACCGGCAGCACGCCGGCGATCAGCCGCACGTATGCCGAGGCCGGCAGCTCCCCGTCCCGGGTCATGTCCCAGGCGGCACCGAGCACCAGGGCGCGGGGCAGGCTCTCGGTCAGCGCGCGGGGCCGGGACAGGGCGGTCGCCAGCGACTGCTCGTCCAGGCGCACCTTGGCGTAGGCGAGGTCCTCGTCGTTGACCAGCAGGAGGTCCGGCATCCGGGTGCCGACGAGCGCGGGCACCGGCGTCGAGGCGCCGTCCACGTCCAGCTCGAGGCGCTCGGTGCGCACCAGTTTCTCGCCCTGCAGGGTGTAGCAGCCCACCGCGAGGCGGTGCGGCCGCAGCACGTGGTGCTCCTCGGGTGCGGTCTGCTCGATGGCGGCGGCGGTGAT
This sequence comes from Ornithinicoccus hortensis, assembly GCF_006716185.1. NCBI lineage: Bacteria > Bacillati > Actinomycetota > Actinomycetes > Micrococcales > Intrasporangiaceae > Ornithinicoccus > Ornithinicoccus hortensis. The sequence goes on along the minus strand of NZ_VFOP01000001.1, from coordinate 3,019,954 downwards.
CGTGCCGTCGGTGACCTCCAGGACCGGGCGCAGCGTGTTCACGCCGGCCGTCTCCAGCCACAGCTGGGACCAGGCCTGCAGGTCCCGGGCGGAGGTGGCCTCCAGCTCGGTGAGCAGGTCGGCGAGCGTGGTGTTGCCCCAGGCGTGCTTGGCGAAGTAGGCGCGCAGCCCGTCCCGGAACGGCTCCCGGCCCACGTAGGCGACCAGCTGCTTGAGCACGGAGGCACCCTTGGCGTAGGTGATCCCGTCGAAGTTCACCTCGACCGCCGCCAGGTCCACCATGTCCGCCGCGATCGGGTGGGTGGAGGAGAGCTGGTCCTGCCGGTAGGCCCACGCCTTCTCCGAGGTGGCGAAGGTGGTCCACGACTCGGTCCACCCGGTGGCCTCGGCCTGGCAGGTGGTGGAGGCCCACTCCGCGAACGACTCGTTGAGCCACAGGTCGTCCCACCACTGCATGGTGACCAGGTCGCCGAACCACATGTGGGCCAGCTCGTGCAGGATCGTCAGCGCCCGGCGCTCGACGATGGCGTCGGTGACCTTCCCGCGGAAGACGTAGGCCTCCACGATGGTCACGCAGCCGGCGTTCTCCATCGCGCCCATGTTGTATTCCGGCGTGAAGATCTGGTCGTACTTGGCGAACGGGTAGGGCTGGTCGAACTCCTCCTCGAAGAAGGCGAAGCCGCGCTTGGTGCAGTCCAGGATGTCCTCGGCGTCCAGGTACTGCCGCAGCGACTTGCGGCAGAACACCCCCAGCGGCACCTCGCCGGCCCGGGTCTGCACCGAGTCGCGGACCACGTCGTAGGGGCCGGCGACCAGCGCGGTGATGTAGGAGGAGATGCGCGGCGTGGGCTCGAAGGTCCAGCGCGCCACGGCCCCCTGGTCGGCGTTCGCGGCGTCCGAGGCGGCCGAGGGCTCCGGGGTGGGCTGGTTGGAGATCATCTGCCAGTGGGCCGGTGCGGTCACCGTGAACTGGAAGGTCGCCTTGAGGTCGGGCTGCTCGAAGACGGTGAACACGCGGCGGGAGTCCGGCACCTCGAACTGGGTGTACAGGTAGACCTCGCCGTCGGCGGGGTCGACGAACCGGTGCAGCCCCTCACCGGTGTTCATGTAGACGCACGTGGCGTCCACGGTGAGGGTGTTCTCGGCCTGCAGTTCGGGCAGTCGGATCCGCGAGTCGGCCCACACCCGAGCTGGGTCCAGGGACTGCCCGTTGAACTCGATCGACTCCACGGACCGGGCGATCAGGTCGATGAAGGTGTCGGCACCCACCCCGGCCTCCGTGGCGGAGAACCGGACGGTGGTCGAGCTCGCGAAGGTGTCGGGACCCGTGGTCAGGTCCAGCGACACGGCATACGAGTCGACCGAGATGAGCTCCGAACGCTGACGGGCCTCGTCGCGGGTCAGGTTCGTTCCGGGCATGCGGGCGCCTCCTGGCGTTCACGGTCTTGTGGTCGGATGCCACGATGGTGTCATGACGACCGATGCGACGCAGACACGGACCACCGCCGAGATGTGGTTCGACCCCACCTGCCCCTGGGCCTGGATGACCTCCCGGTGGCTGATCGAGGCGGCGCAGGTGCGCGACCTCGACATCACCTGGTCGGTGATGAGTCTGGCGGTGCTCAACGAGGGACGCGACCTCGACGAGGGCTACCGCAGCTTCCTGGACCGCGCGTGGGCGCCGGTCCGCGTGGTGATCGCCGCCGCCGAGCAGCACCCCGGCGACGACGACGGCAACAGCACCCGCAAGGCGTTGTACGACGCGATCGGCCGCCGGGTGCACAACGAGGGTCGGGGCACCGAGGACCTGCCCACGATCATCGCCGAGGCGCTGGAGGAGGCCGGCCTGCCGGCCGAGCTCGCGCGGTATGCCGACAGCGACGAGGTGGACGAGCAGCTGCGGGCCAGCCACCAGCGGGCGATCGACCTGGTCGGCGACGACGTCGGCACCCCGGTCGTGTCGGTCAACGGGGTCTCCTTCTTCGGCCCGGTGATCACCCCGGCGCCCAAGGGCGAGGCGGCCGGCAAGCTGTGGGACGGCTGCGTGCTGGTGGCCGGGACCCCCGGCTTCTACGAGTTGAAGCGCACCCGCAACGCCAGCCCGGACTTCAGCTGAGGAGCGCCCCGACATGCGCATCCACATCGGCGGGGACCACGCCGCCTTCGAGTTGCAACGGGACCTGGTGGCTTGGTTGGGCGCCCAGGGCCACGAGGTGGTCGACCACGGACCGACCGAGTACGACGAGCTGGACGACTACCCGGTCTTCGTGCTGCGCGCAGCCGAGGCGGTCGCCGCCGACCCGGACTCCCTGGGCATCGTGCTCGGCGGGTCGGGCAACGGGGAGCAGATGGCGGCCAACAAGGTCCGGGGGATCCGGGCCGCCCTGGCCTACAACGCCGAGCTGGCCAGGCTCTGCCGGGAGCACAACGACGCCCGGGTGCTCTCGATCGGTGCCCGGATGAACTCGGTGGAGGAGGCCCGGGAGATGGTCCTCACCTTCCTGACCACGGAGTTCTCCGGAGCCGACCGGCACCGCCGCCGGATCGAGATGATGACCGCCTACGAGGCCGACGGCACGCTGCCGGAACGGGCCTGAGACCGGACCGGTCGGCAGGACCAAGACGTCCTGAGCAGGAAGCCCCGGGCCATCACGGCCCGGGGCTTCCTGGTGATCGGGACCCGGTCGGTGGTGACCGGGAACTGCTGGCGGACCCGTCCTACTCGGCGGCCGGCTTCTCGGGTGCCGGCTTGTCGGCGGCGAAGTCGTCGGCCTTGCCGTCCAGGCTGTCCAGCCCCTCGCGGAGTTTGTCCTCACCCTGCTCGAGCTGGTCGGAGAACTTCCCGCCCGTCTTGTCGTCGATGAAGTCCGAGGCCTTGTCGATGCCCTCGTCGATCTTGTCGGCGTGCTGGTCCACCGCGTCGCTCAGCTTGTCCTTGTGCTGCTCGGCAGCGCCGGTGATCTTGTCCAAGAACCCCATTGAGGTTTCCTCCCATGCTGTGCCGACGTGCGTCGTCGGCCCCGGTCCACTCAACTTTGCACACCGACCGGTAACTTGTCGAGGACCCCGGCCCACCGGGGCGGTCCCGGACGGCGATGAGCCCCGGTCCGCGGACCGGGGCTCATCCAACACGTATGGTGCGACGGCGCCTCAGGCGTCGCCCTTGGCGGCGTCCCCGCCCCCGAGGCCGTCCAGGCCCTCGCGGAGCTTGTCCCCACCCTGGTCGATCTGGTCGGAGTACTTCCCGCCGGTCTTGTCGTCGACGAAGTCGGACCCCTTCTCGATCCCCTGGTCGACCTTGTCGCCGTGCTGCTCGACGGCGTCGCCGATCTTGTCCTTGTTGTCCTCGGCAGCGCCGGTGATCTTGTCCATGAACCCCATGAAGTCGTCCTTCCTGTGTTCGCGCCGACATGGTCGGCCTGACCCCTCCAACGTAGGCACATCGCCCCGGCGATGTCGAACAGTGGTGGTCAGGCCCGCTTTTCGGCTCAGACCAGCTCCCAGCGGACGGTGACGGTCACCGACACGGTGTGCTCGCCGCCCTGGATCGGCATCGAGGCGCCGTCGGCGACCATCCGGGCCAGCCGCGGGGCGGGCCCGCTGCCGGTGTCCGGGACGTCCCGCACCCCGCTCACCCGCCCGAGCTCCCGGCCGGCCAGCGCCGCATACTGCTCGGCCCGGCCGCGCGCGTCCGCGAAGGCGGCCTCCCGCGCGCTGACCAACAGCTCCGTGGAGTCGGCCACGGTCAGCGCCAGGTTGTCGATGCCGAGGGCGTCGCCGGCGGCCGTCGAGACCGCGGTGAGCACCTCGCCGGCCAGGTCCGTGCCCGCCAGGGTGAGTCGCAGCTGCTGGGCTGCGGCGTAGCCGATGACCTGCTGCCCGTCCCGGTCGTGCCGGGTGAACAGGTTGAGCCCCTGGGTCCGTGGGGGAGGGACGGCGCCGGAGCGGTGCCCGGCGGTGGCCTCCAGCACGGCCGTGGTCGACTCGGCCACGGCGGCCAGGGCCTCGGCGACCGTCTCGCGCTCGGCCTGGATCCGCAGGTCGAGCACGACCAGGTCGGGACTTCCGGTGGCCTGGCCCGATCCGGTGACCTCGATCGTGTCCGTCATGACGAGATCGTATGCCGTCACGCGCCACCCGCGGGGCCGGGCGCCGGGCCGAAATCGTTGCCCGAATGTCATCCACCCGCGCTCCCGGCCGTGGCATCCTGGCAGGGACAGGGTGCCCACCGGGCACGGGCAGGAGGTCGGCATGACGCACCGTCAGCTCCCACCGGTCGAGGTCGCGCCGCTACACGGCGGCGGGTGCCTCTCGGGATTCCTGTTGCTGCGCCGCTGGCCGGAGGACCCGGTGGAGTGGGCACGCTTCCTGGTCCTGGCGGTGCAGATGGCCGCCGTCCCGGGCATGCTGCCCCGCGGGAGCACCGTCTTCCGGGTCGTCGAGGAGGTGCCGGAGGACGGGCCGGAGGGGGCCGTCGGCCTGGTCCTGGCGGAGGGGCAGCTGCTGGGGGAGCACCCGCTGCAGCCCGGCCAGTTCGCCGACCACACACCTGCCGGGCTCGCCGTCCTGCACCCGCCGGGGAGCACGCTGAGCTCGGTCCCGGAGTACGACACCGCCTCGGGCTGCATCTTGCTGCCGGGCGTGCCCGACCTGGGACTGGACCATCGGGCGGCCTGGGCCGAGGCGGACCTGGACGGCACGGTGACCCGGCTGGCGTCGAAGTCGGGCGTGGACCCGCAGAGCGACGCGGACACCGCCGCGCTGTCGATGCTGTTGGTGGCGTGAGACGCCGGAACCGCCGGTTCTGGAGCGGGTGACGAGAATCGAACTCGCGTAGCCAGTTTGGAAGACTGGGGCTCTACCATTGAGCTACACCCGCGGGCTGGTGGCACGGAGTGCCGCAGCGAGGGATTACTGTACTGCCCGTCCGCACCGACTGCCCAATCACCCCTAGGGTGAGGGCGTCGCAGACGGGGTATGGCGCAGCTTGGTAGCGCGTCCGCTTTGGGAGCGGAAGGCCGCCGGTTCGAATCCGGCTACCCCGACCGTTACCATGAACTGATCTTTGGGCGCCTGCCGGACCCACGACGGTCCGCCCGGGCCGTCGTGCCGGCCACCTGCCGGGGCGGCGGGTGCCCGTGACGTCCAGCCGACCCGACCCGATTCTGGAGTGCCTGCAAGTGAAGAGTGCCGTTGAGACCCTGACCCCGACCCGGGTGAAGCTGACCGTGGAGGTCGCCTCCGACGAGTTGAAGCCCCGGATGGACGCGGCGTACAAGACGATCGCCCAGCAGGTGAACGTCCCCGGCTTCCGCAAGGGCAAGGTGCCCGCCCGCATCATCGACCAGCGGTTCGGCCGCGGCGCGGTGGTCCAGGAGGCGTTGAACGACGCGCTGCCGGAGTACTACACCCGGGCTGTGCAGGAGAACGAGCTGCGTCCGCTGGGCCAGCCCGAGGTCAACATGACCGAGCTGCCGGTCGAGGACGGCAAGGACTTCAAGTTCGAGGCCGAGGTCGACGTGGTCCCCACCTTCGAGCTGCCCGACTACTCCACCATCTCGGTCGAGGTCGACCCGCTGGAGGTCAAGGAGGAGGACGTCACCACCCGGATGGACGCCCTGCGCGCCCGGTTCGGCACCCTGGTCGGCGTCGAGCGCGCCGCGCAGGAGGGTGACTTCACCTCCATCGACCTCTCCGCCAAGGTCGGCGACGAGGAGGTCGACTCGGTGACCGGGGTCTCCTACGAGATCGGCTCCGGCACCATGCTGCCGGGCCTGGACGAGGCGCTCACCGGCAAGACCGCCGGCGAGACCGTCGAGTTCGTCGCCCCGCTGGCCGGCGGCGAGCACGCGGGCAAGGACGCCGACGTCACCGTCACGCTGCAGTCGCTCAAGGAGCGCCAGCTGCCGGAGCTGGACGACGACTTCGCCCAGCTCGCCTCGGAGTTCGACACCTTGGAGGAGCTGGAGGCCGACGTCCGCAAGCAGGCCGAGCAGGGCGCCCGCTTCGAGCAGGGCCTGGCGGCCCGCGACAAGGTGCTCGACGCCATGCTGGAGCTCACCGAGATCCCGCTGCCGGAGAACCTGGTCGAGGCCGAGGTGCACAAGCACCTGGAGGACGAGAACCGCCTCGAGGACGACGAGCACCGCGCCGAGGTCACCGAGAGCACCCAGAAGGCGATGAAGACCCAGTTCCTGCTGGACGCCATCGTGGCCCGGGACGAGGTCGAGGTGACCCAGCAGGAGCTGGTCGAGTACCTGATGACGGCCGCCCAGCAGTACGGCATGAACCCGCAGCAGTTCGCCCAGGCGCTGGAGCAGCAGGGCCAGGTCGAGTCGATGGTCTCCGAGGTCGGCCGCCGCAAGGCGCTGGCCTCCGTGCTGGAGCTGGCCACCGTCACCGACACCGACGGCCAGGAGGTCGACCTGGACCTGATCGACGGTGACGAGAACGAGGAAGACGACGCCGAGGGCGCCGACGCCGAGGACGCTGTGGCCGACGCCGAGGACGCGACCGAGGAGGTCGTGGCCGAGTCCGACGACGAGGAGTCCGCCCGGGCCTGACCGGCCCCACGGCATACCGACCGCCCGTCAGCCCCCGTGCTGGCGGGCGGTCTGTGCGCTCACGGCGAACAGGCGCCCCCTGCGGGAGTGGACGGCGCCGGGCGGACGTTAGGGTCACTGACGAAGGCCGCGGTCCCACGACCCGGCCACCAGCGAGGAGATGGAGCAAAGGTGAGCAACAGCGAGCGCAGCGTCGTCGCGGCCGGGGATCGTCAGACCGGCGGGCTCGACGACCAGATCTACAACCGCCTCCTGAAGGAACGGATCATCTTCCTGGGTTCGGACGTGCGCGACGACAACGCGAACGCGATCTGCGCGCAGCTGCTGCTCCTGGCGGCCGAGGACCCGGAGAAGGACATCTGGCTCTACATCAACTCCCCGGGCGGGTCGGTGAGCGCCGGGATGGCGATCTACGACACCATGCAGTGGGTGCCCAACGACGTTGCGACCGTGGCGATGGGCCTGGCCGCCTCGATGGGCCAGTTCCTGCTCTCGGCCGGTTCGCCCGGCAAGCGCTACGCCACCCCGCACGCCAAGGTGATGATGCACCAGCCGTCCGGCGGCATCGGCGGCACGGCCAGCGACATCAAGATCCAGGCCGAGCAGATGCTGCACACCAAGCGCGAGATGGCGCGGCTGATCGCCGAGCACACCGGACAGTCGGTGGAGCAGATCGAGCAGGACTCCGACCGGGACCGCTGGTTCACCGCGCAGGAGGCCAAGGAGTACGGCTTCGTGGACCACGTCTACGAGAGCTCCGCGGCGGCCGGGGCCAAGGCCTGAGCGCCGGACACGAGACGAGAGAGAGCACACCCATGACTCAGTTCCCGTATGTCGGCGGCCACGCCGGTCAGGCGCCCGCCAGCCGCTACATCCTGCCCCAGTTCGAGGAGCGCACCTCCTACGGCACCCGGCGGCAGGACCCCTACACCAAGCTCTTCGAGGACCGCATCATCTTCCTCGGGGTGCAGGTCGACGACGCCTCGGCCGACGACATCATCGCCCAGCTGATCGTGCTGGAGTCCCAGGACCCCGACCGCGACATCGTGATGTACATCAACAGCCCCGGTGGCTCGTTCACCGCGCTGGCCGCGATCTACGACACGATGCAGTTCGTCCGCCCGGACGTGCAGACGTTCGTCATCGGGCAGGCGGCCTCGGCTGCGGCGGTGCTCCTGGCCGCCGGCGCCCCCGGCAAGCGCTACGCCCTGCCGAACGCCCGCGTGCTGATCCACCAGCCGGCCCTGGCCGGCGGCGACTACGGCCAGGCCTCGGACATCGAGATCCAGGCCAACGAGGTGCTCCGGATGCGCAACTGGCTCGAGGAGACCTGGGCCAAGCACTCGGGCAAGTCCGTCGAGCAGGTCCGCAAGGACATCGAGCGCGACAAGATCCTCACCGCCGCCGAGGCCAAGGAGTACGGCCTGGTCGACGAGGTGCTCACCTCGCGCAAGGCCTCCCTGGAGTCCTGACCGACCCGGTCCGCTGACGCGCGACGGCGCCCCCACCATCCCGGTGCGGGCGCCGTCGCTCGTTGTGGGCCCTCAGGGGCCGCCCAGGTGCCCGAGCGTCTCGCGGGCCAGGTCGGCCTCGGACTGTCCTGGCCCGAGCGGGAAGTTGCCGCTGCGGGCCAGGGTCGCGAAGCCGTGCGCCATGCTCCACGCGGCCCGGGCGATCGAGGTCTCCCGGGCCGATCCCTCCGCGACGCCCACGCCGTCCCCCCGCGAGGTGAAGGCCCGCACGGCCGCGGTGAGCGCGGCATACAGGTCCTCCTGGGCGTTCCGCAGGTCCGGGTCGTCGCCCGCGACGAGGTCCGGCCGGAACATCACCGAGAAGTGCGCCGGGTGCGTGCGCGCGAACTCGGTGTAGGTCACCCCCGAATCCAGCAGCGAGCTGCTGCCGGCGGTGTCCCGGATGGCCTGCGCGAGCAGCCGGTAGCCCTGCGCCGCCAGCGCGGTCACGACGCCCCGCTTGTCGCCGAAGTGGTGCCGCGGTGCGGTGTGGGTAACGCCGACGTCACGGGCCAGGGCCCGCAGGCTCAGGGCCGCGACGCCGTCCCGCTCGATGGCGGCTGCCGCCGCGGCCAGCACCGCCTCGCGGAGGTCCCCGTGGTGATAGGCCATGGCCGGATGTTACCAGTGGCAAGAAATCACTCAGGGGAGTAACTTGTCATTGGTTAGTTCATTCGCTCCAGGGAAGGTTCACCATGGCCACCGACGCAGTCCTGAGCCCGGCCGCCACCTCCACCGGTGGGGTCGTGCTGCTCACCGTGATCGCCATCGCCTACGGCGGGACCTTCCTGCTGCGGGTCACCCGGGGCGGGGTCCCGACCAACGACCTGCAGCGCTCCTTCTTCCGCGCCGGACACGCGCACGCCGGGGTCCTGGTGATCCTGGGGTTGGTGGTCACCCTGTATGCCGACCTGGCCGGCCTCACGGGGTGGGCCGGCAGCCTGTCCGGACTGGTCCTGCTGGCTGCGATCCTGATGCCGGCCGGCTTCTTCCTCTCCGTCATCGGCAAGGACCCGGCCGCGCCCAACCGGCTCGTCGTGCTCGTCTGGGCCGGTGCCGGCTGCCTGGTCGTCGGGCTGCTGGCCGCGGGGATCGGGCTGTTGACCGTGTGAGGGCTTGCGGGTCATTCCTGCCGGAGGCCGAGGGTCCGGGCGAAGGCGGCCGGGGTGTGCCCGGTGACCCGCCGGAAGTCACGGGTGAAGTGCGCCTGGTCGGCATACCCGAGGTCGTGCGCCACCTCCGCGGGGCCGCGCAGACCCAGCCCCAGGTGCTCGGCGGCCTCGTGCAGCCGGCGCCGCTGGATCAACCACTTCGGGGTGAGCCCGAAGCGGCGGCCGGTGAGCCGCTGCAGGGTGCGCTCGCCGACCCCGCTGCGGTCCGCGAGCTCGCGCACCGTCCGGATGTCCGGGCAGGACTCGACCAGGTGCACCACCCGGTTGAGGGTGCGGCCGTCGTCGTCGAGCGGTGGCCGTCCCGCCAGCGCTCCCTAGCTGTATGCCCCCGGGATCTGCGCGGGCCCGGTGGAGGTGGGTGAGGACCAGCCCCGCCAGGTGCGGGTGCTCGCCCGGCTCGGCCGGGACGCCCGCTGAGCGGGCCTCGGCGTCCGGTGGGTCGAGGGGCGGCGGTTGCGCTGTCAGCCGAAACGACCCGCCGGTACACGCGGACACGGACCAAAAGGCTGTCGTCGCCCCGCGCAGGCAGGTAGCGTCGGGGCAGAGGCGTTGCCCCCGCAACGCTGCCGACTACCGAAGGGACTGCGCTCGTGGCACGCATGGGAGAGAGCAGCGACCTGCTGAAGTGCTCCTTCTGCGGGAAGAGCCAGAAGCAGGTCAAGAAGCTGATCGCCGGACCCGGCGTGTACATCTGCGACGAGTGCATCGACCTGTGCAACGAGATCATTGAGGAGGAGTTGGCGGAGTCTTCGGAGTTGGGGTTGGGGGAGTTGCCCAAGCCGCGGGAGATTTTTGGGTTCTTGGGTGAGTATGTGGTGGGGCAGGAGCCGGCGAAGCGGGCGTTGGCGGTGGCTGTGTATAACCATTACAAGCGGATCCAGGCGGGGTTGGGGTCGGTGGGCAAGGGCGAGGACGCGGTGGAGATCGCGAAGAGCAATATTTTGTTGATTGGTCCGACGGGGTGTGGGAAGACGTATCTGGCGCAGACGTTGGCGCGGATGTTGAATGTGCCGTTCGCGATCGCGGATGCGACCGCGTTGACGGAGGCGGGGTATGTCGGGGAGGACGTAGAGAACATCTTGTTGAAGTTGATCCAGGCGGCTGATTTCGATGTGAAGAAGGCCGAGACCGGGATCATCTATATCGATGAGATCGACAAGATCAGTCGCAAGAGTGAGAACCCGTCGATTACCCGGGATGTGTCCGGTGAGGGGGTGCAGCAGGCGTTGTTGAAGATTTTGGAGGGGACGACGGCGTCGGTGCCGCCGCAGGGCGGGCGTAAGCATCCGCATCAGGAGTTCATCCAGATCGATACCTCGAACGTGTTGTTCGTGGTGGGTGGGGCGTTTGCCGGGTTGGAGAAGATCATCGAGGCGCGGGCGGGGAAGCAGGGGTTGGGGTTCGGGGCCCGGTTGCACACGGCCAAGGATGATGCGCAACGGTTGGGTGAGGTGTTGCCCGAGGATCTGATGAAGTTCGGGTTGATCCCGGAGTTCATCGGCCGGTTGCCGGTGATCACGACGGTGGCCCCGTTGGACCAGTCCGCGTTGGTCTCGATCCTGACCGAGCCGCGCAATGCGTTGGTCAAGCAGTACCAGCGGATGTTCGCGATCGACAACGTGGAGCTGGAGTTCACCGACGAGGCGATCGCCGCGATCGCCGACCAGGCGTTGTTGCGGGCCACCGGGGCCCGGGGGTTGCGGGCCATCCTGGAAGAAGTGCTGAACCCGGTCATGTTCGACGTGCCCTCCGAGGAAGACATCGCCCGGGTCGTGATCACCCGCGAGGTCGTCCTGGACAACGTCAACCCCACCATCGTGCGCCGCGAGACCACCCGCACCCCCCGCAAACGCACCCCCCGCAAGGAATCCGCCTGACCCTCGCCGCTCGTCCCGGGCGCGCCCGGTGACGCGTCCGGTGCCGGCTCAGGGCCGCCCGATGGCACGTCCGGTCGCCCTGTAGCGCCGCCCGTTGAGGCGTCTGGTCGCCCTGTAGCGCCGCCCGGTGGGACGTCCGGTCGTTAGGCGGGGCCCTGCGGGAGGCCGTAGTAGCCGTGGTCGCGGCGGTCGGTGAACTGGTCGGCGGGGCCGCCGACGTCCTCCTTGCGGGTCACCAGGCGGTAGTGCACGACCAGGCCGAGCGTGATCACGGCGAGCGCGGCCAGGCCCGCGACGACGCCGCCGTGCAGCCGGGTGACCTCGGTGAGCGCGGCGAGGGCCCACAACAGGGTGGTGGCGGCGGCGATGATCCCGACGCGCACGGCATACACGGTCCAGAACCCCGGGGGTAGCGGAGCCTGGGAGGGGGTGCCGGCGGCGATCGCGCAGCAGGTGTGCAGGACCAGCATGCACACGGCCGCGACCAGGCTCCACGGCGTCCAGGGGGTCTCCACGCCCGCGGCCCAGACGGCCAGTAGGTAGAGCATGGTCGCGGTGGGGAAGCCGGTGTGCGGGTTGATCGCGCAGAGCACCCCCAGCACCGGCAGGACCACGATCGCCCAGGTGCTGGTGTGGCCGCTCATCAGCACCGCCAGGGCGAAGCACAGGGTCGCCCCGACGATGCACACCCGCAGGAAGCCCTGCTGCCGGCTGGAGGTGAAGACGTCGATGAACAGGTCACGCACTGCGCCGCCCCCTGGAGCCGAGTGCCCGCAGCACCTGGTCGAGGCTGCCGGGGCCGCGCCACGGGACGACCGGCACGCCGGCCTGCTGGATCTGGCGGACCTCCCGCTCGCGCTCCAGCAGCCGGATCCGCCAGGCCAGTTCGGCCAGCGCGTCGTCCTCGCCGGGAGGTTCGACCCCCTCGACCAGCGCGTCGATCACCAGCACGTCGACCCCGCTGCGGGAGAGCGCCGCCGCCTGGGTCAGCGCGGTGGGGGAGACCAGCGCGGAGATCATCACCACGAGCGTCCCCTCGCCCATCCGGGTCCGGTGCCGCTGCATCGCCTGTTCGTCCTGGGGGGCGGGCTGGACCAGGGCCAGGTGGCTGAGCAGCCGCCGGTAGTGGCGCAGGCCGGTGCCCGCGGGCAACCGCACCGGGGTGCGTTCGGAGAGCACCTGGAGGCTGACCCGGTCGCCCTGCCGGAGGAAGTGCTCGGCGATCGAGGCGGCGGAGCGGACCGAGTGGTCCAGGGTGCTGGCCGCCCCGTGCACGCCGCCGGACTGGCCCAGGTCGTAGTGGGCGTCCACGATCAGGGCGACGTGGGTGTCCTGGTCGGCGAAGGTCGAGGTCACGTGCAACTGGCCGGTGCGCAACGACCGGGGCCAGTGGATCCGCCGCAGCCGGTCGCCCCACTGGAACGGCCGGATGGAGGCGAACTCGCTGCCCTCGCCCGGTCGGCGGGACTGGTGCTGGCCGACCAGGCCGCGCGGGTGCGGCGCCGGCGCCGAGGTGTCGAAGACCTCCGGCGTGGGCAGCACCAGCACGGTCCGCTCCTCGAGGGTGACCGGGCCCCAACGGAAGGCACCCCACGGGCTGAGTCCGCCCACCAGGGAGGGGCCGACCCGGCGCCGTCCCCAGCGCTGGGGGTCCACCCCGGTCACCACCTGGACCACGCCCCGCTCCCGGTCCTCCTCGTCCACCAGGTGGACGCGGGCCCCGTGCGCGGGGCGCTGGGTCAGGAAGGGCGACTCGGCGACCGAGGTGGCGATCAGGTCCAGGTCGGGCACGGGGGACACCTGGATGGCCAGCCCGTCCCGGTCGCCTTCGCGCACCGAGTCCCGCAGCAGCAGGGTCCGGCGGGCCGGGGTCCGGCCGGGCCGGGTCAGCGAGGACCACACCAGCACCCCGAGCACCGGGGTGACCAGGATCAACAGGTCGGACCGCTGGCCCAGCACGGCGGCGGCCGCGCCGAGGCCGGCCACGAACAGGGCCCGGACGTGGGCGTGCGTCACCGACCAGCGGTCGGACCGGGGATGCCTGCTCACCCGGCCGCCTGGGACTCCCGGGCGGCCGGGACCGGGACCTCGGCCAGGGCCGCCTGCACCACCTCGTGGCTGCCCGTGTCGGTCATCCACAGCTCGGGCTTGATCGTGATCCGGTGGTCCAGCACCGGGTGGGCGACCGCCTTGACGTCCTCGGGGGTGACGTAGTCGCGCCCCTGCACCACGGCATACGTCCGGGCGGTGAGCATCAGCGCCAGCGAGCCGCGGGGGGAGGCGCCCACCTGCACCGCCCGGTGCGAGCGCGTCGCCGTGGCCAGCGCGACGCAGTAGCGGCTGATGTCCTCCTCGACCGGCAGCGTCTCGATGGCCCGCTGCATGCCGAGCAGCCCGGCTGCGTCGGTGACCGCGGCCAGCTGCTGGTCCTCGGCCCGGCGGCGCAACCGGCGCTGCAGGACGTCCCACTCCTCGTCCTGGGTGGGGTAGCCGAAGGAGACCCTCATCAGGAAGCGGTCCAGCTGGGCCTCGGGCAACGGGTAGGTGCCCTCGTACTCCACCGGGTTGGCGGTCGCCAGCACGTGGAACGGCTGCGGCAGCGGGAAGGTCTGGCCCTCCACCGTCACCTGGTGCTCCTGCATGGCCTCCAGGAGCGCCGACTGGGTCTTGGGGGGAGTCCGGTTGATCTCGTCCGCCAGCAGCAGCCCGGTGAACAACGGCCCCTTGCGAAACTCGAAGCTGCTGGTGCGCTGGTCGAAGACGAACGCCCCGGTCAGGTCGGCCGGCAACAGGTCCGGGGTGAACTGGGCCCGGGTGAAGTCCAGCCCTAGGGTCTGCGCGAAGGACCGGGCGGCCAGCGTCTTGCCCAGCCCCGGCAGGTCCTCCAGCAGGACGTGGCCGCCGGCCAGCACCGCGGCCAGCACCATCGACAGCGGCTCCCGCTTGCCGACCACGGCCTCCCCGACCCGGTCCAGGACGGCTCCGGCCAGGGCGGAGACCTCCGCGATCGGTAGTTCTCTGGGCTCGGTCGTGCTCACAGTTCCTCGATTCGGTGGACGATGTCCTCCAACCGGCGCCGGTCCTGGCGGCGGTTGGCGGTCGCGGGCTGGTCCAGGTAGCGGACCAGGTTCGGGTGCAGCAGTTCCCGGGCCGCCGCTGGCTGGGTGTCCAGGTCGATGCCGTGCTTGGTGCGCAACCGCTCCCGCACGAGCTCGACCAGCAGCGGGTGGATGGTGTCGGGCCGGTCCGCGCGTTCCACGGTGTCGCGCAGGTCGCGGCGCAGCCAGAGCAGCCGGTAGTCCAGGGACACCGGCGGGGCGGACTCCTCCTGCCGGGTGGCGTACCAGGTCGCGATGGTCGCGTGCTGGCCGTGGTCGGCGATCGTCCAGGTCAGCGGGAAGGCCACCGCGCCGCAGGCCAGGATGACCAGGACGTTGAGGGCGGGGTGGTGGCCGAGGGACCCGACGTACCAGGCCAGGGCGCCCAGCGCCGCGCAGGTGATCACCGACAGCGCGATCCGGGCCGGCCAGCGGCGTCCCGGCCGGGGCGCGGCGACGGCCCGGCCCTGCCGGTGCGGGATGACCATCAGCCGACCTCGCGGGCGTGTCGCAACTGGTCGTGCACCGACTCCATGGCGGCCACGGCCCGGTCCCGGTGGTCGGGGGTGATCTCGCGCCGGGAGAACCGGGCCTCGCGGTAGAGGGCGGCCAGCTCGTCGAGCGTCGGCTCGTCCACCGACCAGGTCGTCAGCACCCGGCGGGTGAACTCGGCGGAGGTCTCCGCGGGGTCGCGCAGCATGCCGCCGCGTTCGGCGGCGTCCTCGAGGGCCACCCAGCAGGCGACCACCGCGTTGCGGGGGTCGCCCTCGGCCAGGACCCGGGCGCGGGCCGCCTCGCCGGTGGCCTCCAGCAGCAGTTCCCGGTCACCGACCGGTTCGTCGTCCAGCTCGGTGTGGTCCTGCTCCCAGTCCCGGCTGAGCAGCCACTTCAGGACGATTCCCAGGACGAGGATGAGGAACAGGGCGATGGCGACCTGGCCCCAGTCGATGGCCGGCATGCCGTCGCCCTCGGAGGCGCTCGTGGTCACCGCCGCCACGTCCGGTGGCGGCGACAGCGTCGGGACCTCGCCGGGGCCGGGCAGCTCCGCATCGCCCTGCGGGGGGCGGACCAAGCCGCGGCCCTCACCGGTGCCCCACAGCAGGATCAGCAGGCCGAGGGCGACCACGGCAGCCGCCGCGCCACCCTTGGCCCTACCGATGCCCCGCTGCATGGGTTTCACCCTATGCGGTGACCAGCTCCACCCCGTCGACCTGGAAGACCTCGGCCGTGGCGAAGGCGACCTTGCCGGTCACCTTGCCCGCGGCGGTGAGGTCGCCGAGCGCGGCGCGGACCCGCTCGACGTCGGGGCCCGGTCCGGCCACCGTGGCGGCCGAGACCTCGGTGCGCATGCTGACCTTCGCCTCCGACTTGGCCTTGCGGATCCCGGCCAGCGCCGCGCCGACGGCGGGCAGCATCGCCGGGTCGCCGTCGGTGGCCGGCGCCAGCTCCTCCACGGTGGGCCACGGCGCGGTGTGCACCGACCCCTCGTGCCACCACGACCAGACCTCCTCGGTCGCGAACGACAGCACCGGCGCCAGCAGCCGCAGCAGCACGTCGAGCGCGACCTGCAGGGCCGCCCGCGCGGACTGGACCGCCGCGGGGTCGAGGGCGGGGTCCGTGCCATAGGCCCGGTCCTTGACCAGCTCCAGGTAGTTGTCGCAGAAGCTCCAGAAGAAGGCCTCGGTGACGTCCAGCGCCTTGGAGTAGTCGAACGCCTCGTATGCCGTGGTGGCGGCGGCGACGACCTCGGCCAGGGCGGTGACCATCGCCTTGTCCAGCGGCTCGGTGACCCGGCCGACCAGGGTCGCCAGCTCCTCCGGCTGCACCGCCGCGGAGTCGCCGGCGCCGTCGCGCAGCCCCATGCCGAGGGCGAACTTGCTGGCGTTGAGCACCTTGATCGCCAGCCGTCGCCCGACCTTGATCTGGGCCGGGTCGTCGACGGTGTCGACCCCGGGCCGGGCCGCGGCCGCCCAGTAGCGGACGGCGTCCGTGCCGTGCTCCTCCAGCATCCCCAGCGGGGTGGTGGCGTTGCCCTTGGACTTGGACATCTTCTTGCGGTCCGGGTCCAGGATCCAGCCGTTGATGTAGGCGTCGCTCCACGGCACCGAGTCGTGCTCGTAGTGCGCCCGGACCACGGTGGCGAACAGCCAGGTGCGGATGATGTCGTGGCCCTGGGGCCGCATGTCGTACGGGAAGACCTTGGCGAACAGGTCGCGGTCGTTGCCCAGCGTGCCGTCCGGGTGGTCGGCCACCGGCCAGCCGGCGGCGATCTGCGGGGACAGCGAGGAGGTGGCCCAGGTGTCCATCACGTCGGTGTCGGCGGTGAAGCCGCCCGGCTGGTCCCGCTGGTCCTCGGTGTAGCCGTCCGGGACGTCGGTCACCGGGTCGACCGGGAGCCGCCCCTCCTGCGGGGTGAGCACCGTCTCGTAGTCGGTCTCGCCCTCGGCGTCCACGGCGTACCAGACCGGGAACTGCACCCCGAAGAAGCGCTGCCGGCTGATCAGCCAGTCGCCGTTGAGCCCCTCGACCCAGTTGCGGTAGCGCGAGCGCATGAACGCCGGGTGGAAGTCGATCTGGTCGCCGCGGCCCACCAGGTCGGTGCGCAGGTCCTCCTCCTTGCCGCCGTTGCGGATGTACCACTGCCGGCTGGTGACGATCTCCAGCGGCTTGTCGCCCTTCTCGAAGAAGTTGGCCTTGCGCTGGGTCGCGGTCGGCTCCCCGTCCAGATCGCCGGAGGCCCGCAGCGCCTCGACCACGGCGGCGCGGGCGCTGAACGTGGTCTTGCCGGCCAGCTCCTCGGCATACAGGTCCGCGCCGGGACCGTCGGCCAACCAGTGCGGCACCTCCGCCTGCAGCCGCCCGTTGCGGGTGACCACCGAGCGGGTCGGCAGCGACAGTTCGCGCCACCACTGCACGTCGGTGAGGTCACCGAAGGTGCAGCACATCGCGATGCCGGCGCCCTTGTCCATCTCCGCCAACGGGTGGGCGAGCACCGGGATCTCGACCCCGAACAGGGGGGAGCGTACGGTGCTGCCGAACAACCCGGCATACCGCTCGTCGTCGGGGTGGGCGATCAGCGCCACCACCGCGGGCACCAGCTCCGGCCGGGTGGTCTCGATGTAGACCCGCTCGCCGTCGGGACGGTGGAAGGCGACCCGGTGGTAGTGGCCCGGGTAGTCGCGGGCCTCCAGCTCGGCCTGGGCGACCGCCGTCTGGAAGGTGATGTCCCACAGCCCGGGCGCCTCGGCCTGGTAGGCCTCCCCACGGGCCAGGTTGCGCAGGAAGGCCTGCTGGGCGACGGCCCGGGAACGGTCGTCGATGGTCCGGTACTGCACGTTCCAGTCCAGGCTCAGCCCGAGCCGGCGGAAGGTGTCCTCGAAGGTCTGCTCATCCAGGACGGTGAGCTCCTCACAGAGCTCGATGAAGTTGGCCCGGCCGATCGGCACCTGGTTGGCGGCCTTGGCGGACTTGGCATCCCCGCCCCGGTGCGGGGGCGTGAAGTCCGGGTCGTGCGGCAGCGTCGCGTCACCGCGCACGCCGTAGTAGTTCTGCACCCGACGCTCCGTCGGCAGCCCGTTGTCGTCCCAGCCGATCGGGTAGAAGACGTGCTTGCCGGTCATCCGGTGGTAGCGGGCCAGGCAGTCGGCCTGCGTGTAGCCGAAGACGTGGCCCAGGTGGAGGCTGCCGCTGGCCGTGGGCGGCGGGGTGTCCACCGCGAAGATGCGTTCCCGGGGGGCCTGCAGCGCCGCCTCCCGGTCGAACGCGTAGGTGTCCTGCTCGCGCCATACCTGCGCCCACTTCTCCTCGAGGCCGTCGACGGTCGGCTTGTCCGGCAGCCGGGCCGGACGCAGGGATGGAGTGGGGGAGTTCGTCATAGCCGCATTGTCCCAGAGGCGCGGGGGTGCTCCGACGTGTGCCGTCGGTGACCACTGGGAAGATTACGATTTGGTCAAGACGGCAGTAGGGGGTTGCCCCGCAACGCCAGGGGGAGTTGGTTAGCGCCCATGACATTTCCAGGGCTTCTCCTGCCGGCGACGGACGCAGCGGACAAACCGGGCATCCTCGAGAAG
The DNA here is from genome assembly GCF_006716185.1 of Ornithinicoccus hortensis. Lineage (NCBI taxonomy): Bacteria > Bacillati > Actinomycetota > Actinomycetes > Micrococcales > Intrasporangiaceae > Ornithinicoccus > Ornithinicoccus hortensis. The sequence goes on along the minus strand of NZ_VFOP01000001.1, from coordinate 3,001,663 downwards.
ATCGACAACGGGGCCAACGCCGTCTTCGAGCCCCTCAACTACTGGGCCAACGAGATCATCTTCTGGTCGCCGGAATGGTTCCCGATGCCCTGGGTGGTCATCTGGATGGTCGCCGGCGCCATCATCATCACCTGCTACCTGGGCTTCATCCAGGCACGGGGTATCCCGACCGCCTTCGACACGATCCGCGGCAAGTTCTCCCGCCCGGACGACCCGGGGGAGATCCCGCACTTCCAGGCGTTGACGTCGGCCGTGTCCGGGACGGTCGGCCTGGGCAATATCGCCGGCGTCGGGGCCGCGGTCACCCTCGGTGGTGCGGGGGCCACCTTCTGGATGATCCTGGCCGGCCTGTTCGGCATGGCCACCAAGTTCGCCGAGTGCACCCTGGGTGTGAAGTACCGGGACGTGTACGAGGACGGCACCGTCGCCGGCGGCCCGTTCAAGTACCTGCCGGTGGCCTTCCGCAAGTTCCCCAAACCAGTCTCCGTCGGTCTGACCGGCCTGTTCGCCATCGCGATCCTGTTCTTCGGCGTCGGCGGCGGCAACATGTTCCAGGCCAACCAGACCTATGCCCAGGTGGTCAACGTCACCGGTGGTGAGGACAGCTTCCTGGCCAACCCCGGCGCGGGGGTGATCTTCGGCCTCGTCCTGGCCGCCCTGATCGGCCTGGTCATCATCGGCGGCATCCAGTCGATCGGTGCGGTGACCAGCCGGCTGGTCCCGTTCATGGGCATCATGTATGTGCTGGCCTGCCTCACCGTGATCCTGGGCAACGCCTCCCGCATCCCCAGCGGTCTACTGGACATCGTGACCGGCGCATTCAACCCCGACGCCCTGACCGGCGGGTTCATCGGCGTGCTGATCGTCGGGATGCAGCGGGCGTTCTTCTCCAACGAGGCCGGCCTCGGTTCGGCACCGATCGCCCACTCGGCGGTCAAGACCCGTCGGCCGGTCTCCGAGGGCTTCGTCGCCCTGTTCGAGCCGTTCATCGACACCGTGATCATCTGCACCATCACGGCGCTGACCATCACCATGGCCGACACCGCGTTCTACAACGAGACGCGGGAGGCGCTGGCCGCCGACGAGAACTACGAGTACGGCGGCGGGGTGACGGTCACCTCCGACGCGATGGAGTCTGTCATCGGGTGGTTCCCGTACGTGCTCGCGCTCGCGGTGGCCCTGTTCGCGATCTCCACGTTGATCACCTGGTCCTACTACGGCAACCAGGCGTGGGCTTTCTTCTTCGGCCGCAGCAAGACCTCCACGTTGGTCTACCGGATCGTCTTCCTGAGCCTCACCGTGGCCGGCTGTGTGCTGTCCTTCACCGAGGTCCTCGGCTTCGCCGATGCCTTCCTGTTCGTCTGTGGCTTCGTGAACATCCTCGGGGTGTACATGCTGCTCCCGGTCATCAAGAAGGAGATGAAGGAGTTCCTGGAGGACCGCAAGAGCGGCAAGCTCGCGGCCTACGGGCGAGGTGAGATCGCGACGATGGATGAGGTCCGCCCAGGCAGCGCCGGCGGCGAGGGCCACGACGCCGCGGAGGCCCTGGGCCGGCGGTGATCGCCCACCCGGGCTGGGTCGGCGCTGGCCGCGCGGTTCAGGTCAGCGGGTAGACCCGGCCCGGGTTCATGATCCCGTGTGGGTCGAAGAGCGCCTTCACGGC